>JALUUL010000036.1 GCA_027021385.1 Planctomycetota bacterium | reverse complement strand
TCCTGAGGGATCCGGAGAGGTTCCAGGGTCTTCTCGGACTTCCTTCGGTTCTGGCGCGCGACGGAGCGAAGATCCTCGAGGGTCTGGGGCGCCTCCCTTCTCTCCTCCTCGGAATCGGGGGGGGGGCGGGCGAACGCTCCGGGATCTCGATCGTCCGGAGGATCCTGGCCTGGCTGCTCCCTCTCCTGGGCCTCTTCCTTTCCTTCCTCGGCCTGCGGCGGAGCCGGAGTCTGCTCGCCGCCCTCGAGGGGCGGGACGAGGTCCCGAAACGCGAGGTCCACTGGCTCGCTTTCTTCGGACTGCTGCGCCGCGCGGGGTTCTGGGTCCTGTTCGGGATCGGGATGTGGGTCATGGGGGGCGCAGGAACACTCGCTCCGAGGGAGCGGGCCCTTCTGCAGGCCCTGGGCGGCCTTAGCCTGACCTTCGGGCTGTGGTGGGGTTCGTTGAAGGTTGCCCTCCGTCCCCTCCGCTCGCGGCTGCGGCTCTTCCCCCTGAACGACCGGCTCGCGGGCAGGGTCCATCGCCTCCTCCTCCTCGGACTCCTGTTCTGGCTGCTCGGGCAGGGAGGCCGAATTCTCGGGGCTCTGGTTCCCGCGGACCGCGCCCGTGCGGTCAGCGAGGGCCTGGACGCGCTACGGGAGGGGGGGCTCCTCCTCGTCTTCTTCCTCCTCCTGCTCCAGCGGCGTCTGGTCGACCAATTGGTGAAGGGGGATCAGGACGGCGGCTTCGCCTTCCTGCGGAACTTCTATCGTTTCTTCCTCTGGCCCGCGCGCCTGACCCTTTCGGCGGCCCTCCTCTGCTGGATCCTGTCCTACCACGGGCTCGCGGTCATGTGCGGGCGCGCCGTCCTCGGCCTGTTTGGGGGCGTGGCTCTCGCCGCCCTCTTCCACGAGGCCGTCGTCGAGGAGCTGCGCTTCCGATTCCAGCGGAGGTGGGGGGCCGGGGACGGTTCGGGAGCGGCGGAGGGAGAGAAGGACCCGAAGGACCGCTCCAAGTCGCGACTCACCCTCTTCGGGGATTACCTCGAAATCGCCGAGCTTCTGGGAACCCTCGCGGTCGCTCTCGCCGGCGCGTCCTGGATCCTCGGTTTCGATCGGGCCGATTGGGCCCTCTTCGGCGACGCGGTCCTCTGGGGAGGCAAGGATCTCGAAGTCCGTGCCTACGACCTCGGACTCTGCCTCCTGGGACTCTACCTGACCTGGGCCGTCGCCCGCCGGATGCGCCGCACGGTCGAGACCCTGCTCGAGGGATCCTCGACGATCGATCGAGGTCTGCGATACACGCTCGGCACGATGACCTCCTACCTCGTGTCGATCGTCGGAGCGCTGATCTCCTTTTCCTTCATCCGCGTGGGGATCAGCCAGCTTCAGTGGATGCTCGCCGCGCTCGGGGTCGGCATCGGCTTCGGTCTCCAGGACATCGTCAGCAACTTCTTCTCGGGGCTGATCCTGCTGTTCGAACGTCCCCTCAAGGTCGGGGACATCGTCCGCGTCGGGACGACGCTGGGAGAGGTCAAGAGGATCACGATTCGTTCGACGACCGTCACCTCCTTCGACAACATCGACGTCATCGTTCCGAACAAGGACTTCATCTCCCAGCCGATCACGAACTGGACCGGGACCGACCAGGACATGCGGAGCACGATCGAGGTCGGTGTCGCCTATGGTTCGGATCTGAAGAAGGTCCGGGAGATCCTGCTGGAGACCGTCCGGGGACACGGGCGCGTCTACCGGAAGCCCGAACCCGCCGTCTTCGCGAAAGGATTCGGCGCGTCCTCCGTGGATTTCCAGGTCGTCTACTGGACCCACCTCGATTTCAAGAGGAGCACCTTCAGCGATCTCCACTTCGCGATCTACAAGGCCCTCGAGCGCGAGGGGATCGAGATTCCGTTCCCGCAGACGGATGTGCACGTGCGGGATCTGCCGGACGCTCGTTCCGGGGACGGACTCAAGGATCCCGGAAGTGCTTCGAAAGCTTGAGGGCCTGACCCTGATAGTGCGATCCCTTCCCCGAGGTCCCGTACGGGTTTTCGGGAATCCCGAGGCTCCGGTAGAAGCGGAGCTGGAAGAAGGGTTGTCCGTCCTCGACGAGGAAGGGGACGTCGTGGGGCCGGACCTCGAGGACGGCCCGCGTGCCCTCGGGTTCTCCGAAGCCGTTGTCGAAGAAACCGGCGTAGTTCGTTCGAAGTTCGCCGATCCCCGTGTCGTAGGGAGCCATGACCGCGGCCAGATCCCTCGGGATCCGGACCCTCTCCTTGCTCGCGAAGATGTAGAACTCCTCCGGTTCGACGATCAGGCGTCCTCCCCGCGGCGCGGGGATCGGCTCGAAGAAGTCCGCGGGGTCGTGGGCGCCCTCCTTCGTCATGTCCAGGACCTCGGTGTAGCGCCGGGCGCGCCAACCGATGATCTCTCCGATCTCGGAGTCCGGGGCCAGGGCGATCCCCATCGTCAGGGCCGAACCGTCCGGCGTCGGGGGTGGGCGCAGGGGGGTTCCGCGATCGTCGTAAAGGAGAGGGGTCTCCGTGCGGTAGGCCCGTAGAGCCCCCTCATCGAGGCTCGGATCCCCCCTCAGGAAGCGGCACTGGTTCAGACAGAGTCCCGTTCGGACCCGGATCGTGAAGGAGCGGGGGACGACCTCGAGGTAGAGAGGGCCCTCGTAGCCTTCCGGAACCGTTTCGAAGCGATCGGTGCAGTCCGCGAGAAGACGCGTGAAGACATCGAGGCGTCCGGTCGAGGACTTGGGGTTCGAGGCGGCGTGGATTCCCTCGGGTAGTTTCAGGGATTCCAGGAGGGGGATGATGTAGCAATGTCCTCGTTCGAGGATCGCACCATTTTTCAGATCGAAAGTGAAGAGGGTCAACTCCTCCAGGCGCTCGGCCACGGTGCACCGTTCGGGAAGGAAGCCCGTCCGGACCCGATGGCAACGGGAGCCCAGGCGCAGGTCGAGGCTCGCGGGTTGGACCTGGGAGGGATCGACGCCGGATTCGGCCCGGATCGCGCCCGAGGCGATGAGGTTTCGGATTCCGGAGTCGACCAGGATGCCTGCGCCTTCGTCGGACATGGGCCGGGATCATAGGGCCGGGGGGGGACGAGGTCATCGCGCTCCGCACCCTTCGTCGCAGGCGGGGCAATCGAGTGGATCCCCGTCCCCGGGGCCCCTATGGTGCCCCGGCGAAAATCCGGTCGCCTCCCGGGCCATTGGCTCCGGCTGGGGGCGTCCGGAGGAGGAGGCAGGATGAAGATCCACGAATACCAGGCGAAGGAAGTCCTGGATCGGTTCGGCGTGGCCGTTCCCGAGGGGAGGGTCGCGGAGACGCCCGAGGAGGCCGGCGAGGCCTTCGAGGCCTTGGGGGCCCCGCTCGCGGTCGTCAAGGCGCAGATCCACGCCGGCGGACGGGGCAAGGCCGGTGGCGTCAAGCTCGTGCGGAGCCGGGAAGAAGCGGTCGAGGCGGCCGCTTCGATCCTCGGCAAGGCCCTCGTTACCCATCAGACCGGTCCGGAGGGAAAGGTCGTCCAGAAGGTCTGGGTCGAGAAGGGGTCGGACATCGATCGCGAACTCTACCTGGCGGTGACCGTGGACCGGAAACGGGGATGCGCGGTCGTGATGGCCAGCCGGGAAGGTGGGATGGACATCGAGGAGGTCGCGGCGAAGACGCCCGAGAAGATCTTCCAGGAGGCGATCGATCCCGCCTTCGGCATCCATCCGTTCCAGGCCCGCAAGCTGGCCTTCAAGCTCGGCTTGACGGGAGACGCGTTCAAGAACGGAGTGAAGGTCATCATCTCGCTCACCCGTTGCTTCCACGCCCTAGATTGTTCGATTGCGGAGATCAATCCCCTCGTCGTTACGAAAACCGGCGAGGTCCTCGCGCTGGACGGGAAGATGAACTTCGACGGGAACGGGCTCTACCGGCATCCAGAGATCGTCGAATACCGGGATCTCAGCGAGGAGGACCCGAAGGAGGTCGAGGCGAGTCGGCACGACCTCAGCTATATCGCGCTGGACGGGAATATCGGGTGCATGGTCAACGGGGCGGGGCTCGCGATGGCCACGATGGACATCATCAAGCTCCACGGCGGGATGCCGGCCAATTTCCTCGACGTCGGAGGCAGTGCGACGAAGGAGCAGGTCGCGGCGGCCTTCCGGATCCTCTGTGCGGACGACCATGTCCAGGCCATCCTGATCAACATCTTCGGCGGGATCGCGAAGTGCGACGTGGTCGCCCAGGGAGTCGTCGACGCCGCGCAGGAGATCTCGCTGGATCGCCCCCTCGTCGTCCGGCTCGAGGGGACGAACGTCGAAAAGGGGCGGTCCATCCTCGAGGAGTCGGGGCTCGCCCTCGAGACCGCCGCCTCCCTGGACGAGGCTGCCGAAAAGGCCGTGAAGGCCGCGAAGGGAGGTGCGCGATGAGTATCTGGGTCCACGAAGAAACGAGGGTCCTGGTCCAGGGGATCACCGGGAAGCACGGCGCCTTCCATACCGGGCAGATGCTCGAATACGGTACGAAGGTCGTCGCCGGATGCACGCCGGGGAAGGGCGGGACGAAAGCCGCGGGGGGAGTCCCCGTCTTCGACACCGTCGAGGAGGCGGTTCGGGAGACGGGTGCGGAAGTTTCCGTCGTCTACGTGCCCGCTCCGTTCTGCGCGGACGCGATCCTGGAGGCCGCAGACGGCGGTGTCCGCCTGATCGTGGCGATCACCGAACACATCCCTGTCCTCGACATGGCCAGGGTCAAGAAGGCCCTCGAGGGGAAGGAGGTCCGCCTGATCGGGCCGAACTGCCCAGGGATCATCACCCCCGGGGGCGGGTCGAAGGGGTGCAAGATCGGCATCATGCCGGGCTACATACACGCGCCGGGTTCGATCGGGGTGATCTCGAGGTCGGGAACCCTAACCTATGAGGCGGTCTGGCAGTTGACGACGCTGGGATTGGGGCAGACGACCTGCATCGGCATCGGGGGGGATCCGATCAACGGAACGGATTTCATCGACTGTCTCCGTGCCTTCCAGGACGACCCCGAGACCGAAGCCGTGATCATGATCGGAGAGATAGGCGGGACGGCCGAAGAGGAGGCCGCGGCCTTCATCAGGGAAAGGGTCCGCAAACCGGTCGTCGCCTTCATCGCCGGCAGGACGGCCCCTCCCGGCAAGCGGATGGGGCACGCCGGGGCGATCATCTCGGGAGGGAAGGGCACCGCGGACGAGAAGATCCGCGCCCTCAGGGAGGCCGGGGTCCAGGTCTGCGACAGCCCCTCGAAGCTAGGGATCACGATGAAGGAGGTCCTGGGCCGCTGAGCGGCCGGGGTGCGGGCGATGGATCCCGAAATCCGAAAGGAGGTCCTTTCGAGGATCGACCGGGATCCGCGTTCCCGAACCCCCCTCCTCCTCTATTCCTGCGGGTTGTTCCTGATTTTCTCCCCCCTCGTTCCTGAAAGCCTCCTCGAGGGGGGCGGTGGATGGGGGGGGCTGACCCGATTCCTGCTCGGCGTCCTCTTCTTCTACGTCGGGGCCTCGGTTCACGAGCGTCTGAGGCTCGGGCGCGCCTTCCGGGAACTTGTCGAATCCTTCGAGGCCTTCAACGAGGGCTTCTACGGGCAGGGGTACAAGGTCAAGCGTGCGGCTGTGGACCTTCTGATCCGCACCCTCTCCTCCGATGACGAGGCCGTGCGGGCCAAGGTCCGCCGCCGGCTGGTCAGACTCTGCGGGGAGGATCTCGGGGAGGATCGGAAGGCCTGGGAGGCCTGGTGGAAGGCGAGGAGGTCGGGGTTCCGCTTCCCCGAAGATCCCGGAGCGGGGAAGGGAAGCGGAGACAGAGAAGAGACGCCGGGGTATCCTGGGGGGGCGGAAGATTCGTTGCCTCCGCCGCGGGAGGCCGGGAACGAGGGTCCCGGGCCCGTGGAAGACCGCGCGATAGGGCCCTCGGGAGGACGGTCGTAGTGACGATGCTCGCCTTTCTCGGTGGATTGGAAGTCTGGGTGATCCTCGGGGCCGCCCTGCTCCTGTTCGGGCACCGGATCCCGAAGGTTGCGAACTCCCTGGGCCAGGGGATCGTGGAGTTCCGCAAGGGCCTGAAGGGCCAGGGATCCGAACCCGAGAAACGCCTCCCGGAGGGGGACGCGAAGCCCGGTTCGGGGGAGGACGGAGGGGAATCCGAGGATTCCTGAGGACCCGGCTCGCGAGGACGGGATCCGGCTTTTCCCCCGGACGGCGGGGGATAGGATGGGCCCGCGACCGCCGTCGGCGAGGAGGATGTTCCTCGAGGGACGGAGACGCCCGGAAGACCAAGGAAGGCCGCGTGGGAGGATCCACAGCACTCGAAGACGTCACCGCCCTCGTGCGGGCGGAACTCGTCCAGGTCAACCGTCTGGTCGAAGAGGCCCTGATGCCGGAGAGGTCGGAGCTACGGGCCTTGCTCGGCCACGTCAGCGGTTTCCGCGGCAAGCAACTCCGCCCCGCTCTTTGCCTGCTGGTCGGCAAGGCTCTCGGAGGACTCCGCCCGGCGCACCTCAAGGTCGGGGCGATCCTCGAGATGATCCATTCCGCGACTCTGATCCATGACGACATTCTGGACGGGGCCCTGGTCCGCCGGAATCTCGCCAGCCTCCATTCGGTCTACGGACACGAAGTATCGGTCCTGATCGGAGATTACATCTACGCCCGGGCCTTCCAGATGTCCGTGGAGCTGCCAGATACGCGCTGCAGTCGCCTTCTCGCCGAGATTACGAGGATCGTGTGTCAGGGGGAGGTCACGCAGATCCTCCATCGATACGACCTCGACATGTCCGAGAATCTGTATCTCGAGGTCATCGGTGAGAAGACCGCCTCCCTCTACGGGGCCGCCGGGGAGCTCGGAGCGGCCTATGCAGGGGGAGAGGAGGGGCTTTGTTCACGGATGAGGGATTTCGGATACCAGCTCGGGCTTGCCTTCCAGATCATCGATGACTGCCTTGATGTGGAGGGCGAGGAGTCGATCGTCGGAAAATCCCTCGGGACGGACTTCGGCAAGGGGAAGTTGACCCTTCCTTTCCTGTACTTCCTCCGTTCCCTCTCGGCCGCGGAGAGGGCGGAGTTCGACCGGATCCTGCGGGAGGGGAATCCGGCGGAGCGACAACGTGTCCTCATGGAACGCTTTGATCTGAGCGAGGGATTGGCCTACGCCCACCGGGCGGCCGACGCTTGCCTCAAGCGAGCCCTCGGTCGCCTGGAGGGGCTTCCTCCGAGCGAGGAGTTGGAGGCTCTCCGGACGATGACGGATTTCGTTCTGAATCGAAGACGATAGGTCCCGTTTCCGAAGGCGAGGTTCCGCCGCGGTTTCCGAGGCCGGGAATCCCCTATCCTCTCCGAGCCCCGAGGGGCCCATTCTTCCTGTATCAGCCCGCTGTCCACGACCCGAGGCCTTCGAGTTTCGAGCATGACGCATCCATCCGCCAGGACCGAGTCCCCCTCCAAGCCCGCCGCATCCCCTCCGCGAAGACGGACGAGATACCGGCCCGGGTTCCTCCTCTGCGTTTTCGTGGCCCTCGCCTGTCTCCTTCTCGGAGAGGTCATGCAGATCGGGAAAGTCATCGCCGCTCCCCAGGCCCTCTCCCCCTGGGAGCTCGCCCGCTTCTTCGGCGGGGGGCTCGTCCTTCTCGGTGCCGTGGCCATCTTCTGGGATCGGGCCTGGGGCTTTCTGCGGTCACTTCGTTTCGCGATTGTCCTGATCCTCTTCCTCTTGATCGCCAGTATCCTGGGAGTCCTCCTCAAGCAGCGCTCGACGATGATCCCCGAACAGCCCTATTCGGAGGACTGGCCCAAGATCCAGCAGGAGCTGCAGCGGCGGTTCGAGAAGGAGAGGAAATCCCTCGCGGCGATTCCGGACGATCGCCTCAGGGCGGCGGAGGAGCATGCCCTGAGGACGAGGATCCAGAGGGAACTCGAGAAGAAATACGGTGATCTCCAGTTCCGGGACACCTTCATCAGGGCCGAGGTTTTCTTCCTCTGGAACCTCTGGCACAAGGGATTCAACATTTTCGGGAACCGGGTCGAGATGGACGCCCGCTATCGGAAGGAATACGACCGGAGGAAGCGCGTCTTCGGGAAGCGGGCGGCGAGCGACTGGTGGGACATGGCCCGGATCGGGATCAACACCCGCCGGACCGAGGCCGCCGTCGATGCAATGGCGAAAGAATGGCGCGAGCCGATGGGCAAGGTATTCGCCGTGGCCGAAGCCCTGGATTTCACCTCGATCTGGAAGAGCGACTGGTTCGCGATGCTCTTCCTCCTGATCTTCTACCAGGTGAGCGCGAACCTGATGCGCGCCTCGGTATGGAAATGGAGCCGCAGCGGCTTCCTCCTTTCCCATGGGAGCATCGCGGTCATGCTGATCGGCTGTGCCCTGTCCCGGAAGACGGACATCCGCGGCTTCATCGACCTGGACCTCCACCAGAAGAGGGCGACTGCCTTCTATACCCGGTATCCGAAGGACGGGAAGGAGGAATACAGCCCGTACCGGGAAGGGGTGCCGCTCGAGGACGACCTCGTGCTTCGGCTCCGGAACTTCAAGGCGGATCCCCACAAGCGCCTCCTCGTCACGGCCTTCGACGAGGATGGCCCTTTGCAGAAGCAGTTCAAGACCTACCAGGGGCAGGACATCCCTCTCTTCCGTTCCGAAAAGGGGGGGAAGCCTGAATACCGGATCGTCATCGAGGATTTTCAGCCCAGGGTGCGTCCGAAATGGTGGAGGGTCTCCGATCCGAAGGCCCCCTTCGACCCGATCCTCCGGCTCGGATTCTCGGTCCGGCGTGGGGGACGAACCCTGCCCCTGACGGATCAGGAGATCCATGCCTACGAGGAGGGGAAGGAGCCCGGGGTGACCTATCCCTTCTCGGGGATGCCCGGCCTGAAACTCGCGTATCTGCACCCCCGGACACCCCGGGAGGAACGGGCTTGGAAGGAGATGGCCGGGGGACCCTCCTACGGGGATCTCGTCCTTGGCGCGGATCCCAGGGGAGGGGGGATCCGCTTTCCGATCGGACCCGACCTCGGGGACCTGAGGCTGACCCACCGGGGGAAGGCCTATCGGATCGTCGTCCTCGAGGTCCTTCCCGACTACGCCCGCTCGGGGATCCGGAGCCTCGCGGAGCGGGCGCGGAAGCTGGCCGCGAAGGAAGAGGGGAAGCCTCCCGAGGTGGACGGAAGGCGTGCGAGTCTCGAGCGGTTCGAGACCGTCCCGCCCGGTAATCCGGCCGTCCTCGTCCGCATCGACCGATTCGACGGGGAA
Organism: Planctomycetota bacterium; assembly: GCA_027021385.1. Classification (GTDB taxonomy): domain Bacteria; phylum Planctomycetota; class UBA1135; order UBA1135; genus JALUUL01. The sequence continues at coordinate 37,034 of JALUUL010000036.1, read as the reverse complement.
GGAAGCGTCGAAGCGGAGGAGATCCGCCTCCTTTTCGCCGACCCGAAGCAGAACAACGACGGACGGGGGTTCCCCGCCGGGGTGAAGGCGGGCGAAGGGGACCCGCATGCGGGACTCCGGGAGAGCGGCGAAGTTCCCGAACTCCCCCTGTCCTTCGCCTTCGACTTCCTCCGTTGCCCGTCGAAACGAACCCTCTTGTTCCTGGGGGAAGGGGAGGGGTTCGGATATGTCGAGGTGCGGGGCGGAAAGATCCTCCCCTTCCGTACCTGGGAGGAAGGGGAGGGGATCGTGCTCAGGTCCTCGGAGACCTCCGGAGAAAAGCTGGAGGTCGTACTCAGCGAGGCGAAGACCTGGATGCGGAGCCGGATGGAGGCGGAATACGAGGCCTTGCCCGAGGAGGATTTCTTCCACCGGGATCCCGCCGGATTGAAACTCCGTATCGAAGGTCCCCAAGGAACCAAGCGGGTGACGTTGATCTCATCGACGATCTACGCCGAGATGGGGGAGACGGAACCGATCCCTCCCGAGGTGCGGGAGTTCCACTACGACGAGCGTCTGCAGGTCCGCTTCCACGAGGACCGAAGGATGCTTCCCCTGGATTGGAAATCGGATCTCGAACTCCACAGGGTCCGGGAACTGAAACTACTCTGCTCCGACAAGAAGACCCTGGTCGTTCCCGTCAGCACGGAGAAGGACTGGAAGGCCTTCCAGGACGCGTGGAAACGACTCATGGACCGAATGGGGGCGAAACGGGACTTTCCGGCGGTCCAGGATCTCTACGCCACTCCCGATTCCAGGCTCGCGAACCTGGAATCCCTCTACGGCCTGTTCCAGCCGATGTTCAAGCTCCTTCCTTCCACGACCTGGCTCCAGGCTTTCGAAGGATCGAGGGCGGCTCCCCTGGATCGTTGGTTGGAAGAGCACGGAAAGAAGCCGCTTGCGCGGATGGCCATCCGTGTCAACGATCCCCTGGTCTACGGGGGGTTCTTCAGGCATTACCGCTTCACGCAGTCCGACGCGAAGTCGGAGAGGCCCTTCTACACGGGGATCGGGGTCCAGAACGACGCCGGGGTCACCCTCGTCGTGCTTTCGATGTACGCACTGGGGATCGGAACGATCCTCATGTTCCTTCTCCAACCCTGGCTCAAGGGGAGAAGGCGGGAACGGGCACGCATCCAGGCGGAGGCCGCATGATTCCCATTTCGCTTGGAACGCGGATCACGGAGGTCTCCGCATGCTCGGAATCCTAGACTTCACGCACATCGATTCGATCTTCTGGAAGGACGTCGTCATGCTGGCGACGGCGGCGACCGCCCTCGTCTTCCTGATCGCAGCCTTCTTCTCCTTCTCGAGGAAGGAATCCGCGCGCTCACGCGGCGATCGGCTGACGAAGATCGGATGGATCCTTTTCGGAGTCGATACCTGCCTCGGGATCCTGCAGATGATCTGGAGGTGGATCGAGGTCGGCCACCAACCCTGGCAGACCCTTTTCGAGGTCCTCGTATTCTGCGGTGTGCTGGTCTTCCTCAGCTACCTCGTTATCGCCGCCGTGACGGGGATGTTCCGGTACGAGGGAGCCTGGCAGGGGATCGCGAACCTGATGACGACCCTCGCGCTGGTTTCGGCGGTCGTCCTCTTCTTCATCGCCGGGCAGAAGGACAAGGGCGGGAACGAACTCCCCCCGGCCTTGAAGTCCTACTGGATGTGGCCCCACGTCATGGCCTTCATCTTCAGCTATGCGACCTTCGCCGTCGGGTTGATGGCGGTCCTCGGGTACTACGTATTGAAGCTCTTCATTCGAGAGAGGGCGGTCCGCGACTGGCTGCAGGACTTCGACAAGTTCTCCTTCCAGATCGTGGCGGTAGGTTTCCCGTTCATGACCTGCGCCCTGATGATGGGGTCCTTATGGGGCCAGGAGGCCTGGGGGAACTACTGGGGCTGGGACAGCAAGGAGGTCTCCGCCCTGATCTCCTGGCTCGTCTATCTGATCTACATCCACATGCGGCTGGTCGGGGGTTGGAGGGGAGAAAGGCTCTTCGCCCTCCTTATCGTGGGGGCCCTGGCCATCGTCTCCTGCTTCCTGGTCTTCAGCTATCTTCCCGAGTCCCAGTCCTCCCTCCATAAATACGCGGAATGAGCCGGGATCCGGGCCGCCTGCGGGGCGAGGCCGGAGGTTGGATGGGGCCGCCATCCTCTCCCTCCGGAAGGGATCCGGCCTCCCCTCCCGGCCGGGTCATGGGGATGCGGGGGATGATCCGATAGATTGAGGGTGATGCGCAGTGGTTCCTGGAACTCCTACGGCCCTTCAGCGGGGATGCACCTCCCCAGGCTGACCCCCGCGGTCAAGGCCCTGCTCCTCGTCAACGTGGGGGTCTTCCTCTGTGGAACCCTGCTCTATCTCACGACCGGAGCGACGTTGAGCCCCTGGCTGGGGCTCAGCCTCCATTCGATCACGGGCAACCCGATCGGGGTGCTCCGCCTCGTGACCTACCAGTTCGTCCACTCCCAGTTCGACCTCTGGCACATCGTGATGAACATGCTCGTCCTCTATTTCTTCGGGACGATGGTCGAGGAGAGGATCGGAACGCGGGGGCTCGTCCGCTTCTATCTTCTGGCGGGGATCACGGGAGGTCTCTTCTGGCTCGTGACCTCGGGCTTGATGGGGGCCTCGGACATCCGGGTCGTGGGGGCTTCGGGGGCCGTCTACGGGATCATGGCCTATGCGGCCCTCCTGGCTCCGATGGCGCGGGTGTTCTTCCTGATCGTCATCCTCCCCCTCTGGGTCCTGGCGGCCCTCCTGGGCTTCTTCGCGCTCTACAACACGATGCTGGCCTTCCGGGCCGGACCGGGGCAGGTTGCCGACGCCGCTCACCTGGGAGGGATGGTCTTCGGCCTCCTGTGGTGGCGGTTCCACGGGAGGCTCGCAGCCTGGAGGGCGGGGCTCGAGGCCGCGGGGCGGGCCCGGCGGAGACGTCGGGAGGAGGCCCGTCGGAAGGAACTCGACCGGATCCTGGCCAAGATCAAGGACCGGGGCATGCCCTCCCTCAGCGCGATGGAGCGTCGTTTCCTCGAGCGTTACTCGCAGGGGCCCAGGAGGTAGGTTCTTTCGAGGCGGTTTCGACCTCGAGCCGGAATCCCGGGAAGTGGTGACCTTCCCGGGGTCGGGCTAAGGCCTTCGAGATCTCCCGGGTATGCTCGGGAGTCGGCGGCGGCTTCCTTCCCGGGGGTCCGGGGGGCTCGGAGCCGGGCGGCCCGGTCGAAAACCGCGTGGATGCACGGAGATGGACGGCAGATGAAACGAACGAAGATCAAGGCGGGCCTCCTGCTTCGGGCTTTCTTTCTCGTTCTCTCGATTCCCGGGATGTCCCGGGGGATCCCGGCGCAGAACCAGTACGACAAGTTCGTCAAGCGTTTCGATCAGGCGGTCAAGACCGAGGACCGGCGCGCCCTGAAGAGGATCCTCAAGTCCTATCCGACCGAATGCATCCAGCATTTCCGGATCCTGATCGACGCCTACGTGAACGGGGGGGATTCGTCGGCGGGGGATCGGATCGAGGACCTCAAGGATGTCTGGAACGAGGTCTGGAAGTGCAAGGTCCTGGAACGGGTGGAGAAGTTCCAATCCGCGCTGGACGGGGAACAGCGCCGCCTCGTCGCCAGGCTGAAGAACGAACGGCAGCGGGCTTGGGGCGCCTTCGAGGCCGCGAAGAAGTCCAAGAAGCGCGAGGATTTCGATCTCGCGAGGGAGAACATGGCGAAGGTCGCCGAGGCCTTCGAGAACATGGGGGACAATCTCGAGGCCGCGGAGTCCTACATCTACCTGGCGAGCATCCTCTACTTCTCGCCGAAGAAGACCGATGCGGACTGGAACGCCCTCCTGGGGGTCATGGAGAAATACGAGAGTCTCCACAAGGCCTGGGATTGGACGCAGGGCAGGACCTACAAGTCGAACGTCGGATGGATCAAGAGGATCCGGCAGGACCTGAAAAGCGGCGTCAAGCCCGGCGAGGAGGAAAAGAAGAAGCAGGACCCCGCGGGAGGCAAGAAGCAGCCCGAAAACCTCGCCAAGTTCCTCAAGGGATCCAAGTGGACGAAGGTGGATCTCCTCCTGGGAATCCAGAAGAAGCTCGAGAACGGGGTTTCGATGTTCGCCAGCGCCTGGCCTCTCGAGTGGCAGGCGATGTCCCTCAAGGGGACCCTTCCCGAGCAGATGAAATCCTTCCAGGACGGGACCCTTTTCCTGCAGAGGTCGGGGGCATCCAAGTATCTCGCCCTCCTCGATCCCGCGGACCCGAAGAGCGGGAAGCTCCTGAAGTTCGGGGGAGGGAAGCCCAAGGCCCTGTTCGTCCCCTACAAGAAGGAAGGGGCCGATTACCTGCCGGAATACGCCTTCTGGTTCTGGACCGGAGGGGCCCAGGAGTCGATCGCGGGTACGGACCTGAACCTCGCCCCCCAGTGGGGCCAGCAGAAATCCGCCCTCGTCTTCTACCGGAGCGCGGCGATCCTCAGCGGGAAGGTCGAAGGGGTCAACATCGAACTCTATGACGAGGACTTCAACGGGGTCGTCGGGGAAGTTCCCGGAAAGACCGTCTTCGGAGACATGCGATTCGGTACCGGTGAGGAGAAGGCCGAGGGGGTGCCCGTCATCGATTCGATGAGGGTCGGAGGATCGAAACACCTGATTCCCTACAGCAAGTACTTCAAGATCAAGGACCAGTGGTACCGTTTCCAGGTCACCGGAAACAATGAGCAACTCCGTTATCGTCCGCTGGATCCGGCCACGGTCCCGACCGGGCGGGTCGCGTTCCAGTGGAGGGGGCCTGGAAGGGCGAAGCCCGATCATCTCGTGATCCGCGAGACGACCTGGTTCCGGGGGGCGGCCTTCGATATCGCGAGGGCCGGAAAGAAGGGGATCGAGGTCCCGGCGGGGGATTACGAGATCCTCTACGGGAGGATCATGAACGGCTCCCCCCCCCGCGTGAACAACGCCGTCATCCTCAAGGGGAAATCGAAGAACTTCAAAGTGGAGAAGGGGAAGACCGTGACCCTGACTCTCGGTGCTCCGTTCCACCTGGAGTTCGAAGTCGTGAATGAAGGAGGGTATGCGTCGGTCTCCTCGGCGACGTTCTGGGTCCGCGGGGCCTTCGGGGAGAAGTACGGAGCCATCGTGGCCGAAGTCCTCGAGCCCGTCCTGTACGCGAGCAAGAACCCGGACGGGAAGGGGGCGAAGAAGGTTGGTGTTTGGCGTCGCTGCGAGGGATACGAGATCAACGCGCTCCGGGACCGTTACCAGAGGATCTACATCCTCCACCTGGCCTGCATGCCGATCGACAAGGAGAGCGCCAAGCAGCCGAACCTCTCGATACGGGTCAAGCGGCCGAGGAGCGGCACCTTCTTCCTCGGGGTCCAGCAGAGGGGGCACAAGCTCTTCGGAAAGCTGTTGCCGATCTGGAAGTAGAGCCCGATCGAGGTTCCCCCGCCGTTTGCCTGGAGGGCCCGGGGCGGCATGATGTCCGCCCTCGAGGCCCGTTGCGGGCCGTCGCTGAGGAAGGCCGATGTTGGATCCCAAGTGGGTCCGGGAACACCCGGACGATGTCATCGAGGCGGGCAGGAAGAAGCACATGCCCTGCGAGGAGGCCCTGGAGGGCTTCCTCGCGGCGGACCGCGAACTCCGCGCCCTTCTCCCCGAGGTCGAGGGACTGCGTTCCGAGCAGAAGAACGCGGCGAAGACGATCGGCCGGGCCTCCGCCGCGGAGAGGGAGGCCTTGCTGGAACGACAGAAGGAGATCAAGGCGAGGATCCAGGATCTCGGGCGGAGGGAGAAGGAACTCAAGGAGCGCCGAGAAGCATGTCTCCTGAGATTGCCGAACCCCCCTGCGCAGGATGTGCCCGAGGGCGTGGATGATCGGGACAACGTCGAGATCCGCCGGGTCGGCGAACCGCGTGTCTTCGACTTCGAACCGAAGGACCACGTCCGGATCTGCGAGGACTTGGACCTCGCGGATTTCCCTCGGGCGGCGGAGATCGCCGGAACGCGGAACTACTTCCTGAAGGGGGATCTCGTCCTTCTCGAGGAGGCCGTGCTCCGATTCGCCCTCGATCACATGTGCGCGAAGGGCTTCCGCCCCCTGACCGTCCCTTTGCTCGTCCGGGATTTCGCGATGGTCGGCACGGCCTACTTTCCGGGCGGGGAGGAACAGGCCTACCGCTGCGAGAAGGACTCCCTGAACCTGATCGGGACCGGCGAGGTTCCGGTGACCGCCTTCCACGCCGGGGAGATCCTCGATCGGGGGAACCTGCCGATCCGCTACGTCACCCGATCGGTCTGCTTCCGAAGAGAGGCCGGGACCTACGGGAAGGACACGAAGGGCTTCTACAGGGTCCACCAGTTCCAGAAGGTCGAGCAGGTCATCGTCGATATCGGGGATCCCGACCGGTCCCTGGCGCATCACGAGTCGATCACGAGGAATTCCGAGGAACTGCTCCAGGCCCTCGAACTCCCCTACCGGGTCGTCAACGTCTGCGGGGGGGATCTGGGGCAGCCTCAGGTGCAGAAGTTCGACATCGAGACCTGGATGCCCTCGAGGGAAGGCTACGGGGAGACCCATTCCGCCTCGAGGTTCCACGATTTCCAGGCCAGGAGGCTGCGGTTGCGGTACCGGGGTGAGGACGGGAAACCGCGTTTCTGCCATACCCTGAACAACACGGTGGTCGCGAGTCCGAGGATCCTGATCGCCCTGCTCGAGAACCACCAGCAGGAGGATGGAAGCGTGAGGGTCCCCGAGGCCCTGCGACCGTATTTCGGAAAGGACCGTCTAGGCCTCCCCCCGTCCCGGGGGAGCGCCAGCGGCGGATGAACGACATGGACACGATTTCGATTCGGATCACCCTTCCCGACGGTTCCGTCCGTGAATACCCCAAGGGGACGACGGGACGGGAGATCGCGGAAAGCATCGGAAAGCGCTTGGCGAAGGCTTCCGTCGGGATCCGGGTGGACGGAGTCCTTCGCGGGCTGAACGAGCCGCTTCTCGAGGACGCCGAGATCGCCCTCGTCACCCGGGACAGCGAGGAGGGGCTCGAGATGCTCCGCCATTCGGCCGCCCACATCATGGCCGATGCGATCAAGCGCCTGCATCCCGGGGTCAAGCTCTGGAAGGGGCCTCCGGTCGACGACGAGCGCTACGGCTTCTATTACGACCTGGATTTCGGGGACGACCGGCTGAGCGAGGAGGAGCTGCCGAGGATCGAGGAGGTCATGCGCGAGATCGTGAAGGCGGACCTCCCCTTCGAGCGGGAGGTCGTGGACCGTGACGAGGCTCTTCGGATCGCGCGGGAAATGAAGGAGGACTACAAGATCCCGATTCTCGCGAAGGTTCCCGAGGGGGAGGAGATCTCGTTCTACCGGCACGGGGATTTCCTCGACCTCTGCCGCGGTCCCCACATCCCGAGCACGGGGGTCCTGGGGGAAGGGTTCGGCGTCCTGTCGATCTCCGGGGCCTATTTCGAGGGGGACGCGGGCCAGCGGATGTTGACCCGGGTCTACGGGCACGCCTTCGCGGACCGGAAGGCCATGGAAGCGCATCGGCGCCGCCTCGAGGAGGCCGCCAAACGCGACCACCGGCGTTTGGGCAAGGACCTGGACCTCTTCTCGACGATGGGGGATTTCGGGCCGGGCCTGATCCTCTGGCATCCCAAGGGCGGGTTCATCCGGCACAAGATCGAGGAGTTCTGGCGCAACCGCCACCTCGAGGGGGGCTACGACCTCGTCTATTCCCCGCACATCGCGAAAGCGGATCTCTGGCGGACCTCCGGCCATCTCGATTTCTACCGGGAGAGCATGTACTCGCCGATGGAGGTCGACGGGATGGAGTACCTGCTGAAGCCGATGAACTGCCCGTTCCACGTGCAGATGTATCGTTCCCGGAGGCGTTCCTACCGGGACCTGCCGTTCCGTTGGGCCGAACTCGGAACGGTCTACCGCTACGAGGGGGCGGGTATGCTGCACGGTCTCCTTCGGGTGCGGGGTTTCACCCAGGACGACGCCCATCTCTTCGTCCACCCCGACCAGCTCGACGGGGAGATCGCCCGGGTGCTCGAATTCGTGCTCGAAATGCTGCGCGCCTTCGGTTTCGAGGATTTCGTGATGGAACTCTCGACGAAGCCGGAGAAGGCGGTCGGGGACGACGCGATCTGGGAGAAGGCGACGGCCGCCCTGAGAAAGGCTCTCGACGCTTCCGGGCTCGATTACGGCGTCGACGAGGGCGGAGGAGCTTTCTATGGGCCGAAGATCGACGTCAAGGTCAAGGATTCGCTCGGTCGCGAGTGGCAGTGCTCGACGATCCAACTCGACTTCAACCTGCCCGATCGATTCGATCTGACCTTCACCGACCGAGACGGAGCCCCGGCCCGCCCGATCATGGTGCACAGGGCTCTCCTGGGCTCCCTCGAGCGATTCTTCGGGATCCTGATCGAGCATCATGCGGGAGTCATGCCCTTCTGGCTCGCTCCGGTCCAGGTCGCGGTCCTGACGGTGGGGGAACGCCATGCCGAGGCCGCGGCCGCCTTCGCCTCCCGCCTCCGGGCCGGGGGGGTCCGTGTCGAACTCGACGACGGTCCGGACAAGGTCGGGGCCAAGATCCGGCGCCATCTCTGGCAGGAGAAGCTCCAGCTCATCGGTGTCGTCGGCGACCGCGAACTCGAGAGCGGCACGCTTTCCGTCCGGCACCGGAGCGAGGGCGAACTCGGGACGATGTCGCCGGAGGAACTTTCGGCCTGGATCCGGGAAAGGGTCGAGTTCCGGCGATGATCCGGACGAAACCTGGAGTCGGAGGCCGGTCCCCCGGTCGCAATCCCGGAGGGAGAAGGTTATGATCCCGCGGCCGTCGAGGCGGCCCGTTTCCCGGCGGAGGACTTCCCTTATCCTTCGCCGCCTTCCCTGCGAATGCCGTTGTTTCTCCAAAATCCGAGTAAGTCGATGCCCGGGTCACGAAGACCCGAGGGTCGACGGTAAGGAGGTCCTTGAGACGATCCCGTTCCCCTCTGCCCCAGCCCGTCAGGCGGGAGCAGCACCGAATCAACGGAATGATCCGGATTCCCCAGATCTTCGTCATCGACGACGAAGGAAACCAACTGGGCGTGATGGCCACGAAGGACGCCCAGCGAATGGCGCGGGAGAAAGGGCTCGACCTCGTCGAGGTCGCCCCGAACCAGCGTCCCCCCGTCTGCCGGATCATGGACTACGGCAAGTTCAAGTACGAGGCCAAGAAGAAGGCCCAGTCCTCGAAGAGGAAGCAGCACCAGGTCCATCTCAAGGAGGTCCGGGTGCGTCCCAAGATCGCCCAGGGCGATCTCGAGGTGAAGGTCCGCCGGGCCCGGGAGTTCCTCGAGAAGGGGGACAAGGTGCAGATCACCTGTCTCTTCCGGGGGCGGGAGATGGCGCACCAGGAGGTCGGGCTCGACGTCATGCGGCGGTTCTTCGAGATGATCGAGGACATCGCGAAGGTCGAGCGCGAGCCCCAGCGGGAGGGACGGCGCATGAAGATGGTCGTGTCCCGCAAGAAGGCCTGAACCCGGTCAGAGGCACTGGTCCCCGAGGGCGTCCTCGGGCCGGCCGCGGCGGCGGGCCAGCCGGGCCTTGCCCCCGGCGACCAGGACCTCGGCCGGGCCCGGGTGACCGAGGAAGCGGACCGGGCTGAAGGTCAGTCCGTAGGCCCCGGCGCCGAGGAAGGCGCAGAGATCCCCCCGCTCGAGGCGGGGAAGGGGATGTGCGGGTTCGCAGGCGTCCATCGGGGTGCAGAGCGGACCTCCGAGCAGGACCCTCTCCTCCCCAGGATCGAGGGGCCTCTCGACGGAGACGACTTCCGGCGGTCTCCGGAGGACGGCGCCGAAGCCCGCCGCCGCGGCGAAATGGTGCAATCCTCCATCCAGGAGGAGCCAGGTCCGTCCTCCGGATTCCTTGCGGGCCAGGACCCTGCAGACGTAGAGGCCCGCCGGGGCCGTGAGCCAGCGTCCCGGTTCGAGGAAGAACCTCCGCCCGGGAGGAGCCCGCTCGAGAACGGGAAGAAGCCGGGCCGCGACGAGATCGAGGTCGAACTCGGCTTCCCCCTCATCCCGGGGGAAGGAGAATCCGCCTCCGAGGTTGAGGTCGGGGAGGGAGCAGTCCGTCTCCGCCTCCAGGCGGGCGGCCGTCTCGAGGAGGTCGAGGGCGAGGGTCGTCCAGGCGGCGGCGTCCGCGCACTGGGTCCCCGCGTACACATGCAGTCCGCGCAGTTCGACCCGGTCGTCCTTCGAGATCCGCTCGAGGAGGCTCCGGGCCGCCTCCTTGGCGATCCCGAACTTCCCCCCGGTCCCTCCCATCCGAAGGCCCGCGCGGGCCAGGGCCGATTCCGGGTCGATCCGGAGCGCGATCCGGGGGCGCCGGGGGCCGGAGAGGTCGAGAAGGGCCTCGTACTCGTCCGGGGACTCGAGGTCGAGGGTCCCGATCCCGGCCTCCAGGGCCGCCCGGAGATCGGTAAGGCTCTTTCCCGGTCCCGCGAAATGGATGTCCTCGGGAGGGACCCCCGCCGCGAGGGCGATCCGCAGTTCGCCGGCGGAGGCGACCTCGGCTCCGGCACCCTTTCCGCGGAGGAGGGAGACGAGGGCGGCGAGAGGGTTCGCCTTGAGCGCGAAAAGGATCCGGACGCGTCCGTCGAAGGTCTCCCGCAGGGCGGTCAGGCGACGGAGACAGAGGTCTCCGTCGTGCAGGTAGAGGGGGGTGCCGAACTCCGAGGCCAGTTCCGAAATCTCGAGGCCGCCGAGGCGCAGCGGACCGTCGCCGGCGCCGAGGAGACGGAGCATGCGGGGCGGAGGATTCGCGTTTCCGGAAGGCATCACGTGGCGGCGATCTTGCCGGAGGGCCGGGGACCGGGAAAGGGCGGGGGGGACGCGTTCCCCGGGAGAGGCGACCCTGCTATTCTCGGCCCGCCTTGACCGCACCGCTCCCGCCCGAAAGTCCCGATCCCCGTCCGGTCTCGCCTTTGACAGGCCGGGAACGCCGCCGTCTGGTCGCCGGGCTCTCGGTCTGTCTGCTCCTGATCCTCCTGCTGGCCTACTGGTTGCGCATCGTCGTCGGACCCCTCCTTCTGGCTCTTTGCTTCGCCTACATCCTCGAGCCGGTCGTCCAGCGGCTCATGGCCTGGCGCTTCCCGAGGTTCCTGGCCGTGGCGGCGGTCTTCCTCGCCTTCCTCGCGGTCACGGGGGTTGGGATCTGGCTCCTGGTGCGGGGAAGCATGGACCTCTACCAGGCCGCCTTCCTGGGTGCGGAGGGTCGGCCCGATTCGAGGGGGTTCCTGTTCGCGCTCCCGGACCTCGCGCTCGGCTTCTACCACGAGCAGATCGAAACCTATCTGCGTCAAGCCTGGAGAGCGGAGGTCGGCGCCTGGCTCGAGGACCTCTTCGATCCGAAAAGACTGATCCCCTTGCTCGAGAAGGTGCCCGTCCTGCTCTCGGGGCTCGGGAGCGGGGTCAGCGGCTTCTTCGATCTCGTCAGCATCCTCGTGCTGCTGCCGATCTACCTGTTCTACTTGATGCTCGACTATCCGAGGGTGCTGTCCTGGGTCGAACGGCATCTCCCGGGGCGCCACCGTCCCCGGATCCTCCGGACCGCCCGCCGGATCCACGAAGGGCTCGCTGCCTTCCTCCGGGGGCGGATCCTGATCGCGATCTTCAAGGGGCTCCTCCTCGCCTTCGGGCTCTGGCTGTGCGGCGTGCCCTTCCCCTTCGTCGTCGGTCTCCTGTCCGGTCTCCTGTCGATCCTTCCCTTCCTCGGGGCGGCGCTCGGCCTGATCGCGGCCGTCATCCTCGCGCTCGCCTACCAGACCGGGGGGATCGGAGTCCTCGGAGGCATCGCCCTCGTCTTCCTCGCGGCGGAAGCCGTCGAGGGCTACGTCCTCTTTCCCTGGATCCTCGGCGACAAACTCGACATGCACCCGATCACGATGCTGTTCTCCGTGCTGGCATGGGGAGCGATCTTCGGTTTCTTCGGGGTCCTGGTCGCGATCCCGCTGACGATCATTGCGAAGATCCTGTTCCAGGACTTCGTGTTGCCTCCGATCGAGCGCCTGGCTGCGGAGGGCCGGGAAGGCGCATGACGGTCCCCCTCTTCCTGAAGATCCCCGGTACCTGGCCGGGGATCCGCCACGCGGTCACGACCCGGGCGCTCGGCAATCTCTCCCGGACCCGCGCCGCCCTCGGAGACCCGGAGACTTCGAGGAATCGACTGGCGGCCCGGCTCGGGATCCTGCCTTCCGACCTCGTTCCGATCGGTCTCGAGCACGGGGTCCGTGTCCTTCGCCTTGGCGAGGAAGCGCGTGGATCGGGGGCGGACCGGAAGGTCGTCCACGACACGGCCGACGCGGTCTTCACCGATCTGCCGGGATTGGGGCTCCTCGTGACCTCGGCCGACTGCCCGGCGGTCCTCGTCGCGGGGGGCGGCCTGCTGGGACTCGCCCATGCGGGGTGGAGGGGGGCGCTTCGGGGCGTCCTTCCCGCCCTGCTCCGCGAAATGGTGGCCTTCGGGGGGCTCGCCCCTTATGCCCTCCGGGTTGGGCTCGGGCCCTCGATCTGTCCCTCCTGCTTCGAGGTCGGCCCGGAGGTCGCGCGGGAGGCCGTGGAGGGGGGATACGAGGCGCGGGTCCTCCGCCGGGGAGGACGTCTCCACCTGGATCTCGCCGGAATCCTCCAGGATCAGGCCCGGGCCTTCGGAGCCGGCAGGATCACGATCCTCGATTCCTGCACCCGCCACGAGGGGGCGTTCTGGTGGTCGCACCGGAGGGAGGGCGAGGCCGCGGGCCGTTTCGCCCTGGCCGCGACCCTGATTCCTTCCCGGGCGGGGTGAGTCCGCCGAGTCAACGCGAACTGCCGACCTTGGTCTTCGCCTTCTTCGGGGGAAGGACGGCCCGGTATGCGTCGATATCCTCGATCTTTTCTCCGATCTTTTCGAGGAGGACGCGGATCGCAGCCTGGAGCTGGTTGTCCTCCTGCCAGTCGCCGAGGATCCGGCCCCCCGGCCAAGCCTTTCCGCGGAGATCGGACACCTTTTCCCGGGTGACGATCCGGACCCAGCGGCGGACATCGTTCTTCGTCAAGTGGGTATTCAGGCTCTCGTAAAACTTTTCGAAGCCGGGCCATCTCTTCCAGTCCCTGCCGTCGTTCTCGGCGAGCTGGAGGAGAAGGTCCTTGTGCTTCTGGAGGAGGCCGTCGACGTACTTGTGGAAGACCTTCTTCTGCCAGAAATCGTTGATGACCGCGTTCTTCCAGAGTTCATGGGTGTCGAGGGAGTCGGGTTCGACCTTCTCGTCAGGGATGACACCGTAATCCTTGTTGCGGACGCGCCCGTCCTTGTCGAGTTTCTTGTCGGGGCAACGTCCGTCCGGCAGGTAGTAGCGGGCGATCGTCAGCCGGGCGCGGGCGCCGGGATCGTATTTTCCGTTGCCGTTCGTGTCCTCGAACTTCTCCCACTCGTCCCATCTCCGGTTTCCGTTCTCGTCCTTGAATCGCTCCCCCGGAACGGCGGCCACGGGGAAAAGGTTCTGGACCGAACCCTTCCCGTAGGATTGGGTCCCGACGATTATCGCCCTCTTGTGCACCTGGAGGCTTCCCGAAACGATCTCGGAGGCTGATGCGGTCTGCCCGTTCACGAGGATCACGAGGGGAAGATCGGGGAAGACCGGGTCCTTCTTCGTGTGCAGCTCCTCCTTGCCGTAGGCCCTCCCCTTGGTCGTGACGACGAGGCTCCCCTTGGGGAGGAAAAGCTGGTCGATCCTGCGCGCTTGTTCCAAGAATCCGCCGCCGTTGTTCCTGAGGTCCAGGATCGCGCCCCTCGCCCCCTCATCCACGAGACGGCTCAGGTGGGCACGGAGCTCCTCCGTTGCATGGGTGCCGAAGGTGATGAGTTCGACATAGGCGACCTTACCCGGGAGCATCATCGAGTTGACCGAGGGGACCTGGATCGGAGCCCGGGTCAACGTGAAGTCCCTGGGTTTCGGCCATCCGACCCTCCAGACGCTCACCGTGACTTTCGTGTCGGGCTTGCCCTTGAGCCGGCGGATGATCTCGTTCAGGTCCTGGTCGGCGGTTGACCATCCGTCGACCTTCAGGATGTGGTCGTCCGACATCAGGCCCGCCTTGTAGGCCGGACCCGAGTAGATCGGTCGGGTGATCTTGAAATTCCCCTGGGCGTCGATGTTGACGAAGGCTCCGATACCGCAGTAATCGCGGTTCAGGTCGAAGGCGAAGCGCGCGTATTCCTCGCTCGTGTAGTAGCTCGAGAAACGGTCCATCGCCTTCAGCATCCCCTTGGCCGCCCGCTCGAGGAGATAGAGCGTCTTTGCCTCACGGCCGTCGTCGTGGTAGCTGCGGATGTCGGCAAGGAGTTCCTTGATCAGGGCGAGCTGGTCGCTCCTTCCCCGTCCCGTCCCCCGTCCAGATCCGGTCTCGAGGCGGGAGAGTTCCCGGTAGAGCTGTTCGATCCGCCGGTTTCTGCGCTCGACGGTCAGATAGGCCGCCGCGAGGCGACCCTCGGGGGTGGGTTCGTCCTCGATCTCCTCGAGGATCGCCCGGGCTCCTCCGGTCACGAGATCGCCGATGTCCGCGAGGGCCAGGGCGCCCTGGATCCTGAGTCCGCGGTCCCGCGAGGCCAGATAGCCGAGCATCGTCCGCCGCGCGAGCAGCTTTTTGCTCCCGTCGTCCGCGATTTTGTAGAGGGAGGTCGCCGCTGCGAGACGGAGCCTTGGGTCGAGGGCGTCGTCCCCGACCATTTCCACGAGGGTCTTGCGGAGTTTGCGAAGGCTGCGGGAGGGAAGATCTCGGTTCCCGGCGAGTCGGGCCGCCGCGAGGCGCTGTTCCGGTTTCGAGGCGTCGACGAGGACCCGGCCGAGGAGTTCGACCGCGCTGCGGCCGTCCCGATCCAGGAGGCCACGGGCGGCGATCAGGCGGCCCGCGGAACGGCTCCGGAGACCCGCTCTGCGCAAGGCCTCGATTAGGGCGTCCTCGTCGATCTCGAGATCCTCGATCCGCTCCAGGTAGCTCCAGGCCCGGTCGAGGGGGGTCTTGTCCGCTTCCAGAACGAGCGCCTCCGCCTTCGAGCCCGGCGCCTGGGCGGCGAGAGGGGAGGGCGCGAGGCCGGCCGTGAGGAGGAGGAAGAACGCCTTGCCATTCGATCTCGACATGTAAATACCTCTGGATGCCCCGCTTCCGGGGCGTACATTCCCTCCGGCCCTCCGTGCCGTGCGGGGGCCGGGTCGGAGGCCCTGGAACGATCCAAGGTAGGTCCTCCTCCCGTCGAATTCGACCGATGCAATCGAAGGAATGAAGCTAGCCGGAGAAAGTCCCCTGGCAACGGCCGGGAACGGAGGGAGCGGGCTACCCGGATTCCGCCGGCGGATTCCGGACTTCGGGGGGAGGTGCCCTTGAGCGGATTCAGCCATCTCGACGAGCGGGGGCGGGCCCGGATGGTCGACGTCGGCGGAAAACCCGTCACGCGGAGGACCGCCCTCGCCGAGGCATGGGTCGTTCTCGGCCGGGATGTCCTCGAGAAACTCCTGGCCGGGGACCTGTCGAAGGGGGATGCCCTGGCCGTCGCGCGGGTCGCAGGAATCCAGGGGGCGAAGAGGACGAGCGAATGGATTCCCCTCTGCCATCCCCTTGCCCTCGACCATGTACGGGTGGATTTCGAGGCGGAACGGGAGACCGGGCGGCTCCGGGTCCTGGCGGAGACATCCTGCCGGGCCTCGACCGGGGTCGAGATGGAGGCGCTCTGCGCGGTCTCGGCCGCGGCCTTGGCTCTCTACGACCTCTGCAAGGCCCTCGAGCGGGGCATCCGTATCGAGGGGATCCGCCTACTCCGCAAGGAAGGGGGCCGGTCCGGGATCTGGGAGGCGGAGGGAGGAGAGCCGGAGGAGGGCGGAGGCTCGTGAACCCCGACCCCGGCGCGGAACCGCGTCCTTCCTCCAGAGGGTTCCCCCGCGCGGGACCCCTCACGATCGCGATCGCGGGGGCGACCGGCGCCGTCGGACGCGAACTCTGCTGGATCCTCTCCGAACGGGACTTCCCGGTCGGGAGGCTCCATCTCCTCGCCGGCCCGAACTCCCCTGGCCGGAAGATGCGGGTCCTCGGGAGCGAGCGCGGGGTCGCCCCACTGGAAGGTTTCGATTTCTCGGGCGTCGACCTGGCGTTCTTCTCCTGCGGCGGGGAGCGCTCCGAACGGCATGTTCCGAGGGCTCTGGATGCCGGGGCTCTCGTCATCGACAACAGCTCGGCCTTCCGGATGGATCGGGATGTCCCGCTGGTCGTGCCGGAGTGCAACGAGCACGCGCTGTTTCGGACGGACGGAGGACCCGCCTCCTCCCTGATCGCGAACCCGAACTGCTCGACGATCCTCATGGCCCTCGTCCTGGCCCCCCTGCATCGCGCCTTCGGGCTCCGCAGGGTGATCGCCGCGACTTACCAGGCCGCCTCGGGGGCGGGAGCCCGCGCGCTGGCGGCCCTCGAGGAAGACCTCGCGGCGGGGTTCGACGGGGGCGTCCCCCGGGGCGAGGCCTGGCGGGGGCGGTTCCCGCATCCGCTGGCCGGAAACCTGATCCCCCAGATCGACCGCTTCCTCGAGGACGGGTCGACTCGGGAGGAATGGAAGATGGAGGTCGAAACCCGCAAGATCCTGGACCTGCCAGACCTTCGGGTCGAGGCCTGCTGCGTCCGGGTACCGGTGCTCCGCAGCCATGCCGAGGCCCTCGTCCTCGAAACCGACCGCGAATGCCCTCCCCTCGAGGCCCGGAGGGTCCTGGAGGAGGCCCCTGGGCTTTCGGTCGTGGACGACCGGGAGACCTTCCTGTATCCCATGCCCCTCGAAACCTCCGGACGGGACGAGGTCCAAGTCGGGAGGATCCGCGCGAGCCGGGCCTTCCGCAACGGGCTCTCCCTGTTCCTCGCCGGAGACCAGATCCGCAAGGGCGCGGCCCTGAACGCCGTGCAGATCGCCGAATGTCTCCTCCGGGCTTCCCGGGGGGACTCCGCTCCCAGAGACCCTGATTCCCGGGTGACGCCGTGACCGAGAAGAAGAGCCGTCCATCGAAGAACCCAGTCGCCCCGAGCGGTCCCCATTTCCTCGAACTCCGGGAGATCAAGCGGCTGATCGCGATGTTGAACCAGACCGGGGCCAGCGAGATCGAACTCGAGCACATGGGCGCCCGCCTCCGGATCCGGATGCCCGAACCCAAGGTGAAGACCGAGTTCGTCCAGGTTCCGAGCCCGTTCCCCGTCGGATCCTACGTCGCGGGCGTCCCGTCCCAGGGCGGATCGGAGGAGGCGGGATCCGAAGGAGAGGAGAAGACCGCAAAGGGAGGAGAGGGGCTCGAGGGGGCTCTCGAGATCAAATCGCCGATGGTCGGAACGTTCTACAGGGCTCCATCCCCCGATGCCGACCCCTTCGTCCAGGTCGGAGACCGGGTCGACGCGGAGACGACGGTCTGCATCATCGAGGCCATGAAGGTGATGAACGAGATCAAGGCGGAAACCGAGGGAGAGATCGTCAAGGTCCTCGCCGAGAACGGGGAGCCGATCGAGTTCGGGCAGCCGCTCTTCCTCGTCAAGCCGATCTGAGCACCCCGGGTCCGTTCGAAGATGGCCATCCGCCGCATCCTCATTGCCAACCGGGGTGAAATCGCCCTCCGGATCCTGCGTGCCTGCAAGGAACTAGGGATCGAGACCGTCGCCGCCTATTCGGAGGCCGACCGCGACGCCCTGCATCTGCGCTACGCGAACGAAACCGTCTGCATCGGTCCCGGACCCAGCGCCCAGTCCTACCTGGACATCCCCCGCCTGATCTCGACCGCCGAGATCGCGAACGTGGACGCGATCCATCCGGGTTACGGCTTCCTCGCCGAGAACCACCACTTCGCCGAGGTCTGCCAGAGCTGCAACATCAAGTTCATCGGTCCCGACCCGAAGGCGATCTCGTTGGTCGGGGACAAGTCCCGGGCCATCGCGCTCGCGAAGGAGGCGGGGGTCCCGACCGTCCCGGGATCGGGCGGCGCCCTGAAGAGCGAGGGCGATGCCCTCGAGATCGCCCGCGAAATCGGCTACCCCGTCATGATCAAGGCCGCGGCCGGAGGAGGGGGAAGGGGGATGCGGGTGGCGCACAACGACATCTCCCTGGTCGCCGGCTTCCATGCGGCCCGCCGGGAAGCGGAGGCAGCCTTCAAGGACGCGACCCTCTACCTCGAGAAGTTCCTCGAGGATCCCCGACACGTCGAGGTGCAGATCCTCGCTGACGGGCAGGGGAAGGTCCTTCATCTCGGAGAGCGGGACTGCTCGCTCCAACGCCGCCACCAGAAGATGCTCGAGGAGTCCCCCTCACCCGCCCTGGATCCGGAGACCCGCAGGAAGATGGGCGAGGCCGCCGTGGCCGTGGCGCGGGCGGCGGACTACTCCTCGGCGGGAACCGTGGAGTTCCTCGTGGACGGGTCGGGGGCGTTCTATTTCATCGAGATGAACGCGAGGATCCAGGTCGAACACCCCGTGACGGAGGCCACGACCGGCGTCGACCTGATCCAGTGGATGATCCGGATCGCCTCGGGGGAACCTTTGGATTTCCGGCAGGAGGATGTCCGTCCGCGGGGCCATGCGATGGAGTTCCGGATCAACGCAGAGGACCCGGACGATGATTTCCGTCCCTCGCCGGGGAGGATCGGTCTATTCATCCCTCCGGGAGGGCCGGGCGTGCGTTGGGATTCCCACGTCTATTCCGGCTACGTCGTTCCCCCGCACTACGACTCCCTGATCGGCAAGCTCATCATCCACCGGAACGACCGCCGGGAAGCCCTGGAGACCGCGAAGCGCGCCCTCTCGGAGTTCCTGATCGAGGACATCAAGACCACGGTTCCGTTCTTCCTCCGTCTCCTCGACCACGCCGATTTCCTCCACGGGCGGGTCGATACGGGCTTCATCGAACGATACTTCCAGTAAGATGGAGAGTTCGTGGAAGAGGATCTGAAAGCCTTCGCCCGAAAGGTCGTGGCCTTCGCCAATCAGCTGGCCGGACTCGCCTCCGCCGCCTATTTCGTTCTCGGAGCCTTGCGCAGGGAAGGCCCTCCGCTCCTCTCGGCGGGTTTCCTCGGTCTTCTGGGAGCCGGCCTTCTCGGTCTCAACCTCCTGCGCATCCTCTATTTCCGGGCGGGGGGATCCCCCGGAGACGAGGACCCGCTGTTGAGCCACACCCGGGACGGGGTCGTCCAGGTCGCTCGGGACGCGATCGAGGCCGGGTTGAAGTCTGCAGGAGAGGCCCTCTCCGAAGTCAGCCGTCTCAGGGTCAAAGTGAAGACGCCGGCGAAGCGGAAGGTCCTGATCCGCGCCCATTATCTGGCCCCCGAGGGCACGGAGATCTTCGATCTCAGCGCGAAGCTCCGGAAAACCCTCCTGGAGGCCTTCGAGCGCATGGTCCATCTCGACCGCGAGGGCCGTCTCGAGATCGACCTGATCTTCGAGGGTTTCTATGGAAAACAGAAGGCGAAATCCGCCCCGACCCAGGAGCGGAAGCCGCCCGAGACGCTGAAACCGGACCCCTTCACCGGCCCCCGTTATCCGATCGACACCGGCGATGAATCCCTCTGATCCCTTTCCGAGACCTGGTGTCCGTCACGCGATCCCGTTTCTTCTCGCGCTGGGGATGGTCCTCCCGGCAGGAGCCGCCGCCCAGGGCTATGGATACGGACAGGGTTATCCGGGTTTGCGGGGTTATGGGTACGGCCGGGGCTACGGGTCTGGGGCCGGAGGGAACGTCGCCAGACCGGGTGCCGGTTGGAGCCAGCCCTATGGAGGAGGAGCCGGGGCTTCCTTTCCTTACGGCGGGGGCGGACTCGGCGCGGGCGGGGCGGGGGGCTGGAACCCCTACGGGGGAATCGGAGGCGGCCTCCCCTTCGGATTCGGAAACCCCTACCAGGGTTTGAACCCCTTCCTGAACGGGAATCCCCTCACCCGGGGCGGGGTCGGAACGGGGACCGGTCTCTTCCCCGGGTTTCCGTTCCTTCCGCCGGGAGGAACCCCCTCGACGGCCGTTCCAGGGGGGGCGGGGAGCCAAGGAGGCGCACTGGAGCGCTGGCCGAGTTGGATCCGCCTCGGGTCCGGAGGGAAGACCTTCGGAGGACCGGACCCGAAACGCCTGCTCGCGGTCCGGATCCAGGATCGTGTCGAGGTGCGTCCGACCGGAGATTCCGCCTTCCATCCGCTCGCGTTCTTCGATTCGACCCGGCTCCTGACGCCGGGTTCGGCCCTGAAGACCGAGGCCCAGGGGCGGGCCGCCCTGGTCTTCGCCGACGGGACCCGGATCGACCTGATCGGCGCCGCGACCCTGCGTTTCGAGGAGGGAGGCAAGCGGTTTCTCGGGGTCGTCTTCGACCGTTTGACGAAGGTCGAGGTGCAGGCCGGAACCCGGAGGCTCAGGGTCGGCCTGCCCGACGGATCGCGGGTCGAGACGACGAAGGGGCGTTTCGGGCTCGCGTTGCGGGGGGAGGTCGCTTCCTGGGAATCGAAGGGCCTGCAGGAGCGGATCCTGGTCCGCAATTGGGGGGCCGTGCCTCTGAGCCTCGAGACGCCGACGGATCTCGGGCTCGGAACGATCAGGGTCGAACCCTTCCGCATGGTCGAACTCGCCCTCGTGCCGGGGCCGGCCTCCTCCTCGAGGGAGGGGGAAGCACAGGACTACGCCCAGGAACTTCCTGGGGGCGGAATGCCGTTGAAAGCGGGAATCCAGGCCTCGTTCCAGCCGGCTGGAGGCGCCTTGCAGGTTCGCTCCAGGGGCAAGGAGGCCAGGATCCGCTGGGGGGGGGTTCGAATCCGCCTTTCTCCGGGACTCCGTCTAAGGTTGGATCCGCTCGCGGGACGACCCTTTGGAGAGGGGAGATCCCGCCGGAAGGAAGCTCCGGCCACGAAGGAGGCACCCGCTACGAAAGGCGGAACGAAACGATGAAACGACGAGCGCTGGTCACCGGGGGAGCGGGCTTCCTGGGTTCCCACCTTTGCGAGCGCCTCCTCGCCGAGGGCATGGAGGTCATCGCGATGGACAACCTCCTGACAGGGGACCTGGCGAACATCGCCGGCCTCTTCGGCCGGGAGGGGTTCACCTTCGTCAAGCAGGACGTCACCCAGTTCATCCATGTCCCCGGACCCCTGCACTACATCCTCCACTTCGCCTCCCCGGCGAGCCCGATCGATTACCAGAAGCTGCCGATCCAGACCCTGAAGGTCGGGAGCCTCGGAACCCACAAGGCTCTCGGGCTCGCAAAGGAGAAGGGCGCTCGCTTCCTCCTCGCCAGCACTTCCGAGTGTTACGGGGATCCGCTCGTGCATCCCCAACCCGAGACCTATTGGGGAAACGTGAATCCGGTCGGTCCCCGCGGGGTCTACGACGAGGCCAAGCGCTTCGCCGAGGCCATGACGATGGCCTACCGGCGCTTCCACGGTCTCGAGACCCGGATCGTCCGGATCTTCAACACCTACGGCCCGAGGATGCGGCTCAAGGACGGCCGGGTCCTTCCCGCCTTCATGAGCCAGGGCTTGCGGGGGGAACCTCTCACGGTGTTCGGCGATGGGTCGCAGACGCGCTCTTTCTGTTTCGTCGATGACCTGATCGAGGGGATCTTCCGGCTCCTGATGAGCGACGAGCCCGAACCCGTCAACATCGGAAACCCCTCCGAACTCACGATTCTCGAGTTCGCGGAGAAGGTCCGTGCCCTGACCGGAGGGAAGAGCGAAATCGTCTTCAAGCCCCTTCCGACCGACGACCCCAAGGTCCGCCAGCCCGACATCTCGAAGGCGCGGAAGGTCCTGGGTTGGGAGCCCGCCGTCGATCTCGACGAGGGACTCGAGAGGACGCTGGATTACTTCCGGCGGAAGGTCCTCGAAGTCGAACCACGACCCTGAGGATCACGGAGGGTCCGGCAGCCATGTGTGGGATCGTCGCCGCCTGTTTGATTTCGGAACCCGTCCTCGGTTGCCTGATCGAGGGTCTCGAGTCCCTCGAATACCGGGGATACGACTCCGCGGGGGTCGCCCTCTCGGCTCCCGGCACTCCGAGAAGGAGGGAGCGCGGTCGGGTCGAGGATCTGAAGGAGCGGATCGCGGAGGATCCGCTTCCCGAGGCGCGGGCCGGGATCGCGCATACGAGGTGGGCGACGCACGGCGCCCCGTCGCGCCCGAACGCCCATCCCCACCGCCAGGGGCCGATCACCCTCGTGCACAACGGCATCCTCGAGAACCACGACGAACTCCGGGAGGTCCTTGCGGAACACGGGGCGGTCTTCGAATCGGAGACCGACACCGAGGTCTGGGCGGCCCTCCTCGCCTTCGAGGAGAGAAAGACCGGTAGCGGGGTCAAGGTCGAGGCCTTTCTCGAGGCTCTCGCCGCCGCGATGGGCCGCGCGCGAGGGAGTTACGCCCTGGCGATCCTGCATGAAAACCATCCCGGCAGGGTCTTCTTCGCGCGAAACGAGAGCCCCCTCGTCCTGGGCATGGGGGAGGGGGGGCGCTACCTGGCCTCGGACGTCGCCGCCCTTCTGAAGAGGACGCACGAGTTCCTCTATCTGGAGGAGGGGGACCTCGGCTGGATCACCGCGGAGGACCATCTCGTCGTCGACCGGGACCTGAAGGCCCGGGATCTCCGTCCCGAACGGGTGTCCTGGGATCCCGAGGCCGTCGAAAAGGGCGGGTACGCCCATTTTATGCTCAAGGAGATCGAGGAGCAGGCCGGCGTCCTCGCGCGGACCCTCCAGTCCGCCGCGGGGGCCGAGGGGGATTTCCTCCCCGACTTCCGGCTTTCCGACGAGAAACTCCGGAACATCCGCCGGGTCGTCATGATCGCCTGCGGAACCGCGCTCCACGCGGCCCGCGTCGGGAAGTACCTCTGCGAGGAGGGGGCGGGGATCCCCGCGGAAGCCGACTACGCTTCCGAGTTCCGCTACCGGGATCCGATGATCGGTCCCGAGGACCTGGTCCTCGCGATTTCCCAGTCCGGGGAGACCGCCGATACCTTGGGGGCGCTCAAGGTCGCGATCTCGAAGGGCGCCGTCCCGGCCGCGATCTGCAACGTCCCCGGTTCGAGCCTCTGCCGGGCCGTCGAGGCCTCGATCCTCACGAAGTGCGGCCCGGAGATCGGCGTCGCCTCCACGAAGGCCTTCACCGGGCAGCTTCTCGCCCTACATCTTCTGACCCTACGGCTGGCGCAGGCCCGGAACGCCCTCCCGGAGAAGGAGATCGAGAGAAGGCTCGAGATCCTTCGGGGGGGCCATCCGGCCATGCAGACCCTCCTCTCGGCGGGGGCTCGGGAGCACGTGGCGGAGGTCGCGAAGAAGTACGCCCGCAAGCCGATTTTCTTCTTCCTCGGGCGCGGTCCCGATTACCCGATTGCCCTCGAGGGGGCGCTCAAGCTCAAGGAGATCTCCTACGTGCACGCGGAGGGATATCCCTCCGGTGAGATGAAGCACGGCCCCCTGGCCCTCGTCTCGGAGGACATGGTCGTCGTGGCCCTGGCCGGGGAGACCGGGAACTATGCGAAGGTCCTCGGAAATCTCCAGGAGGTCAAGTCGAGGGGGGGGCATCTCGTCGTCGTCACGACGACCTCGCGCCGGGAGGCGATCGAACTCGCGGACGATGCGATCCTGGTTCCGAGGACCGATCCCTTGATCGCCCCGATGCTGCACGTCATCCCTCTCCAATACATGGCCTACTACGTGGCCCTGGAGAGGGGATGCGACATCGACAAGCCGAGGAATCTCGCCAAGAGCGTGACGGTCGAATGAGGGGAGCCTGGGCCGGGAACAGGGAAGGGTTGTGCCAAACCCCGGTTTCCGCCGATACCTGGATTGCTAACTTGACCGAGGTTCCCGGACTGGATCGGGGGATTCCCGGGCACAGAACTTGGAAGCGAGCGGACGGATGGATGGCATGAGTGCGGACGGACGGAGGATGGCGGTCCTGGGGCTCGGCTATGTCGGCCTGCCCCTCGCGACCGTCTTCGCGGAGGCGGGATTCCGGGTCCTCGGGCTCGATATCGACCCCTCCAAGGTCGACAGGATCAACCGAGGGCTCTCCGTGACCTTGGATGTCAAGGACGAGACGGTCTCCTCGCTCATCTCGGAGGGCCTTCTCGAGGCTTCCTGCGAGTTCGAAAGAGTGGGAGAAGCGGAACTCGTTTCGATCTGCGTGCCGACCCCTCTGAGCAAGAGCAAGGATCCGGACATCTCCTACATCGTGAAGGCCCTCGAGGACATCGTGCCCCACGTATCCCGGGGGACGGTCCTCGTTCTCGAGTCGACGACCTATCCCGGTACGACTCGGGACATCATTCTTCCGAGATTCCGGGAGCGGGGATTCGAGGTCGGAAAGGATCTCTTTCTCGCGTTCTCTCCGGAGCGGGTCGACCCCGGGAATCCCGAGTGGGGGATCAAGAACACTCCGAAGGTGCTCGGCGGCGTGACGGAGGAATGCGGGAATCGGGCCGCGGAACTCTACGGACTCGCGCTGGACAGGATCGTCAAGGTCAGCTGCGCGGAAGCCGCGGAGATGGTCAAGCTCCTCGAGAACACGTTCCGGGCGATCAACATCGGTCTTGTCAACGAACTCGCGATGGTATGCAACCGCCTGAACCTCGATGTCTGGGAGATCATCGACGCTGCGGCGACGAAGCCCTTCGGGTTCATGCCCTTCAAGCCCGGCCCGGGACTCGGAGGACACTGCATTCCGATCGATCCGCTCTATCTGAGCTGGAAGATGCGTACGCTCGACTATCGGGTGCGGTTCATCGATCTCGCGGACGAGGTCAACTCCGCGATGCCCCAATACGTCGTGGAACGGGCGACCGCGATCCTGAACGACCAGGCGAAACCGGTCAGGGGGAGCCGCATCCTGATCCTCGGAATGGCATACAAACCCGACATCGACGATGTGCGGGAATCCCCCGCCCTGGACCTCTGGGACCGGCTGGACGAACTCGGTGCGCGCCTCTTCTATCATGACCCCTTCGTCCGGAATTTCCGGCACGGGAAGAGGGTCGTCGAAGGGCTGAGCTTCGAGGAGACCATGGACCGGGACTTCGATCTCGCCCTGATCGTGACCGACCACAGAGGCGTGGATTACGAGGCCCTGGCCTCCCGCGGGTTTCCGATCCTCGATACTCGGAACGTCTTCGGGAATCGGGGGCTCCCGCACGTCCATGGGCTCTGATCCTTGTCGGCCGCTCCGGGGCTCCGTATGACGGCGGCATGAGCGGAACCGGGAAGATCCTCGTGACCGGCGGCGCCGGGTTCATCGGAGGACACGTCTGCGAGGCTCTCCTTGCACGGGGCGCGTCCGTGCGCGTCCTGGACAACCTCGACCCTTTCTACGATCCCTCCCTCAAGGAGGCCAATCTCGCTGGGCTCGGGAACGCAGGGGGGGATTTCGAATGGATCCGGGGCGACATCCGCGACCCCGAGGCCGTCACCCGGGCGGTCGAGGGGATCGACGCCCTGATCCACCTGGCCGCCCTTGCCGGGGTCCGCCCGAGCATCGAGCGGCCCGCCGAATACTGGGACGTGAACCTCGTCGGGACACAGCGGCTCCTGGACACTGTCAAGGAAAGGCCCGAGGTGAGGATCCTCTTCGGTTCTTCCTCCTCGGTCTACGGCGGGAACGAAAAGGTTCCCTTCCATGAGGACGACCCCGTCGAGGCTCCGGTCTCCCCTTACGCGGCGACGAAGCGGGCCGGGGAACTTCTGGCCCGAACCTTCCACCATCTACACGGGCATTCCATCACCTGCCTTCGATTTTTCACGGTCTACGGACCGAGGCAGAGGCCGGAGATGGCGATCCACAAGTTCACGAGAGCCATCGCCTCGGGAGAACCCGTGCCGATGTTCGGGGATGGGGAGAGTTCGAGGGACTACACCTTCGTCTCGGACATCGTGAAGGGGGTGCTGGCGGCTCTCGACCGCTGCGAAGGGTTCCAGCTCTACAACCTCGGCGGATCCGCGACGACGAGGCTCAAGGATCTGATCCGGATGATCGGCGAGGCCCTCGGGATCGAACCCGAGATCCGTAGGCTTCCCGACCAGCCCGGCGACGTCCCCCGCACCTTCGCGGACGTATCCAGGGCCGAATCGGAGCTGGGCTACACTCCGGAGGTCCCCATCGCCGAAGGCATCCGAAGATTCGTCGATTGGTATCGGCAAGCCCGGGCGGAAGGACTCGTCGCATGAGAACCCCGCCCCCGCGCGAGGAAACGCAATGACCGCGAAGAAGACCTACCTGATCACCGGCGGAGCGGGGTTCATCGGGAGCCATTTGGCCGCCTGCTGTCTGGAACGTGGGCACGGGGTGCGGGTCCTGGACGACCTCCGGACGGGACTGGAGTCGAACCTAGAGGGCTTGGATCTCGAGTTCCTGCGCGGGGACATCCGAGAGGAGCGGACCGTCCGGGAGGCCGTCAAGGGCGTGGCGGGCGTCTTTCATCTCGCGGCCCTCCCCTCGGTGCCGCGGTCCATTAAGGACCCCTGGACGAGTCACGACGTGAATGTCAACGGTACCCTGCGGGTCCTTCTCGCAGCGAGAGAGGAGGGGGCGAAAGTCGTCTTCGCCGGTTCTTCCTCCGCCTACGGCGACACCGAGGAGCTTCCGAAGCGGGAGGAGATGGCGGCGCGCCCGCAATCCCCCTACGCGGCTTCGAAGGTCGCCGGAGAGAACTACGTTCGCGTCTTCGCCAGAGTCTTCGGGATGCCCAACGTCGTCGTCCGGTATTTCAATGTCTTCGGGCCCCGGCAGCGCGCCGACAGTCCATATTCCGGTGTCATCGCAAAATTCTGCAGGGCCGCTCTCGAGGGCGAGGTCTGCCGGATCGACGGCGACGGGGGGCAGTCGAGGGATTTCACCTATGTCGAGGACGCCGCCAGGGGGACCTACCTGGCGATGGAGCGGGACGTCCCGGGAGGGGAGGTCTTGAACCTCGCGGGAGGGAACCGATACTCCCTCCTTCAACTTCTCGAGGCCTTGAGTGATCTGGTCGGGAAGGAGATCCCCCGAGAGTTCGGAGATCCACG
Source organism: Planctomycetota bacterium (assembly GCA_027021385.1). GTDB lineage: Bacteria > Planctomycetota > UBA1135 > UBA1135 > JALUUL01. The sequence goes on along the minus strand of JALUUL010000036.1, from coordinate 9,936 downwards.
GCCCGGGGACGTCCGGCACTCACAGGCCGAGGTCTCGAAGGCCGAGGAGCTTTTGGGATTCCGAACGCGGGTCGATTTCCGCGAAGGCCTGGGCCGGACCCTGGACTGGTATCGATCGAAACGGCCCGCCCACAGCGGGAGCTGAGGGTTCCGCGAGGACCGTTTGGAAGGAAGAAGATGACGATGAAAGGTGTGATTCTGGCGGGCGGACTCGGGAGCAGGCTGCATCCGTTGACGAAGGTGACGAACAAGCACCTCCTTCCCGTCTTCGATCGGCCGATGATCTATTACCCGATCCAGTGCCTGGTCAACGCGGGGATCGAGGACATCCTCCTGGTGACGGGCGGGAACAGCGCCGGGGATTTCCTCAGGCTTCTCGAGAACGGGGCGGATTTCGGCCTGAAGCGGATCCATTACGCCTACCAGCGCGGGGAGGGGGGGATCGCAGCCGCCCTGCGGCTCGCCGAGGATTTCGCCGGAGGCGATCCGATCTGCGTGATCCTCGGGGACAATATCATCGAGGGGAACATCAAGAAGGCCGTCGAGGATTTCCTCGCGCAGGGAGAGGGGGCCAAGATCCTCCTGAAGGAGGTCCCCGACCCCGAGCGCTTCGGGGTGGCCGAGGTCGATGCCGGGGGCCGCGTCCTGGGGATCGAGGAGAAGCCGAGGCATCCGAAATCGAATCTCGCGGTCATCGGTATCTACCTCTACGACGCCGAGGTCTTCTCGATCATCAAGTCCCTCAAGCCCTCCGCCCGCGGCGAACTCGAGATCACGGACGTCAACAACGCCTATCTCGAGAGGAACACCCTGACGAGCGAGGTGCTCGAGGGCTGGTGGACCGACGCCGGCACCTTCGAATCCCTTCTTCGCGCGAACAATCTCGTCGCGAAGGGGGGGGCGAACAAGCTCGAACCGTGAGCCCCGGCCGTGTCCGCCTCGAAGACCGCCTTCCTGATCACCGGCGCCCGAGGACAGATCGGGCGCGCCCTGTGCGAGGAGGCCCGGGCGCGGGGGTTCGAGGTCGTGGGGTTCGGGCGTGACGAGCTGGACGTGACGGACCGGGATGCCTTGGTCCGCGCGGTCGAGAGGACCGGGCCCTCCTGGATCCTGAACTGCGCGGCCGCCACGAAGGTGGATACTTGCGAGCGGGAACCCGAGTGGGCGGAAACCCTGAATGCCGAGGTCCCCCGAATGCTCGCCGCGGTCTGCAAGGAACGGGGGATCGCCCTGCTCCACTGGTCCACCGATTTCGTCTTCGACGGAATGAAGGAGGAGCCCTACCGGGAGGAGGATCCCGTAAGGCCCCTCTCGGTCTATGGAAGGACCAAGGAGCGTGGGGAAAGGGCCGTCCTGGAGGCCGGACTCGATCGCTTCCTACTCTGCCGCACCCAGTGGGTCTACGGGCCCCGGGGCCGGAACTTCCCGGCGGCGATCCTGGCCCGGGCCCGGAGCGGAGAACCGCTCGCAGTCGTCGACGACCAGATCGGACGGCCTTCCTACGCCCCGCATCTCGCCTCCGCGGCCCTGGATCTGATCCATGCGAGTGCGCGGGGCCTGTTCCATCTGGCCTGCGGGGAGGCTATGAGCTGGTACGATTTCGCCCGTCGCATCCTCGACCTGAGTGGTTACGGGGGGACGGAGATCCGCAGGATCCGGGGGGAGGATCTAGATCTCCCCGCTCCGCGCCCTGGGCATGCGGTTCTGGATCTCCGGAAACTCGAATCCGTTCTCGGGAGGCGAATGCCCGGGGTCGAGGTGGGGTTGCGGGCGTGGCTCGAGGCATCCGGCACGGAGGGCGGGGACGAGGCTGGTAAGGAGAGAATCCGATGACGAAAGTCCTGATCACCGGGGGGGCCGGGTTCATCGGCTCCAATTTCATTCGACTCCTGTGCAGGGAACGGGATTACGCGGTTCTGAATCTCGATGCGCTCACCTACGCGGGGAACCTAGAGAGCCTGAAGGACGTCGAGGGGGATCCGAAGTATTCCTTCCTTCGGGCGGACATCGCGGACGCGGAGGCGGTCGAGGAGGTCTTCGCCTCCGCGAAACCGGATCTGGTCGTCCATTTCGCGGCCGAGAGTCATGTCGACCGTTCGGTTCTGGACGCCACGGCCTTCGTGCGGACGAACGTTCTCGGGACCCAGGTCCTCCTGGACGCTTCGAGGCGCCACGCGGTCCGTCGTTTCGTGCATGTTTCGACGGACGAGGTCTACGGTTCCCTCGGCGCCGAGGGAAAGTTCTCGGAAGTCTCGCCCATCCGGCCAAACTCCCCGTATTCCGCCTCCAAGGCCGGCAGCGATTTCCTCGTGCGTGCGGCCTTCCACACCCACGGCTTCGAGACCCTGATCACCCGTTGCTCGAACAACTACGGGCCCTACCAGTTCCCCGAGAAGCTGATCCCCCTGATGATCCTGAATGCGATCGAGGGGAAGGAACTGCCGGTCTACGGCGACGGCCGGAATGTCCGGGACTGGATCCATGTCGAGGACCACAACCGGGCGGTCCTCAGGGTGCTCGAGGAGGGCCGTCCGGGGGAGGTCTACAACATCGGGGGGAATTCGGAGCGGGAGAACCTCGAGGTCGTGAACGCGATCCTCGAGGCGGTCGGGGCCTCTTCCGATCTGATCCGCTTCGTCAAGGATCGTCCGGGGCACGACCGGAGGTACGCGATTGACGCGACGAAGATCCGCGAGGAACTGGGCTGGGAGCCTTCCCGCGGATTCGAGGAGGGGCTCGCCGCCACCGTCGAGTGGTACCGGGAGAACCTCTCCTGGTGCGAACGGGTCCGCTCGGGGGCCTACCGGGAATACTATGACAGACAATACGGGGACCGCCTCTCCTGAAGACCCGGGCGGGGTCTCCTCCGCGAGGTTCCTTCGAGGGCTCCCCCAGGCTATCTTCGGGGACATGCGACGCGTCAAGGCGGCCATGTTCCGGGTCCTGCTTCTCGGGCTGACGGTTCTCTCGGCTTCCTGCGGTTCGATTCCCGACAAGAGGGTGCAGGAACTTCTCGTGCAGCAGGGTTTCGGGAGGCGGGCCGAGGGGGATGCCCAGGTCGAGAACTACGCGAGCATCGGAGACACGATCCAGTTCTTCGTCAGCCCGGCGCTCCTGACGAATCCGAGCTTCCAGGATCTCTACCTTCTGGTCGCGGGTCCCCAGCCTGTGGCGGTGGACGGGACGATCTTCGTTCCGAACGTCGGGCCCGTCATGGTGCTCGGTCTGACCGAGAAGGCGATCGGAGCCCTCGTCAGCGAACAGCTCCAGACCCTCTACACGGCTCCGATCAAGATCGACGCGCGCATCCTGACCGGCGCCAAGGTCTTCTTCATGTTCGGCGAGGTCCTCGGTCCCGGGGTCCGGCCCTTCCGCGGCGACCTCACGATCCTCGATGTCTTTGCCCTCTTCCCGGTGACCCGGCTCGCGAATCTCGGGCGGATCCGCCTGATCCGGGCGGATCCTAGGAATCCCTTGATCGTGACGATCAATCTCCGCCATCTCGTCACGGACGGGGTCTCGACCTACAACCTGAACATCCGGGAAAACGACATCCTCTACGTCCCGCCGACCTTCTTCGGGACGATCTCCCGCTTCATGGAGAAGCTGCTCCTGCCCCTGTCGACGATCGTAGGTGCTCTGTTCCAGGGGGTCCAACTCCAGTATCAGTACGAGGTCCTCACCGGCAAGAGGAACTACTACTACTTCTACACGCCCTGGATCTTCTAAGCGGAGGACGGGGATACCGGCGGGAGAACACCGGGGGCCGACCGCTTTTCCGGAGCCGGTCGGAAAGCCGGCCGCCTGGAAATGCCGATGACATCAGGGGCTCGCCTTCCCTGGAGCCGGACCCGCCTTAGCATGGAGGACCGGTCCCGGGGCCTCCGGGAAGGCCCCGATCGGGGCGCCGTCCAAGGCGCCCCGGGGACTCTTGACCACGGCCAGGTGTTATGAGCGAACTCGAGCTGCCCAGCCTGCAACTGGGCCGCTATCTGGAACTCCTGCAGCGAAGGCGCTGGCAGCTCCTGCCGGCGGCCCTGATCGGGCTGCTGATCGGGCTCTTCGTGGCCTGGATGATCCCGCGCTACTACGTGGCCCGGACCCTGGTCCGCCTCCATCCCGCCCTGCTGGCTGACTCTCCGTCCGGGCCGCGCCAGGACCCCTTCGTCAAGGAGGTCAGCAAGGCCCGGCATACGATCTCCGATTTCAACCTCGTCGACGAAGTCGTCCGCAGTCTCGGGTGGGATGATTTTTACGCGCTCCGGAACGACTCGATCGACAAGTATCGGGGGAGGATCTGGGAGGTCATCAGCCGGATCACGGTTCTGGATCTCGATTCGGGAGAGGGGAGATCGTCCGCGATGCTGGCGATCCTCTTCCGGGACCAGGACCCGATCCGCGCCGCGGATTTCGCGAACAGGATCCGGGATCTCTACCTGAAGAGGGAGACGGAGTTCGTACGCCAGAGAGCCTGGTCGGAAAGGGAACGCTTGCAGGACGAGGTGGCGGCCCGTTTCAACGAATACGAGCAGGCCCTTGCCGACATGAGGCGCTGGTACGAGACCTCGGGACTCGACCCCTTCGCGAGGACGATCGACGGCAAGCCCCTGTATGCGATCCGCAAGGAGGAATGGGCCCGGCTGGGAACGAAGCTGGCCGAACTCGAGACCGGGATCCGCAGTCGTAAGGCCGAGATCGAGGACCTCGAGCGACGTCTCGCGAAGATACCGAAGGAGAGGACCAAGACCCCTTCGGTCAACGATCCGGCTCTCCTCGCCCTGATCGGAGCTGACCTTGCCGAACTCCAGGTTCTCGAGCGGAAGATCCGGGACTGGCGCCCCTCGCACCCGAGTTACGCGGCCGCCCTCGCGCGGAAGAAAGTTCTCGAGGCGCGGATCAAAAAGGCCATGAAAGCCCCCGCGGGTCAAGCCCTCGTCAAGGAGCCCAATCCCCTCTGGATCGAGACGAACAAGAAGCTCGCGGAGTTGAAGGGGGTCCAAAAGGCGGATGAGACCCGCCTCGAGGGCTGGAGGAAGACCTACAAGGAACTCAGCGAATACGTGAGCGCGATGCCGAGCGCCCGGGAGAGTGCGGAACGCCTCGAGAGCCTCGTGACGCAGAGCAGGAAAGCCTGGGAGAGTGCGCGGAGGCTCCTGCAGAACCAGGACGACCTTTGTGGGCGGCTCGAGAAGACTTCCGCCATCATCGAGGTCGTCACGAACGCGGAACCCCCTCCCGCTCCGACCTATCCGAACCGGTGGCTCGTGGCCCTGCTCGGGTCGGGCATCGGGCTGGCCTCGGCGATCGGCCTGATCTTCCTCTTCGACTTGATGCAGGCGACCTGGAAGACCCTGGAGGAGGTCCAGCGGGGTCTTCCCGTTCCCGCTCTCGGAGGGGTCAGCCATCTCGAACTACCCGAGGAGGCCGAGGCGGCGAGGAAGCGGCGCATGCGGATCACCGCGGTCACGGCTGCCGCCCTCTTCCTGATGGCGGCGCTCATCGGAGTCTACTTCCTCGATCCGGTGAGACTCCCGGACTGGGCGCGGGGGGCTCTCGACGCCCTCTTCGGGCACGGAGGATGATCCCGCATGAGCCTGCGGGACCTCTTCGTCTTCGGAATCGTCGCCCTCAGCATTCCGCTGGGATTCCGGGTCCCCTTCATCGGGCTCCTGACCTTCTCCTGGCTCGCCTACATGCGCGCCCAGGATCTCTGCTGGGGATTCGCCCGCAACATGCGGTTCTCCTTCTATGTCAGCATCGCGATGCTGCTCGGGTGGGTCTTCCACGAGGCCGGCAAGCGCCGCTTCACGAGGCTCGATTTCCGAACCGGAGCGATGATGCTGCTCGGGATCCTGACGCTCTTGAGCCTCCTTCAGGCGAGGGATCAGAGCAGTTACGTGATGCGGAGATTCTTCGAGTTCGTGAAGATCATCGCAATCGCGTTGTTCACCGTGGGCCAGGTCGACTCCCGGCAGCGCCTGAGGACGATTCTCTGGACGATCGCCCTCTCGCTCGGGTTCTTCGGGATCAAGGGGGGGCTCTTCGGCATCCTGACGGGCGGAGCGCAGATCCACCGAGGTCCGGGCGGCATGCTCGAGGACAACAACGACTTCGCGCTGGCGCTCGTCATGAACATGCCGCTGCTCTTCTATCTTGGACAGGTCGAGAACCGGCCGTGGATCAAGAAGGCCACGCTCCTCGGGGTGATCCTGACGATGCTGACCGTCATGCTGACGCACAGCAGGGGGGGATTCCTGTCGATGTGCGCGGTGATCGGCGTGTTCTGGCTCCGTGCCCGGAAGAAGATGATCGGAGTCATTGCCCTCCTGTTTTTCGTCTTCGGGTTCTTCTTCCTCGCGCCCCAGCATGTCCGGGACCGGATCTTCTCGATCGGCCAGTACAAGAAGGATTCCTCCGCGATGGGCCGGCTTCGGGCCTGGACGATCGCGCTGCGCATGATCGGCGCCTATCCCGTTTTCGGGGTCGGCATGCGGAACTACCAGGTGCATTGGGACGAGTTCAAGCAGGGCATCTCCTTCGGGGAGTCCTACGCCCCCGTCGCCCACAACAGCTACCTGCAGATCTGGGCCGAAGGAGGCACCCTCTCGTTCCTGACCTATCTGGCCCTCCTGGGCGGCGGCTTCGTCGCCTGCCGGAGACTCCGCAGACTCGGCCTCTCGGTTCGGGGGGGAGAGTGGATCTTCCACTACGCCCGGATGTTCGAGGCGAGCCTGGTCGCCTTCGTCGTGGGGGCCACCTTCCTGAATCGAGGTCACTTCGATCTGATCTACCATCTCCTCGCCTTGATCAGCTGTCTCATGATCATCGCGAGGCGCTGGACATTGCTCCCCGAACACGAACGTGAGGAGTCCGCGGAGGAAGAACTCGCCCCCTTGAGGCTTCCGGGGCTTCCGGAGAAGAGGCCGCCGAGGGGGTTCGGAATGCCTCGTCGAGGGCCGAGACCGCGCTGGGGGCATTGAGGTGTGCGGGATCGCGGGAATCCTGCCGGGGCCGGACGGCGGACCCCTCGGCACCGGTAGGGAGGTCGAGGGCCTTTGCCGGGCGATGGCCACGAGTCTCGCGCATCGGGGCCCCGACGGAGAGGGCGTGCTCCGTTTCCCGCGCGCCGCCTTCGCCCACCGCAGACTCGCGATCCTCGACCTCGAACACGGACATCAGCCGATGACGACCCCGGACGGCCGTCTCGCGGTTGTCTTCAACGGGGAGATCTACAACCACAAGGAACTTCGGGCCCGCTTGGAGGCGAAGGGACGGCGTTTCCGGACCCGCTGTGATACCGAGGTCCTGCTCCATGGCTACGCCGAATGGGGCGTCCGGCTTCCGGAGTTCTGCCGGGGCATGTTCGCCTTCGCGGTCCACGACCTGGAGAGCGGGGAGACCCTGCTCGCCCGGGACCCGCTCGGCAAGAAGCCCCTCTACCTCTACGAGGCGGGCGGAAGGCGCGGTTTCGCGAGCGAGCTGCGGGCCTTCCACGCGGTCTCCTGGCTTCCGGGGACCCTCGATCCCGGTGCGCTGCGCGAACTCGCGGCCCTTCGCTACGTGTCCCGGGGACGGACCGTCTGGAAGGAGGTCCGCTCCCTCCTTCCGGGAAGCCTCGCCCTCGTCCGCCAAGACGGCGCCCTCGAAGAACGCCGCTACTGGCGGCCCCCTTTCGACGGGTCCGGGAACCCGGAGGGTCTCGATTTCGAGGAGGCGGCCGGCCGGCTCCGGGACCTGACGGACGCGGCCGTGGAACGCCGGCTGGAGGCCGAGGTCCCGCTCGGTGCGTTCCTTTCCGGAGGGATCGATTCGGCCGCGGTCGTGGCCTCGATGGTCGAGGCGGCCCGGGGCGCGGGGGGCGGGGTCACCGCGGTCACGGTCGGCTTCGCCGAGGGGGATCACGACGAGCGCAGGGCCGCGCGGGGTCTCGCCGCGCGGCTCGGCATTGATCTCCACGAGGAATGCTGCAGGCCCGGGTCGGAGGGGGAACTCGAGGCCCTCGCCGAACTTCTGGACGATCCCCTGCTCGATTCCTCCTGCTGGCCGACCCTCCTCGTGAGCCGGGCCGCGCGCAGACACGTCACGGTCGCCCTCTCAGGTGACGGCGGGGACGAGTCCTTCGGCGGATACCGGAGGTACCGCTTCGACCGGCTCGAGAGGACGTGGCGACGGCGCCTTCCCCGAAGAGTTTGGGCCTTTCTCGCGCGGGCCTGTCCGAAGGCGGACTTCCTGCCCCGCCCCCTGCGGGCCAAGCGAAGCCTCGCGAACCTCGCCCTCGATCCGGCGGAAGCCTACTTCCGCTCGGTGTCGAGCCTCCTGCCGGAAGAGGTCGACGCCCTCTTCGAGCCAGAAGCGGCCGGCGACGCGGACCCCTACGAAGGGTTCCGGGAGATCTGGGAAGACGGCCTCGCCGAGGATCCGGACAACCGGCTCCTCGAGTTCGATCTGCGGACCTGGTTGCCCGGCGACATCCTCGCGAAGGTCGACCGCTGCTCGATGGCCGCCTCCCTCGAACTCCGCTGTCCGTTCCTGGATCCGGAGATCGTGGGCTTCGCGGCCGGACTTCCGGCCTCCTGGAAGTTCGACTCCCGGGAAGGCAAGAAGCTGCCGAAGGAGGCCTTCGAGCCCCGCTTGGGGCGGGCCTGGATGCGCAGGCCGAAGCGGGGGTTCTCGATCCCCCTGAAGGCCTGGTTGCGCGGGCCCCTCGCCGGGAGGGTTCTCGAGGCCTGCCGGGGGGAGTTCGCCGCCCGCTTCCTGCGGCGGAAGACCCTGGACCTCTGGAGGAGGCAGCATGCGCGGGGGGTCCGGGACCGCTCCGAGGGTCTCTGGGCCGTTCTGATGCTCCACCTTTGGTGGGAGCGTTGGGGGAGGGGATGAAATTCCTCGTTTTCAGCACCCTGCATCCCGGACCGGGTCTCGAAGCCCACGGCGCCTTCGTCCGGGAGCGCTGCCTCCGCCTCGCGGCTGAACTGGGGGCCGATCCCTCCTGGATCCAGCCCCGTCCCTGGCCTCCGCTGGGACCGGTTCCCGCGGCGCTCGCGCGCCTTCCCCGCTCCGAAGACGGACCGTATCCGATGCGCCGCCCCTCCTATCCCCATCTTCCGGGAATCGGAACCCTCGCGCACGCCGAGCGGATGGCCCTGGGAGCGGCCTCGAGCTTCCGGGAACTCCTGCGGAACTTCCGGCCCGATTTCGTCGACGCCCACTTCCTCTTCCCTGACGCGATGGCCGCCCTCGCGCTCGCCGCCCCCCGGGGTCTTCCCTGTTTCGTGACCGCCCGGGGCAGCGACGTGGACGTGCTTGCCGATATCCCCCGGGTACGGAGGAGGTATCGAAGGCTCCTCCCCCGAGCCGCCGCCGTCCTGGCCGTGAGCCCGGAGCTGGCCCGGAGGCTCGAGGAACTCGTTCCGGGTTTGCGGGTCCACGTGGCCCCGAACGGAGTCGATCCGCTTCGCTTCGCGAGGACCCTCCGCCCCAGCGCCCCTCGTCTCGTCGGGGTCGGGCGTCTCGTCCCCGACAAGGGGGTCGGGCTCCTCCTGGAGGCCCTCGCCCGGCCCGAGGGCCGGGACCTTCCGCCCCTCGAATGGATCGGGGAAGGGCCGGAGCGGGGAAGGCTTCTCCGGCGGGCGGAGAGGCTCGGGATCTCCGGGCGGGTCCACCTCCCGGGACCCAGGAGCCCTTCGGAGGTCGCCGCCCTCCTCCGGGAGGAGGGTGGGATCTTCGTGTTCCCGAGCCGTCACGAGGGATGGCCGAACGCCTTGATGGAGGCCCTCTGCTGTGGACTGGCGGTCGTCGCGGCCGGGGTCGGGGGCGTGCCCCTCCTCCTCGGGGAGGGACCCTACGCCCTTTGCCTGCCGCCCTCGGCCGGGCCGCGGGAATGGGCTTTCGGGATCGCGGAGATGGGCGCGCGTCGGGCGGCGGACCCCGAAGGCCTGG
>JALUUL010000035.1 GCA_027021385.1 Planctomycetota bacterium | reverse complement strand
GTCGTCCCGGAGGGCGAGGAGGATCGAGAGGGCGAAGAGGAGAAATAGGGCGGTCAGGATGTACTTCCGCATCGAGCCATGATCGCATCCCCGGTTCGGGTTGGGGAGAGTCGATTCGTGGTCCGGGGGGAGGGGAGCCCGGCTAGGATCCTCGAGAGCTTCCCCGTTTCCGGGGAACCCGGAGGGAAGGAAGGCGTCGATCCCCGCTTCGGCTTCCGGGCTTCCCGATGGGGAGGCCGCGGGGGCCGTCCCCCTCCCGCCGGGGAGGGGTCGGGTCGAAGAGGCTCCGGTTCGCTTCGGAGGGAGACATGAGATACCTGTTCGCGGCCTTCGCCGCCCTGGTCTACGGCCTCGTTTCCGGGCAGGAGGGGAAGATTCCCGTCCCAGGCGACGGGAGGATCGGCGTCGCCGCGGAGACCCAGGGACTCGTCTTCGTGCGGCCCGCGGGAGCCGAGCGCTGGAGTCCGCTGCGGTCGCGGAGTCCGATCTATCCCGGAGACCTGGTCCGGACCCCGGGGAGGGGAGCGAACGCCGTCCTCTTCGACCGGCCGGGGCTCGGTTCCTCGACTCTCGGCCCGGGAACGCAGGTCGAGCTGACGCGGACGGGGATGCGCTTCCACGCGGGGGAGGGGGAGTGCCGTCCCCTCGAGGGGAAGTCCTTCCTCCTGGAGGGGCCCGGGGGCGCGCGCCTCGAGGTCCGCGAACCCGGGGTCTACGCGGTCGAAGGGGGGCGACTCGTCCGGCGGAAGGGGGAGCCCCGCTGGCTTCGGGGCTTCCGGAGTTCGACGACCTCGGAATGGATGGGGTCCTTGCTCGCGAAGGTCGAGGGGCGGGTCGTCCCCCTTTCCGTCGGATACCACAAGGTCGGGGTCACGATCCGGGACCAGATCGCGGAGACGGTCGTCGAGGAGAGCTTCGTCAACGGGACGGACGCCCGGCTCGAGGGGACGTTCTTCTTCCCCCTTCCGCCGGATGCGTCGATCTCGGGTTTCGGCATGTGGATCGGCGGGGAACTCGTCGAGGCGGACGTCGTCGAGCGCCAGCGCGCGCGCCGGATCTTCGAGGACATCAAGAGGCGGAAGAAGGATCCGGGCCTCCTCGAATGGAGCGGCGGAAACCTCTTCAAGGCCCGGGTCTTCCCGATCGAACCGCACGCCGAGAAGCGCATCCGGATCCGCTACACGCAGGTCCTCCCCCTCGAGGGGAACGTCGTCAGGTATCGCTACGCCCTCCGCAGCGAACTCCTGCGCGCGCACCCCCTGCGCGAACTCCGGATGGACTTCAAGATCTCGATGGTCCGCCGGATCCTCGACCTCCGGTCCCCGACGCACCCCTGCCGCATCACGAAGACCGAGCATGCGGGAAGCGTGGAGTTCGCGGCCTCCTCCTTCACGCCGGACCGGGACTTCGAACTCGCGATCCGGGTCGATCGGGACGAGGCCCTCGAACTCGTCGCTCATCGGAGAGGGCCGGACGGGTATTTCGCGCTCCTCCTCGCCCCCGGGGACCCGGGGGGCGGAGGCCGCGCCGAGATCCCCGACGGGAAGCCAGTCGAGGTCCTGCTCGTCGCCGACACCTCGGCCTCGATCGGGGAACGGGCCCGCCGGGAGCAGGCGGACTTCATCCAGGCCCTCCTCGGAATGCTCGGGCCGAAGGATCGCTTCCGGCTCGTCTGCGCGGATGTCGAAGCGCGCTGGTTCGACGAGGAGAGCCGCCCCCCCACGGAGGAGAACCTCGAGGCTGCGCTCGCCTTCCTCGAGGCGCGACCCTCTCTCGGCTGGACGGACTTCGAGAAGTGCTTTTCGGAGATCTTCGAGAAGGCGCGGCCCGGAAGCCTCGTCGTCTATCTCGGGGACGGGATGCCGACCGCGGGGGAGGAGACGCGCGCCGGGGTCGCGGCCCGGCTTCCGGAACTCGCGAAGGACCGGGACCTCGTCTGCCACGCGGTCTCGATCGGGAACGCCGTGGATCCCCTCGTCCTGCGGAGCCTGGCCTCGATCGGGGGCGGAACGGTCTTCGACGCGGCCTCGGATCCCGCCCGCGCGGCGGGACGCCTGCTCGGCGAGGCCCTGCGGCCGTCCCTCAAGGATCTGGAGGTCGAGATCCGGGGAATGCGGACGGCGATGCTCCATCCGGCCAGCCCTCCGAATCTCCCCCTCGGCCGCCAACAGATCCTGCTCGGTCGTTTCCGACCCTCGGAGAAACCGATCCGCGGCGAGGTTCTCGTCCGGGGAGTCCTCGAGGGGAAGCGCGTGACCTACCGGAAGGCCTTCGTCCTCGATCCCGCCGATCGCGGCAATTCCTTCCTTCCGCGGCTCTGGGCGCGGCGGCACATCGACGCCCTGCTCGCGGAGGGGCTCGGGGGGAAGATCCGGGAGCGCGTGCTCTCCCTCAGCCGGGAATACGGCATCATCACGCCGCTGACTTCCTTCCTCGTGCTAGAGAGCGACGAGGAACGCGCGCGCTACGGCGTCGAGCGCCGCGTGCGGATGCGGGACGGGGAGGAGTACTTCGCCGAGGGCCGCAGCCACGCGGATCGTGAACTCCGGCGCAAGCTCCTCGCGACCTCGAAGAGATGGCGGGTCCGGCTCCGGGCCCGGATGCTGCGCGAGATCCGGGGGCTCGGGACCGACC
>JALUUL010000034.1 GCA_027021385.1 Planctomycetota bacterium | reverse complement strand
CCTTGCGACGGTGATCAGCGGGCGAAAGTTCGTGTTCCCCTCCCTCCCGCCGTCGACGACGGGGACTCCACCGTTTTCGATCCGCCTGGCCTTCGACAGTCCGTATCTCAACACCTTGATCGGCGGCTACCTGGTCATCGATCATTACTGCTATGAGAGTCGTTATCGGGTCCATCCCTATTTCGTGGACGCCGTGCGTTCGAAGATCGACCCCGGAAAGGCCCTTCTCTATGGAAGCTCCTGTCCGGCGGGAAAGAACCGTGCGTTCGCGGTTCCATCGAATCCAGGGGGACAGAACCCGATGTCCTTGATCCTCTATGGGGCGAAGCCGAGTTCCCCCGTCATCGCGACGCTCGGCTCGAGCAACCGTTCGGCAGGGGCCTTGAAGCTTCCCTTTTCCCTGGGTCCGCTCGGTCTGAAGGGTTGTTTCCTCCTCGCGAGCATGGATGTGCTGATTCCCGCTCTATCCAACCCCTCGGGCAGCGCCGAGATGTTCCTGAAGGTTCCCGCCGACCGCGGGCTGACGGGCTCCCGGTTCTACCTCCAATGGTTCGGAGTCGACGATCGGGTGAATCCGAATTTCCCCCTCGCCTTCTCGAACGGGGTCGAGATGACACTGGGGAAATCCTTCGGGAATCGTCCGACCTTGAACGCCTTCGCCCTTTACGGAACGAGCCTCCTGGCCAACTCGAAGTATGGATTCCTCGATCGGGGGATCTGCCTCGTGACCCGATTCACCTACCGGTGAAAGGGAGGCCTCCCTTCGAGGAGGGGGACGCCGATGCGGCTCAATGCTCAATGCGTGAGCAGCCCCCGGAAGATCTCGGGGATCCGCTTTCCATAGACGCTGCCGACGAAGAGAACGTCGGCATGCTTGTAGGAGGCGAAGAGCTGGGTCGCCGGTCCGAGACGATAGCGCATCACGATGGTTTCCCGGGAGGAAGGGGGGCCGCTCGGAACGGAGACCGCCTGGACGCCCCTGCGGGATTCCAGGAGGAAGCGGTTCTCAATCCCATTCGTGTAGTGGAGGACGAGCCAGGTCTTGTTTTGGATCGGCTGCTGCGTGGTCCTCACCTGGTGGAGCCGGAACCCCTCGAGGGTCTTGCGGTCGGGAAGGAGCGGGGGGAAGTCCAGGTCCTTCTTCGCGTGATCCAGGTCCGCGTGGTCCCGCACCTTCATCCAGGGTGACCACCATTTCGTGCCTTTTTCGAAACGAACCGAGGGTCCGATCTCGAGGGCGTTGTAGACGAGCATGCTTTCGAGGATCCCGCCCGGAGCGAACTTAACCTGGTCCAAAACGAGATCGTATTGGACATCGACGAGGATCCGGAAGGCGGCTCGTTCGGGGCTTCGGGGAAGGATGTCGAAGACCCTCATGACCCGTCCGAGCTTGCTGATCGCCCCCATGGGTTGGACGACGTAGTTCTTGCGCGCGAGCGCGGCGTCGAAGACCCGGAAGTCCCGGTAGAGATGGAGGAAACCCACCCGGAGGCCGAAAGCCTTCTTCCGGAGGAGGTCGACCGGCGGAGGAGCATTCCGGTTCGAGCCTTCCTTGACGACCTCGGCGACGAGGGCCTGAGAGAACCTCGCGGGGGTCCTGGAAGGGTCGACCTGGACGAGTTCGGTGTACCGGTAGATGTGCTTGTCGTGGAGGAGGCTGAAGCTCCGCACCCCCTTGAACCTCACGGCGTCGAAGCGCCCTGCCAGGACCTCGAAGAGATTGCTTCCGTCCGCCTTGATCCTGGAGCGGGGGGTCTTCGAGGAGAGGGGGAGGACCTGGGCCCCCGCCGTCAGCGCGAAAAACCCGGCGGCCGTGAGTAGTCGGAGGATGGAGGCCTTGCTGGGCGTCATTTGTCCTCCTTCGACTCGGCTTTCCCGCTCTTGAGGATGCCGGCGGCGAAGAACCCCCCGGCGACCGGATCCATGAAGGTATCGATCGGAGCCTCGACGTCCAGGATGACGAGGCGGTTCGCCTCCTCGGGCCCGCGCCCCGCGTTCCGGACGGCCGCCCAGATTCCGAGAACGGCCACGAGACCGGCGGCGACGAGGAAGCCGGCGACCTGACGGGGAAGTCGGCGACCCGACGCCTGCCGGCCCGGTGGCGGGGAAACGGGAGAGGAGAGTGGAGAGGAGGCGGTCCCCGAGAAAGCGGGATCGCGAAGGAAAGCGTGGACCTTCCGGTCGAGGGCTTCGAGGTCCATCGGCCGCGGCCCGAGGTCGGCGTGTTCGAAGAGCCTGTCGGGCGCCTTGGCCGTCAGGTGTGAGAACCTCGGATCCGCCCAGGGGAGATCCTCGAAGCTCTCGGGGAGGTCGCAGGACGGCGCCGGAAAGGCGGTGCGGAGCAGCTCTTCGAGGCGCGGGGCCATGGAGACGACGGCCCGGCAGCGGGGGCAGGATGCGAGATGGTTCTCGAGGTCGGGGGGAAGGGTGAGGGTTCCGTCCGCCAGGTCGACGCAGACCTCGGCGATCCGGGCGCAAGCGCCGTTCGCGTGCTTCGGGTCCTTGGCGTCGGATGGTTTCATGATTTCGGCGGGATCAGGAGGGGCTTCTCTCGGCCGAGGGCTCTTCGCCCGGCAGCCCGGCCAGGAGGCTCCGGAACTCCGGATAGCGGGCGAGAAGGGGTTCGAGCTGCTTGGCCAGGGCCAGATGAG
>JALUUL010000033.1 GCA_027021385.1 Planctomycetota bacterium | reverse complement strand
TATGCGACGTGGCGGCCCGAATCGCAAGGTCATCTCTCGCCGGAAATCCTTTGCCTTCGGAAGAAGGTAGGCGTGGACGTATTGGAAGGTCCGGAACGTCCCCCTCGTTCCGAGGAGGTTTCCCAGGTCCTCGAGGATTTGTCTCCGTACGTTGCCGGGAAGGCTCGCGAAGGGGAGGCCCGAAATCACTGCGGAGACCCGCGACCTTTCCTGGTCCTCGAGAATATGGCTCGTGTTTTCGGCCGAATCCCTGACGAAGGTGAGTTCGGGGAAGCGTGACCGAAGGTGGGTCACGAGAGCGGGGTCACGCTCGATTCCCAGATACCTGTCCGGACTCGGCAGGAAGCGCGCGATCGAGGCCGTGATCGCTCCGGTTCCGGGACCGAATTCCACGAGGGTCTCACCGCGCCCCGGAGGGGCCAAGTCCTGCAGCATCGCGTCCGCCAGATGCCGGGAACTGGGCGCGATCGCTCCGACCCGACCGGGGTGGCGGAGGAAGGCCTTGAGGAATGCGCTGCTGCCGTTGCTTGCCATCGTCGTTTCCGCGATCCGGGCCCGGGCGAAAAACCCCGGTGGGAGCGCGGGATCCTCGGATTTGGATTCAGGTTTCCCGGTCCTGCGGACGAAGGGAACGAGGATTCTGACCTCGGCCCGTTCCCGGCGCCAGGAACGCTCCCGGCGAGATCCCGGGAACCGGGCCGAGAGGTTCTCTGAACGGCGACCCCATGGACATCGGCATCCTCGATTTCGGAGGGAACTGGTGCGGCCCGGCGCTCGGGCTCGTGCTCCGGGGACACTCCGTCCGTTACCGGCCGGTCGGCGGAATCGAGGCCGGGGACCCGATCCTCCGACGCTTCGAGAGCGGGGGGGATCCGCTCCCTCCGATCGAGCAGATCCTGGAAGCCGATCTCACGATCCTCTCCGCATCCTTCGCGGACGAGGTGTGGGCGAGGGATGTGGGGATCCAGAGGGAGGATCCATGGTCCCCGGGGGATCCTCTCTTTCCGTCGGTGAACCCGAAACAGAGGACGGTCCGGGACGCCTGGCTCGAGGGGGTCCTTCCCCGGGCTCGACGGCTCGCGCTGGTCGACATGTCGGACGAGGCCGAGCCCGATCCCTGGTTTCTGGAGGTGGGGGATTTTCGTCTGAAACGGGAACTTCCGCTCTGGTGGGAAGGCGGGGGGATCCGGTCCTTCCCCTTCCTCTACCATCCCCGCCTGCTCAGGGTCGAGTTCGAGGGGGGACTGGAGAGCCTTCGGCTCGGGGAGGGGGAGCGGGCCGCGGAGGACAGGGTCTTCTTTGCCGGGACCGTGCGGCATTGGAGATATGGAGGGAGACGCCTTCGGATTCTCGAACATCTCCGCAGGCGGCATCCGGGGCTTCGTCTCGAGGTCGTCGAGGAGGGCTTCTCCCTCCGGCGGACTTGGGCGGAACTCCAGCGCTCGAGGGTCGGACTCTATCTCCCGGGGAAGGGGGAACTCTGTTTCCGGCTGCACGAACTTGCCCTCTTCGGGGTTCCGTGCTGGGCTCCGTTCGAACCCTCGATCCATCTTCCCGAGACGTGGCGGAGAGTCCTTCCCGCGGATCTCCGCTTCCTTCCCTCCCCCGAGGAGATGCTCGCGTTCTACCTCCGGGAATACCATCCCTCCCGCGCCGCGGACCGCCTCCTCGAAGCCCTCTCGGAGGATCCGCGGAGTTCGGAACGGCCGGGAGAGGAGACGACCCGGGTCAGCCCCTCCTTCGATCTCGAAGGCGGTAGACCCAGACCCTGTGCCGTCGTTTCAGGTCGAAGGGATCGGTGAAGCGCCCGACCTCCTCCGTCCGGATCGAAGGTGGAGCCCTTCGCGGATCGAGCGGCCGCTTCCGAACGAAGAGATACAGGGGCAGCCCTTTCGCCGCGTTTTCGTCGAGGAGGGGCCGTACGGCCTCAGGCCACCGCTCGCGGGGGACGGGATGCACCGCGAGGCGTTTGCGGCGCAGGTAGAACCAGCCGCCCACGTTGATCCTCGAGCCGTCCACGAGGACGAGGTGGTTCTCGAAGTCGGCCTGCGATCCGAGCATGGCCGCCGCCTCGGTTGGCCCCCTTGCCGGGGCCCAGAACGAGACGAGGAGGTAGGCGACCAGGTGGGCTGCGAAGAGGACCCGTGCATGCAGCCGCGACCGGAACGAGGTCGGGTTCCGGTCGTGGAAGAACCCAAGGAACGCGCAGAGGTAGAGGAGGAGAAGGGCGGGCTCGACGAAGCGTGCGGCCTTGTGGGCGGGGATGCTGTGGAGAGCGAGGTAGGTGAGGGCGGCCGAAAAGCAGAGCGGGAGAATCCGAGCACCGTGGAGGAGCTGGCGCAGTCCGATGCGGACGAAGGGAGGGAGGATCAGGAGAGCCAGAAGGACGAGGGCGGGGTAGTACCAGAGCGGTTCCCTGCCCCAACCCGCGTTCCGTCCGTCGAAGAGGTTGAACTTCAGGTAGGCGAAGGGGCTGTGGAGGAAGGAGCCCCAGGTCGCGAGGTCGGTGAAGCCCTGAAGGAGGATGCCCGGGATCGAACCCAGGCAGAGAGCCAAGGTCGCGGTCCGGCGGCCGGCGAGGAGCCCCGCCGCGGCGAGGACGGGACCGAGGAGGGCGTCCTGGGGACGACCGCAGAAGGCCAGGCCCAGGCATAGCCCCGAGAG
>JALUUL010000032.1 GCA_027021385.1 Planctomycetota bacterium | reverse complement strand
CTCCTTCTCCTCGGCTCCGGAACGGGGAAGGCCCTCTCCCCCCTCCGACTCGGCGGCCTCGACCGGACGCTCCGTCCCTCGACGCGAGTATTCGTAACCCAGGAACACGAGACCCGCGACCAGGACCAGGATCAGGACTCTGCGCATTGCATCCCCTCGAGCAAGCAGATCGGAAGAGCCCGTTCGGGCGCGGAAATCTCGGCCGCAGACAGGCGGGGCGCATTCTAGGGAGGCGCCGGTTCCCGCGCCAGATTCCGCGACTCCCGGCTTGCAAGGAAGACCCGGCGTCGGAGGGGAGGCCCGAGCGGTCCGGAAGGGGAACGGGCCTCCGTCCTTCCGGAAATCACCAGCGATGGCGCCGGATCGAATCGAGCACGAGCGTCGCGGCCTCGAGGGCTCTCTTCCCGGCCCGCCCGTCGACCTCGGGCGCCCTCCTCGTCCGCACCGACGAGAGGAAGGAACGAAGCTCCTCCTCGAGAGGATTCTCCTCCGGCATCCGCAATTCCTTCACGGTCAGGAGGCCCTCGAAGACGTATTTCCAGAGGTCGCCGATCTCCTCGGGATCGACCTTCGACAGGTCCAGGCGGCCGAGGTCCCAGCCGGGCCCCTTCTTGATGATCAACCCGTATTTCTTGCTGAAGTCCAGGGAGACGTAACTGTCCGTCGAGAACATGCGCATCCGCCGGCCCGGCTTGAGGGCGACCCGGTTCGCGGTGAGGCGGGCGACCGAACCGCTCCGAAAACGGATCCGGGCGCTGGCGAGATCCTCCTCGGACGTGAAGATCGCCCCGCCGAAGGCCTCGACATCCTCGATCGGCTCGGGGATGAAGGCCAGGATCAGGTCCAGATCGTGGATCATCAGGTCCAGCACGACCCCGATATCCGTGCTCCGGAACGAGAACGGCGCGAGGCGCTCCGCCTCGAGGTACCGGGGCCGGATTCCGTATTCGAAGGCCGCCCGGATGACGGGATTGAACCGCTCCACGTGCCCGATCTGGAGGATCCGCCCCCCCGCCTCCGCGGACCGGCACATGCGCTCGGCCTCCTCGATCGTCCGACTGATCGGTTTCTCGACGAGCAGGTCCAGCCCCTCCTCGAGATAGCGGACGGCCAGGCTCGCGTGGTGTCTGGTCGGAACGACGAGAGACACGGCCTCGGCCCCCCATTCCCCGGGCCCGAGTTCCGGGTCCGTGCTCCAGGGGACGCCGAGCGCCTCCCCGGTCTCCCGGGCGGCTTTCTCACGGACGTCGACGACCCCGACCAGCGAGGCCTCCGGCAAACCCGAAAGCAGCCTCGCATGGGTCCGGCCGAGATGTCCGGTCCCCACGACGGCGATGCGGACCGGCTCCGGGACGGGATTCCCCCTCGTCTCCATCGAGGGCTCAGTCCGGCTTCCCCCCGGGGGCGGGGAGATCCCCGCAAGCCCCGGTGTCCACCATCGCCGAACTCTCGGGAAGGCCGTTCCCGTTCTCCCGGTCCTTGCGGAGACTCTCGAGATAGCGGCCCCTCACCCCCCGCTCGGTCCTCCGGAGGAAGTCGACGAGGTGCCGGACCTCGGGACAGAGCCGGTCCCGGGCCTCCAACTCCTCGAGACCGGCCTCCAGGGTCTCTCCGTGGTAGAGGAGGCGGTACGCCTCCTTCAGCTCCTCGATCGAACTCCGGGGGGTCCCGACCCTCCGCAAGCCGATGACGTTGGGCCCCCGCACGCGACCCGGCCTTCCCTCCCAGATCAGGAAGGGCGGAACGTCCATCGCGATTCTCGAGAGCCCTCCGACGTAGGCGAGACGTCCGACCGACACGAACTGGTGGACCCCGCTGTTTCCGGAGATCGTCGCTCCCGATTCGATGTGGACGTGCCCCGCGATCAGGGTGTTGTTGCCCAGGGTGATCCGGTCCCCGATCCTGCAATCGTGCGCGATATGGCTTCCCGCCATGAAGAGGTTATCGTCTCCGATGATCGTGGCCTCGGCCCCTCCATGCTCCACGCTGGTTCCGATGTGGATCGTCGTGTTCTCGCGGAAATGGTTACGGGATCCGATTTCGAGGCGTGTCGGCTCGCCCGCGAACTTCTTGTCCTGGGGCGAGCAACCGAGAACCGCGCCGGGGAACACGACGTTGTCCTCCCCGAGGGTCGTGCGCCCCTGGATCTGCGCCCCGGCCATGACCCTCGTCCCCGCACCGAGCACGACCTCGGGGCCGATGACGCAGAACGGCCCGATCTCGACTCTCTCCCCGAGAACGGCGCCCTCCTCGACGACCGCGCTCGGATGAACGGTGATCCCTCGATCTCGCCCGGTGGATCCACTCATCGTTCTCGATCTCCCGAAAAGGCGGGCATGGATGCGATCCGCTCCGTTCCGTTCCGGTTTTTTCCGAAGCCGCCGTTCATGCATCCACCAACGTAAACTTCAGCTGGGCTTCCGAGACGAGCTTTCCCGCCACCTTGCAGCGGCCCATGACGTGCCCCATGCCGGGACGCGACCGGATTGTCTCCACCTCGATGCGAAGCTGGTCTCCCGGAACGACAGCACCCCGGAACTTGACCTTGTCGATACTCCAGAGGACCGCGAGCTTCCCCGTGTTCTCGAGCTTCCGGAACAGGAGGATCCCGGCCATCTGCGCCATCGCCTCGAGTTGGAGCACCCCGGGCATGATCGGCTGCCCGGGCCAGTGCCCGGTGAAGAACGGCTCGTTGAAGGTCACGTTCTTGATCCCGACGGCCCGCTGGTAGCCCTCGAACTCGAGGACCCTGTCGACGAGAAGGAAGGGATAGCGGTGCGGAAGGAGGTCCAGGATGTCGCGGATGTTCATCCCGGAGTCCCGGACCAGGAAGCCCTCTTCCTCCATCTTCCGCTTCCGCTCCACGAGTTCCCTGACGAAGGCGTGGTTCGTGCGGTGCCCGCTCCGCGTCGCGATGATGTGGGCGGTCAGATCGACGCCGCTCAACGCGAGATCCCCGCAGAGGTCCAGGACCTTGTGCCGGACCGGCTCGTCGGGGAATCGGAGGGAATCGTGTTCCGGTCCGTCGGGACCGAGGAGGATCGTGTTCTCCGGCCCCGCCCCCTTCCCGAGCCCGGCCTCCTTCAGGACCTCGATCTCGTGCTTCGCGACGAAGGTGCGGGCGGGCGCGATCTCGGCGAGAAAGCTCTCCGGCGTCAAGCGGAGGCCGAATGACTGGATCCCGTTCACCGAGGGACCGGGAGGGGCGAGATGGTATTGGATCGAAAGACCTTCCTCCGAGGGCAGGGCGACGATGCTGACCTCCCCGTCCCGGATGAAGATCGGATCCACCAGGTCGAGACGCCTCCGTTCGGCCTTGAGGTCCACGGATCCGGCGGCTGCGATCGCCTCCGCGAAGGGAAGGGCGCTCCCGTCCATGCCCGGCACCTCCTCCCCGTTCAACTCGATCCGGGCGTTGTCGATCCCGAAGGCGAAGAAGCAGGCGAGGAGGTGCTCGACCGTGCTGACCTGGGCGGGACCGTCCCGGAGCGCGGAACGGCGCTCCCTGGGATCGAGATGCTTCCACGAGGCGCGGACCTCGGGACAGCCCTCGAGATCTGTTCGGACGAAGACGAGCCCGGTGTCGGGGGGCGCCGGCTTGAGCCTCGCCTCGCACTCCTCGCCGTTGTGCAGACCGATCCCCCGGAAGCTCAGGTCTTCCTTCAGGGTCTTCTGGCAACCCTGCGCCTCGGGTAGGACGTCGGCCATGTCGGAATCGGGTACGCTTCGGGTTCGGACCGGGCGGTGACCCCGGAAGGAAGGTTCCGCCACAGAGTCCGGGAAAAGGACCTCTCGAGCGGAAGCACGATACCTGCGTCCCCGCCCCCCATCCAGAAGGCGACCCTCCTCCCGGCCGGGAAAGGACCCGCCTCCCGCCCGAACCTCGAGGGCCGCCGACCCTTCAAGCGTCCAGGAGTTGGATGACCTCTTCGGTCAGGTCCAGGCGGTCCGAGTGGTAGAGACAGGTGTTGGCCTGGCGGACCGAGAGACGCATCGCGGTTCCGAGCTTGACCTCCTCCTTGCTCTCCTGTTCGAGACGAAGCACGAGATCCAGGTGCTTCTTCTCGGCGAGGAGGCGGACCTTCTCGTGGATGATGTCATAGATCCGAAGAAGGATCTCGTTCCGGTGTTTCCGGGCCCAGAGGGTTCCCATCGTCCGGGTCTGTTCGAGCTTGTATCTCGCGACCTTGAGATCCCGGACGGCCTGGTCCGCTTCCTTCGATCCCTTCTCGAACATCACGAGGCCGTCCTCGAGGTCCTTGACCTTCTTCGTGAGGTCCTCGAGTTCCCGATTCAATCCGGCGAGCTTCTTCTCCTCCTCGGAGATCATCGCGCCGATCTTCTTCGAACGGTTCTTGACCGCGTTCCAATCGACGACGGCGATCCGGAGCGGAGCCGGCCCCCCGCTTTCCTGGCGGGAGAGGACATCGGGCCGGCCCAGGACCAGACCGGACAGGAGGGCGAAGGAGGCGAGGGTCAGGGATTTCATCGAAGATATCTTTCCCGGGTTCCAGAAGAATGGAGGAGTGCGTAGTTCCTCCGGAAGCCTCCAAGGTTTACGGGTCTTCCCCCGCAAACCGCAAGCACGGATCCCGGCGGGCAGGACCCGGGCCCTCCTCTTTCTCCCCGCCCTCCTCCTGGACTGGGAACAGATCCCGGAATGGTTGCGGAACCTCGACCCCTCCTGGTTCCCGTTCCTTCTATGCGGGACCTCCTTCCTCGAACACGTCTTCCCCCCGTTTCCGGGCGACCTTGTCCTGCTCGGGGGGGCCTGGCTTCTCGCGACCCGGGGGGAACCCCTCGGCCCCGCCTGGGCGGGAGCCCTCCTGGGTTCGATCGCCGGCGCGGCCCTCTGCCTCCTCTTAGGCCGCCGGCTCGACACGATGGGCCGTCGGATCCGGGAGGGCACGAGGCTCCGCCGCCTTCTCGACCGGGCCCTCCCGCTGCGGGACGCGCTCCGGCGCACGGGAGGGCTCCTGATCCTCTTCTCCCGTTTCCTCCCGGTCGGCCGGGCCTTCCTGCTGCTGGGAGCCGGAGCGGGCGGTTACCCCCTCGGCCGGGGTCTCCTCCTCGCGGGGGCGAGCGCGGCGCTCTGGAACGGGATGATCTTCCTCGCCGCCCGAACACTCGCGGCCGAATGGGAGACCCTGCGCCAATCGTTCCGGAGCTACTCCTTCTGGGTCCCCCTCCTCGCCGGCCTGCTGCTACTCCTCCTCTACCGGAGGGCCCTGGCCGCGGTCCTGACCGGTCCCCCGAATCGGGGGACGGAGCGGAACCCTCGACCGGTCAAGGGAAGAGGCGGAGGATCTCCTCGAGGAAGCGGTCCACCGCGGCCCGCACCTCCGAGGAAGGGGCGAGGAAGCCGTTGACGAGGATCACGAAGGCCATCGGCGCGCGGCCTTCGCGCTCGAAATAGCCCGAGAGGGCGACGACCCGCGAAAGGGTTCCGGTCTTCGCCCGCAGGCGGCCGCGGGCCGGAGACCCTCCCCCGAATCGGCGGCGGAGCGTCCCCTCCCCCGGGGCGGGCAGGGTCGAGCGGTAGAAGGCGCCCTCGGGGCGCCCGGCCATCGCGACGAGGAGCCGCCCCAGGTGCCGGGGCTCGACGCGGTTCAAGCGGGAAAGGCCGGATCCGTCCGCGAGATGGAGGCCTTCCGTATCCAGGCCGAGTCCCCTGAGCACGGCCTCGGCGGCCCGCCGGGCGGCCTTCATCGATCCCTCCCCGAGGCGGAGGCGGGCCGCGGAACGCAGGACTTCCTCGGCATAGAGGTTCTGGCTGCGGCGGTTCATGGAGACGAGGATCTCTCCCATCGTCGGAGAGGGATGGTCGTGAACGGTCAGGAGCGGCTTCCCCCGCTTCCAGCCTTCCGATTCGTCCGCGTCAAGGGCCTTTCCGCGGACCTTCACCCCCGACCGGACCAGGGTCTCCGCGAGGACCGTCGCGGCGAAGGCCGTTGGATTCTCGACGCTCGCCCAGTCCCGTTTCCCCCGGGTCTTCGGGGAGAGGCTTCCGGTCACGAGGATCCGGTTCGTGCCTCTCCGCCGCCGGTAGAAGACGCCCTTCGGCCCCCCGGACCGGCATCGGACCTTGTTTCGGATCGTCACGTATTCCGTGTCCGGTTCGAGGCGGATCCTCGGAGCCATTCCCTCGGCCGTTCCGTCGAAGATCAGGTCGATGCAGTTCTCGTTGAAGCAGAGTCCCGAGATCTGCGCCGCGTACCAATCCGACTGGTAGGACCAATCCCAACCCTCCCCCATGATCTCGTCGGGTTGGCAGTCGTCGAGTCCCAGCACGTCGCCCGAGACTTCCAGGATTCCCGCCTTCTTCAAGGAGGCGGCCATCCGCTCGAAGACCGCGGTCTGCCCCTCCTTCGAGAAGGCCAGCGCGCCGAGGGTCGGGTCCCCGTCCCCGACGAGGACCAGGTCTCCACGGAGCCTCCCTCCCTCGATCGGACCATGGGCCTCGAGTTTCGTGTGGTAGCGGAAGGCCCGCCCGTGCACGAGGAGGGCGACCGCGCTCGAGATCAACTTCAGGTTCGAGGCCGGAAGGAAACCCTCGGTCCCCCTCCGCTGGGCCAGCGGGGCTTCCTCGTCGACCGCCTGGAGCCAGAACCCGAGCCGCGCGTGCCGCAGGGCGCGCGTCCCCTCGAGACGCGAAAGAGCGGCCTCGACCTTCCGAACGGCCGCGGCCCGGGTCGAGGGAGGGGGAAGCCCGCGGACCGTGGAGGCCCCCCGCCCTCCGACCCCCCCGCAGGCGGGGAGCAGCGCGGCGGCGAGGGCCGGGAGGAGCCCTCGAAGGAAGCGAAGCCCCGGATCCGTCCTTCCGGCCCTCAAAGGAAGCCCTCCTCCCGCGCGGCGGCGGCCTTCAGCCGCACCAGCCGCGCCTCCTCTTCCTCGGACCAACCCCGCCCGCCGGCATCATCCTCCCCGTCGAGGGCCGCGAAGAGTTTTCCGACGGCCAGCTTCCCGGGAGGAAGCGCGGGGACGACCGAGTCCCCGAAACGCACCCGCCGCAGGACCCCCGCGCGCGACAGCGTCTTCACGAGGTCGTCGACCCGGTCCCTGGGCAGCCCGGTCCTCCCCGCGAAGACGCCGAGGGACAGGACCTGCCCCCTGGCGAAGGCCTCCATCGCCTCCCGTGCGAGGAGGTAGCCGTACCGGCGGCGGCGCGCCGGCGTCCACGGGCGCTCCGACCCCGGAGCCGTCAACTGGTCGAGGTGCTGGAGGGCGAAGCAGAGTTCGCCCCCCCAGAGGACGATCGTCCAGGAGCTGTAGAGGTAGAACAGGAGCAGGGGGAGGAAGGCCAGGGAACCGTAGATCGCGTTCATCTGCGCGAGCCCGATCTGGAAGCGGAGGAAGACCCACTGGGCCCCGATCCAGAGGAAGCCGGTCAGGATCCCCGAAGCCAGGGCCGGCGGCCATCGGACCTGGACGTTCGGAACGATCTTGTAGAGCAGGGTCGCCGCCGAGCAGAGCAGGAGGACGGGTAGGAACCGCAGTCCCGACCGCAGGGTCCAGGCGAGCCAGGGCAGGCTGTCCTCGAGCGAGGCGATCCTCCCCTCGAGTTGGAAGGCCGTGTTCAGACCGGTCGCGAGAAGCACGAGCCCGGGAATCAGGAGGAGGAAGGCGAGGTAGTCCGCGTAGCGCCGCGCGAGGTTTCTCCGGCGCCGGGCCTTCCAGGTCAGGTTCAGGGCTTGTTCGACCCGCCCCATGACCGAGAGCACGAGGGAGACGAGGGCCAGGGATCCGAGCAGGCCGAGCGCCTTGAAATCGATCCGCTCGACGAGGGCCAGGGCCCGGGCGAGGAAATCCTGGAAGCCCTTCGGATAGTCCCGCAGGGCCTGTTGCAGGGCCTCCCGGAGGTTGCTCTCGATCGCGAAGCCGTTCGCGATCGCGAAGACGACCGCGAGCATCGGGACCAGGGCCATCAGAGTCAGATAGGTGAGCCCCGCGGCCCGCAGGCTCCCCTGGTTCGCCTGGAGTCCGTGGAGGCTCGCGACCAGGATCCGGGCTCCGGCGACCAGGGAGCGCCGGGCCGGACCCAGTTCGGAGAGGCGGACTTTCCAGATTCCCCGCATGTCGGAGGGCGGCGGCGCGCGGGGAACCTTCCCCTCCCGTTCCGCCGAGGAGCGGTACTATCGGCCCCCCCGCGGGTGGTTCAAGCAGGATCGCCGGGCGACCTCCCTCCCCCGAGGTATCGCTGGAGGAGAAGCCATCCGCAGAGGGACTGTCCGTCGGGAAGCTCCTGTTCGAGCAACCTGCGGAAAGCCTCCTGGAGAGGGACCCGTTCGACCCGAATCCTCTCGCTGGGCTCGGGCGCCCTC
Source organism: Planctomycetota bacterium (assembly GCA_027021385.1). Classification (GTDB taxonomy): domain Bacteria; phylum Planctomycetota; class UBA1135; order UBA1135; genus JALUUL01. The sequence goes on along the minus strand of JALUUL010000032.1, from coordinate 39,126 downwards.
CGGACGGAGCGCAGCCCCTCGGCCAGGAAGAAGCGGCAGCGTTCGTTCGAGGCCCCCTTGTAGGGGGCAAAACTCCCGAGGAAGGTCCAGCGTTCCGCCTCGAGCCCGGCCTCCTCGGCCAGTTCCTTCTCCGCGACCTCCCGGGGGTCCTCCCCCTCCCCCATCCCCCCGATCGGAAACTCCCAGAGATGCCGCCCCAGGAGATAGCGCTCGACGCGGAGGAGCATCGTCGTCCCGTCCTCGAAGAGGGGGATGATCCCGCAGGAGCCCGGGATGTCGATGTAGTAGTAGTCCCCGACCGCGCCGTCCCGGAGGCGGTAGCGGTCGCGCCGGTAGCGGTGCCAGGGATGGTCGACGAGGACCTCGCTCGAGATCCGTTCGAAGATCAGGTCCTCTTCCAAGACGCCTCCTAGCCCCGGTTCCGGTCCGCCGCCGGGAGCGGGGGACGGAGCCCCCGCTTCCGGCGGAACCCGCTCCGGATCAGTCTCCGTTCCCCCGGCCGGTCGCCTGAAGGCGGCGGATCCAGGGGAGATCCGGGTCATGGTAGAGCCACATGAGGCCCCCCGCGGCCTCCATTTCCTCGGACAGGGCCTTCCTCGACGCCAGGGCCCGCTCCTCGTCCCCATCCGAACGCGGATCGCCCCGGGGCGAGAGGAAGGCGCGCGTCGGACAGAGATCCGAGGGGAAACGGCACGAGAGGCGGTCCCCCGCCGCGCGGAAGACGAGGAGGCCCTCCGTGTGCCCCGGACGCAGGCGGAAATCGAGTCCCGGCCAGACCTCCCCGGTCTCCCCCTCCAACAGCCGCATCCTCCCGCCGCCCCTTTCGAGGGCGGCTTCGAGACGGTGGGCGAGTCTTCCGCCCCTCCCGCTCCGCAGGCCGGTCTCCCACTCGATCCGGTGGAGGAGGATCTCCGCCTCCGGGAAACGGAGCGCCTCCCCGCCCTTCGCCTCCGCCGCCAGGAGACCGCAGGCGTGGTCGAAGTGGAGATGCGTCGCCGCGACGACGGCGGGGTCCCCCCCGAGAATCCTCCGGCACTGCGCCTCGATCGGCTCGTTCGGATCCTCGAGAGCGAACTTCTCCCTGCGTCTCGGATCCGCCGGACCGAAGCCCGGATCGATCAGACAGGCCCCCTCCGACCCCACGAGGAGAGCAGGGCGGATTCGGAGCCTGATTTCCGGGACGCCGCGGCGGGTCGGGAGCCAGAAGCGGAGGCTCCCTCCGTCGAGTTCATGGACCCGGATCCCCCCCAGATCGAGCGGAGGAGGGGGCCCCTTGTCCCAGCCCTCGGGCAAGCGGGGGACATCCGAACCTCCGAGATCCATGCCGGGCGGACTTCAGTCCGCGAGGATACGCCGGGAGATCACGAGCCGGCAGATCTCGCTCGTCCCTTCCCCGATCTCGCAGAGCTTCGCATCGCGATACATCCGCTCGACGTGGTATTCGGCGGTGTAACCGTATCCGCCGTGGATCTGGATCGCCTCGTCCGCGCAGAAGGTCGCCGCCTCGGAAGCCACGACCTTGGCCATCGCCGCCTCCTTCGCGAAGGCCTCCACGCCCTGGTCCTTGAGCCTGCAACCGTGATAGACGAGGTGACGGGCGCACTCGATCCTCGTCGCCATTTCCGCGAGCTTGAAGGCCACGGCCTGCTGTTTCGCCAGGGGCTTCCCGAAGGCCATGCGCTCCTGCGCGTAGCGGAGGGCCCGTTCATAGGCTCCCTCGGCGATTCCCAGCGCGAGGGCTCCGATCGCGACCCTTCCCGCGTCGAGGGTCTTCATGAAGAACTGGAACCCCTCCCCCTCCCCGCCGATCCGGTTCTCGACCGGGACCCTCATGCCCTCGAAGACCAGGTTCGCCCAGTCCGAGCCCCGCATGCCGAGCTTCGTCTCCCCTTTCTCGATATGGAAACCGGGGGTGTCCCTCTCGACGATGAAGGCCGAGATCCCCTTCGTTCCGGTGGAGCTCTCCGAATCGGTCCGCGCGGTGATCACGAAGGTTCCCGCATGGTTCGCGTTCGTGATGAAGGCCTTGCGGCCGTCGATGACATAGGAATCCCCGTCCCTCCTCGCGACCGTCCGGGTTCCCCCCGCGTCGCTGCCCGCCTCGGGTTCGGTCAGGCCGAAGGACCCGAGCTTCTCTCCCGAGGCGAGATCGGGAACGTACTTCCGCCTCTGCTCCTCCGAGGCGAACGAGTCGATCAGGTAGGTGCAGAGGCTGATATGGGCCTCGAGTCCAAGCGCGGTCGAGGCGCAGACCTTCGCGATCTCCTCGAGAGCGAGGCAGTATGCGAAGTAGCCCATCCCGGCCCCGCCCATCTCCTCCGAGATCGGCAGACCGAGAAAACCGAGTTCGGCCATCTGCCGAAAGGTCTCGGCGGGGAACCTCGCCTCGAGATCGATGTCGACCGCCTGGGGGAGGAGCTGCTCCTCCGCGAACTTCCTCGCGGTGTCACGGATCATCTCCTGCTCTTCCGTCAGCCTGAAATTCGTCCACTCTTCGCCGTTCATCGGGGTTTCGCTCCTGATGCAGGGGACCCGGTCCTACGCGGGGGACCGAGGAGGCTAGCGTTCCTCGGACCCTCGAACCAGCAAGGGGGCGGGGCGCCCGGATTCCCGTTCCGAGCCCTCATGTCTTCGATTCCCCGCCCAGATGTTTCTCGATGAAATCCGCGATCTCCCCGGTCGGCGTCCCCGGACCGAAGATCCGGGCGAAGCCCCGGGCCTCGAGGACCTCCCGGTCCTCGTCGGGGATGATGCCCCCTCCGATCAAGAGGACCTTCTCCATGCCCGCCTCGAGGAGGAGGCGCCGGACCTCCGGGAAGAGGTCCATGTGCGAACCGGAGTGCAGGGACAGCCCGACGACGTCGACATCCTCCTGGACCGCGGCCCGGACGATGACTTCCGGGGTCTGGTGGAGCCCCGTGTAGATAACCTCCATCCCCCGGTCCCTGAGGGCCGAGGCCACGACCTTCGCCCCTCGATCGTGCCCGTCGAGTCCGGGCTTCGCGATCAGGACACGGACCCTCCCGCGCTTCATGACCCCTCCCCGGATTCCAGGGACCCGTCCCAACGAGCCGCGAGGGAACGCAGGAAACTCCGGGCCCTGAGGGCGGGAACCGTCCCGGGCTCGGCCTGGAGATCCTCGGCGTCCAGGGCTTCCCGGACGAGGTCCAGGACGCGCGAGCGGACGAGGAAGACCCAGCGCTCCTCGCGCCTGCGTTTCCTCTCCTCCTCCCCGATCTCCCGCCAGCGGGCCTCGATCGCGGCGGCGAGGTCCTCGATCCCCTCGGCGCTCCGGGCCGTGGTGCGCAGCAGAAGGGGGCGGCGCCCGACCTCCCGGGCCCTGAGGTCGAGCATCTCCCGCATCTGGCTCTCGAGAGCCTCGATCCCCGGAAGGTCCGCCTTGTTGCAGGCGATCAGGTCGGCGATCTCGAGGATTCCGGCCTTCATCGCCTGGACGCCGTCCCCGGCGCCGGGCTGGAGGACGAGGAGAACGAGGTCGGCGACTCGCATGACCTCGAGTTCCGCCTGCCCGATCCCGACCGTCTCGATCAGGATGCGGTCGAATCCCGCGGCGGCGCAGACCTCGGCCATGTCCGCGACGGCGGGGGAAAGGCCTCCCGCCGCCCCCCGGGTCGCGACCGAACGGATGAAGACCCCCTCGTCCTCGAACTGGCCGCTCAGGCGGATCCGGTCCCCGAGGAGCGCCCCGCCGCTGAACGGGCTGCTCGGGTCCACGGCGAGCAGGGCGACCCGCTCGCCCCTCGCACGGAACGCGCGGACGAGCCCCGAGGCCAGGGTCGATTTCCCCGCGCCGGGGGGTCCGGCGATCCCGATGCGGGGGGGGCCCTCCTCCCCGACCTCGAGCGCTTCGAGGAGAGCGGCCGCGTCCCTCCCCCCCTTCTCGACGAAGGAGAGGGCCTTGCCCAGGGTCAGGATCTCCCCGCGGCGGACTCCCTCGGCCAAGGCGGCGACGTCCATCCGAGCCCCCGGGACCTCAGGCCATCAGGTGCCGGGAGATCACCAGCCTCTGGATGTCGGTCACCCCCTCGTAGATCTCCGTGATCCGCGCATCCCTCATGTAGCGCTCGACCGGGAACTCCCGCGTATAGCCCGCTCCCCCGTGGATCTGCACGGCCTCGCGCGCCGCGGCGTTGCAGGTCCTGGAAGCCGCGAGCTTGGCCATCGCCGATTCCTTCGTGCAGGGGAGCCCTTCGTCTCGCCTCGCCGCGGCCTTCCAGGTCAGGAGCCGGGCGGCTTCGAGGTTCGTCGCCATGTCGGCGAGTTTCCACTGGATGGCCTGGAACTGCCCGATCTCCCGTCCGAACTGCTTGCGCTCCTTCGCATAGCGGATCGAGGCCTCGAGACAGGCCCGGCCGATCCCGAGGCTCTGGGCGGCGATTCCGAGGCGGCCGCCGTCGAGGGTGTCGAGGGCGATCTTGAATCCCTGCCCCTCCTCTCCGAGAAGGTTCTCCCCCGGAACCCGGCAGTCCTGGAGCAGGATCTCGGTCGTCGGAGAGGCGCGGATCCCGAGCTTCTCTTCCTTCTTGCCGACCCCGAATCCCTCGAAGGCCTTTTCGACGAGGAAGGCGGAGATCCCGCGCGTCCGATGCTCCCCGGTCCTCGCGAAGATGATGAACACGTCGGCCTCGGAACCGGTCGTGATCCAGAGCTTGGCGCCGTTCAGCACCCAGTCTCCGCCGTCGCGGACGGCCGCGCAGCTGAGCCCGGCCGCGTCGCTCCCGGCGCCGGCCTCCGAGAGACAGTAGGCTCCGAGAGTCTCGCCGGTCGCCATCTTCGGGAGATAGCGGCGTTTCTGTTCCTCGGTCCCGAACTTGACGAGGGGGGAGCAGAAGAGGCTGTTGTGCACGGAGACCGTGACCCCGGTCGAGGCGCAGCCCCTGTTGATCTCCTCGAGGAGGACGCAGAGCGCCAGGTTCCCCATGCGGTTGCCGCCGTACTCCTCGGGGATCGACATGCCGAGAAAGCCGAGTTCGGCCGCCTTCATGACGGCCTCCCGGGGGAAACGCCGTTCCTCGTCCCAGGCCGCGGCGTTCGGGACCAGTTCCTTCTCCGCGAATTCCCTCGCGGTGTCGCGCAGCATCTGCAGGTCTTCCTGAAGCGTGAAAGAGACCATGTTCGCGTCCTCCGGCGGCCGCGCCGCCCCTCCGTCGTCAGTCGTATTCGTAGAAGCCCCGGCCCGTCTTCCTCCCGAGATGACCGGCGGCGACCATCCTCTTGAGCAGGGCGCAGGGCCGGTATTTCGGATCCCCGAAGCCCTCGTACAGGACCTCGAGGATATGCAGGCAGACGTCCAGGCCGATGAAATCGGCGAGGGTCAAGGGGCCCATCGGATGGTTCATGCCGAGTTTCATGATGCCGTCGATCCCCTCCCGGTCGGCGACCCCCTCCATCAGGCACTGGATCGCCTCGTTGATCATCGGCATCAGCACGCGGTTGCTGACGAAACCCGGATAGTCCTGGGCGGGGATCGCGACCTTTCCGAGAGCCTCGGCCGCCGCGATGACCGCGGCCGTCGTCTCCTTGGATGTGTCCTGTCCCCGGATGACCTCGACGAGTTTCATGACCGGGACCGGATTCATGAAGTGCATGCCGATGACCTTGTCCGGCCTCCCGGTCGCCGCTCCCAGGGCCGTGATCGAGATCGAGGAGGTATTGGAGGCGAGGATCGTCTCCGGCCCCACGACCCCGTCCAGTCGCTTGAGGAGGTCCCTCTTGAGGTCGAGCCTCTCCGGAACGGCCTCGATCACCAGGGTCGAGCCCGCCGCCTCCTCCAGCTCGGTCGTCGGTCGGATGCGCTTCTTCACCGTTTCGGCCTCCTCGGCCGTCATCCGCTCCTTCTTGACGATCCGATCGAGGCTCTTCCCGATCCTGGCGACGGCCCGGTCGAGGCACTCTGGGGAAACGTCGATGAGAACAACTTCGTCCCCGCTCGTCGCGAAGACCTGGGCGATGCCGTTCCCCATCGTTCCGCCGCCGACAACCGTGATCCTGCTCATCTTTCGCTCTCCCTTGGGGATGATGCGCCGCTCGGAACGGGCGCGGTCTAGATCCTCTCCACGGCCAAGGCCACGGCGTTGCCGCCCCCCAGACAGAGCGCGGCCGCGCCGGTCGATTCGTCCCGTTCCTCCATCGCGTGCAGGAGCGTCGTCAGGATCCTGGCCCCCGAACAACCGATCGGATGTCCGAGCGCCACGGCCCCTCCGTTCACGTTGACACGCTCGGGGTCCAGTTCGAGCTTGCGGACCAGCGCGACGGCCTGCACCGCGAAGGCCTCATTGAGTTCGATCAGGTCGAAGGAGGAGAGTTCCATCTTCGTCGAGGCGCAGAGCTTCGCAAAGGCCGCTTCCGGAGCCATCATGACCCACTCGGGAGCCACCCCGCCCGTCGCGTATCCGAGGATGCGCGCCTTCGGGCGGAGCCCGAGCGAGCGGGCCTTCTCCTCGTCCATGACGACCAGAGCCGAGGCCCCGTCGTTGATCGTGCTCGCGTTGCCCGCGGTCACGGTCCCTCCGTCGCGCTGGAAGGCCGGCTTCAGCCTCGCGAGGCTCTCCAGCGTGCAATCGGCGCGCGGACCCTCGTCCCTGTCGACGACCGTGACCTTTCCCTTCCTTCCGGGGACCTCCACCGGAAAGACTTCCGCCGCGAACCGGCCCGCCTCCCAGGCCTCGGCCGCCCGGCGATGGGATTCCACCGCGTAGGCGTCCTGGTCCTCGCGGGAAACCCCGTATTCCTTCGCGACGAGTTCCGCCGTCATGCCCATGTGGAAGTCGTTGTAGACGTCCCAGAGGCCGTCCTGGATCATCGCATCGACGAGGCGTCCATGCCCCAAGCGCTGCCCGCTCCTCGCCTCGGGCAGGATGTAGGGTGCGCGGGACATCGACTCCATCCCGCCGGCCACCGCGGCCGTCAGGTCCCCCGCCTTGATCGCCTGCGCGGCCGACATGACCGTCTTGAGGCCGGAACCGCACACCTTGTTGATCGTCACCGCGGCGACGCGGTCGGGCAGGCCGGCCCCGAGCGCGGCCTGTCGGGCGGGGTTCTGTCCCTGCCCGGCCTGCAGCACGAGACCCATCAGAACCTCCTCGACCTCTTCCGGATCGAGGCCCGCGCGGGAGACCGCCTCCTTCACGGCGAGCGCGCCGAGCTTCGCGGCGGGAAGGGAGGACAGGCCGCCCTGGAACCGACCCAGCGGGGTTCGGCAGGAAGAAACGATGACGGGGGTGCCCACGATTCGGACTCCTGGGATGGATACGGGATACCGCGATCTCCGCGAACCGGACGGAGCATCGTAGGCCGCCCCCGCGATCCAGGGAAGAGCAGGGCCCGGGCTGCGTCAATTCGGACGCGAGTCGACCTTGACGAGGACGGCTCCGAAGGGATCAGTTCCCGGAACGCCGGACCCCCGGATCGAGCCCTCTCTTCCCCGCGAGCCTCTCGATCGTCTCCTGGATCTCCTTCCGCAGCCGGGCCGCGGCCTCCGGAATCTCCGAGGGCGGCGTCCCCCCCAGCGCGAGGTCCTCCTCCACCCGATCCAGGAGGATCCGCAGGGCCCTGACAAGCGCCCGGTCGAAAAGAGGGCGGACTTCCCACTCCATGAAGAGGGGACCGTCCAGTCTCCGGTCTCCGGCGAGGATCTCCGCGGCCCGCGCCGCTTCGAGATCCCCGGAATGATCCGCCGCCAGGAAGGCCTTCCGCGCGCGGATCATCCACTCGTAGTCGTCGATGCAGAGTCGGCGCGTGACGGCCGGTTCCCCCTCTCGCTTCGCGCCCTCTTCACAGCGGCCGCCTCCATGATCCTCGGGCGTCTTCCCGCTCATCATTCCGCCTCGGCACCCCCCGGTCTCGCCGCCTCGCAATCCCCGGCGAGCGGGCATTCCCCGCAGAGGGGCTTCCTCGAACGGCAGATCCGGCGCCCGTGTTCGATCAAGGCGTGCGAGAACCAGATCCAGTCCTCTCTCGGAACCTGGGCCGTCAGGTCCCGTTCGACGACGACGGGATTCTTCTCCCCGGTCATCCCGAGCCTTCGTGCGATCCTTCCGACATGGGTATCGACGACGATCCCCTCGGCTTTCCGGAAGGCCATCCCGAGGACGACGTTCGCCGTCTTCCTCGCCACGCCGGGGAGGGACAGCAGATCCTCCATCCGCTCCGGGACCTTCCCCCCGAAATCCTCCCGGAGCTTCCGACTCATGGCCTTCAGGTTCCTCGCCTTGTTCCGGTAGAACCCCGTCGAGTAGACGAGTTCCTCGAGGTCCTCGAGTCGCGCCTCGGCCATGCGCCGGGGATCCGGATAGCAGCGGAACAGGGCGGGGGTCACCTTGTTGACGGTGACGTCCGTGCACTGCGCCGAGAGGATCGTAGCGACGAGCAACTGAAACGGATCCTCGAAGTCGAGGGCGCAATCGACCTCGGGGTAGAGGCGGCGCAGGGTCTCCAGGATTCGCCGAACCCGTGCCCCGGCCCGCCGGCGGCTGCGTTGCGCGGCCATCTGCACTCCACGGGAATCCAGGAACCGAAAGAAAAGTGGTGGAGACGATGGGATTCGAACCCACGACCTTCGCATTGCGAACGCGACGCTCTCCCAGCTGAGCTACGTCCCCATCCGAAACGGCTCCTCCCGCGCGGCCTGGAACGACCTCTCCGAGGGAACCGGGCGGGGGAGCATAGCCCTGGACCTTCGGGGATCAATGGAGAGCCCCCCTCCTCTCCCCGTCCGGGAAGACCGCATCCGACTCCAGGCGCCGGACCTCCTGGAGGCGGAGGATGCGGAGGGATCCGGGGATGCGCGGCAGGCCTCGGCATGCTTCTCCCTGCCGTCCTTCCAGCGTCCCGATCACGACCCGTCCTGTGACGTCCTGGGGGACGACGAGCCTCCCCCCGACGAGAAGGACCCCGTCGAGTTCGAACCCCGCCGGACCGCTGATCGCATCCCCCCTTGCAACGATTCCGGCCCGGATCCGGGGCCGGTACCCCGAAAGGCCGAGATAGACCATTCCCGAACCCTCCCTCGGGGTCGGGCGCTCGCCCCCCCCGGAAAGGACTTCCCCGGGGTCCGGGAGGCCGTCCCGGTCGAGATCGCGGAAGCCCTTCCCCGACGGCGCCCCGACGAGGAACCAGAGCCGCCCCCTCCCCGGGCGTACCCGCAGATCTCCTCTGAGGTAAAGGTTCCCGCGGACGAAGAACACGAGATCGCGCCCGCCCGGATCTACCCGGAAGACCTTTCCGGGTTCCCCGATCCACAGGTGGCCGAGGACTTTCAGCACGCGGGGCCCCTCCGGCGGAAAGGCCACGAAGGTCTCCCCGGGGAAGCGGCCGAACGCGAAATCGTCGAGGTCCGTTCCCCGCGGCAGGCAACGCAGGGCGGTCTCCCCCGCAGGCCGGATCGGGACCTCCAGCCTCCTCCCCCCCCTCTCGACGCAGCGGCGCATGTCGAGGACGGTGTCGGGTTTCACTTCCCAGGCCCCGGGCAAATCCAAGGGGTGACGGAACCCATCGCCCTCGTCGGTCCGGAATCGTCCGATCTTTCCCGCGACCACGACTCTTCCCCCTTCGAAATCGGCGGAGGGATCGGGATCCCCTTCCCCCAGGGCCCACTGGAAACCAGCGGGGAGCAGTCCCCGCCGGAAGGTCGCGAGCCAGGTCTCCACACCGAAAGGAGTCGAGAGCAGGAACCTCAGGGCCGGACCCTCCCCGGTCTCGACGCGGGAAACGCGGACTTCCCGTCCGGGCCAGGGGGAGAGAACGCCCTGAGTCATGCGGACGTCCGGGAGTCGATCCAGGGTTCCAGACGCCAGGGCCCGCAGCCCGATCTCCTCGACCGCGTACCGGATCCTCTCCCGGTACCAGGATCGTTCGAACCTCCGCATCTTCGCAACCGGCCCGGAGACGAGAAGCACGATGAGCGTCAGGAAGGCCCCCGAAAGGGCGGCGACGACCCAGGCGGAAGCGGCGTTCTCCAGCCCCCTCAGAAAGAAACGTATTCTCCTTCGTGGACCGTCCATCAGACTTCGGTTCCAGGCCACCAGAGGAAGGCGAGTTCGACCGGCCCCCCCCTTCCCTCGACCGAGAGGTGGATCCGCCAGAAGCCCGAACCGCGCCGGACCCGGAGACGAAGGGGGCGGTCCAGGTATCCCTCGACCCTCATCGAACCGTCCGCTTCGGAGAAGACGGAAGCTCCGCGCTCGGCGAAGGCGCCGCGGATCCGCGGCGCGGGATTCTCTCCGCCCCTCGCGGCCTCGTTCCCGAAGACGCTCTCCTTTCCGAGCCCCCGGAGGAAGACGGCAGCGCGCTCGAGGCCGTTACGCAACGAGGTCCGTGCATCGAGAACCGCCGAGGTCCTCCTCCCCGAACGCGTCAGGGCGAAGGTGAATCCGGGAATCGCCAGGAGCCAGAGGAGGAAGGCGAGACGAGCACCCCTCGTCTCGGCTTTCTCCGCGTCCGAGGGAACCCCGGGGGGGCTCATCCTTCCCGCATGGCGGCGAACTCCCTCTTCAGGCCCTCGGAATCCTCGACGACTTTCGAGGCCGAGTCCTTCACCCCGATCATCCTCACGCCCTTCGGAGGATGATCGGCCAGCCAGTCCATCAGGCGATTCACTTCCTCAGCGATCTCGGTGAGTTCATCCCCTTTCCGGAGCTTCACCCGGAAGGAGAGGTCTCCGTTCCGGATGCTCTTCAGCGAACGTACGAGGCGGAAGGTCGGCCCGGCGATCTTGTGGCTGTAGCGAAGGGCTTGGATGACGACGACGACCCCCGCGGCCAGGATGAACGAGAACAGGGCGATGAACAGGGGACTCAAGGTCGGCAACGCGACCTCGGCCTGCCTCGCCTCATCGAGCACCTTTCCGGTTAGGAAACCGACGGCCAGCGTCGCGGCGACCAACCCCAGAATCGGAAGAAACGTGATCGTCACGACCATTCTCGTCTGGGTCTTCTTGTTGACGATCAGCTTGCGACGCCTGTTCTGCCGGTTGGTTTCCATCACGGCCTCTCCCTGAGGATTGCACGCCATTCCGGAACTTTCTTCGGTACGAGACCGGCACCCCCTTGAACCCAAACGGGAAGACCTTGTCCCGGACCTTCGAGGCCGCGCCGCGCGCAGCCTCTCGATTCGATCGCACACCCGCCGGGATCGGATCAATGCTGCCGAGAAAATGGGCAAGTCCCCCCCCATGGCGGACATGCCGCTCATGGATTCATCGCTCCCATACGACCGGATCCTCTCCTCCTGCTCCTACCGCTCACATCCACGTCAATCTTCGAGAAGCGGGAAAGTTTGGGCGCGCGCCACCGAGAAAGAGCGATGGGAACGGTGTTCCGGCCCGGCCGGTTTTCCCCTCCACGTCCCCACCCATCGGAACATTCATCGTGAACCCCAATCCTCCGAATCGCGAAACGAACGACCCGAACAGCAGGGCGCCGATCTTCGTTGTCACCTCGGGCAAGGGCGGCGTGGGAAAGACCACGCTGTCCGTGAACCTCGCCGTCGAACTCGCGGCCTCCGGGCGGCGCACCATGCTGATCGACGCAGACCTCGGGTTGGCCAACGCCCACATCCTGATGGGGGTCCGACCCTCTCATTCCCTGACGGACTACCTCGAGGAAAGGGCCCAGATCACCGACATCCTCGTCGAAGGGCCCTGCGGACTGAAACTCATCTCGGGCGGACAGGGGATCAAGGAAATGGCGAACCTGGACGAGCAGGGGCGCCGCAGGGTCATGGATGCGATCCTGGACCTCCGGCCCTACACCGACCTGATCCTGATCGACACGGGCGCAGGAGTTAGCACACAGGTCACCGACTTCGTCGGGATCGCCGACCGGACCCTCGTCGTCACGAACGCCAACTTCACGGCCCTTACGAATGCCTATGGGATCATCAAGGTCGTCACCCAGGACGGTTACGACCGGCCGATCCACCTGATCGTCAACCGCGCCCGGTCCCCTGAGGAGGCGGACCAGGTCTACCAGAAGCTCAAAGGATGCACCGAAAAATTCCTGGGCTTCGGGATCGATTGGCTGGGCCTGGTCCCAGAGGACGCCCGGGTCAACCAGGCGATCCAGAAACGGACTCCGTTCACCCGACTCCACCCCGACGCGACCGTCTCCTCCTACCTGAAGAAACTCGCGAAGAACCTTCTGAAACTCTGTCCGGAACGCACGGCCTGCTGACTCCGGCATCGGATCAACAAGACAACTCAAGCAACTCGCAGGTTCGCAAGAACGTGCATGGCAAGACCAACATGGAGAAAGTCATGATCGACGCACATGAACACAACGGATCCCCGAACCGAAGCAACCACCGGGAAGGCGGCCTGGCGGGCAATCAGGCCAACAAGGGGATGCTTACGGATGCGGTGTCCGAGAAGCTCGGCGGATCCAGGCGCCAGGCCGCGAAGATCCTCGACGCCGTCCTCGACAGCGTCGCCGACCTCCTCGCGAAGAAAGGAAGGGTCGCGATCAAGGGATTCGGAACGTTCGAACGCAAGATCCGGAAAGGGAGAGCCTACAAGCACCCCGTGACGGGGGAGAGCATCGAAGTCGCCGACAAGGAGACGATCCTTTTCAAGCCCAGCAAGAACCTGATCGACGCGACCCGCGAGGACCGCAGCCCCAAGAGCCCGGGGAACGAGCCCACGACCCCGATCTTCAGGGCCTGAACGGGTTTCCGTACGGAAAGGACCGGGACCGCATTTCCGACCGGACCTTCGCCGAAGGGGCGTCTTGATCCGGAAGCCCCTACGGTGGAGAGTACTCCGCTCGGAACGCTCGGTCCCGGATTCTCGTACATGGAACAAGAACCGATGTTCAAGGCCGCCGCCCTGCAATGGGACGTGGTCCGAGGCGACCTCGACCACAACCTCGAACGGGCCGAAGGCCTGGTCCAGGAGGCGGCCGAGAACGGCGTACAGCTCGGAATCCTCCCCGAGATGTGGGCGACTTCCTTCATGGGAGACGCCGGGAAAGGGATCCAGCCTCTCGTCGACCGCGCCGAGGAACGACTGCGGGCTCTTTCCGGAGACTTCGCGATGGTCCTCGTCGGTTCGAACTACGAGACCTCGGCCGACGGGCGCGTTTACAACAGGGCCAGTCTCTACGAGGACGGACGGAAACTCGGGGAATACCGGAAGGCCCACCTCTTCACCCCGCTCGGGGAAGACCGGTGGTTCACCCCCGGGGACGATCTCTCCGTTTTTCCGACCCGAGTCGGCCGTCTCGGGATCGCGATCTGCTACGACCTCCGCTTCCCGGAGTTCATCCGCCTCTTCCACCGGAAAGGGGCGCAGATCCTCGCTCTTTGCTCCCAGTGGCCCGAGGCCCGCGCGACCCATTTCCGCCGCCTCGGACAAGTCCGGGCGATCGAGAACCAGTTCTGGGTCCTGGCTTCCAACCGTTGCGGGATGGAGCCCTCCCTCGTCAACGACCAGGAAGTCCTCTATCCGGGTAACTCGATGCTCGTGGACCCGACCGGCCAGGTCCTGAAGGAAGGCAACGGGGAGCCGGGACTCGTCGAGGGGGAGATCGACCTCAAGGCCAACGCCCTGCTCCGCAGGGCGATTCCGGTTGAGAAGGACCGCAGGGAGGACCTCTACCGGAAACTCTGGGAGGAATACTGGAACGAGATCGATAGGAACGGGGGAGCCCGCATCAACGAATCGGCTGGAACTGCTCCTTCCTCGTGAGCCGGATTTCGGGCTTCCCCCGATAGAGGAAGAGCGGTCCCCGCAGGAGGACCTTCCGGCCCCGCCAGCGGGCCGGATCCCCGAACCTCTCGAGGGCGAAGGCGGGGATGAAACCGGTGATCCCCCCGGCGCCCGCCCCCTCGAAGAGGAGTTGCAGGTGTCCACCCCGCCGGGTCGGACGGACCTCCCGCAACACCCCCTCGACCTCGACCTCCCGGCAAAGAAGTCTCCGCGCCGCCGCCGCATCGGAAGCGCGGATCCGAGGCCGGAACGGAGGGACGGCCTTCCTTCCCTCCGGAGCCGGGAGCCGCCGCGGGTCCTTCCACGGGAAGTCCGCCCAGAGCGGATGGTGGTCCGAGGCCCTCATCGGGTCATGGACGAAGCCCGCGCGAAGGGCCGCCGGCATCCCCCGTGTCAGGACGTGATCGATCCTCTGCCGCCGCCCCCGGAACACGTAGCTGTACCTCTCCTCCTCCGGCACACGGAGCGCGGCATCGGTCAGGACCTCGAACAGGGGGGCGAGTGCCTTCGCATCCGGGGGATCGTTCAGGTCCCCCATCAGGATCAGGGGCTCCTCCGCCGGAAGGCGGTCGAGAATCTCTCGGACCCGCGCCGCCTCGGCCTTCCTCCAGCCCCGACTCTCGGGATCGCCCTTCGTGCTCCTGTGGGACTTGAGGTGCAGCACCAGGACCCGGAGTTTCGAGCCGCGGCCCAATGCGAGGGTGAAGACCGGAAGATCCCGGGCGAAGCGCCTTCCCCCCTCGAGGACCTGGAACCGGTGCGAGGAGGCGGATTCGAGAGGAAACCGGGACATCAGCGCGCAGCGGATCCCCCGGGGATCGTTCGTCGGAAGGGCCTCGACGATAGGGAAGGGCTTCTTCAGCCGACGGTTCAACGACCGGAGGATGCCGAGGTTCTCGACCTCCTGGAGGCCGAGGATGTCGGGATCGAGAAGGTCGAGGACCCTCCCCAGATCCCGCATCTCCCAGAAGTTCTTCGGCGGAGTTCCCTCGTCGGGACGGTAGGGATCGTCGTGGAGATCGAAGAGGTTCTCGAGATTGAAGGTCGCGACTCGGATCGTGTCCCCGGTTCTCTTCGCGGGGACGGAAACCCTCCGTCCAACCTCCTGCGCTCCCGGAAGGCTCCCCGCGGCCGCCCCCGGGAGCAAGGAACCCAGAACGACGGGGAGGAGACGGAAGAAGAAGAAAGGGAAACTCCGGTATCGCTCGGGGGATCGCATGGAAGGGGTTCTACCCCTTTCCCGGTTCCGACACCAAGGATCGGGAGGGAGACCTCAGGCCCCGGGAAGACGGGGTGCGGGGGAGTTCATGCCCCGAAGGTTCGGAGGAAGGCCTTGACCACCTCGGGGTGGAAGCAACCCTTGTGGCTCGTTCCCAGGATCCGGAAGCAATCGAAGAGTCCGATCCTGCCGCTGTGCTCGGCCCGGATTCCCTCGAAGACGTCCACGAGGGCGACGACCCGCGAAACCGGAGAGATCTCCTCTCCCGCCAGCCCCCCGGGATAGCCCGATCCGTCATGGCGTTCGTGGTGCTGCCGCGCGGCCTCCCGCACCTCCTCGGGAAGGCCGAGTTCTGCAAGGAGGGCGGCGCCCCTCGTTACGTGCCCCGGATCCTCCTTCCTCCCGTCGAGCCCCTCCCCGGGCGCCCCCACCCGACCCAGATCGTGCAGGAGGCCCGCGAGCCCGTAGCGTGCAAGGAGTTCGGCGGAGGAGATCGACAGGCGGCCGGCGAGTCCGAGACACAGGATCATGACGTTGACCGAGTGGGCCGCGAGCCGCGTGGAAGCCGTCAGGACCCTCCGGATCGCGAGGAAGGAACTCCGGTCCTCGAGAACCAGGCCTGCGATGCAACGAACGACCCGTTCCCCCCGGGCGACGGCTTCCCGGTCGGGTCGTCCCGCAAAGACATCCTCGGCCGCGGACAGGGCGGCCTCGTGAAGCAGTTTCCCACGAACCTCGACCGGACAGCTCGGGTCCCTGGCCAGGAACTCGAGGTTCTTCTCGAGACGGCGCAGACAGGCCCTGCGATCGACCTTCCGGACGAGCACGAATCGGATGCCGCCGGAAGCGAGGCTCTCCTCCCGTTCCCGGTCGAAGGCTCCCCCCGGCTTGGCGTAAAGCACCGGGGGCCGCTTCGAACTCCCGGGCAGGTAGACCGGGAACTCGAGATCCCCGTCATCGACGAGGCCGAGGATCGGGACTGGGAACCAGGCCTGGTTGTCGGTCTCGGGTAGGGAGAGGGTCGTCATGGAGGCACCTCGGGTCCGATTCGAACCACGATCCTCCGACTTCGATTCCCGCCGGGCTTCCTATCGGCGGTTCTCCAGGAGGAGCTTGACGCATACCCCCAGCAGGAGGAGACCGAAGGCCAGCCGGAACGACGCTCCGGAAACCCGATGCACGGTCCAGACGCCGGCGGCGGCCCCGAGGAGACAGGAGGGAACCAGGGCCCGGACATACGAGAGGAGGGCCGTGCCCTCCCCGAGATGGGTGCGGAAACCGACGAAGGCGGAGGGCACGACGACGAGCAGCGAAGTCGCCCGGCAGCGGGTCAGGGGCAGATCCCGGAACAGGAGCGCGAGGGCGGGGACCATCAGGACGCCCCCCCCGATCCCAAGAAGAGCGGACAAGGTGCCGACAAGGAGGCCGAGGACCGGAAGGAGGAGGAAAGAGGGCTGGATCCCTCCCTCGTAGACGAACCACCCTCCGCCCCATTCGAGCGAGAGCAGTCCGAGGAGGTTCAAGGCCCCGAACAGGAGGACCCCCGCGAAGATCCGGCGCAGCAGGCCCGCCGGAACCCGCGACGCGCGGCGGGCCGCGAAGCGGGCGGCGGGGATCGAGGTCGACAGGATTCCAAGGGCGGCGAGGAGGGCCGGGCGGTGCGCCGGGACCGGATCCAGGAGGTCTCCGGCCATGCCGGCGGCGGCGATGAAGACGACGACCCCGAGGCTCGTTCCCGCTGCAGTGCGGGGCGGAAGGCGGAAGAAGATCCCGAGGATCGGTACCATCAGGACCCCGCCGCCGATCCCGAAGAAGGCGGACAGGAAACCCGTCAGGAAGCCGGCCACAAGCAGCGGGATCCGAAAACCGGGGGCGGACGGGGTTTCCGGAACTACGGAGGTCATCCCCGCAATCTACCGGGCCGAGGGAGCCGTTTCGAAAGCGACGGGGACGGACTTCAATCGAACTTCCGGCGCCGGATCTTCTGGACGGTCTTCGTCGTCGAATGTGCCTTCTTGTCCCCGACGATCAGGACCTTCGCACCGATCTCCTTCAGGGTCGCCCGTTCGGGGAGCTTCCGTTCGTTGTAGTCCGTCCCCTTCGCGTAGAAGTCCGGGCGGAGATCGCGCAGCAGGGAATCGGCGGTCTCCTCCTTGAACGAAACGACGTAATCGACGCAGGTCAGGCCGCCGAGGACCTCCATGCGCTCGGCGACGGGATGGATCGGATAGCCGCGCCCCTTCAACCGCTTCACGGTCTCATCCTCGTTCACGCCGACGATCAGGAAGTCGCCCCTGGATTTCGCGTCCTCGAGACAGCGGACGTGCCCGACGTGGAGGAGGTCGAAGCATCCGTTCGTGAAGACGAGGGTCTTTCCCTGAGAGCGGAGACCCTCGAGAATGCCTTTCAGGACCCGACGGCTCTTGACGATCTTGTCCCTGGCGCGCATGCGTTTCGCGGTCACGGCCATGGAACCTCCTTCCCAGGTCGGATGTGCGGCCGGTTGCGGATTCCCGGGGATCCCAAGGATAGGAAGAAGGCGCGGCGGAGGAAGACCTCCGCCCCCAAAGTTCGATCCCGGCGGGGGTTCCGCTTCATTCCTCGATCGGCAATCAGGCTCGGTCTCCTGAAGGCCGATTCCCCCCCTTCCGGATCCGTTCGACGAGGGCGCTCGTCGAGTAGCCCTCCTTCAGCGGGATGAGCACGACCTGGCCCCCGTTGGATTCGACCCATTCCCGCCCGACAACCCCCTTTGCGAGCCAGTCCCTGCCCTTGACGAGGACCTGGGGGGAGATCGTCCGGATCAGGCGCTCGGGGGTGTCCTCCCCGAAGGCCACGAGGTGGTCGACGACGCTGAGCCCGGCCAGCATCGCCATGCGGTCCGCGAGTGGAAGGATCGGGCGGCCGGGCCCCTTCGCCCGGCGGATCGAGTCGTCGTCGTTCACGCCGACGATCAGGAGATCCCCATAGGCCCGGGCGGCCGCCAGGTATTCCAGATGTCCGGGATGGAGGAGATCGAAGCATCCGTTCGTGAAGACGATCCGGCGTTTCTCAGCCCGCAGGCGCACGAGCAGCCTCTCGAGGTCGGAGGCGGATTCGAGGATCTTCCCCGACCCCGCGGGTTCGAGGGCCGCGCGGAGCTCGTCGCGGGTCACGGCCGCCGTCCCGAACCTCCCGACGACGATTCCGGCCCCGACGTTCGCGAGCCGGACGCTGTCCTCGAGATCCAGCCCTCCGGCGAGGCCCAGCGCGAGGAGAGCCACGACCGTGTCTCCCGCCCCGGTCACGTCGAAGATGCTCCGGGCCTCGGTCGGAAGGGTCTCCTCCCTTCCTCCTTTCTCGCGGAAGAAGATGCCCTCGGGTCCCAGCGTGATGACGACGGCCTCCAGACCGGCCGTTTCGAGGAGATGCGAAGCCGCCTCGCGCAGGGAATCGGGTCCGTCGATGCGCACGCCGGTCGCCTCCTCCGCCTCGTTCTTGTTCGGAGTGACGAGGGTCGCGCCCCGGTAGCGGGAATACTCCCTGCCCTTCGGATCGACGAGTACGGGAATGCCTTTCTCCGCGGCCTCCTGGATCACGAAACGAAGGACATCCTCCGAGAGCACCCCCTTTCCGTAATCCGAGAGTACGACCGCGTCGAAGGACTCGAGCCGGTCTCCGAACCAGGCCCGGAGAAGCTCCCTCGACTCCTCGGACGGGGTGTCCCTCGACTCCTCGTCGACCCGGAGGACCTGGTGCGTCCTGCGGACGAAGCGGGTCTTGCGAGTCGTCGGCCGGCCGGGGACGACGAGGAGTCCGTCGGTCTGGATTCCCGCCGCCGCGCAGAGGTCGCGGAGCCGCGCGCCGGGTTCGTCCTCTCCGAGGAAACCCAGGCAGGTCGCCCTCCCCTCCGCCGCGACGATGTTCGCGGCCACGTTGCAGGCCCCCCCCAGGCGGAAGGACTCGAAACCGGAGCGGAAGACGAGGACCGGCGCCTCGGGGGAAACCCGGTCGACCTCGCCCTCGACGTAACGGTCGAGGATGAGATCGCCGAGCACGAGGACCGAGGGGCTGCCCAGGCGGTCGAGAGTCTCGTGGTTCGGAGTCATGCGGCTCCCCACGATGGAGAAGCGGAGAGGAAATGCAAGTTCCGGGGGATCCTACCTTCACGCCGGGGGGGGGGAGGCTTCCGGTCCGGGGGAAGGTCCGTCGGTTCGGGGTTCGGCGGACTCCTCCCCGGGCGGGCGGGTCCTCCACCGGTCATGGAGCCAGAAATACTGGCCCGGGGCTCTCCGGATCAGGTCCTCGACGGCCCGGTTCAGGACCCCGAGTTCGCGGGTGAGCGTCTCTTCCCTCGATTCGCCGGGGAGGGCCCGGGGGACGAAGACCTTCGCGCATTCGATCCGGAAGCGGTAGCCGCGCCCCCGGCGGAGAGCCGCTGCGACGATGATCGGATAAGGGCCCTGGAGGGCCAGGACGATCGGGCTGCGGTCGGTCGAGGCCGGGAGACCGAAGAAGGGGACGAAGACGCCCCGGAGCCTCTGGTTCTGGTCGGGAAGGAAACCCGCGGCCTCCCCCATGGCCAGACCCGCGCGGACACCGCGGATCCCCCCTCTGCGCGGATGCAAGACCTGGCCGAGCAGGGAGCGCCGACTCCGGAACCAGGCGTCGATCCTCGGACTACGGATCGGCCGGGCGATGATGTGGCAGCGCCCGACGAGATGGGCCAGGGCCGTCCCCCCGACCTCCCACGAGCCCAGGTGCGGCGTACAGAAGATCGGGGGCTTGCCGGGGGCGAGGGTCCCGGCCTCCTCGAGGGCGCGCCTCGCCTCGCTGAGATCGACGCGCTCCTCGAGCCCGCCCCGGCCCACGATGCGGGGGCTCCGCGCGAGGTCGACGAGAATGCGGGCGGCCGAGGCGAAGCACTCCCGGCAGAGGAGTTCGCGTTCGACGGGCCCCGCCTCCGGGAACGCGCGCGCGAGGTTCTTCAGGACGAGCGCACGGCGGGCTCCGAAGAGAGCCCACCCGAACCGCCCCAGCCCGGAGGCCAGGGCGTAGCTCCATGACTCGGGAAGGCCGCCGAGCAGGGCGAGGACCGCGCGGAACGGGACCCAGGTCAAGAGGTCCACGACCGGAGAGGGCCGGCGGGCCATCAGGCTCCCCTCCCGAGGAGCTGGTCGAGGCGGCTCTCGAGGAGCGACCTCGCCGCGGGCGGGAACCGGAGTTCCTGGCGGAAGACGTAGCGCTCGACCTCGGGAACCGGGTCCGCTCCCAGAAGGCGCGCTTCGTCCTTCTCGGTCAGCAGGAGCCAGGAACCCTCCTCCGCGCAGGTCCGTCCGGTCTCCTCGAGGAGGGCCCGGGGAATCTTCGAATGGTCCCGGAACCATCTCCGTTCCAGGATCTCCGCGCCGCATTCCCGGAGGGCGCGGGCGAAGCGCTCGGGACGGGCGATGCCCGCCAGGGCGCGCACCCTCCGGCCGCGCAGGGTCTCGAGCGGAAGGCGCTCGCCTCCGGGGCGGCGCTCGATGTCGAGAGCGGCGCGCCGGACGAGGACCTGCGCGACCCCGAGTTCCGCGAGTCTCGGGTCCTCCTCCTCCGGCTCCGGTTCTCCGGCCTCGACGACCCGGAGACAGAGGTCCGCGCGCCCGAGGGCTTCGGGTGGCTCGCGCAACCAACCCGCCGGAAGCATCGCGCCCCCGCTGAAGGGATCGGAGGCCGGCACGCAGACGAGGTCAAGATCCCGGTGGAGGCGGCGATGCTGGAAGCCGTCGTCCAGCACGAGGAGATCGACCTTCTTCTCCCCGAGGAGCCGGAGCCCCGCCTCGTAGCGGTCGGGGCGCTGGGCCTGGGGCAGGTCCGGAAACCGCCGGGCGAGCATCCGTCCCTCGTCGTTGAGGCCGTCCCTCCCCCTTCCCCCGTATCCCCGCGCGAGCACCCCGACCGAGACCCCCCGCTCGCGGCAGAGACCGCACAACGCGAGGACGAGCGGGGTCTTTCCGGTCCCTCCGGCGGCCAGGTTCCCGACGGAGATCACCGGCACCGGAAGCCTTCGCGGCCGGCGCAGCCCGAGGTCCCAGGAAGCCATGACCAACCTCGCCCCGATCCCGTAGATCCAGGCCAGGGGCCGCAGACCGGGTCGGGGGCGGAACGGAGGTCCGGACATCAGCCTTCGGCGGGGACCCCGAGATCCTCGGGCCCGCAGACCGCCCGGGACCGGATCTCGACCCCGAGGGCGCGCGCGATCTGCGTCGCCATCCTCGAGAGCGTTGGCTTCGGACCGAACTCCACGAAGTCCTCGAAGCCGTCCCGGCACAGGACCTCGATCGACTCCTGCCAGAGCACCGATCCGGCGAACTGGCGCTTCAGGGCCTCCCGGATCTCCGCGGCTTTCGACAGGGGACGCGCGTCGACGTTGCAGACGATCGGGAACGCGGGATCCGCGAACTCGGTCGCATCCAATTCGCGCGCGAAGGCCTGCCCCGCCTCGGCAAGCAGGGAGGAATGGAACGGAACGCTGACCGGGAGCCGGAGAGCCTTGCGCGGGCCGAGACGCTCGACGACCTCGTCCATCGCGGCCGCCTCCCCCGAGAGCACGATCTGACCGGGGGCGTTCAGGTTCGCAAGGTCGCAGACCCCCGAACCGATCCCGGCCGCGAGTTTGCGGGCCTCCTCCAGGCCGACCTTCCGCAGGACGACCATCCCCCCCCGCCCCGCGGGCACGGCCTCCTGCATCGCCCTCGCCCGCTTCCGGACGAGGCGAAGGGCCGTCGCGAACTCGAGACTCTCCGCCGCCACGAGGGCCGCGTATTCGCCGAGAGAGTGCCCCGCGGCGATCGCGGGCTCCCGTCCGAAAGCCCGGTAGGCCGCGATGTCGACCGCCAGCACGCAGGGCTGCGTGTTCTCGGTCAGGACGAGACGCTCCTCGGGCCCCTCGAAGCAGAGTCCGAGGATTCCGGGAAGCACGGCCTCGGCCTCCTCGAACACCGCCCGGGCCTCCGGCGAGGAGGAGGCGAGGGCCCGCCCCATCCCGGCGAACTGGGACCCCTGTCCGGTGAAGAGCGCGACGTATCGGGACACCAAGGACCTCCGCGGTTCGATCGTACTCGGCCGGCCCAGTTAGCCGCCGTCCGTGAACGGATGCAAGAGATCCTCCCTCGCCGCGAGCCGCAGGAGGTCGAGGTCCTTGAGGGGGCGGAGAGCCCGGAAGGCCCGGTGTCCGTGCTGCCGGGTTCCGGCGAGTTCCCCGGCCCCCCGCAGCCGCAAATCCTCCTCCGCCAGCCGGAACCCGTCCCTGCATCGTTCGAGGATCCGGATCCGGTCGAGGCCGGAACCCCCGAGCAGCAGACAGAGCGCGCGGCGCCCCCCGCGCCCAACCCTCCCCCGGAGCTGATGGAGGGTCGAGAGCCCGAGGAGGTCGGCCCGGCGCACGACGATCCAGGTCGCGTCCGGGACGTCGAGGCCGACCTCGAGCACGGTCGTCCCGACGAGACAGGCGATCCTTCCCGCGGCGAAATCCTCGAGGATCTCCTCCTTCCGGGCCTCCGGCAGGCGGCCGTGGACGAGGCCGGCAGGCACGGCCGCCGCGACCTCGGCGAAGGTCGCGGTCGCGTCCGGGACGCCTTCCTCCCCTTCCCCGATCCTCGGGCAGACGAGGAAGACCTTCCCCCCCCGCCGGACTTCGCCCCGGATCGCCCGGAGGACCCTCGGCCAGCGGTCCTCGGGCAGGACGAGGGTACGGACCCTCGGTCGCGCGACCGGAGCTTCGCGGATCTCCGAGAGGCGGAGGTCCCCGAAGAGGCTCGCCGCCAAGGTCCGGGGGATCGGGGTCGCGGTCATGATCAGGACGTGGGGGTGCAGGCCCCCTTGGGAACGGAAGAGCCGGGCGCGCTGGCGGACCCCGAAGCGCTGCTGCTCGTCGATGATCAGGAGACCGAGATCCCGGACATCGACTCCTTCCTCGAAGAGGGCGTGGGTGCCGACGACGATCGCGGGCCCCGGCCTCCGCAGGTTCTCGAGGACCTCCCGCCGGCGGCCGCGGTCCCCGTCAGACCGGAGACCGAGGATCGGGAGTCTCGAACCCTCGAGGGCCTCCCGGAACCTGGACTCGTGTTGGAGGGCGAGGAGGGCCGTCGGAGCCAGGAACGCGGCCTTGCGGCCCGCGGCCGCACAGGTCAGGGCCGCGTCGAAGGCGACGAGGGTCTTCCCCGAACCGACTTCGCCCTGGAGGAGGCGGAGCATCGGGCGATCGCGGGCGAGATCCCGGCGGATCTCCGCGATGGCCGCAGCCTGCTCCTCGGAAGGCCGGTGCGGGAGCCTGGCCTCGACGCGGCGCATTCCCTCAGGGCCGGGCTCGAGGGGCGCGGCCTTCAGGCTCTTCAGGAGGGCCCGTCTCCTGCGGACCCCGGCCAAGAGCTCCAGGGCCTCCAGGAGCGCGACCCGCCTTCTCGCGGCCTCCAGACCCTCCCGGCCCCTGGCCCCATGCAGGACGCGGAGGGCGTCGGGGAGGGGAAGGAGCCGATGCTCCTCGAGGAAGGAGGGGGGCAGGTCCTCTCGGAACCATTCCCCGGCCCGATCGAGGGCGGCCCGGATCCAACCGCGGAACCTCCGCTCGCCGACCCCCTCGGGAAGGCCGCCGTATTCCGGAAGGAGGACCGTCCCGTCCGCGGCGGCCGGGAGGTCCTCTTCCAGGAGCCGGGGACCGACGAGCCCAAAGCCCTCCCCTTTCCGCTCGAGCCTTCCGGCGATCCGCAGCCTAGCTCCCTCACGGCAGGACTGGAGCATCCAGGGCTGGTTGAAGAAGGCGGCTTCCAGGAGCGCGGCCCCCTTCCCTCCCCTCAGGGCCTCCGGAACCTCGGGCCGGGGGAGAAGGGCTCCGATCCGAACGACCACGAGGCTCCGCCGGCCCGGCAGGCGCCTGAGAACCGCACCCAAGCTCTTCCCGAGGCAGCAGACCTCCGATCCAAGCGCCTCCTCCACGGGCGAGGGCAGGGCCCGCAATACCTTGAGAGACCTCGGAAGCCGCAGAAGGAGTTCCCGGCCCCCGGGGATCCCCGCCTCCCGCAGGCGGGCCTCGGTCCACGGGCCGACGCCTGGAAGGAACCGCAACCCCGCGGCTCCGGTCCCGCATTTCGCGTCCATACCCCCAACTTGGCCGTCCAGGACCGTCCCCGCAAGAACCGTCCCATGCGGGATTCCCGAGCTCCGAGGGGACTCCTCAAGTTCGGGATATTCGAAAATCGAAAGAGGAATCCGTCAGAGACCAGGGATTTCCCTTGCCATTCAGGTCCATCCGGAAATCGAATTCCGGGTGGTCATGGGGGTCGATCTCGCTTTGTCCAAGGTTCTTTCTTTTCCTTCAATCCACAGGATCACGACAACGACCATGGGAACCAGTCCGCTCAGCAATCTGGCCAGGCACGACAGGATCCGGCGGGAGGTCGAACAGCGAAGCGAGCTAATTCCCTCCCTCCCTGAAGTCGTAACCCAGATTCTCAAGCTCCTGAACGACAGCAAAGGCGCCGAACTCGAGCAGTTCGAACACCATCTCCGCAACGACGCGGCTCTCGTGGCCCGGATGCTCCGGGTCGTGAACTCCCCGTTCTACGGCCTTGCGAATCCGGTGACTTCGATCAAGGACGCGGTCATGGTTCTCGGATTCCGGAGCCTCCGCAGCCTAGTCCTGGCCGCGAGCACATCCAACTACCTTGAACGGAACTTCTCGTGCTACGGGCACGAGCCCAAGGGTCTCTGGACACATTCGATCACCGTCGCCTCGGCCTCACGGACCCTGGCGGTCGCGATCCGCATGGATCCCGACCACCAGGAAGAGGTCTTCGTCGCGGGACTTCTCCACGACATCGGCAAGATGCTTCTCGGCCCCTTCCTCGCCGAGGAAGGCTTAGTTCTGGACTGGGGGGAATCCGATATCATCGAGGAAGAGAGGGCCCTGCTCGGCATGGACCACCAGGAGGCTGGCAGCCTGATCGCCGAGAAATGGAACCTGAGCCCGATGGTCCGTGAGGTCCTCCTCCACCATCACGAAGGGGAACCGCACCCCGCATTCGCCGAGATCACGGCCCTCGTCCGGATCTCCGACTCCTATTCCCACGCGCTTGGCTTCGGACTCCGAAAGCCCCAATCTTGGGACCCGGAAACGAGGAGGAGGGACCTCGAGATCCTCGGAATGGATGAAAACTCCTGGGAGGATTTCGCCCCGGAACTCGCCGAGTCCATGGAGCAGTCCGTGGCCGCGTTGGGAAACCTCGGAGCCTGATCCTTCGATGGCCCACTCCGCCGAAAAGGAGCTTCGCGGAGGGCAAAACAGTGACGCCCACCGCTACCTGCGGCAGGCCGCCGGTTGGGTCGATCTCCATCGCCCCCGGAACGAGGGGGAACTCCGACGCACGATCGTCCACGAACTCGGCAACCTGCTGGGTCCGATCTCCTTCGCCTTGGCGACCGAACGGGACGGGGGGGAATTCTACATCGAGGCCTCCGGGGGGCCCGATGCGCCGCCTCCCCCCGGCGCCCTCCTTCCCGAGGGTTCCTGGCCCCCGAAAGGAGGCGTCACTTTCCCCCTGCTCTTCGACCAGTACGAGATCGGGCACCTCGCACTCACCTCACCTCCGAACGAGGATACGGCCAAGCTCCTCGAGGTCCTCCTCCTGCACTACGCGACCGCCAAGGTCAACCTCCTGCGGAACGAGGAATCCCAGCGCAGTCTCGAGCATTACTGTTCGAGCCTGAAGATCTTCGAGGAGGGGGTCGTCCTCTTCCAGGAACAGGACCCCGAGGCGATGGCGGCCCGCCTCCTGCAGCTCTGCATGCAGTCCCTGGGGGCCGTCGCCGGCGCCGTCTATGTCTTCGAAGACGTCGAGAATCCGAAATCGGAACTCTTCCTCGACCAGGCCGTCGGCATGCCCGCCGAACTCCTCGAGCGCATCGTGACCGTGGAGGGCGAATGGTGGCCCTCGAAGGTCCGGGGGACCAAACCTGTCTACCTGGCGCGGGACGGAGCCGGGACCTTCCCCGGACTCGATTCGGAGAAGATCCCCGAACCGATGCGGAATATCGTCTCGGCCCCCCTCACCTACCACGGGGTCGAGGTCGGCCTCTGCGTCCTCTGCAACGTCGCCGACAAGGAGCGGAACTTCGAGGCGAAGCTCGCGGTCTCCCAGCACCTCTTCGAACTCGGGGCCGCGGTGATCCATCGCCGGGAACTCGAGAAGAGGGCTCTGCGCAGCAGGGAACTCTCGACGCAGCTCGAGATCGCCTCCGTCGTCCAGCAAAGGCTCCTCCCGAAGGAGCCTCCATCCAATGAACACCTTTCCTTCGCCTGGAGGTCCCAGATGTCGCAGCAGGTCGGCGGCGACTATCTCGATCTCCTGTCCGGGGAATCGGGGGACGTGTTCGCGATCATCGCCGACGTGTCCGGACACGGGGTCAACTCGGCCCTCCTGATGACATCTTTCCGGGCCAGCTACCGGAGCAACGCCCTCTGGCTCGAACCCGAGATCCTCCTGACCGAGATGAACCACATCGTCCGCGAAGAGATCGAGGGAACGGGCATGTTCCTGACGGCCGCGACGCTTCGAATCGATCCGGAGGACCGCTCGTTCGTCTTCGCATCGGCGGGACACAATCCGATCTATCTCTACAAGCCCGGAGAGGACCGCTTCGTCGAGCTGGAGGCCACAGGCCCACCGCTCGGGATGTTCGAAGGCATGACCTACGAGACGACGCGGACCCCGACCGACCCCGGCGACTTCCTCGTCCTTTACACCGACGGGGTGACCGAGGCCCAGGACGCCCGAAAGATTTCAATGTTCGGGGAGGAGCGGTTGAAGGAGCTGATTCGGAGGGGCGAGCACCGGGATCCGAAGCGCTTCGTCGACCGGCTCTACGAGGAACTCGTCCGCTTCACGGGCACGACCGAGCAGACCGACGACATCTCTGTCCTCGCGATCCGCTTCCTTTGATCCCGGCAGCCACGCCTCAGTCCGCGCAGATCAGTGCGAGGTCCTCCCGCCCGTCCTGCAGATCCTCTGGGGTCTTGATCGGGAAGAAGCGGGACAACTTCCCCGTCCTGCGGACCTTCAAATAGAAAGTCGGCAGGAAACGGGTCAACTCCCCGACGAGGGTCTCGACCTGGACGACTTCCGCCCCTCCGACCTTCTTCTCGACATAGCAGGGAGTCAGCGGGAAGTCCCGATCGAGGGCCTCCGCGTCCACCGTGAAGGTGTTCGTGTTGAAGACCGGCACAGAATCCTGGTCGAAATCCGGGGGGAATCGGAACCCCTCGACGATCCACAGGGCCCCGTCGACGAGCACCGGGGCCCCGCCCTGGTCGCCCGGCCACTTCGGCGCAAGTTCGGCGGTCAGCGAGGCGCCCTTCGCGAGGTGCGCTCCGATCACGATCGGATCCAGCCTGGCGGCGAGGTTGTCGACATTCGAAAGGAAGAGGATCCGCCCTCCCCCATCGAGGAAGCGTTCGAGGTGACCCGAGGCGCGGAAGAACGGGATGCAGTCCCCGTGTCCCGGCCCGTAGCAGGAGGGCATCCCCGCCTCGTCGAAGTGGATCTCCCCGTTCTTCCGGAGGCGCAGGGAGATCCCTTGCGTGTAGAAGCGCAGGTCGCCCTCGGAAAGCCCGAAGTTCCGATGTTCGGCCACGTGGAGGCGGGTCGCCTCCTCGGTCGCGAAACTGTTCATCAGGTAGATCGGGACCTTGCCTCCGGCCCCCGCCGCGGCTCCCGCGATGCCGGCGATCTTGAGATCCAGGAAGGACCTCCCGGGAAGGGCCTCGACGACGCCCTTGACGACCCCGCCGAAACGCGTGGCCATCCCGCCGTTCAGGATGATCGCGCCGACCTTACCCTCGGCGAGGGCCGTTCGCCCGAGTTCGGCCCATTCCCGGGCCTCGGGCTCCTCGGGTCCGGGGAGATCGACCCAGGCCCTCGGGCCGGGGGGCTGCAGCCGTCCCCGCACGAGATTCGCCTCCTTCGAGATCCTCCCCGAAGCGACGGCCTCGCATTCCCTCAGGAAGCGGGTCTCGTCGAAGCCGTATCGATCGAGGATCTCCCGGATCTCCGCCGGAACTCGCTCCAATCCGTACAAACGTCCTCCAGGTCTTCGGATCGCGGGCGGACGATAGCGGAGGATGGAGGCCGGCGCCACGCGGGGACCGGACCGCGTTCGGGGGGCCGGATCATCCTCCGGAGGAGGAATCCCCCGCGTCGACTCCCTTCCGCTCTAGGTAGGCGGCCAGCGCCGCGATCGAATCCAGGTTCGCCGGGACGATCTCCTCGTCGAGCACCTCGATGCCGTAGCTGTCCTCGAGATGCGTGATCAGCTCGAGGACTCCGGTCGAATCGAGGATCCCCCCGTCCAGAAGGGAATCCTCGTCTCCGGGAAGTTCCCCTTCCCTTATCAGGAAGTTCTCGCGGATATAGGACCTGAGGTCGGAGCGGAGCGTGGAGAGTCGGGATGGATCCATGAATGAAAAGCCTTCGCGGGTTTCTCGAAAGAATATCACCGGTCGTCCCACCCGGCAGGATGACCTCCCCGCCCTCCACGAAGACCCCTCGGCATCGGACCTCTGGGTAGGGCGGACTTCTTCACCTTTCCGTTCTCGGTCTTCGGCAGCTCCTCGAGGAGGTGCACCTCTTTCGGAACCATGAAGGGTTCGAGGAGGCCCTGGCAGGCCCGGCGGATCTCGAGGGGGGACATCTCTTCACCCTCCTCGAGGACGACGAAGGCTCGCAGGGCCTCGCCGAGGAGGTCGTCGGGGATCCCGAGGACCGCGGCTTCCCGCACGCCGGGAATCGAGAGGAGCGCGTTCTCGACCTCGAGGGGACTAACCTTCTCCCCCCGTGTCTTGACGATGTCATCGCTGCGCCCAAGGAAGTAGAGAAACCCCTCCTCGTCCCGGCGAACCCAGTCTCCGGTCCGCAACACCGTCTCTCCGGGTTCGGGACCGGGGACGAGCATCGCCTCGGTCTCCTCCTTCCGGCGCCAGTAACCCTTCATCAGATGTGGGCCCCTCACATGGAGGATGCCGGGTTTTCCCGGCGGGCAGGGCCGCCCCTCCTCGTCCCTGAGGAAGACCTCCGTGCCCGGGATCGCTTTCCCGATCGAGGAGGGCTTGCGGTCCAGGAGGTCGGGATCCAGCCAGGTCGTCCGCTTGCATTCGGTCAGGCCGTACATCTTGAAGATCCGCGCATTCGGGAAGATCTCGCGCAACGGATCGAGGTGCTCGGGGGGGAGCATGGCCGCCGTGTTCGTCAGGATCCGGACTCCCGGAAGGCGCAGGGCCTTGCGGCGGTGCATCGAAACGAGCATCGCGAAGATCGTCGGGACCCCCGGGAAGACCGTGATCGACTCCCGCTCGAGGGTCTGCAGCACCTCCGCCGGGAACGCGAAGCTCCGCTCGAAGACGACCGCGCAGCCGGTGAGAGCCGCGAAGAAGATCTGGTAGAGCCCGTAGTCGAAGGCGAGAGGGAGACAGTCGAGGATTCGGTCCCCTCGCTCGAGCCGGAGGTAGTGCGCGATGCTCCGCGCCGCGAAGACCATCGCCCGGTGGCTCAGCATGACGCCCTTCGGGCGGCCGGTGCTGCCCGAGGTGTAGATCAGGGCGGCGAGATCCTCGTCCCCGGTTCCGGAAGTCTCGACCGCCTCCCCCTCCCCGGCGGGCTCGGGCCAGGGGAAGCCCTCCTCCCCGGCAGGCTCCGAAGACGAGCCGCCCTCCGGCGGGCGGGCCCGGAAGACCCCGGGTCTGCGGGCGAGCGGGGAGAGGGCCTCCCCCCAGGTCCTCCGGAGCCCCTCCTCGGTCATCAGGAAGGCGGCCTCCGTGTCCTCGCAGAGGAAGGCGAGCTTGGAGGGTGGGGTCTGCGGGTGGAGGACGCAGGCGACGCCCCCCGCGTACAGGACGCCGAAGAAGGCCGCGGCCGTCCGCCATCGGCTCTCGCAGAGGATCAGCACCCGGTCGCCCGCCTTCAGGCCCCTCTTCCGGAGGGCCAGGGCGACGCCCCTGGAGGCCGCCTCCCACTCCCGGAACCCGAGCCGCCGATCCCGGTCGACGAGGGCCTCGTCCCCCCCGAAACGGCCGGCCGCCCTCGTGAGCAGATCCTGCAGGAGGCGTGGACCCTCGGGATCGAAGGTCCGGAACGGCGGAAGCCCCCCCATGTTCATGCATCCTCCTTTTTCCCGCCGGGAGGCCGGGCTCCTCCCGGCGGATCGATTTCGCTCCCCCGGATCCTGCGCCGGGGGACGAGCGGGGAGGGCCCACGGGCCCCTCCCCTCCAGCGCTCCTCGAGGATCCCGGTCGAGAGGATGCCCGAAAGAGCCATCTCGTCCGTCTCCCCGATTCCCTCGCCCCTTTTCTCGCGGCAGCGCTTCCGGAGCCTCTCGACCTGGACCGGATCGAAGAAGCCGCCCGGCCGGAGCGCGTCCTCGAGGAC
The DNA here is from genome assembly GCA_027021385.1 of Planctomycetota bacterium. Taxonomy (GTDB): domain Bacteria; phylum Planctomycetota; class UBA1135; order UBA1135; genus JALUUL01. Next base: position 8,750 of record JALUUL010000032.1, on the reverse strand, counting down.
ATCCTCGACCCAGGAGGGTGCGTCCGCTCCGAAGAAGGCACCCAGGATTGGTGCGCGGTAGGGCCTCTTCGGGCGCGCGGAGATCTCGAGCGGAAGATGCCTTTCGGCGACCTTGCGGAGAATCCACTTCTCCCGGAGCCCCGCGAGGCAGACCCGCGGCGGTAGCCTCGAGGCGAACTCGGCGACCGGCGGAGCGAGGAAGGGAAACCGCCCCTCGACCGAATGGGCCATAAGCATGCGGTCCCCCTGGCTGTGGAGGAGGTAGGGCTCGAGGAAGGAGAGGATCTCGAGACTCCGGGCGCGGCCGAGCCAGTCCTGTTCGTCGAAGCCCTCCGGAAGGCGGCCGCGGAGGCGCTCCAGGCAGGCTTCGAACGGAAGGATATCCCGGATCTCGGGGGCGAGGAAGCGGAGACAGCGGGCGGTGTTCGCGAATCGGATCCTGTGGGAGTAGAAGAGGTCGCCGGTCTCGGTGAGCCCCTTCCGAAAGAAGGCTCTCGTGAAGGCGGCACTCCTCCCGAGATCCCGGGCGAGATAGGGATAGAGTCGCTCGAGAAGGCGGGGGCGGATCGGGGAGGAAGGGACCCTCGCCCAGAACCTCCGGACCGCGGTCTCCCGGAACAGGTTGTATCCCGCGAAGAGTTCGTCGGCTCCCTCCCCGGTCAGGACGACCTCGAGCCCATGTTCGCGGGCGAGGGACGAGAGGAGGAAGAGGGGGGCCGGGGCGGTCCGCAGCAGGGGCTTCTCCGCCCGAAGGACGGCTTCGGGGAAGGCCTCGGCAACCCGTCCATCCTCGATCGCGAGGACCTCGAGGTCCAGGCCGAGGGCCTCCGCCATGCGTTGCTGGGGCTTTGACTCGTCGTAGCAGGGATCTCCGAAGGTCAGCCCGAAGGCGTGCAACGGCGCGCTCGACTCCTGCCGCGCGAGAGCCGCGACGAGGGAAGAATCGAGCCCCCCGCTCAGGTAGAGGGCGACGGGGACGTCCGCCCGCAGGCGGAGCCGGACCGCCCGCCGAAGACGCTCCTCACAGGCGTCGACCAGGTCCTCGACTCGTTCTCCCCCCTCGTCCCCCGGACCCGGAAACAAGGGACGCCACCAGGTCCGGATCTTTGGGGCCTCCCCTGCTCGGAGTTCGAGGCAACTCCCGGGCGGAAGTTCCGCGATCCCCCGGAAGAAGCTCCGGTCCGGGCCGCAGCCCCAGGTTACGAAGGTCTCCGGCAGGCAGGAGGGATCGAGACCGTCCCATACCTCGGGCAGGGAAGCGAGGGCCCCAGCCTCCGAGGCGAACCAGAACCGTCCTTCCCGGAGGGCGGTGAAGAGGGGACGGACCCCAAAACGATCCCGCGCGAGGAAGAGGCGCCGTTCCCGACGGTCCCAGACCGCGAAGGCGAAGACTCCCTCGAAGCGCTCGAGGCAGTCCGGCCCCCACAGAGCATAGGCATTCACGAGGACCTCGGTGTCGCAGCTCGTGCGGAACGAGATCCCGCGTTCCTCCATCTCCGCCCGGAGTTCGGGGTGGTTGTAGATCTCCCCGTTCTGGATGCCCCAGAACCTCCCGTCAGAACTGGAGAGCGGAGGGTCCCCTCCCTCGAGATCGAAGATCGCGAGTCTCGTCGCGGCCATCGCGAGCGATCGGTCTACGTACAGACCGGATCCGTCGGGGCCCCGGTGCCGCAGGGACGCGGCCGCCCGCAGGACCTGCGTTTCGAAGGGCGCCTCCCCTTCGGCCGCCAGACATCCGGTGATTCCGCACATTCGAGATCGAAGATGCGCTATCTTGCCGGGAACCCATCAAGAATCCCATCCAGGTCGATGCGATGGAAACCCGGAACGACAATCCACTATCTATGGACCCCTCGGCTGAAATCGAACGGATCCTGACCTTTCTCGTCGAAGCCGTCGAGAAGAACCTGCGGCGCAAGGGGGTCGTGCTCGGTCTGAGCGGAGGGATCGACAGTTCGGTCTGCGCCGCCCTCGCGCTGCGGGCCTTCGGTCCGCAGCGCGTCCGCGTTCTCCTGATGCCCGAACGGGAATGCGATCCAGGAACGACCGACATGGGCCGCTTCGTCGCCAGCCACCTCGGACTGGAGCCCATGACGGAGGAGATCTCCGGCCTACTCGAGGCCTCCGGCTGCTACCGGCGCCGGGACGAAGCGATCCGTGAGGTCGTCCCGGACTTCGGGGAGGGCTGGACGATGAAGATCAAGCTTCCCGGACGCCTCAAGGAGACCGGCAGGCTCAACGTCTTCAAGCTCGAGGTCCGGGATCCGTCGGGAAGGCATGCCGAATACCGTCTGCGCCCCGGCGTCCTCGCCCGGATCATCGCCGCAACGAACTTCAAGCAGCGCTGCCGGAAGATGCTCGAGTACCATTCCGCGGATCTCCTGAATTTCGCGGTCCTGGGAACCCCGAACCGGCTCGAATACGAACTGGGCTTCTTCGTGAAGAACGGGGACGGGGCCGCCGACCTCAAACCGATCGCCCATCTCTACAAGACCCAGGTTCGCGCCCTCGGGCGCGCCCTGGGGCTCCCGCGGGAAGTCCTCGAGCAGACCCCGACGACGGACACGTATTCCTTGGCCCAGACCCAGGAGGAGTTCTTCTTCGGGCTCCCCCTCGAGGAACTCGACCGCTGCCTGGCGGGGCTCCACGCGGGGGAAGCGGCGGCCGCGACCGCAGAGGCCCTCGGATGGACCGAGGAGGAGGTCGAACGCGTCCGGGCGGACCTCCGGCGACGGATCCGCGGGACGACCTACCTCCACGCTCCGGCCCTGAGCCTGCACGAGGGAGTTCCCGGCGAGAGGCTCCGTCTTGGGGAAGCCGCCGGCCGGCCGTAGAATCCCCCTCCCCTTCTTCCCCCTCGATCCCCTCGATGAGGTTTGCCGTCATGCGCAAGGTCCTGTGTGCGATCCTTCTCCTCCCGCTGGCCCTCCCCTCTCTCCGGGCCCAGGAATCCCCGGAGAAACTCGGCGAGATCTCCTTCCGCCGCCTCCTCGACCTCCTCGATTCGATCGAGACGAAGATCAGGACGAGGGTTTCGATCGAGGACGTCCAGGCCCGACTCGCCCGGCGCAAGCCCTCCTATCGCGTGATCGGAGGCTCCAAGGCGGCGAAGGAATCGCCCGCGGAGGGAGACGAAGCCGGGACACCCGGCGAGACCGGCGAGTCGAAGGACGCCGCGACCTCGGGGACGAAGCAGGGGGGGAAACACCGCCTCCTCGGGGACGACGAGAAGACGCGCTTCCCCGAGAGCACAGCCCTCGTCGTGAATGGCCGGGCGATTTCGAAGACGGAGATCCAAGAACTCGCGGGCTACTACGCGGGCTACCTCGGCGGAGATCCCGAGCAGTACTACGAAAAAGCGATCGCGGGCCTCGTCCCCACCGCGGCGGTGGCCGCGAAATACGCGGACAAGCTCCAGGAGATGGGGGAACGGATCGAGGCCCTGATGGAGCGCCTTGCCAAGGGTGAGGACTTCGCCGAACTCGCGAAGAAGGAGTCGGAGGGCCCGAGTAAGGAACGGGGAGGGGACCTCGGGTTCTTCGGGCGTGACCAGATGGTCCCTCCCTTTGCGAAGGTCGCCTTCACGCTGGCGATCGGCCAGGTCAGCCAGCCGGTCCTCTCTCCCTTCGGCCTCCACCTGATCAAGGTCGAGGGCCGGCAGAAGGGTGCGACCCCGGCCGAGGACAAGGTTCGCGCGCGCCACATCCTCCTGCTGTTCCCGGCGCCTCCCGAGGAACTCCGCAGGATCATGCAGAAAGCGCGGGAAGGACGCATCGATCTGGCTCTCTACGACAAGAGCTGGAGGGAGCACCTTCCCGCTGCCTATCGTTGATGTCCCAAGTCCTCCCCTCGACCGACCACGTCATTCCGGCCTCCGCGACCTTCGAGGAGGCCGTAAACCGGCTCCGGGGACGGCATCTTCCCTGGCTCCTCGCGGTCGAGGCGGACGGGCGCGCCGCCGGGGTCCTCTCGGAAGAGGACCTCCGCCTCGGACTCGCCGGGACGATCCGCCTCCACCACGGGATCCGCCCCCACCTCGCACCGGTCGACCGGGCCGGGCTCCCCCTCGACGGAGACGGACGTCCCCTCCCCTGGTCCCCCCCCTCCCCCCCGGAGGTCCGCGCCGCCCTCCTGATGGCCGGAGGACGGGGCGCGCGCCTGCGTCCCCTGACCGACGACTGCCCGAAACCTCTCCTCCCGGTCGAAGGCCGTCCCCTCCTGCACCGGATCCTCGAGCAGGCCGCCGAGGCGGGACTTTCGAGGGTATGGATCTCGGTCTGCTACCTCGCGGCAAAGGTCAAGGCCTCGGTCGGGGACGGGAGCGCCTTCGGACTCGAGATCCACTTCCTGGAGGAGAAGGAGCCGCTGGGCACGGCCGGAGCCCTCGGTCTCCTCGACGAGGAACCGGAACGACTCCTCGTGATGAACGGCGACATCCTGAGTTCCATCCACCTCCCCTCTCTCTTCGCCTGGCACGAGCGACACGGGAACGGCGTCACGGTCGCGACCTTCCTGCACGAGGTGCGGGTGCCCTTCGGACTCGCCCATTTCCGGGGACAGGATCTCGAACGCCTCGAGGAGAAGCCCACCCTCCGCCTTCCGGTCAACGCGGGCATCTACCTCTTCGAAGGCTCCCTGCTGCGCGAGGTGCCGGCCGAGGGCCCCTTCGACATGGTGCGCTGGTTGAACGCCTTGGGGAGACGGGGAGCCTGCGGACATTTCCCGATCGTCGAGGGCTGGACGGACATCGGCTCCCTCGAATCCTACGAACGGCACCGCGGGGAAGGACCGTCCGATCCCGGATAGGCCTTCCGCCCGAGGCCGGCGGGCCTCAGTCCCCGCCGAGGAGGGCGGCGGCCCGATCCGGGCGGTAGAGCCGGATCTCCTCCTCGCTCGGAAGGAAGGGATTCTCGTAGCCGGAGACCGCGGCGGGGCTTCCCGTCCCCTCGATCCCCGCGGGGATCTTGGGCGTCCGTCCGAGCGTGATGTAGATATGGTCGAAATCCCAGAACCCCGGCGCGGGCTGCGCGAGGAACCAGGCCATCCGGAGATCCCCCTGCAGGTATTTCCCCGTGTGGTGGAAGCTGAAGTCCCCGAGAGCCTGCAGGAAATTGATCTTCGAGAACCCGATGTAACCCTGGACGACTCCATGTCCGACGAAGGTCCGGAGTTTGTGAAGGGTGAAGTCCGAAAAGACCTTCTGGAAGGCCGAGGCCGTCCAGGGAGCCCCGAAGACCTCGGTCACTTCGGTCTTTCCGCAGACGAGGGGCTTCTTCGTATCGAAGCGGTTCGTGTAGGGGATGCCGTTGTCGACGTAGACCTGAATGCTCTGGATGTACCAGAGCCCCTGCGTATCCCGGACCTCGCCGCCCGGCTTGCAGAAGAAGACGAGGTCGTCGACCTCGAACGGCGTCTTCGGATCTCCGCGGTAGGTCTCCTGCTTGTAGTCGACGCGCAGCGCCCAGCCGATCCCCGCGGGGATGACCCTCCCGGTGGCCGACACCCGCATCTTGAACAGGATCTGGAAGAACTTCGAGTAATCGAGGTCCATCGAGAACGTGAAGGAGGTCGGAAGAATGACCTGCTTGACATCGATCGTTCCTCCGAAGAGCTTCGTGATCTGGTCGTCGAAGATCGTGTCCGGACCGAGATATTCGTCGACGAGGACCTCGACCTCGGTCGGCGAGAAGCGGAGGTTCATCCCGGTCTTGAGCTTGTGCTTCTGCCCGGTGTCCCGGAGGACTTCGATGCGCTCGATCTCCCAGTTCCCGGTCAGCTTGCCGGGTTCGGGACTGCGGAAAGAGGGAGGCAGACTCGGCCCCCCGCCTCCGGCGTTCCCTGTGCCTCCGCCGCCGCCCCCGCCGCCGCAGGAGGCGGCGAGGACCAGGACGACGGCCCAGGCGCAGAACGGACGCAGGAATCGAATCGTCAGGTTTCGGGTCGGGTGTGCGGGCATGTCCAGCGCAAACCTCGCTGTCACGGAGGGCGGGTCTCGGGCGGCCCCTGGGGCCTCAGAAGCCTAACCCGATTCCGGAAGTCCGGACGAGTTGTGAGCGGGAAAAAGATGTGGAGAGGACCGGAACCCGCGGAACGAACGGGGTTTCGGAAGGGGGCGCGGAGGGGGGGCGACCTGAGCGGAAGATAGGACGTCGCCCGCGGCCCCCGAGGTTCCCTCCACCTTCGGAGGTCGGGAAAAAACCGCTATCTCAACCGCAGGTCGTTGCCGCGCACCGACCCGTCGGGCAGGACCTCGATTTCTCCGAGAGGGGCCGGCGAAGTTCGCTTCCCGCCGTCGATCTTCTGGAAGAGAAGGCGGTAACGACCCGGCGCGAGGCCCTGGATCTTGCAGGCACCGTCCCGCACGAGCCCCGACCAGACCTCGGCTCCGGGCTTCCCGTCCTTCCCGATCTCCAGGACCCGAAGATCTCCCAGGGCGACCGGAAGGCCGCTCGGATCGACGACCCGGCAAACTACGGGGAAGACCGCGGCGAGCCGGATCTCTCCGAGATCCATCCCCTGGCCGGCCGCGAGTTCGAAGCGATCCACGTGAAGAGTCGCCCCGTCCCGCTGTTTGACCTTGAGGGTCCAGGTCCCGGCCGGGACGAAGTCGAAGCGGAACGAACCGTCTGGAGAGGGGGTTTGGGGTTCGGGGGACCCCGGGGCGTTCATCTTCACGCTCTGCTCCCGGGGAGCGCCTCCTTTCTTGCCGGAGATGGACACGACCTGGACGACCGCCCTCCGGATGGACATCCCCCCGGGACGCAGGAGCCAGACCTCGAGATCATCGAGCCGGGTCCCCGTCGCCGGACGGAGCACTCCCCGCACGAGCCCCCCGCCGAGTTCGAGGTCCTTCCTCGCAGTACCTCCCGCCGCCAGGACGAGGGGGAGGGGGTCCGTCGCGACCCCGCCCTTCGGGGGCTTCGCGAAGATCTCGTATTCCCCTGGAGGAAGGTTCTTCTTCGCGAACCCTCCATCCCCGTCGGCCTTCCATTCGCGGAGGTCGAAGGCCCCGCGCCCTTTCATGCCCTTCGGACGGAGGAAGACCCGCGCGGCGGGCACGCCCTCGCCCCGGTAGGCGACCCTCCCCTCGAGGGCTGCGAGCGCGACCGAACGGAGGGTGACCCTCGCGACCCTCCCGGCCTCGACCCGGACCCGCTCTTCGGCCAACGGCCTCGTTCCCGCGCCCGAACTCCAGACGAGCCGGGCCCTGGATCTTTCCCGGACCTCCGGCTCCGGTTGGAGCCGCAGGCGGTAGAGGCCGGGCTCCAGGGTTTCCGAGCGGAATCCTCCCGAGGCGTCGATCGAAAGCTCCTTCGCCTCTTCGAACTCTCCGATCCGGAAGGTCCTCGAAGCCTCTTCCGTCCCGCCGGTCCCCGCGCGCTCCTTCTCGATCCGGACCCGCCCCCCCGCGAAGGGCCTGCCGTCGGCGCGGAGGGCGAGCCCCTCGATCCGCCCGCCCCTCGTGAGAACAAGCGAGAACTCCGTGGGGCCGCCCTCGAGAACGAGGTCGTCCTTCACGGCCTCGAGGAAACCCGTGGCGGAGACCCGCAGGCGGAGGCCGCCGATCCAGGGTCCCTCGAGACGGAAGGTCCCGTCCTCGTCCGTGACCCCCTCGGCTAGGGGCAGGTCCGCGGACTTCCAGTTCGCGAGCAGGCGAGAGGTCTCTTCCTCCATCCCCTCGGGCTTCGTGAACTCGGCCACGACCCTCGCCCCGGCGATCGGCTTCCCCGAGGCGTCGCGGACCCGGACGCGGCATGGCCCGGTCCTCCGCATCGGGATCTCGATTCCGGTCCTCCCCGACGGGGGCACGAGGATCCTCCTCCCGCCCGAGGCCGAGACCCCCCGCTTCCATGCGAGGATCGAGTAGGAACCGGGTTTCGTCCCCGTGAATCGGAAACGGCCCCCGCCGTCGGCCTGGGTCTTCCGGAGGAAGGAAGACCACGCGCCCTCGGTGTCCCGGAGCCGGACGAGATAGACCTCGGCGCCCTCCGCCCCCGGGCCTACCAGGGTCCCGGCGACTCCCCGCAGGCGTACGAGGACGATCCGGGCCTCCCGGATGCCGGGCTCGACGACCCGGTCCTTCCCTCGCTCGAAGCCCTCGGCAAAGACTCGGAGAAGGACCTTCGCGGGCAGGCCCTCCAGGGAGAAGCGTCCTTTCCGGTCCGTGTGGACCCCTCGTTCCGGGTCGAAGACCTTGGTCTCCGTCCCTCCCCGACGACGGATGGAGGCGGGGACGACGAGGGCGCCCTCGACCCCGACGCCGCGTTCGTCGACGACGACGCCGCGAAGCCCGCGTCCCCGGCGCAGGAGGATCGGCGACAACTCGGCCCGCTGCCCCTCTTCGAGGTCGAGTCCGCGCTCGGCGGGCAGGTATCCGGGGGCGCGGACGACGAGCAGGGCCTCCCCCGGGGGAAGGTTCTCGAAGAGGAAGCGGCCGGTCCGGTCCGTCTCGCGTCTCCGCCATTCCTCGCCGGGAACCTCGAAGATCGACCCGCCCCCGGGGGGCGCGAAACGCACGACCGCGCCCATCGCCGGCGTCCCTCCGGGCAGGAGGACCTTTCCCCGGAGGGCGGCCGGACGGGGAACCTCCAGCGCGCCGAGGTCGAGGACCCTCCCCTCGGTGATCCGGTAGGGCCCCTTCCGCCACCCGAGGGGCACGCCCTCCCCCCGGAACGAGAGGAAGAAGGTCCCCGGCTTCCCCCCGGCGACCGCCAGGCGGCCGTCGGCGTCCGTCACCCCCCGGGAGGCCC
>JALUUL010000031.1 GCA_027021385.1 Planctomycetota bacterium | reverse complement strand
TCCGAGGGCTCGATCCCCCCGAATGCAGAAAATCGGATCCGTCGTCAGGATCAGGCGGATGTTGTCGATGTAGTGGCGCGGGGTCCGCGAACTCCAGATGTAGCGCGGCCGCGAGATCAGGACTTCGAGGATCTGGTTGCCGCCCTTGGCGAGCTTGAAGCGTTCACAGAGCCGATCGTGCGGGTTGCTGCCGCCGGTGTATCGGCCGAAATCCTTCTTCGCGACCGAGACCCCGCCGATCTTGATCTCGAAGATCCCCGCCTGCGCGTTTCCGACGGAACCCGAGATCGCGATGTCCGCCGAGATCTCGTAGATCGAGTTCGGAACGGTGACGATGGTCTGTTTCAGGACCAGGGGGGCATGCGGGGGGCGGAAAGTGTTCCCTCCCGCCTGCACCGAGAAGGCGTTGCTGTTCTTCAAGCCGTCGGTCATGTAGGCCATAACCTTCGGCGTGCCGCCGGGCCCGCTGATGGACCAGCCGGTCTTGCCCTTTTCGAAGTCGCCGTTGGTCACCCAGTTCTTCTGGGCGGTGAGGGACAAGGGAAGGAGGAGAATTGCGGGTAGGATCAAGGAACGCATCGGGTCACCATGAAGAGGAAAGGGGAAAAGACAAGGTCAGGATGAGAGACGCCGGCAGAGTTCGCGAACGAACAACGCCGTCAATCCCCAGAGGGGTCTCCCCTCGGGTCCGTGTATCATAAAAAAAGGCATCGTCCTTCGATACGGGGGGGGAGAGAGTTCTTTCCAGGTCCAGTTGCGGTCGTCGCGCAGGTCCGCGAGGGGAATTTCGAGGATCCGTTCGACCTCTCCGGGGTCGGGGACCAGGCCTGAGGTATCCCCGATCCGGCCGAGGAAAGGGTGCACGAGAAAGCCCGCGATGCTCGGCCGCGGCGGGAGGCTTCCCAGGATCTCCACCGTGCCCGGATCGAGCCCGATCTCCTCCCGCCCTTCCCGCAGCGCGCATGCCATGGGACTTTCCCCCCCCTCCCGGCTCCCGCCAGGAAACGAGATCTCCCCCCCGTGATTCGACAGATGCTCCTTTCGAAGGGTGAAAACGAGGCGGTCCCCGCCCCTCCCCGCCGCCCAGAGGATCAGGACCGCAGCATCCCGCAGGGCGGGACGTTCCCCCCACGATTCGATCGGGGGATCCAGGACCCTTCGAATCTCGGAGACCGGAACCGCCATGCGATCCATCCTATTGAGTCCGGGCCCGATGTCTGGACAATGTTCCGGCTCGTTTTCAAGGATCCCCGAAGGATCCCTTATCCCCCGGAGCGAAATGACCCAGATCTCGATCCGCAATCTCGCGATCATCGCGCACGTCGACCACGGTAAGACCACCCTCGTCGACGGCTTGCTCGCGCAGTCGGGCGCGTTCCGGAAGAACCAGGAAGTCGTCGAATGCGTCCTCGACTCGGACGACCTGGAACGGGAAAGAGGCATCACGATCCTCGCCAAGAACACGGTCGTGTTCTGGAAGGACATCAAGATCAACCTGATCGACACTCCAGGACACGCGGATTTCGGAGGAGAAGTCGAGCGGGTCCTCTCGATGGCGGACGGCGTCCTCCTCCTCGTCGACGCTTTCGAGGGGCCGATGCCCCAGACCCGTTTCGTCCTGTCGAAGGCCTTCGCGAACCATCTCGTTCCGATCGTCGTCGTCAACAAGATGGACCGCCCCGACGCCCGCCCCAGGGAAGTCGTCGAGGAGATCTACGACCTTTTCATCGACCTCGGAGCGGATGAAGAAGCCCTCGAGTTCCCGGTCCTCTACGCCTCCGGACGCAAAGCCTGGGCCAGTCTCGATCCGGATCGCGAGGGCGAGGACCTGAGCCCCCTCTTCGACGCGATTCTCGAACACATCCCCGGCCCAAGAGACGACGTCAGCGGCCCTCTCCAGTTCCGGGTCTCGACCCTCGACCATTCCGACTATGTCGGGCGGATCGTCGTCGGTCGGGTCCACCGGGGAAGGATCCGGCGGATGGACACGGTCATGCACGTCGATCGAGACGGGAACCGGAAACCGGTCCGGATCCGGGGGGTCTATCGATACGTGGGCCTCCAGAGGGAGGAATGCGAATCTGTCTCCGCGGGCGATCTTTGCGCGATCTACGGAATCGAGGATCTGGACATCGGCGATTCCCTGACCGACCTCGAAGTCGTCGAACCCCTGCCCCGGGTCGCGATCGACGAACCGACCCTGTCGATGGTCTTCAGGGTCAACGATTCCCCTTTCGCCGGGAAGGAGGGTCGCTTCGTAACCTCCCGCCAGCTCAGGGAACGCCTCCAGCGCGAACTCAGGCACAATGTCGCGCTCAGGGTCGAGCCGGGGGACTCCCCCGACGTCTTCCTCGTATCCGGGAGAGGGCTCATGCACCTCGGCATCCTGGCCGAAACGATGCGCCGGGAGGGCTATGAGTTCGCGGTCGGGAAGCCCGAGGTCATCACGAGGGAGATCGACGGGAAGAAACACGAACCGATCGAGATGCTCGTCGTCGACGTACCGGAGAACGCGGTGGGCAAGGTCATCGAATACTTAGGAATCCGAAAGGCCGAGATGGTCTCGATGACCCCGAGAGGCGAATGGCAGCACCTCGAGTTCGAAGTGCCCGCCCGAGGACTCGTCGGGGCCCGGACGAAGCTCCTGGGACTGACCCAGGGACGCATCGTCATGCACCACGTCTTCCATGCATACGGCCCGTGGAAAGGGCCGATCCCCGATCGGGGTTGCGGAGTCCTCATCTCCAGCGCCCAGGGCCCTGCGACCGCTTATGCGATCGAACAACTGAAGGATCGGGGAACCTTCTTCATCCGGCCGCAGACCGAGGTCTACGAGGGGATGATCGTCGGGGAGCACTGCAAGGAGAACGACATCGTCGTCAACGTCTGCCGGGGGAAGAAACTTACGAACATCCGGAGTTCGACGAAGGAGGCGACGACGAAGATGGCGGCCGCCAGGATCCCGGGGCTCGAGGAGGCGCTCGAGTTCATCGCGGCCGACGAACTCGTCGAGGCCACTCCGCATTCGATCCGCCTCAGGAAGATCCACCGCCACGAAAAGGACCGCAAGAAGGTTCAACGCGCGGGCTGAGAGACCCTTGCAACCCGCGCCCAATGTCCGGGCCGTCGGACCCGGGATTCCCTCACCGCAGTCGCGCTTCGAGGGCGGCGGCCTTGTCCGGACGACCGAGCCCCCTCCAGCATGCGGCGAGGGTGCGGATCACGGCCCTCCGCTTCTCTCCCGAGAGGAGGTCCTCGAGTCCGGCGAGTTCCCGGATCGCCGCCCTAGGGTCCCCTCTTCGGGCGGCCAGGAACCCTAGATGCATTCTCCAGTCGGGAATCCCCGGCTGCTTCGCCGCCCCGCGCCGGAGGAGGGACTCGAGATCCTCCGACCGCAGCCCTTTCTCGAACCAGGACACGATCCTGGAGACCGATTCCAGGAATCCCGCGGGTTCGATCTCCATGCATCTGGAAAGAGCGGCCAGGACTCCTTTCCGGTCGCCCGCGTGGAGGCGGACCTGAGCGAGGTTGAACGAGAGATCGAACTCGTCTTTCGAGGTCTTCCATTTCGAGGCGAGCCCCCTGAGCAGCAGAGCTTCCCCTTCCGACCAGTTCCCCCGCTCGAGATGCCAGGCGGCGAGGCGGTTCAGGGCCGTCGCATAGTCGGGCCAGGCGCGGATCGCGGCTTCGAGAAACGCCCGGTTGCCCGCTTCGTCCCCCTCCAGGGCCCGGATCCGGGCCGCGGCCTGCTGTAATCTCGCCGACCGCGGCACCGCGATCGCGTCGCGGACGAAGAGCGTCGCATCATCCTTCCAATCCGAACTCCGGAGCCAGCTCGCGACGGCTCCGTGCAGGCACGCCAGGACCGCGAGCAAGCCTAAGCGCCGCCTCCACGCCGGAAGGCGCAGGATCCACGCGAGGGCCAGGGCGCCGCCCAGGCTACCCGGATAGAGGAGGCGGTCTCCGAAGGTCGTGCCTATCGGTCCGAGAAGGTTCGAGACCGGCAGTGCGAAGGCGAAGAAGAACGCGGCCGCCAGAAACAGGATCGGGCGCCTCCTGAAGGACAGGACCCCGAAAACCGCGATTCCCGTGAGAAGGAGGACGGAAAGGAGGAAGATCGGACTCCAGGGGGTCCGGACAAGCGGAAAGACCATGGCGCCGTAATCGCTCGAGAGCGAGGTTCCCCCGCAGGTCAGGGCGAGTCCGTGCAACCACACGGTGAAGGCGGTCCGGATCCTCGTCCAGGCGTCGACGTGGGCGAGGGGGTTCGCGAGGAAGAGGATCGGCGCATCCAGGTCCACACCCTCCGCTTGGGCCCTGAGGAGCAGGGCCGCCGCGACCGGGGGCAGCCCGAGGAGGGCCGCCTTCCCGATCCTCCATTTCCCCTCGAGGACCCGGAACAGGAAGGGGAGGAGCGGGATGAAAACGAGCCCCGTCTCCTTGGAGAGCATCGAGATGAGGAAGCAGAACGAGGACGCCAGGAGAACCGGAAACCGTCCTCCGGAGCGGAGGGCGAGGAGGCATCCCCCGAGGCCCGCGGTGAAGGCGAGGAGATCGCCCCTGCCGACGACGCTGGCCACGACCTCACCATGCGCCGGAAGGACGGCGAACCATGCCCCTCCGAAGAGGACCGCGGGTCCCGGCAGACCGGTCTCGCGCAGGAGGAGCAGCACGAGCCAGATCGCGAGCAGATGGAGGAGGACATTGACGGCGTGCTGGGCCCGGGCCCGTGAATGGCCCCGCCCCCAGGACAGGAATCGTTCGACGACCGCGAAGCTCAAGATCGTCGCCGGCCTGTAGAGGGGACTCTCGTCCCGGGTCTCCGCCCAGTAATGGCGGGTGAAGGCCCTCCAGAGGGGGAGTTCCCCCGTCATCAGGGGATTCGGACGATCGAAGGGATGGATCGAGGCCGCCACCCAGGGATCGTCCATCGCATAACCGTTCCCGAAGGCGGGAAGATGCGCAAGGAGCCCCAGGAGAAGGACGAGGAGCCAGCCCGGAGTCCTTGCCCCCCGTTCCTCACCGTGCTCCAAGAATCCACCCTTCTCCATCGATTCCGATTCGAAGCGGCGGATTCGACCTCCCGCCGGCCGGGGATCATATCCCCGGAACGGTCTTTATCGCGAATGCACTCATGATCCGTGCGGGAATCTCCTTCAGGGCGGCGACCTCCGAGGCAGCACCGATCTCGATCGCGACTTTCGGCATCCCGAAGACAACGCAGCTCGCCTCGTCTTGAGCGAGGGTCGGAGCGCCCGCCTTCCTCATTTCCAGGAGTCCGGAGGCCCCGTCTCTGCCCATGCCCGTCAGAATCACCCCGACGGCGTTCGGGCCGGCTACCTTCGCCACGGATTTGAACATCACATCCACGCTGGGTCGGTGTTGATTGACTCGAGGACCGTCCTTCACGTGGACGATGTATCTCGCTCCGCTCCGCCCGAGGAGCAGGTGCTTGTTTCCCGGGGCGATCAGCACTCTGCCCGGAACGACGGAATCCCCTTCTTCCGCCTCCCTGACATCCAGTCCGGTTTCGGATGCGAGCCGGTGCGCGAAGGACTCCGTGAACAACTCCGGCATGTGTTGCGACACGACCGTCCCAGGGAGATCGTGAGGCAGAGCCTTCAAGACCATCTCCAGGGCAGTCGTTCCCCCTGTCGAGGCGCCGATAGCCAGGATCCGGTTCGTGGTCTCACGGAGGAACTCGATTCTCGAGGACTTCACGGCCCCGATGCTCTTGACCCATTTCACCTCGGTCCCGGCAACGGCTACGAGGGTGTCGGCGAGTTCGTCCAGGACCCCCTCCGCGGAGAAGGAAGCCCTCGGTTTCGCCAGGACGGCCATGGCGCCGGCGGCCAGCGCCTCCATCGCGAGCACACCTCCCTTTTTCGTGAGGGATGAGACGATGACGATCGGTAACGGATGGAAGTTCATGAGTTTTCGGAGGAAGGTGATTCCGTCCATCCGCGGCATCTCGATGTCCAAACTCAGGACATCGGGCTTCTTCTCCACGATCATGTCCCGGGCCACGTAGGGGTCCGGAGCCGTTCCCACGACCTCGATCCTAGGATCCTTCCCAAGCTCGTGACTCAGGGTCCTCCGGAGGACCGCGGAATCATCGACGATCAAGACCTTGACCTTCCCCTGCACTCCGCACCTCACTCACTCACCCCAAGGCTCAGTTCGATGCAATCCCCTTCCTCCGTTTCCAGAAGTAGTTCGACTCCGACATCCCCGCAGGTGTTCGAAAAGGATCCTTCAAGAACGGTCTCCGGAACACCGAGTTCCCAGGTCTCCCCCTCCTCAAGGATTCTACTCAGGGTCAACCCGGCGACCATGTTCAGGACTTCCCCGATCACTTCGCTCGGCTGAAAACCCTCCATCCCTTCGAGGTCCTCCGCACCGAGCATCTCCGCGTTCAGTTTCAGGCAGAGGTCCCGGGTAGCACTGGCTTCGAAACCTCCCTTCCGACGATCACTGATGAAGGGGATCCGGATCCGAACGCGTTCTTCCGCATTCGGTCTCTCATGGACTTGTATCTCGACAGGTGAGACGAAGACGTATGCGGCCTCCTGCAGGACTTCGGTCGCAGCAGATGAAAATTCGTGGTGAAGAGTTTCGAGATCCATGGCCCGACCTCATTCGACATGACATTTCTGGACGATCGCCTCCCGCAGGGATTCGGGACGAAAGGGTTTGTTCAGGACCGCGCAGACCTCGAGATCCTGAAGTTCCTCGAGTCGCTCCTCGTTGCGGTCGGAGGTGATCACGATGATCTTCATTCCTTCCGCTCTCCTCGTTTCATGGAGTTCCTTGAGGAGTTCGACCCCCGTCATCTGTGGCATGTTCAAATCCGTAATCAGGAGGTCTAGCGGTTCTTGACGAATCAGCTCGAGAGCCTCCTCGCCGTTACCGCATTCATGCAGGGCCTCGATATCGAGCCCGATCATATGCAACGCTTTCCGGATGATTTTCCGGGTCACCCCCGAATCATCGACGATCACGACCTTGTGCCCCATCTCAGATCTCCTGGTCCTTACCCCTGGAAGTAACGATCACCTTTCCGTCCTTCACGTGCATCCGCACGGTTTTCGGAACCATCTCCCCCACATCCTCCGCGGCGATCATGATCCCGTTCTTCCAGAGAATCTTCCTCACGATCATGAAGTTCTTTTTGCCGATCTTGAAAAGCCCCCTTTTGTCCTGCATCCTCCCGCCGCCGACGACCTTGACGACGAGATCCTCCTTCCTTGCCCCATGGTCGTACATCTCATGGAAGAGAAGCGGGATTCCCGTGTCTCCGAACATCGCGGGGTTTTCAAGAGCTTTCTTTTCGTATTTCTGCGAAACGGGGAGCATGAAATGGATCATCCCCCCGACCCGAACCTTGGGATCATAGACGCACACCGCGATGCACGATCCCAAGGCATAGGTAATCAGAATGTCTTCGGGATCGGCCGTGACCTTCAGGTCCGCAATCCCGACGACGACAAGTCGGTCCTTTATTATCCCCCCTCCTATTTCCATCATTTCCTGTAGATCGAGGGTTTTATCATGGAAAAGCCATGGTCGATCCCCGACAGGGATTCCGAGTGCCCGAGGAACAGGACTCCGCCATGCGCAAGAAGACGTTCGATTTCCTTTAAAACACCACTGCGGCCTGCTTCATCGAAATACATCAAGACATTCCGGCAAAACACGAAGTTGAGGGGTCCGGACATCGGGAACGGAGGCTTCGAAAGGTTCAAGCGCTGAAACACGACCCTTCTCTTCAGATCCTCCTTTACAGCGAATCTTCCATCCTTGGTCTTCCGAAAAAACCTTTTCCTCTGAGCCTCCGACAACTCCTCCAGCGCATCCTCGTCGTATTCCCCGGCGAGCGCGACCTTGAGGACCCGAGTCGAGATATCCGTCGCGAGGATTCGGAAATCGACTCCGGTCCCCTCGAACATCTCCGAGAGAACGATCCCCAGGGAATAGGGCTCCTCCCCGGAGGAGGAGGCCGCGCACCAGACCCTCAGGGTCTTCCGCCCACGGATGAGTTCGTTCCGCATGACATTCCTTAGATAATCAAAATGCTCCGGTTCCCTCATAAACCGGGTGTAATTGGTCGTGATGACGTCGAGGAAGCACAGGATCTCGCGACCGGTCGAATCGGAATGGAGGAATTCCAGATAGTCCTCTTCCGTTTCGATCCCCAGCGCGCGAAGACGTTTCGCGACTCTCGATTCGACGAGAGTCACTTTATCCGCTCCGAGATACATCCCCGCCTCGTCGTAGGCGATCCGGCAGAATTCCCGATACAATTCCTGTTTCATCGCCTACTCCCCCATGACGCTCACACCGCGGGACTCCGCCGCCGGACTCCGCCCCAGGATCCTTTCCCCCGGCTCCCGCGGCACTCCACAATCCTTCCCAACCGGTTCCGGATGAAATATCCAGAACCGGCCGGGGAATGGACCCTTAGAAATCGGAGAGAACCTCCTCGTCGTAGAGAGCCATCTCCTCCTCATCGAGGGGAATCATTTTCTGGGCATCATGCTTCCGGGACGAAGGGCGTTTCCCCTGAGGCTTTTCCGCCTCACTTTCGGATTTCGTTCCTGTCGGCCCGGAATCGGAGGGCTCCTGGCAGATATCTCCCGCCGCAGAAGTGTTCCTGGGAGCCTCGATCCCCCCTCCGCCCTTCAACTTGAACCGCCCGACGAGAACCGCGAGATCCTGGGCCTGCTCGGATAGCTGCTGCACCGCTCTCGAGGTCTCCTCGGAGTTCGCGGCGGAGAGCTGGACCACCTTGTCCATCCTGCTCATCGTCTTCGTGAGTTCGGTGATCCCGATCGCTTGCTCATCGCTGGCGGCCGCGATCTCCTGGATGATGTCTGTCACCTTTCCGACGGACTCGCGGATCTCCCCGAGGTTCTCATTCACCGTATTCGAGATGCACTGGCCTTCTTCGGCGAGAACCTTCGATTGGGCGATCAGGTTCTCCGTCCTCATGGCCGCATCCTTCGCCCGGAGAGCGAGGTTCCGGACCTCTTCGGCGACGACAGCGAAACCACGTCCCGCGTCCCCGGCCCTGGCGGCCTCGACAGCGGCGTTCAACGCGAGGAGGTTCGTCTGGAATGCGATCTCGTTGATGTCCTTGATGATGGCGCAGGTGTTGTCCGAGGCCTTCTTTATGTTGTCCATCGACGAAACCATTTTTTCCATGCTTCTGCTTCCGGTCTCCGCAATTCCCTTAGTTCTCTCGGCGAGGGTCTTTGCATGTTGGCTGTTGTCCGCGTTCTGTTTGATCTGCCCGGACATCTCCTCCAGGGCTGCCGCGGTCTCCTCGAGCGAGGCGGCCTGTTCCGCGGCCCCCTTCGCAACGGACTGGGCACTGGATGTGATTTCCTCCGAGGCTGAGGCCAGCTGCACCAGAACGCCGCTGGCCTCATCGATCGGAGCGAGGACTGCGTCCAAAGTATCGTTGATCCCCTGGACCAACCTCCTGTATTCCCCCTCGAAGGCCTCGGCGTCCGCGCGCTGGTCGAGCTGTCCATCCTTGGCCGCCAGAACGAGACGCGAGGTCTCCTGGAGCATCATTCGGAGGACGTCCTGCATCCGCCTGAAGGACCCCACCGTTTCCCGGGTCTTGTCCAGGATGCCGTTTAGACTTTCCACGACCATCCCGATCTCGTCTCCCGACTGCATTTCGAGAGACCGCGCCTCGACCTCGACGACCTTGCTCAGATCGCCCTTGGACATCGCCTGGAGGGCATCTCCGAGGGTGGAGACATCCTTGCGACACAGGATCTCGGCGCATTCCACAATCGCCTTCACCGGATTCGTGATCCCCCGGATGATCACCGTGGCGATCAGGGTGGTGAAAACTAGACCTGCAAGGATGGTCCCGATCAGCCAGTAGACGGCGGCCTTCGCCTCCTCATACTTCCTCGTAGCGTCCTTCTGGAGATTCGTGGCGATCCGGTCCTCGAGTGTCTTCAGGAGATCGATCTTCTCCGTCTGCTTGTTGAACCAGTCGGAGGCCTGGATTCCGAATCCCCCGGTTGCGGCCTTCTCCTCCGCAACCTTCCGCATCCTCTCGACCTCGAGAACGGCCGGCTGCTTCATGAGGTCCTTGTAAGCCGCCTGTTCCTCCGGCCCGGCGAACATCAGGTACCCCTGGGCGAAGGCGCCTTGTTCGGCTACAAGCTGAAGATACTTCTCGTACATCCCGGGTCCAAAAGCATCCTTGGCAAAGGTGTTACTCAGGACGGCACGTTCGATTCCGGCTTTCTCCTTCCCCTTCAGGAGATTGAGATAAGCCGAGATCTTCAACAGCATCTCGTGGTCGCTGGAAAGGGTCGCGATCTTACCGATCCCATCGAGCAAGAGACCGTTGATTTTCGTGTAGTAACCGATGACG
The DNA here is from genome assembly GCA_027021385.1 of Planctomycetota bacterium. Taxonomy (GTDB): domain Bacteria; phylum Planctomycetota; class UBA1135; order UBA1135; genus JALUUL01. The sequence goes on along the minus strand of JALUUL010000031.1, from coordinate 1,812 downwards.
ACCTTGACATCGGTGTTCAACGAATCGGCCCCGTAGCGCACCTGCTGCAAGCGCTGCAGATCCCCCATCCCTTTCTCGAGTAAGCTTGCGACTCCGTTGTCGAAAGCCTCCAGGTCCAAGCTCTTCAAACTTTTCTTCAAGACGGCCAGCTTCTTGTCCGTTTCCGCCCTCTGGGCGGCCAGTTCGGACTTGAAGGACTTCCCCCCGCTCCCGAGGAAAAGCGCTGTCGCTCCGCGCTCCTTCTGCATTTCATGAACGAGATTGCTGATCTTCACGGCGAGGACCGAAACCTCTCGGAGATTCCGCATCTCGTCAGCGAGCCGGGAATCCTGAACCGCCCAGTTGATCAGGAGGGCATTAAGGAAAACTATCGGAACGGCGACCAGGAGAATCAGCTTGCTCCTGATCCTCAGATTCCCGATGCAATCATGCATCTTCGTAAAGATTCCCGATTTACGGTGCATCTCTCCCCCTCGACTCTGGATATTCATGATTCCCTCGAACTTGCATGTTTCGTAATTTCCATGAGAGCCGGATCTGCTCCCTCGCTCAGAACCTTCCCGATATCGAGAAGGAAGATGATCCGTTCCTCCGACCGCCCGACACCGAGGATGAAATCAGTGTCGATCCCTTCCTTCCCGAAATGGGGGGGAGGTTCGATCTGGCCGGCCGGAATGTCGAGAACCTCGAGGACCTCGTCGACGAGGATTCCCATCGTCAACTTGTGATCTCCGGAAGGAAACTGGACGACGATGATCACCGTTTGTTCGGCCAGGTCGATGGGATCCATGCCGAACTTGACCTTTAGGTCCACAACCGGGATCACCTTCCCCCGAAGGTTGATGACTCCTCGAATGTAGTCGCTGGTTTTTGGAACCCTCGTGATCTCCATCAACCCGATCACGTCGCGAACCTTGAGGATCTCGAGGCCGTATTCTTCCTTGGAAAGCTTGAAGGTCATATACTTCCCGCTCAGCCTCGTCCGCAGATCGTTCTCATCCACGGACTGGGGATCCCTTTCCATTTCCGGAATTTCCTTCATGTCGACAGCTCCATCTCTGGTTCTCCTGCGGCCCCTTCTTCGGGTGTCTTCGTTCCGCCCTCTTGGTCCCCGTCCGGGGACTCGGCCTCTACTCCCCTCCGGTGGAAGGTCGCCTGGGTGACGAGGTTCACGATCTCGTCGGTATTGAGGATCAGACCCACCCGTCCATCCGACATGATCGCCGCCCCGGAGAGGTATCTCGTCCCCGGGATGTTGTCTCCCAGGCCCTTGATCACGACCTGTTGCTGCTTCAACACGTCGTCGACCATCAATCCGATCTTCCGCCCGCAGCTCTCCACGATGACAACGAGGGCGGAGGTGGGATCGGTGATCGCTCCATGGATATCCAGGAGTTCGTGCAACCTGTAGAGAGGAATCGTCTCCCCCCTCAAGCTGATGATCTCCCCCTTGCCGGTGACGGAGAAGACCATCGACGGATCGGGCTTCAGGGACTCGACGACGGAAAGGGTCGGAATGATGTAGCGGTCCTCGCCGCAGGTGATCAGCATCCCGTCGATGATCGCAAGCGTCAGGGGCAGGATCATTGTGATTTCCGAGCCCTTTCCGGGCGTCGAGTCGATTTTCACCCGACCACGGATCGATTCGATGTTCCGGCGAACGACGTCCATCCCGACGCCCCTCCCGGAGATTTCCGTGACCTTCTTCGCTGTAGAGAAACCCGGAGCGAAAACGAGGTTGTAAATCTCCTGGTCCGTCAAGGTCTCCCCCTCCCCGACGATCCCTTTCTCCAATGCCTTGGCCAGGATCGC
>JALUUL010000030.1 GCA_027021385.1 Planctomycetota bacterium | reverse complement strand
GAGGGAGAGGGGGAGTCCGCGGGCGGGGGAGTCGGAGGGGGAACGGGCGGGGCCCTGCAGGCGCTGGGAGGCGGAGGAAGCGGAGAAGGCGGGGAAGAGGAGGCAGGCGAACCGGGGGATTCCTCGAGGGACGCTTGGTACCGGCCCTATGCCGCCTACGAGGACGACCGCTTGACGGTCTATGCCTTCGTCGAGGCGGAGAATCGGAAGTTCAACCTGCTCTGTCTGCTCTCCCCGGATCGGCAATTCCGTGAGCTTTCGAAGGAACGGTTGATCCGGCTCCTGGATCATCTCTGGGAGGACACCGAGTTCGACCTCGCCCGATCGGATGCGGAGACCTGGGCCACGTCCATCGAGGACTGGCTCCGAGGCGAGCGCCGGGACGACGAGATCCCGGAGATCCCTAGGAATTCGGAGTACGAACTCGATGGAAGGAAGGTCTTCCCGCCGCATGATCTGGAGGAACTGAAACTGCTCCAGGAGATCCCCGAGGAGGCCTTCGGGGACCGGCTCGCGGGTCGAACCCTGGTTCCCGGCCTCTCGTCGGTCCTGACCGTCCATTCGAGTCTGAAACTCGTGCCGGAGGAGGAGGGGCCGGGGGCGGGGGGGGCGCGGGGAGGGGCCAAGTCCACAGCCCCCGCAAGCGGAGGCGAGGGAAATCAGGCGGGGGGTGGGAAGGGAGGGAACAAGGACGACGCCCTGGGGCCCGGCGTTCGGATCAACGTGAACCTCGCTCCCCGTCCCGTGCTCGAATGTCTCGAATCCGAGAACGAGATCCCGCGCTCCCTGGTCGACGCGCTCCTCCGCTACCGGAACGAGGTCGACGAAGAAGCGGAGAACAAGGAGGAGGGAGACGAAGCCTCCGCCGAACTCGAGGAACTCGAGGGGGGACGGCAGAAGCTCAAGTATTTTGCGAGCCTCGACGACCTGGGGGAGGTCGATGCCTGGGACGCCCTCCCCGAAAGCAAGAGCAAGGACCGTTTCGAGGCCATGTTGACGACGAAGTCCAACGTCTTCTCGATCCACCTGGCTGCCGTCTACAAGCGGGATGAATCGGGGAGATCCTTCATCGTCGCCCGGGCGCGCTCCGTATACCTCCGCGCCGGAGAAGGGGAGAACCGTTCGATGACTCCGGTCGTTCCCCTGCATCGGGTCGAGGAACTCCGGGTCTTCCAGACGGATTTTCCCGAGGAGGAGGAAGGGCTCGATCCCCAGGAAGTGGATGAGTTCGCGGTCGAGAGCGAAGCCTGGAACCCCTTCTACCTGGAGTTCTACGACCCCGAGAAACGCAAGGAGAGGGGGATCGGGGGCGGATGAGAGGCTTGACGATCCTTCGAAAAACGATAGGATCGTCGGACTTTTTTGCTGAGGGGATGCTCGCGGACCGCCGATACATGACGGTTCGCTCCCATGGCTCGCGGCCGGGACATCCCCACGTACATCCCGCACCGGACAGGCGAAGAATCGATGACCGTTACTCCTACGACCCGACCAAAGAAGCGCGCCTCCTCCGCGAAGACCGGGAATTCCTCCCTGGCCAAGGTCCGCAATCTCGGAATCATGGCCCATATCGACGCGGGGAAGACCACCGTCACCGAGAGGGTCCTTTTCATCACCGGAAGGACCCACAGGGTCGGCGAGGTCCATGACGGTGAGGCGACGATGGACTACCTCGAGGAGGAACGGGCCCGAGGGATCACGATCACCTCGGCGGCCACCACCTGCGAATGGAAGGACCACGTCATCCATTTGATCGATACCCCGGGCCATGTCGATTTCACGGTCGAGGTCGAGCGTTCCCTTCGGGTCCTGGACGGGGCGGTCGGGGTCTTCTGCGGGGTGGCCGGGGTCGAGGCCCAGTCCGAGACCGTTTGGCGGCAGGCCGATCGCTACGGGGTCCCCAGGATCGCCTTCGTCAACAAGATGGATCGGGTGGGGGCCGACTTCGACCGTGTCGTGGACTCGATCCGGACGCGGCTCGGGGCCCATCCCGTTCCCCTCCAGGTTCCGATCGGGCGGGAGAAGGAGTTCCAGGGGGTCATCGACCTGATCGACCGGCGTGCCTATGTCTGGAAGGAGGACGCAAAGGATGTCGAGATCCTCGAGATTCCCGAGGAGTATCGGGAGATCGCCGAGACCGCACGCGAGGCGATGCTCGAATCCGTCGCAGAGTTCGACGACATGGTTCTGGAGGCCTTTGTCGAGGGGGAGGAGCCCAAGGTGGAACATATCCGCTGCGCGATCCGCAAAGGAGTCCTCTCCCGCGGCATCATCCCCGTGTTGTGCGGCTCTGCCCTGAAGGACAAGGGGATCCAGAACCTTCTGGATGCGATCGTCGACTACCTTCCGTCCCCGGCGGACCTACCCGAGATCGAGGGGAGCGACCCCAAGGACCCCGAGAAGAGGGTCAGGCTCACGCACGATGAGGACCAACCCCTTGCGGCCCTGGCTTTCAAGACGATTTCGGACAAGAACGGCGACCTGACCTTCGTCCGCGTCTATTCCGGGGTCATGGAACAAGGGCAGACCGTCCTCAATCCGAGGACCGGAAAGAGGGAGAGGCTCGGGCGGCTTCTCAAGATGCACGCCAATCGGCGCGAGCCCGTCAAGAAGGCAGGCGCCGGGGACATCCTCGCGATCATGGGGCTCAAGCAGTCGATCACCGGTGACACCCTCTGCGATCCGAAACATCCGGTCGCGCTCGAATCGATGGATTTCCCCGAGACCGTGATCGCGATGTCGATCGAGCCGAAGAGCACGAAGGACCGGGATCGCCTGGCCGACACCCTGGGCCGGTTGACGAGGGAGGACCCGACCTTCCTCGCGAAGACGGATGACCAGACCGGACAGATCCTCATCGAGGGCATGGGCGAACTTCATCTCGAGGTGATCCTGAACCGGATCCAGAACGATTTCCGGATTCCGGTTTCGATGGGCAAGCCGAGGGTCGCTTACAAGCAGACCCTGAGGCGGGAACGGGATATCGAGGCCCGGCACGTCAAGCAGACCGGCGGGCACGGGCAGTTCGCGGTCATCAAGGTCCGGTTCGTCCCGAAGGAGACCGAGGAACCGGTCGAGTTCCTGGAGGAGATCAAGGGCGGGGTCGTTCCGCAGGAGTTCATCCCCTCCGTCAGGAACGGGCTCCGCGCGTCCGCCGAGGCGGGAGGACGGCTCGGTTTCCCCTTCGTGAACATCGAGGCGACCCTCTACGACGGCCAGTTCCATGAGGTCGATTCCTCGGACATGGCTTTCCAGGCCGCGGCCCAGCTGGCCTTCCGGAAGGCGACCGAGGGGAACGTCCAGCTCCTCGAGCCGATCATGCGGATCGAGGTCCAGGTTCCCGAGGAATTCGTCGGGGACGTCATCGGGGACCTCAACAGCCGCAGGGGGCAGATCACCGATCTCGAGATGAGCGGGGGGAACCGGACGATCCGCGGGAAGGTGCCGATCGCCGAGATGTTCCAGTATTCGAGCACCTTGCGCGGCATGACCCAGGGGCGGGGCACCTTCATGATGGAGCCGCTGGAATACCTTCCTGTTCCTTCCGCGATCGCGGAGGAAATCCTGGAAGGCGGGAAGGTCACCTGATTTCCTGGGAGGATGCTCCTCCCGATCCTTTGCGCCACCGCGATCCTGCAGGGAGCGGCCTTCGAACCCCCGCGCCTGGCGGTCCTGATCTCGATCGACCAGTGCCGGGCGGATCACCTCGAGCGCCTCTCTCCGCTGTTCGGGGCGGGAGGGTTTCGCCGGATCCTCGCCGAAGGGGCCGGTCATCCGAGGGCTCTGATCCGGCACGCGGTGAGCGAGACCGGACCGGGTCACGCCCTCCTCGCGACGGGGGCCTACCCCCGCCGGAGCGGGATCGCCGGCAACTTCTGGTTCGATAGGGAAGCCGGCCGGTTGCGGTATTGCGTCGGCCGGGGGGAAGGGCGGGGAGCCTCCTTCCTCCGGGCCGAGACCCTGGCCGACGCGCTGCGGAAGGCCTACGGCCGGAGGGCGAGGATCCTCTCCCTCTCGGGGAAGGACCGTGCCGCCATCCTTCTCGGAGGGCAGGACCCCGATCTCGTCCTCTGGTTCGAGAAGGGGGCGTTCCGGACCTCCGCCTGGTACGAAACGCGGGGCGACCGGAAGTACCGGGAGGGTCTGCTCGCCGCGCTCGCGAGGCTCCAGGGCGGGGAGGGAGGGACGGAGCTCCTGCGCCGGTATCGGGGGACCGTATGGTCCCCTCTCCATCCCCCCGGAACGCGGGAATTCCGATGGCTCTCAGCCCAATACGGGCCGGACGACCGCCCCTGCGAACGCCCGCCGGGGGGATTCAAGCGGACCTTCCCCCATGTCCTCCCGGACGGCCCGAGGATCGTCTCCCTCCTCCCGGTCAGTCCCTTCGGGAACGATCTGCTGGCCTTCCTCGCGGCCTGGTTCCTCGAAAGGGAGGAGGCGGGTCTCGGCCGGGACGGGATTCCGGACCTCCTCTGTCTCTCGTTCTCCTCCCTGGACTATGTCGGGCACGCTTTCGGACCCCGTTCGCTGGAGGCGGCCGATGTCGTGCTGCGGCTGGACCGGGCCCTGGAAGCCCTGTTCGGCGTCCTCGATGCGAAGGTCGGCCGCGGGCGCTGGGTCTGCGCCCTCAGCGCCGACCACGGGGTTCGGGACGCCCCGGGGTCCGGGCCGGACGCCCCGCGGACCTTCGATCCCTGGGTCCTGGATCCGGAGAGACCCGAACGGAACGGTCTCTGGGTCCGCCTGGCCTTGCGCCTGGCCGCGGGTCGCGGGGAACGCCTTCCCCGGGACGTCCGCCCCCTAACGAAGTCCGGGCCGGGCCCCTTCCGGCGCGTCCGGGCCTCGTGGTTCCGGGTCGTCGGGCGAAGCCTCGTTCTCCGGAAACCGGTCCTCGAATCCCTCGGCTTGGATGCGGGAGTCCTCGCGAGGGAGGCCGCCGCCTTCCTGCGGAGCCAACCCGAGATCGCCGCGGTCTTCGACCCCCGGAATCCGCAGGGAGGGACGCGGTCCGGGCTCGAACGGGCCCTGGCCCTCTCCTACGCTCCCGGGCGGTCGGGGGATCTCTTGTTCGCCTTTGCCGGCGGGCGGATTCCCGCACGATCCCTTCCCGGTCTCGCGGCCTTCCACGGGAGCGCGGCGCTCGAGGACCGCCTCGTTCCCCTCTGGTTCCTGGGAAAGGGGATCCGTTCCGGATCCCGGACCGGGGACCCGCCGGGGGTCGAGGATCTCGTGCCCACCTTGGCGAGGGTCTTGGGAATCCCGAGGCCGAAGACCTGCGAGGGACGGGTCCTGGCCGAACTCCTCGATTTCCGCAAGGGGGACGACCGCCGCTGAGGCGGCGGGTCTCGTCTCGTCCGGGTCCCCGCTGGGGGGGCCGGGCCTCTTTCGGGAATCCGCCCCTCGTTCAGGATCCGCGCTGCGGGGCGGGAACGACGAGGACGGGATCGAGGGTGTGGAGGAGGAAGTGCTGGAGGAGAGCCTCGACCCCGTCCTCCATCCTCGGGGCGGGGAGGAGATGAAGACGGCCCCCGACCCGGCTGCGTTCGGGATGGAGGGTGGAGGGTCTGCGGACCGCGGCGGTCCAGGCGAGGTCCGGCCGGGTCTCCCGGAGCCGGTGGAACAGGCTCGCGCCCGTCGGTCCGAGAGCCGCCCGGAGGTCGGGATCCGGGGGACTCCAGTCCCGTTCGTGGATGGGCCCGGGCTCCGATTCCTCCGGAAGGAGGAAGGTGACCCTGAGGTCCGGGGTCTCCGCGGCCGAGGCGAGGAGGCCGAGACCCAGACGGAGGGCCTCGGCGGAGGATTCGGGCAGGTTCTCGCGGAGGATTACGTGGGGGTGGAAGAGGGCCTGTTCGGGAGAGACGACCGGTCCGCGCACGACCAGGATCGGGCGATCCCCGCGGACGAGCGGAACCTCGACCGAGGTCCCGAGGGTCCGGGAACGGAGTTCCCCGAGATCGTGGCCGAAGGGGCAGGGGAGAACGAACCAATCCGCCTCGCAGGACGAGAGGGCCCGGGAGAAGCGGTGGTAGGCTTCCGGGGAGGCGTCCAGGAGGCCGGAGGCCTCCAATCCGGCCTCTTCGAAGCGCCGGAGAGCCGCGTCCAGCGCCTCGCGGTCCGGATCGGCGGCCTCCGATTGCGAGGGGACCGCCGGGAGGAGGAAGACCCTGAGACCGAAGGTCCTCACGCAGTGGATCATGAGGTCGAGACCGATCTCGTCCTGATCCGACCCGTCGAGGGCGAGGAGCGCGCTTTCCGGGAGTTCGGGGCCGAGTTTTCCGGTCATGCCGGCCTCGAGGGCGGCCTCGAAGGCCCGCATGTTCCGGCGGATCTGTTCCTGTTCGCGGGGTTCCATCGTTCATCCGGGGAGGGTCGGCATCAGCCCCCCGGCATGATGCAGGATCAGGTAGAGGCTCGCGAGGGCGAGTTGCAGGACCATCAACACCCCTCCGACGGCCAGGAAACGGCCCCAGGAGACCTTGATCCCGGATTCGGCGTAGAGGGTGTGGAGCGCGATCACGCAGGAGATGGAGCCGATCGGAGTCGCGCTCCCACCCAGGTTGCACCCGAGGACGAGCGACCACCAGAGGGGTTCTTTCGGTAGGCCTTCCATGCCCTGGACGAGGGGGATCATCGTCGCGGCGACCGGGATGTTGTCGACGAGAGCGGAGGAGACCCCGGAGGACCAGGTGAAGAGGAGGATCGATAGCGGGACGGAATCCCCCGTCACGTTTCGGAGGGAGCGGGCGAGGAGATCCAGGAGACCGGTCTCCTTGACGAGTCCGACGATCAGGAAGAGCCCGGTGAAGAAGAGGATGACGGTCCAGTTGACCTTCCGGATCGTATGCTCGACGGATTTCCCGTGGAAGAGGAGCATGGCCGTTCCACCGGCCATCGCGATGTAATCGAGGCCGACATGGAGGACCCCGGCCAGGGCGAAGCAAAGAATCGTGAGACCGAGGATGACGGCTGAACGGAGGAAGGCGCGGCGGTCGGGGGCCAGGGCCCATTCGTCGAAGGATGCGACCGTGCGGGCGAGGGTCGCGCGGGATTCCTCGTCCATGTCGGAGGGGAGTTCGGAGCGGAAGGCGCGCCGGGTCCAGAGATAGCCGACGACGAAGGCGATCAGGGCGAAGGGCAGGGATACGTAAAGGAACTGGACGTAGGGGATGCCCGCGGCGGAGCCGATCATCAGGGTCGGGAGACCCGAGGCGAAGGTGCAGAAGGCACCGGCGTTGCTCGCGAAGGCCGCCCCCAGGAGGTAGGGGGTCGGAGGCAGGTCCAGGTTCTTGCAGATGACGAGGGTCAGGCCGGCGAGGATCAGCATCGCCGGGACGATCGTCAGGACGGCGGCGAGAACGAAGACGAGGGCTTGCAGGGCGAGAAAGAGGCGCAGCGGATGCCCCCCCGTGCGCTTGACCACCTTGATCGCGAGGAAATGGAAGAGTCCCGACTGTCCCGCGAGGTCCACGAGAATCGAGGTCCCGACAATGACCCCAAGCACGCCGAGGTCGTGCGTCAGGATCCGATGGACCTGTTCGAACTCATGGAGGACCCCGAAGCCGATCCCGAGGCCGATCAGGACCAGGGCGCCGAGGAGGGCCGCGACGGTCTTGTGGAGGACCTCGAAGGCGATCAGCCCGTAGACGAGGAGCATCAGGAGGCCGAACAGGACCTGGAGGCCGGAATCGCTCATCGGTCCCCAAGATGCCGTCGTGGGGTGGCGGAAGGAACCCCGGAGGTCGGGAGGTCCTGCTCAGGATCCGCCTCGGGGGAGCGCACCCGACGGGCCCAGGTCTGGGGAGGGAGGTACGGAGCCCCGGCGGGAATCCCCGTTCGCATCGAATCAGCCCTAAAATAAGGGCGATTTCCCGCACGATCGAGGGAACCCTCCGGCCCCTTCCCTTCGTCCCATGGGGCGACGAGAGGCCGACGCCTTTCGTCTCGTTCTGAACAATCGGATTTCTCCACGGTTCTCGAGGTTCCCGGCTCCTGGTCCGGTCAGCGGGCCGACCCCCGTCGGGTGCGAGCCGAGAGCGGAGGTCCTCCTTCGTACGGACCGCGGATCCTCCTCCCGAGGATTCCTCCGTACGCTCCGTTCTCGTGCGACAGGGGTCGGACGATCCAGTCGGGTTCTTCCCATCGAGTCAAAGAGGCCCCCCGATCCAAGTGGGCCCCCGGGTTTCCGGGTGTTGGGTCGGGTGCGGGCCTTCCGGATTCAGTCCAGCCGTCTGGCGGCCGGGCGGATCCGCCTGCCGATGCCTCGGCAGGGGCGGGAACCTCGTCCTTTTTCTCTCCTTCCGGGGGGCCTGCTCCGCAGGACCCCCGGGTCCCTTCCTTCAAGAATCATCAACGAGCTTCAGGCTCCACTCCTCCAGATTCACCAACGCCATCTCGTCCTGCCGGCCTCCTGCGTCCGAATCTTTCGTCCGGGCCGTGCAGGGACCCGCGGGGGCTTCGGCCCCCGCCTCTTTCTTTCCCCGGGGCGTTCCGGAGCGCCGCCGCGCAGGGCTCCTTTCGCCCGCCCCGGATCCCTCGTTCTTCCCCGTTGGAGTATCCTCATTTCGCGGGGATTCTCCGCATTCCTTTCCTCGTGGGCTGGGGGAAGGCAAACTTGGGATCCATGGAGGAGGAGTTCGAGGGTCTGATCGTCGGAGGCGGTCTCGCCGGGGCCTCGGTCGCTTGGCACCTGGCCGAGAGGGGGGCGACCCATAACGGGGTCTGGGTTCTCCTCGAAAGCGAGGCCCTCCCTGGGGTCCACGCCAGTGCGCAGAACGCGGCCATGGTCCGAGGGCTCGTCGAACACCCGGGGCTGCGATGGCTGGCCTTCGAGGGACAGCGGTTCTGGAACCGCCCCCCCGAATCCCTCGGACTTCCGCCCGAGGCCTTCCGTCCCCTGGGGTCCCTCCTCCTCGCCTCCCGCCCGGAGACGGCCGCCCTCCTCAGGGCGGCCGCGGAGGCGGGGAAGAACGAAGGCGTAGAGATCGAGATCCTCGACCCCGCAAACTGTCTCCGGTGCTTCCCCTTTCTCGAGGGGACGCCCTTCCTTTGCGGTTTTCATGCCCCTCGGGACGGGATCGCGGATCCCGCGGCCCTGCTTCAGGCCTTCCTCCGCGGTTTCCGGGAACGGGGGGGGAGGGTCGAGACCGGCCGGAGGGTCGAGCGTCTCCTCGTCGAGCGGGATGCGGTCGCCGGGGCCCTGTTGAAGGACGGCAGCAGGTTGCGGTCTCCGAGGGTCTGTCTGGCCCCCGGGGCCTGGCACGACGATATCTGCCGGGCTTCCGGGATCCGATCCCGGGCGCTCCGGCCTCACCGCCGCCACCTGTTCTGCACGACGAGCCGCCCCCCCTTCCTCGAAGGGATGCCCGGCTTCGTCTGGCATGTCGATGCGCAGGTGTATTTCCGGCCGGAGGGCGAGGGCTTGTTGTTCAGCGCCTGCGACGAGGATGCGGTCGAGGCCGGCGTCCCCGCCGTCGCGGACGAGATCCTCGAGTGGGCCCATGACCGCCTCGGCGTCTTTCCCTGGTTGAGGGAGCTGCAGGTCGGAAAACGATGGGCGGGGCTTCGGACCTTCGCGGGCGACCGCCGTTTCCTCCTGGGCGCGGATCTCGAGGTCGAGGGCCTCTTCCATGCCGCGGGGCTCGGCGGGCATGGAGTGACCTGCGCGGGCCCGGTCGGTCGTCTGGTCGCCCGCTGTCTCGTCGAACCCTCGAGGCGCCCAGAGGAAGCCGGCAGCCCCGCGCCGCTCCCCGCTCTCTGAGTTCAGCGGCCGGGTTCCGGAGGCCTCCGGCCGTCCTTCGGGAAACGCACCGGGTCGTGCCGGGGATTGCGGACCTCCCGGATCTCGAACCCGGGCCCTTCCCGGCGCAGGATCGTCCTTTGTTCGAGGGCTTCCCGGAATCCCGGCCCCGCGCTCCGGTTGATCCAGGGAAAGTTGACGAACCATCGCGCGCCGCAGCCGAGGACTTCGGCCAGACGGGCGGGGTCCTGGCGGTCGGAGGCCAGGACCCGTCCCCGCCGGCGGGCATGGTAGAAGACCCTCGGGTCCTCGAAGTTGTTCGCGACCTGGTTCCGGTCCCAGGCGGGGTCAGCCCCGAGAACGACCGCGAGGTCGTCCGGGGAGGAGATCTCTCGGAGGGCATGCCCCGCCGCCGCGAGTTCCTTGCCGTGCCGGGCGAGCCAGACCCTTCCGATCGAGAGCCCGGATTGGAAGCACAGGGCCAGGAGGGCGACCGCAGCGACCTGGAGGCCGCGTTTCCCGTATTCGAACAGGGCCGAGAAGCCCGCCGTCGCCCCCCAGGCGAGCCAGGGAGCCGCGTAGAGGTGGTACTGGGTTCCCCGCCCCTCATGGCCGCAATACCGGGCGACGAGGAGGTAGTAGAGGAACAGGGCGAGGAGGCCTGATCGATAGAAGCGGCGCCCTTCTCTCGGGAAGGAGAAGACGCCCAGGAATGCGAGGAACAGACCGCCCCATCCGAGCACCCATTTCGCCTCGATCGACAGCAGGGAAAGATAGAAAAAGGGGGAGGTCCACCACGAGAGGTCCCCCCATTTGCTGTCGCCTCCCGAAATGACCCCGAAGGTGTTGCCGAAGGTCCGGTGGAGCCAGGCGGCGTAGAGATACCAGGCGAGGGGGGGGAGCAGGCAGAGGAGACCGAAGCCGAGGATCCTGGGGCGGAGGAGACCCTTCGGGCCGGAGCGGGCATGCAGGAGTCCGAGGTAGACCCAGCCGATATGGAGGCTCGTCGGCTTGACGAGGATCGCCGCGGCGGTTAGGACGGCCGGGAAGACGGGGAATCCCCGCCCCTCCTCGTCGAGCCAGAGGAGGAAGCGATCGAGCGCCCACAAGTAGAGGCAGAGGACGGTCGCTTCCGGCATGAAGGCGCGGGAATAGCGGACGACGATCGGGGAGAAGGCGAAGAAGCATAAGGCCAGGATCGTCCCAAGGGGGCCGAACCAGCGTTTTGAGATCCGGAGGAAGGGCGGGATCGAGAGGAGGAAGATCAGGATCGAGAGCCATCTCCCTAGCAAGGGCCGTTCCCCGGTGAGTCGGTAGAGAGCGTGGACCGTGTAAGTATAGAGGGGGAACTCGGATTCGACGTATCCCGGACCGGGGGCGGCCCAGTCGACCCGAGGATGCAGGGGGTTCGGGTCCTCGAGGAAGTTCCGGGCCATGGTCGCGGTATCGGTCTGCCGCCAGTCATCCATGTCGTTCAACTCGCCCCGAAGGAATGGGAGGCGGACGAAGAGGGCGAGGACGATCAGGGCCCAGAGGGGGTGACGGAACAAGAAACGCGGCATCGGCTTCTCACGAGGATCGGGTCGCCGGGATTCCGGGGATCCCGACCATGGCCTATCATGGTGCGGATCTCCCCTCGTGAACAGCACCGGGCCTTTCCCCGAGGAAAGCGGGGAGATGGCACGCCCGGCAGGATTCGAACCTGCGACATTCGGCTTAGAAGGCCGACGCTCTATCCAGCTGAGCTACGGGCGCATTCCGGAACGAAGGCTGCCTCGTTCAAGGCCGAAGCCAGGCCCTGCGACCGTCGGCGAGCTTTTCTAGTCCCTCGGCCAGGGCGGAAGGTTCGATACCGTAGCCGATGCGGAAGTAGCCCGGAAGTCCGAAGAACTCGCCGGGAACGACCCCGATGCCGAAGCGTTCCTTCAGGAAGTCCCGGAAGGCTCGGGTATCGCGGACTCCCCGGACCTCGACGAAGGCCGTCAGGCCGGCCCCCGGCGTGGAGGCGCGGAACCCCTCCTCGTCCTCCAGGAAGGCCTCGAGGATCTTCCGGCCCCCGGTGGCCGTCCGCCGCGCGCGCTCGAGGAGTCCTCGCCGGCCTTCGAGGGCCTGGGCCGCGATCCGTTGCGGAACCGCGGGGATCACCGGGGCCACGATCTCCCGGAGCTTCGCGAGTTCGCGGATCCATTCCGGTCTTCCCGCGACCCAACCGAAGCGGAGCGATCCGAGTCCGTAGACCTTCGTCATCGAGTTCGCGCTCAGGATCCAGGGATGGCATTCGTGCCCGTAGGGCCGATGCCCCGCTCGTCCGGGTGGGTCCTCCGTTCCTTCGAGGAAGTCGACGTAGACCTCCGAGCATAGGAGGGGAACCCCCCGTTCCGCGCAGAGTTCCCCCATCGCCCGGAGATCCTCGGGACTCGTCACCGCGCCGCTGGGGTTGTGCACGGTCGTGATCACCACGAGGCGCGTGCGCTCTCCGAGCGAGGCTTCGAGTTCCTCGGGTCCGATCCGGAACCCCCGCAGGGGGTCCCGGACGAGGGGGCGGACCCGGGCTCCGCGGAGAGAGGCCAGGCTCGCGAAGAGGCCGTAGGCCGGGTGTTCGATGCAGACCTCGTCCCCGGGGTCCAGGAAGCGCTGGAAGACCAGGAAGTCCGCCTGGGTGCTCCCCTGGCAGAGGAGGAGTCCCTCCGGCTCCACACGGTGGATCCGGGCGACGAGGGAGGTGAGCCGGGCTTCGCCGTGCTCCTCGGTCCGGAGGTCGAGATCCCCGGGCAGGGGAAGCTCCCCCTCGGAGGGGGCGGGCATTCCGCTGGGTACGAGGCTCAGGGGCGCGTCGAAGTAATGTTCCTTGGCCCAGGCCATGTAGGCGAAGGGGAGGGGTTCCATGGGGTCAGCCTATCCTCCCGATCGCCGGGAATGCGACCATCGAATGGAGAGGGTCTCGGGGATATGATTGGAGCGGCGCCGGCCGGGGAGGGCTCGGTCCGGCCCGTCTGCCGCACGAGCCGAAGGGAGGGAACCGTGCAGATCCGTCTTGACCTTCCATGCAGCCTTGTACCCGTCGCGCTGCTGTCCTGCCTCGCGGGCGCGCAGGCTCGAGCCGTCCCCCGAACGATCGATCCGGCCCCGGTCCAGGGCGTCTCCAAGCCGAAGGCCGGAGCGGAGACCCCTCCCCGCGACCAGGGCGGGGACGAGAAGAAGGGGATGAAGACCCTTCCGGGCGTCCGGCGCGCGGGATCCCTGCCGCAGGACGCCATCCGGAAGAGTTCGGAGGAGACCGGCCGGAACGAGGCCCCTCTACTCGCCCGGGCGAAGAAGGCCCTCAAGCTCCGTCTCTACCCCGACCCGAAGGCTCCGGTCGTCTCCCCCGACCTCCCGCCGGGGCACTACCTCTGGTGCCTGGGGGAAAAGGCCAAGGGCTTCCTCAAGGTCCGGATTCCCGGGGGCTTCACCGGATACGTGCATCGGCGCTACCTCGAGGCGAAGGAAGACGGGAGCGCGGTCGTGACCGCGAGGCGGGTTTCCTTCCGCCATGAGCCGAAGAAAGGTTCCGGGACCTTCCCCGTGGCCCTCCTGCCGAAGGGGACGAAGCTCTGGATGCTCGGAGTCGAGGGGGATTGGGCCCGGGTCCTCGCCCCCGAATACGGCATCGCCTGGGTTCCTGAGGGCGGGATCGAAGAGCTGGGCCTGCGGGCCGAGGGCCTTCCGGAGGAGCTTCGGAAGAAGCTCGAGGGGCAGGCTCTCGCCGCGCGGGCGCCCTTCGAAGCCGTGCGCAGGGAGATGGCCGCCAAGGCGGCGCGCGCGGAGAAGCTCGCGGCCCTCGGCAGGCTCCTCGACCAGGTGCTCGAGGTCTACCGGAAGGAAACGGATTCGAAACCCCTCGTCGACGAGGATCTGGGGAAGATCCGGAAGATGTTCGATCCGCTCAAACGGAAACTCGCAGCCTTGAATGGCGGGAAGGAAGAACTCGTCTTCCGTTTCGAGGCCTTCGAGGAGGAACTGGCGGGCCGTGAGCTGATCCAGAGGTCCGCTCTCGCGCTGCGGGAGGATCCGGCCGAGAAGGCCGCCGAGGCCGCTGCGAAGAAGCCGACCTCTTCCGTCGCCCCTCTGCCCGACCGGCGGCGTTTCGAGGCGACGGGATGGGTCGAATACCGTCCCGGCTTCGGCGACTGGTCGCCCTACCGGCTCGTGAAGGGCGGGAAGGTCCTCTTCTACCTGTCCTGCCCTTCGGGGCGATACGACCTCCAGGACTTCGTGGGGCTCGAGGTCGGGGTGAAAGGGGCGCGGAGCCTCCCCCGAGGCGCGGACTTTCGGGTGCTCGAGGCCTCAAGGCTCGTGATCCTCGGCCGGCGCTGACCTGCTCCCCGGGGGAGCCGAGGACTCCCGTCCGGCGTTCTTTTCTTTGCGGTCCGTGCCGGGGTCCTGCTCAGGCCGGCGGGGTTTCCTCTTCTCGGGGTCGGGGGCTCCTTCGAATCGCGAGGAAGGCCTCGACGAGCAGCCAGAGGGCCATGAGGAAGAGGACGCCGCCGACGACGAGGAGGAGGGGATCCTCCCTCGCTCCGCCCGGGGCGAAGGCGAGGAGGTTGCTTCCCATCGCGTAGAGGGTGCTTCCCATCATGAAGACGGCGGGAACCGCGGTCGGCCAGGAGGGGGAGCCCCGCCGCCGGAGCCAGAGGCTGACGAGGGTCAGGGTCAGCCCGGCGAGGAGCTGGTTCGTCGTTCCGAAGAGGGTCCAGAGCGCCAGGGCCGCCGGTTTCCCCCCGACCTCGTAGAAGGCAAAGAGGGCGATCGCCCCGCAGGCCAGGACGGAGGAGACGTAACGGTTGGAGGTCAAAGGGACCTTGAAGGTCGCGCCGATCTCCTCGATGTTGAACCGCAGGAGCCGCGTCGCCGAATCCAGGGTCGTCAACGCGAAGGAGACGACGACCATCGCGATCAGGGCGGAGGCGAGGTCCCGGTCGAGGATGCCGAGGCTCGAGACGAAGTTGGTCGTTCCCTGGATGAAGGCGTCGATCTTCGTCGCGAGGCCCTGCGCGCTCCGCCAGCTCGCGTAGTGGGCCTCCCAGGCTCCGCGGTCCGCGAACCCGGCCGTGCAGGCGAGGGTCGCGAGCAGGCCCAGCAGGCTTTCCCCGATCATCGCCCCGTATCCGATCGGGAGGGCGTGACGCTCGTTCGCGCACTGCTTGGCGGTCGTTCCCGAACTGACGAGGCCGTGGAACCCGCTGGCCGCTCCGCATGCGATGATGATGAAGACGAAGGGGAGGAGGGGCGGGGCTCCCGGAGGATGGAGGTCGAGAACCGGCGCGGCGAAGACCGGATCCGAGGCGAAGAAGCCCAGGTAGGCGAGGAAGAGCCCCAGGTAGAGGAGGAGGGCGTTCAGGAAGTCGCGGGCCTGGAGGAGGGCCCAGACCGGAAGGACGGAGGCCGCGAAGGCGTATCCGAGGAGGACCCAGGTCCAGCTTCCGGCCGAGGGCCACGAGGAGGCCGGCAGGCCGGCGGTGGGCCAGGTCGTTCCGGCCCAGATCGAAAGGAGTTCGAGGAGGAAGCCCGCGAGAGCGACCTTCCAGAGGCGGAAGCCCTTCTTGTAGAGAAGGACACCCGAGACGACGGCGATGACCATCAGGAGGCCGCTCGGGAGGACGGCCTGGGGGTATCCGGGGGTTCCCGGACGCAGTTCGACCGAGAACAGACGGGCGATGACGAAGACGAAGACGCCCATCGCGAGGGCGACGCCGAAGAAGATGATCAGATGGAAGAGGGTCCGGGCGCGCTTGCCGATGACCGAGGCCGCGACCTCCCCGACCGACATGCCCCGGTGGCGGAGCGAGATGACGAGGGCGGCGAAGTCGTGCACGCAGCCGATCAGGATCGCTCCGAGGACGACCCAGAGCAGGGCGGGCAACCAGCCCCAGATGACCGCGACCGCGGGACCCAGCATCGGGGCGAGTCCGGTGATCGAGGCGAAATGGTGTCCGAAGAGGATACCGGGACGGGTCGGAACGTAATCGACCCCGTCCTCGAGAGCATGGGCGGGGGTCACGCGTTCGGCGTCCAGCCCGAAGATCCTCGCTCCGAGGAAGCGGGCGTAGAACCGATAGCCCAGGAAATAGAGGACGAAGGCGCCGAGGACCGCGGGAACGGGACTCATGGCCGCAATCCTAACGGGAAGGGCGACGTCGATCAGGGATGGAGGTGGTCGAGCGTCAACGGCGGGACATTCCCGGTTTCGCCCCCGGTCCCGGACCCTCCTCGTGTGTCCATGAGAGGGAGAGGATCTTCCAGCGACCCTCGACGAGGCAGAGATGGAAGGAGTTCACCCCGTGACTCCGGCGAACCGCGCCCTTCTTCGAACTCTCCGCCTCGAAGGGGAAGCTCACGCTGGCGAGGCCCTTCGTCCGCAGGACGGTGGGGGTTCCGGCCGGACGTTCCCGGAAGCTCTTTACCTTCGCGCGGAACCCCCGGGCCTGTTCGAGGAAGGTCTTGAAGGGAACGATCGTCGTGCGCCCGGTCGCGGGCACATGGACGGCGACCCTCGCGCCCTCGGCGAAGTACTCCGGAAGACGCTCGAAACGGCCGGCCGTGTAGACCTCGAGCATCTCGAGACAGAAGGCGGCGGGATCGGAGGGCGGAGCTTTCTTCCCGGAAGGCCGGGAGGCTTTGAGCTTTCGGAGAATCCGGGCGAGCCGGTCGAAGTCCTCCCTCTCTCCCCTGCCCTCGATCCGCCCGCGGACCTTCCCCTCCGGGCCGAGGGCGAGAGTCACGGGGATCGGTCCGGGAAGGTTCCAGGCCTCGTCGAGGATCCTCGTGTCCTCGTCGTCGAGGACGAGGATCGGGAGCTTCAGGGAGACCGCGGCGGCCGTCCTGCGGATCTTCGAAAGGGCCTCCTTCCTCGTCGTCTTCGGGAGCATCAGCTCATAGGAGATCGTGACCACCGGGATCCGATGGTCCGCGAGGGTCTTCGCGGTGTGGAGGACCTCCGGGAGTTCGGCGACGCAGGGGCCGCACCAGGTCGCCCAGAAATTGACGAGGCACCCGCCGGCGGCCGCGGCCTTCGCCCGGATCTCCCGGACGAGGGCCTTGCCGTCGAGGAAGCGGATCGCCGTCTGGGCGGGGAGGAGCGGGCTCCCCCCCGGAAGCCCCAGGGCGAGGAGCCCCCAAAGCAGCCATCCCCTCTCAACCACGGGCCCTGCGCACCCGGCCCTTCTTCTTGGGGGCCGGTTTCCGGACGCGCTTGATCGTGCAGCCGTAGGGCCTCGTCTTCGTCACCGGGACCTTCCGCCCCGCGAGGACGGCGTCGATCGCGTCCTTCAAGTAACGGCGGATCTCCTCCAGAGGCTTGCGTCCCCGCATGTCGTCGTCGAAGGCGCCGGAATACCGGAGGACGCCTTTCGGGTCGATGACGTAGCAGTGGGGGGTCGTCAGGGCCTGGAAGCGGTCGGCGACGACGTTCCCAGGATCGACGAGGACCGGGAAGGGGAGTTTCCTCTTCCGGGCCGTCTCCCGGAGTTCGGCGTAGGGCCGGGCGGCCCCGGTCTTTCCGGGAGTCTTCCGGCCGGACCTGGGACCGGGGCTCAGTTCGGTCCGGTTCGAATCGACGGCAAGGAAGACGACCTTCGGGTTCTTCGCGTAGGTCTCAGCGAGGGCCACCATCTTCGGGTCGGAGATCTTGACCCAGGGGCAACGGGTCGACCAGAAATGGAGAACGACGGTCTTCCCCGCGAGATCCCCGAGGCGGTGAAGGCGGCCGTCGAGGTCCTTCAGGGCGAGGTTCGGGTCCACGGGTTTCCCGACCTCGAAACGGCGGGGGACCTCGATCCGGTGGTCCTTCGATGGAGCCTTGTGGGGTTTCACGGGATACTGCGCCGGAAGCGCGGCGGGGACCAGGAAGGGGAGGAGGAGGAGGGCGCGGCGCATGATCGGGACTCCTGCTTGCTTCGGATGGGGGTCGGGAAGGTATGACTCCATGCCGTCCGCCGAACGAGCCCTTTCCACCGTTCCCCGGGAGACGGGGGGCGGAACGAGCTCTACCGAACCTAAACCTTCGGGGGACGACCCCCTCTTTCTACGCGCGGATCCGGCTCCGTGGAGTAGGAGGACCGCCTCCCGGGAGTACTTCCGCGGCGCAGAGGGGGCATCCTCAGGATCGGGCGGCGGTAGTTCCGCTTGGAGGCTCTCTGGACCTCGAGTTCGGAGACGAGGATCGCCGGCGCGATCGTCGACACGGGGACCGAGCCGCTCTCGGCCCAGCAGAAGGAATGGTCGACGTCGACCTCCTTGCCGAAGGCGAGGATGCGCTGGATGACGGCGAGAGGTGTCCCGATGAATTGGAGATCCCGGACCCTCTCCATGCTCTCCTTCCTCGGGTCGTAGAGCCAGGCCTCGGTCGGCGTTCCCTTGAAGGCCTGGAAGTCGTAGCGATCCGTTCGGGTCTCCCCCCCGGACACCCGGGACACGATCAACCCATGCTGGAGACCGGCATCCTGGATGAGGCGTCCGAACTCCTCAAGGAGCTCCTCCTCCTCGCGCCCCTCGGTCGAGGTCACGATCAGGTTCGCCATCCGGGCCATCGGGTCGTGGTGGCGTTCGGTCCGCCCGTGTCCGTTCGAGCGACGGGAGCCGGGAATCGGTGTGCGGCCCTGGAGGAAGCCCTGGAGGATCCCGTTCTTGACCAGAACGGCCGGTTGCGCGGGAACCCCTTCGTCGTCGATGCGGTAATGGCCGAACAGTTTCGAGCCGTTCCACGACGAGAGAGAGGGATCGTCGATCATCCCGGTTCCGGGAGGGAGGATGCGCTGCCCGCATTTCCCCGCGAAGGTCCGTCCCTCGTCGCGCGAGAGGAGACGGTCCCCTTCGAGCCTGTGCCCGAGAGCTTCGTGGAAGATCAGGCCTGCCGCGTTCCCCGAGAGGTAGGCGGGGCCCGCGTAGGGGTCCATCGGACGGGCCTTGGCGAGGATCTCCAGTTCGCGGGCGATGTCCTCGACCGCCGCGGCCGCGCGCGACCGGGAGGGGAGGTCCGAGAGGCTCCGGGCGTGGAACCAGCGCCCGGTGTCGAGATAGCCTCCCTCGGGGGAAAGGATCCAGGCCCTGAGGGAGAGTTCGAAGAAACGGTCCTCGGTCAGGAAACGGCTTCCCTCCGAGTTGACGAAGACGCGGATGATCCGGGCGCTCTGGATCCGGACGTAGGGGTCGATCAGCCGGCGTTTCCGGCGGAAGAGGTCGGAGACCCCGCGGACGGTCTCCCTCAAGCGGGCCCTCGGGAGGCGGAAATCGCGGATCTCCTCGTCATGGCGGTGGGGCGCCTCCCTCGAGAAGCTGGCGCCCTGCTGGTCGAGGTGTTGTTCGACGAGGATCTTGCGCTTCTCGTAGTAGTCCTGGAGCGCTTCCTCGTACTTGAGCTGGGTCAGGCGCCAGAGGCAGTAGCGAAGGGCCGAGGGATCGAGGTCCTTCGGCCCCTCGACCCAGTTCGTCGAATCCCGGTCGCTCATGTCCTTGCCGAGATTCCCGTCGTAGGTCTGGTCGAAGCGGTAGGACCCGACCCTGAGCTGGGTGTTGCACTCGACTTCCCGATAGGGCTCCTCGTGGAAGATCGATCCGTAGCGGCCCCAGACGCTGTAGCCGTCGACGATCTTGAGGAGATAGGAGAGGAAGTAGGGCCTGGGATGGCCGGGGAGGTGGAGGCCCTTCATCGACCGGCGCAGTTCGGTCTCCATGGCCTTGCGGAGGGCGAGACATCGTCGCGTATCGGGTCCCATCTTGTCCGCGACGATAGGCGGATCCCGACCGCCGGAACAGATTCCGGCGGAGAAAGCCCGGGACCTCGGGTCAGGGGGTGAGAGAGACCCCGGGAGCGGGGAAACGCTCCGCCCTCCGGGCGAGGACGTAGTCCCGGCTCCTCGTGGCGTAGCAGTAGCGGCAGCCGAAGAGGCAGGAGTCGTAGAAGCCGATGTCGATCGATTCCCGGCAGCCGCAGCCTTTCCGGGTGGGCCGCGGGGGGCGCTCCGCCCCGAAGAACGAAGCATCGACGCAGGAGGTCGGAGGGATTCCGAGGTCCGCGAAGCCCGGTTCGCAGCAGGTCTCGAGCCGGATCCCCCGGGAGGCGGCGATCGCGGCGAGGGAGGCCAGCAGCGATCTCCGTTCCTCCTCGCAGGGGGTCCGGAGTCGAGGGCCGGGTGTCCTCGCGAGGTTCTTCCGGGTCTTGCCGTAGAGGTCGAGGAAGGAGACGACGGCGACCCGGCAGGATCCTTCGAGGCCGGAGGAGAGTTTCGCGAAGTTCTCGAGGTGCCAGGAGGCCGGGGTCTCGTCGCTGAGGAGGATCGGGTCGTAGCGCCACCGGACCCGTTCCGGCCCCAGGGATTCGGCGAGGCTCCGGATCTCCCCGAGGACCGCCTCGGGAGGGGGGCAGTGGGTCTCTAGAATCCTCGGATAGGCGTTCAGGGTGACCTGCCAGAGGCTGGGGATCCCGCGGTCCTGGATCTCGGAGAGCCGCAGGCGCAACGGGCGGGGCCACCGGGTCCAGAACACGATCCCGAGAAGGCGGGAGGGGCGAAGGTCCACGCGCCGGATTTGGGACCTACGGAAGGGGTTCCGGACCTCGACGAAGCCTTCCCGGAGCCTTTCCAGGAACCACGAGGAGTGAAAGGCCGCAACGTCGCTTCGCCGGCTGACGCTGAGGAGATGGGGCGTTTCGGCGGCTTTTTCCGTGGATCCCATGTCCCGATGGTATCGGAAACGGAGCCTTCCTCCCCCGTTCGCGAATGGAGGTTCCGGGGGCGTGCCGTTGCGCGGTCGCATCATGGGATAGACTTCTTTGCCGATGCGATCGTTGCATGGAATCCACGCCTGCCTCGCTCTCCTCCTGGTGGGGTCATGGGCGTCCGGCATGAGCGCCGGAGACGCGACGAAGCTTCCTTCCCCTTCCGGCGACGGCGCATCGGCTTCACACTCCTTCCTTCCCCCATCCGTGCTGCTGGGGAGGGGACTCCGCGGTCTCGACCACGGGGACCCCTCCCTGGCGCTCGGATCTTTCCGCCGCCTGCTCGAAGCGGCCGGCGAGAATGCCTCGTGGAGGCGCCGGGCGAGGCTCGGGCTCGGCCGGGCGTGGATGATGCTCGGAAGGGCCGACCTCTCCCTGCGGTACGCCGAGGCCCTCCTCCGCGAGGATCGGCGGGACCCGGGCGCCCGCGCCCTCGAGATCCGCGCTCTCCTGAGGAACGGGGACTTCCCGGAGGCCCTTCGTCGCGCCCGGCGCGCGCGGGCCGACCTCGGGGGTTCCGATCCGGACTTGAACGCCGCCTATGCCTCCGCCCTCTACCGGAACCGCCGGCTGCGGGAGGCCGAGCGGTCCTACAGGTCCCTCCTCGCGACCGACCTCCACCAGGTCGAGGCCCTCGTCCGCTTGGGAACCGGGCTCCTCTCTCCGCGTCCGGCCCCCGCCCTTCCGCCGCTCCTGGACGCCGTGGGTCTCCAGAAGGCGGGCGCGTTCCGCGAGGCGGAGAACAAGCTCCACGAGGTCCTGAAGCGCGACCCGGTCCACCCTCTGGCCCTGCGTCTCCTGGGCGAACTCCTGCTCTCCCGGAACCGGAAGAGGAGTCCCCTCGTCGAATCCGGGATCCTCGAGCGGATCTGGTCCCTCCGCGCCCCGGCGGGGGAGGCGCCCCCTTGGATCCGCCGCTTCCTGAAGGACTGGGATCGGCTCTCGCCCCTTCGCCGGAGGGTCGCGCTCGCCTCCCTGACCCCCTTCGGTTCCTGGTTGCGGATCGCGGTCGCGAATGGGGCGACCCACGATTTCCTGATGGAGGTCGAACGCACGACCGCGGATCCGGACAGGGCCTGGCTCCGCGGCCGGAAGACCTTCGACGGGAGGGTCTGGGACGATGTCCGGGGCATGGGGGGAAAGCACGCGGCCACCGGGGTCGAGGCCCTCGACGAGGCTTTGGAAGGCGGTTTCCAGACCTTCGTCCACGAGGTGGCTCATCAGGTCCATCTCTATGCGCTCCCCGAGGGGGCCAAACGGAGGATCGAGAGCCTCTACCTCGGGGCGAAAAGGGAGGGCCTCCTCCTCGACTACTACGCCGCCGCGAACTCGGCCGAGTACTTCGCCCAGGGCGTCGAGGCCTGGTTCTCCTTCGCGAAAGCGGCCGGGCAACCGATCACGCACGGGCATACGCGACGTGAACTCGCTCGGAAGGACCCGGCCCTCGCCTCGTTCCTCGCGGAACTCTTCGAGGACGGTCTCGAACCCTCGACCCGGGCGGAACTTCGGCGGCTCGCCCTCGAGGCGGCCGTCCTCACCGGGCGGGTCGAGGACGCCCTGGAACTCGCCGGAGCGGAGGGAGCGGGCGTGGAGGCGGAGATCCGCATGAAGCTCCTCCCGTTCCGGATGTTCTGAGGCCGGCGGTTGATCTTCCGGCCGCCCTTCTGCAACCTTCTGCGATGCGAGTCTTCGCGGCGATTCCGGGCCTCCTCCTCCTCGCGGGCGCCGCCTGTCGTTCCTACTACCGCGACGACCTGGAGTTCGAGGTGCGCGGTCTCGATTTCGAAGTCGTCTGGTCCTGCTGCCTCGAGGCCCTGAAGACCGAGTTTCCGCTGAACCGGAAGGGGATCGATCGCGGAAGGAGGCGCATCGTCACCGGATGGCGGGTGCGCCCCATGCCGTTCGGACGAGGCCGGCGGAGCCGCGGCGTCCTCGAGGTCCTCCCCGGGGAGGGGGGCGCCTACGAGATCCGTTTCCATGTCGATCTCGAATCCTACGGCGACATGGCCACCCCCCTGGCCCCGAAGGAGGAGGGATGGGAGGACTCCGGGCAGGATCGCGAGGCCGAGAAGCGGCTCCTCTATCATTTGCGTTCGCGCTTGTCCCGCTGGCAGCGGGAACTCGGAGGCGGCCGCTAGGACCTATACTCGTTCCTGCCGATGGAGGAACGGCGGACCCCTCGAGGTCGCGGGCGACCGCGGTTTCCGCCGAGTCGATGATGCGAGACAGCATGAACCACAGCTACGACGCCGACCGGGAGGGAGCCCGCTGGCCCGGATTCCTCCTCGAGGCCGCCGCCTACCCGTTCCTGATCCAAAGGAACATGGCCCTCGTCCGGAACTTCTTCCGGCGGGAGTTCCTGGGGAGGTTCCGCGGCAGCCTGCTCGGGGTGTTCTGGGTGCTCGTCCATCCGATCTTCCTCTTCCTGACCTACTACCTCGTCTTCGGTCTGATGTTCGCGGTCCGCTCCCCGGAGGGGGCGCATCCTCTCTGGTATCCGATGTATCTCTTCACGGGCGTCCTCGCCTGGACCGCCTTCGTCGAGACCGCCGTCCGGTGCACGACCCTGATCATCGAGAACGGCAACCTGATCAAGAAGGTCGCGTTTCCGGCGCAGCTCCTTCCGCTGCACCTGATCGCCGTGAATCTCGTCGTCTATCTCGTCGGGGTCCTCGCGTACTACATCCTCTCGGCCCTCACGGGCTTCGTGTTTCCGGGATACGGACTCCTTCTCCTGCCCCTCGTCCTCGTCGTCCAGGCCCTGTTCACGATCGGCGTGGGGCTGATCCTCGCCTCCTGGAACGTCTTCTTCCGGGACATCAATCAGATCTTCCCGATCGTCGCGAACCTCTGGTTCTTCGCGACGCCGATCTTCTGGTACGAGGAGATGCTCCTCGGACGGGGCGGCGACCTGAGCGGCATCCGCACTCTTCTGGGTTGGCTCGAATGGAACCCGATGACCCCGCTCCTGCGGGCGCACAGGGCGGTCCTCGGGATCCCCCTGCCGGACGGCACGGCGCCCTCGATGGGCTACATCCTCGATGCGGTCGGGACCGCCGCCCTGCCCGCCGTCTTCTTTTTCTTCTTCGGCTTCCTGGTCTTCCGTTCCCTTCAGCACCGCTTCGCGGACGAGGTCTGAGAATGAGCGGAGCGGAACCCGGCAGAACGGAATCCGGCGGAGAGCCCGCCGTCGTCGTAGAGGGGCTCTCCAAGGAATACAGGGTCTACGGGAACCCCTACAACCGGATCCTCGAAGTCCTCCCCTTCGTTTCCGGCAAGGACAGGCACCGGAAGGTCTTCGCGCTGAAGGACGTGAGCTTCTCCGTGCCGAAGGGTCGGGCCGTCGGCCTCGTCGGACCCAACGGGGCAGGGAAGAGCACCCTTCTCAAGATTCTGACCGGAACGAGCTTCCCGACTTCCGGGAGATACCGGATCCACGGGCGCGTGGCTTCCCTCCTCGAACTCGGCGCCGGCTTCCACATGGATTTCACCGGGCGGGAAAACATCTATCTGAACGCCGCGATGATGGGGTTCTCGCGCGCCGAGACGGAGGCCAAGTTCGAGGAGATCCTGGAATTCTCGGAACTCGAGCGGTTCATCGATTCACCGATCCGCACCTATTCGAGCGGGATGGTCTGCAGGCTCGGGTTCAGCACGGCGATCGCTGTCGATCCGGACGTCCTGATCATCGACGAGATCCTGGCCGTCGGGGACATGCACTTTCAGCGCAAGTGCGTCGAGAAGATCTGGTCCTTCAAGGAGAGGAAGAAGACGATCCTCTTCTGTTCGCACAGTCTCTACGACGTCCGGCAGCTCTGTGACGACGCCCTCTGGATCCACCAGGGGCGGGTGCGCATGCACGACTCCGCGGTCGCGGTCACCAACGCCTACGCGACCTACGAGAAGGAGCTGGTCGGCCGGGAGACGGACGTGCTCGAGAACCTTCCGGGCGAACCGGTGGAGAGCGGTCCGAAGGGGCCTCACATCGAGGAGATCGAGATCCTCGACATGCGCACGGAGGAGCCCGCCTACGAGGTCCCGCCCCTCTCGGACCTCAAGATCCGGGTGCGCTACAGGAACGACGGAGATCCGATTCCTCTCTGCATGGGGATCGGACTGACCCGGACCGACACGACGCATTGCATCGGCCATACGACGGGCATGGACGGGGTCGTGTTCGGCGGGCAGGAGGGGGTCGTAGAACTCCTTTTACCAGGCCTTCGACTGCTTTCGGGCGAGTTCGTGCTCTTCGTCTGGCTGATGGACGAGCGGGGGGTTCACCGCTACCACCAGGCCCTGGCTCCCCGGAACCTTGTCGTCATGAACGATGGAAAGGAAGTCGGCCTCTTCCTCCAGGAGCACGAATGGGTCGTGCGCGAGGGGGTGGGCGCGCGGGTGCGCGGCGGGGAATCCTGAAGTGGGGGATCCGGGCGTCGACCTCTCCGCGCTGGTCGTCAACTACAACACGACCCGTCTGTGTCTCGACATGCTGCGGTCCCTGGCCGCTCAGGAACCGCGGGCTGCGGACGGAAGGCCCCTGAGAATCGAGTTCGTCTTCGTCGACAACGCCTCTCCGATCCGGGACGAGGCGGCTTTCGCCAAGATCGAGGAAATGGCGGGGGGGGGGCAGCTGCCCGGGACCGTGATCCTCCACGAGGAGAACTCGGGATACGCGCGGGGTATGAACCTCGCCTATTCCCGGGCCGGGGGGAGGCGGGTCCTGGTTCTGAACCCGGACATGGTTTTCCTCGAGGGCTGCATCGAACGGCTCTGGAGGTTTCTCGACGCGCATCCGGAAGCCGGAGCCGTCGGACCCGCGGGATACTGGGAGCGGGGACGGGAGGTACTCCTGCCGCCGAACGTCCTGCCGACCCTGGGGGACCTGTGGCGATGCACGCTTGCGCACGCCTTCCCCGCCGCGAACCGGGCCTACATGGCGCGCCGCCTCGCGGAGGCGCTTCCGGTCTACCGCGCCAAGGGTCCCGTCTCCCTCGAAATGCTCTCGGGGGCATGCCTCATGCTCGATCGCTCGACGATCGAGGAGATCGGGGGGCTCTTCGACCCGAACTTCCCGCTCTACTACGAAGACACCGACCTCTTCCGGCGGATCCGCGCGACCGGGAAGGAACTCTTCTATCTTCCGGACGCGCACCTCGCCCACTTCTACAACCGCTCCGGGACGACGAATCCGAAGGAGGCGATGAGGCGCTACCACATGGCCCGCGCATACTACTACGGGAAATGGTACGGCCCGCTCGGGACCTTAAGCGAATCCCTGTGCCGTGCCTTCTTGAGAACGCGCTTCGCGACGAGAGCCCGCCGGAAGATGGAGGCGAGAGTCCGGGACCTGGGGGACGTCACGGAGCCGCCGGTGCTCGAGTTCGGGCGCCGATGCGACCGCTTCATCCTCGAAATGTGTCAGGACGCGGCCTTCCTGCTAGCGGCCGCGATCTTCGGCTCCGGAGATCGGTGGTCCCCCGGTCCCTCGTTCTGGGAAGCCTTCGGGGAATCCGAGTATTTCTTCCGGGCGCTGTCCCTCGACGGTAGCGAGCCCGAGGAGATCGGCGTCTTCCGTTTCCGGCGCGTCCCTTCTGCGCAGGAGGAGTCGGTCGCGGCCCGGGGGAGGGCCGGAGTCGCGGCCGAGGTCTGAAATGGAGGGCCGAGGTGAGGAAGCTTTGCTTTCCATCCTGATCCTCTCGTGGAACACGAGGGAGCTTACCCTTCGATGTCTCGAGGCCCTCGAGCGGGATCCCTTCGAGGGGGGGAGGGAGATCCTTCTTCTCGACAACGGGAGTGGGGACGGCAGCGCGGACGCCGTGGAGGCCCGCTTCCCGGAGGTCCGTTTGCGCCGTTCCTCGACGAACCTCGGTTACGCGGTCGGAAACAACCGCCTCGCCGACGAGGCGCGGGGAGAGATCCTCTGCCTCCTGAACTCCGACACCGAGGTCCGGCCCGGCGCTCTTTTGACCTGCGTGGACTTCCTGCGACGGCATCCGGAGTACGCGGGCTGCGCTCCGCGGCTCGTCTCCCCCGACGGGAGCGTGCAACGGAGCTGCAAGCGTTTTCCCGGGCTTTCGACCGTCCTGACCTACGACATGTTCTGGGCGGGATGGCCCCTGATCCGGCGGATCGAGGACCGCTACTTCATGCGGGATTTCGATCACCTTCACGACCGCGACGTGCTCCAGCCTCCCGGGGCCTGCTTCCTCGTGAGGAGAGAGGTATGGGAGAGGCTCGGGGGCCTCGATCCCGAACTCTGGCTCTACTACAACGACGTCGATTTCTGTCTCCGCCTCCACCAGGAGGGGGGCCGGATCCGATATCTCGCGGGCCCGGAGGTCCTGCATCACGAGGGTGCGTCGACGCGCGTGTTCGCCTCGATGCTCGAGACCTGGGCGCGGAACCGGATCGCCTTCCACCGGAAGCATCACGGCGCCTTCGGGGAGAGGCTCGTCCGCTTCATGCTTAGGCTCCGCGCCTGGCAGGAATGGTGGAGGATCGGCCGCCGGCACCGGGACCGCCGTTCACGGCGGGATGCGCGGGCGGAACTCCGGCGGATCCTCCACGAGGTGCTGGCGGGATGAGAGGCCGAACCCGCGGCTTTCCCCATTCCTCGAGCCGTCCTAGGATTCCGGGATCGTGCGGCCTCCGAAGCTGATCCTCCCCCCTCGGGGGCGCGTCCTCGTCCTGGCGCCCCATCCCGACGATGAAGCCTG
Organism: Planctomycetota bacterium; assembly: GCA_027021385.1. Classification (GTDB taxonomy): domain Bacteria; phylum Planctomycetota; class UBA1135; order UBA1135; genus JALUUL01. The sequence continues at coordinate 20,867 of JALUUL010000030.1, read as the reverse complement.
CGGGATCGGGGGGACCCTCGCCCTCCATCGAAGGCAGGGGGATCCGGTCCTCGTCTGCTTCGTGACCGACGGCACGAACGGCGATCCGGACGGAAGATTCGGACCCGGTCTGGCCGAAACCAGGAGGAAGGAGGCTCTCGCCGCCGCGGAGATCCTCGGGGGCCTGGAGACCCGGTTCCTCGGATTGCCGGACGGGCGGGAGGTCAACGAACGGGACCTGGACATGGTCGCGGGAATGCTGGAAACCGTCCTCGCTTCATGGAGGCCGGACCTCGTCTATCTGCCCTGGCCCGAGGAGGCGCACGCCGACCACGCGCACGTGGCGGCGGCGGCCTACCGGATGCTCGGGAGGGTGCGGGGGCCGGGGGAGGAGGGGCCGCGGGTTCTCGAGTTTGAGGTCTGGTCCCCGCTGCCCGCGGAGTTCATCGTGGACATCACCGAGACGGCCGAAACGAAGCGGAGGGCCATGCTCGCACACGCGAGCCAGGTTCATTACACGGACTACCCCCATCAGTTGATGGGACTCGCCGCGCATCGTTCGGTCTACCTCCCGAAGGGGAGCCGTTACGGCGAGGCCTTCCGGGAGGGCCGCTTCGGAGGCGTGGGATGAAGGTCTGTCTCGCCGCCCACAACTTCCCGCCCGAGTTTCGGGGGGGGACGGAGGAGGTCGTCCTAGGCCTCGGGCGCTCCCTGAAGCAGGAAGGGCACGAGGTCCTCGTGCTCGCGGGAAGCGAACGGAGGGAACAGGGGGGACGCGTGCTCGAGGAGCACATCGAGGGACTTCGCGTGCTCCGTATCTGCCGTCCCCCGGAGGAGAACTACGACCTCCGGATGAACTGGCCCTGGGCGGGGACCTTTGTGACCCGGGTCCTCGAGGACGAGAGGCCCGATTTCCTGCACGTCCATCACTGGATGAACCTCGGATCCGATCTCCTGCAGCGCGCGGCGGCCCTGGGCATTCCCGCGGGGGCGACCCTGCACGACCTCTGGACCGCCTGTCCACGTTTCTTCCGGAGGGCCCCGAAGGGGGTGCGATGTCCCGAGGATCGGGGCCGTGAGGCCTGCGTCGACTGCGTGCGGCTCGATCTTCCACTCTCCCGGGCCGAGGCGGTGGAAGCCCTTCGGGATCGGGACCGTCGCATCCTTCGCGAACTCTCCCTCGCGCGCTTCCTCGCGGTCCCCTCGAAGGCCTTCGCAAGGCTGATCCGGCGGCATCTGCCCTGGGATGGGCCCCTCGCCGTCGTTCCCCACGGGGTCGGGGAAGGAGGCTCCCGGAAGGAGGCGCACGGACTCCCGTCCGGAAAGGAGCGCCTGCGGATCGGTTCCTTCGGGAACCTCGTTCCCGAAAAGGGCCTCGACCTCCTCGTGGAGGCGCTCGCGAATCTCGGCCGGGAGGTCGAACTCGTCCTCGCCGGACACGCCCCGGACGGCGCATACCTCGAATCCCTGCGGCGTCGAGCCGCCGCGTACGGGATCCCGTTCCGCTGGCTCGGGCCCTTCCGGAGGGGCGAACCTCACCCGGCCGCGGAACTCGACCTCGCGGTCTTCCCCTCGCTCTGCCTCGAGAGCTACGGTCTGGTCGTCGAGGAGGCCCTTCTCCACGGCGTACCCGTCGTCGTCTCGGGTCGGGGCGCGCTCCCCGAGCGGGTCGAACGCGGCGGGGGGCTCGTCGTCCGAGCGGGAGGGGTCATGCCCTTGCGGGTGACCTTGTCTCGGCTCGTTCGGGACCGCCGGAAGATCGAGGAACTGCGGAAGGGGATCCCCGAACGCTTTCCGAGCATCGGAGAGGCGGCGCACTGCTATCTCGATCTCTACCTGGAGGCGGTCGAGACATGAAGGGGGCCTGCTTTCCGCCGATCCGGGACCCGAACGAACTTCCCCGGAACGTCCTCGTGCTCGGCGCCCACCCCGACGACGAAGTCATCGGGATCGGGGGACTCCTGGCCTTTCACGCCGAACGCGGGGATGCCGTGCGGGTCGTTCACGCGACGGACGGCGCCGCGGGGGATCCCGAGGGGCGGCATGAGAATGTCGTCGGCATCCGGCGGGCCGAGGCGGCCGCGGCGGCAGCCGCTCTCGGGCTCGGAGTTCCGGAGAGTCTGGGCTTTCCCGACGGCGGTCTGCGGGATCGTTTCGCGGAACTGGTCACGGCTGTACGGGCCCTCTTCCGTGAGAGCCGGCCGGCCCTCCTCTACACCTTCCACGGGGGGGAGTTCCATCCCGACCATAGGGCCGTCGCCGAGGCCGCCTGCGCTTGCCGGGAGGAACTTGAGCCGGGAGCGAGGATCCTCTGCTTCGGAGTGAACCAGGTCCCGCCCTTCGCGGCCCTCTTCGAGTACGGCGCGCGGCTCGGTAAGAAGGAGGCCGCCCTCGCCTGCTTCCGGAGCCAGCTCGCCTATCTGGATTTCGCGACGAAGGTCATGCAGAGGGATCGGGCGGCGACCGTCAATGTCGAGATCCCGGAGATCACGCACGCCGAATGCCTGCTGGAACTCGCGCCGGGGAACTGGCCCGCGCACATCGTGCACATGGAAGCCCTGAGGCGGGATTCTGAGGGGGAGGCATGAAACCCAAGGTCTCCCTCGTCATTTCGGTCTGGAACCGGATCGAGGATCTCCGCGAGAACCTCGCGGCCATCCGGAAGCAGAGCGTTCCCCCGCTTGAGGTCCTGGTCGTCGACAACGATTCGAAGGACGGCACACCCGAGATGGTCGCCTCCGAGTTCCCGGAGGTGCGGTTGATCCGGATGCCTCATTCGCGCTTCGGCGCCTGTACGACCTTCAACATCGGCTTCGCCTCGGCCCGGGGCGAGTGGATCGGCATTCTCGACGACGATGTCGTGCTGCCCGAGGATTGGATCGAGACGATGCTGCGGTCGGCCGAGGAGTGGCCGGACGCCGCGGTCCTGAGTTCCAGGGTCGAGGAACCCGGCATGCCGGAGTCCTTCCTCCGGAGCGAGGGCCATCTGAAGCCGCGGTGGATGTCGACCTTCCGCGGTTGCGCGAGCCTCGCTCGGGCCGACGTGCTCCGCGCCTGCGGTTTCTACGACGAGACCCTCTTCATCTTCGGCAACGAACGGGACCTGACCGCGAGGATCCTGAATGCGGGGCGTCGCGTGCGCTACGTCCCCGAGGCCAGGGTCTGGCACAAGGCCCCCTTCGGCATGCGGCAGGGAAGGCGGAGCCTCTACTACCACGTGCGCAACTTCTGGATCTACGCCTTCAAGTACCTCCCGTGGACGACGATCCTCGCCTTCCCCTTCCTGTTCCTGGCCGGGGGAAAGAAGAAGGGGGAGGTCGCGGACGCGACCGGGACCGTCGGCGCCTTCGAGAGGTTGAAGGATCCCGTTTCCCTGTGGATCTGTCTGAAGGCGACCTTCGCGGCCCTGTTCCTCCTCCCGTATTGCCTGCGGAACCGGAAGGTCTGCCGGCATCCCGATTTCCGTCCCCCGTTGCGCTGAGATGCAGGTCCCCGAGGTTCGCGAGCGGGAATCCAGGGAACGGCCGGTCATCTTGGCCGTCCTGCCGCACTTCGGCAGCGGGGAGCGGAGTCTCGAGGCCGCCCGCGCGCTCCGCGCGAGCCGCGGCGTCGACTGCCGCGTCTTCCTCGTCGACAACGACGGGGGGCTTCCGGAGGAGGGGCTTCCGGAGGGGGTCGTCGTCGACCGGCCGGGGAGGAACCTGGGGTTCTGCGAGGCCGTGAACCGCGGTCTCCGGGAGGCCGCGGCGGGAGGGATCCCCTATCTCTGCCTGGCGAACGACGACGCCCTTCCCGATCCCGATTGTCTCCGCGCACTCGCGACGGCCCTCGAGGGCGACGAGGATCTGGCCGGGGTCGGCCCGCTCCTGACCTGCGAGGGGGGGACCCGCATCTGGTCAGCGGGGGCCTTCTTCCGTTTCGGGCCGAACCTCGTCCGGCACGCCCTCGCGGGGCGGCCGATCGAGGAGGCCCCGGGGCGTCCCCTGTCCGTCGGCTACCTGCCCGGAGCCTTGGCCCTCTACCGCCGCTCCGACCTCGAGAGCCTCGGGGGGCTCGACGAGGGATACTTCATGTACTACGAGGACGCGGACCTCGGGCGGCGGCTTCGGGCTCGCGGGCGCGGGCTCGTCCTCCTGCCCTGGGCGCGGGCGGCTCACGAGGGGAGCCTCGCCAGCGGCGGGGGGGCGAGCCCCCTTCGGAAATACCTGATGGGGGTGAACGTCTGGCGGTTCCTCCGCAGGCAGGGCCGGCCCGCGGACTGGCTGGCCTTCCTCTGCTGCGACCTGCTCCCCTGGCTTCCGGCCCTTCCTCTGTTCCTTGCCGACGGACGGAGGTTGCGGGCGCACCTGTCGAAGGGGCGGGGGCTGGTCCGGGGTTTCTTCGGCGGGGGGGTCGGGCCGGAGGACGTCGCCCGCATCCTCGAGGGGCGGGGGGCGTGAGGGTCGCCCTCGTCACGCACCAGTTCCTCCCCGACCACCGGGCCGGGGTGGAGATCTTCGCGCACCGTCTTGGCCGGGATCTCCTCGCGGAAGGGCACGAGGTCCTCGTCTTCTCGAGCCGCAAGGATCCCGGGCTGCCCGAGGGGAGGATCCTCCACGAGGAGGTCGAGGGGCTCGAGACGCGCTTCCTCGTGCGGAACCTCTTCCATCGGGATTTCTCGCACACCTACCGCGATCCATTGCCCGAGGAGGCCTTCGAGCGGGAGGTGATGAAGGGATTCCGGCCCGAGGTCGTGCATTTCCACCACTGGATGCATCTCTCCTTCGGGCTCGCCCGGGTCGCGCGCGAGCGCGGGGCCGGCGTCCTCGCGACCCTGCACGACTACTGGCTCGAGTGCCCGCGCTTCGGGACGCTGCGGGCCTTCGACGGAAGGCTCTGCGAGGAAGTCGACCTCGGGCGGTGCAGCCGCTGCCTCCAGAGCTTCCCCTGGCGCAACCCCCCCTCGCTTCGCTTCGTCGCGGCCTGCCTGCGGGGCCTCCGCCTCCTCGGCCTCGATTGCAAGGGGCCGCTGCAGCGCCTCTTCCGGCGGCGGCGCGGCGGCCACGCGCCCCCGCCCCGCGGCACGGCCCCCGGAAACCCGCGGTCGGCTCCTTCTGGGGAACAGGGTTCCCGCCCTTCCCCCTCCTTTCCCCCGGAGGATCCGGTCCTCCTTCGGGCCCTGTCGGCCCGGCGGGGTCATCTCCGCGCGGAGGCCGCGGCCCACATCCAGCGTTTCCTATGTCCGAGCCGCTTCCTTCTCGAACGGATGGCCGCCTTCGGCCTGCCTCGGGACCGCCTCCATCATCACCCGAGCAGCATCCCCCGCCCGGGGAAGGCGGAACCGCGCAAGCCTCGCGAAGGAGGGCCTCGCTTCGCCTTCCTCGGGTCGGTGCTGCCCCACAAGGGCCCCCAGGTCCTCCTCGAGGCCTGGCGGATCCACCTCGAAGGGGGGGGGAGCGGGCAGCTCGCGATCCACGGGAACTACGCCTCGGATCCTTCCTTCGGCGAGGGGCTCGCGCGGCGCGCGGCCGAACTCGGGGTCGCCTTCGGCGGGGCCTACGACCCCGCCCGCATCCCTGCCTTGCTGGCCGCGACCGACGTCCTCGTAGTCCCGAGCCTCTGGTTCGAGAACAGTCCGGTGACGATCCTCGACGCCAGGGTCCGCGGGATCCCGGCCCTCGTCAGCGATCTCGGGGCTCTTCCCGAACTCGTGCCCGATCCGCGTCTGCGGTTCCGGCCGGGGGATGCGCCCGACCTCGCCCGGGTTCTCGGGGAGACCTCGAGGCGGCTCGCCGCCGGAGAGAGGATCGATCCGGGCCCGCTCCCCCCGGAGCCCCGCTCCCATCTCGAGGCCCTCCTCGCCCACTACGAAGTCGTGAGCGCCGAGGCCTCCCGGGCGGCGGACCTTCCCTAGAAACCGCGGGCCACCGCGCGGGGGGCCTTCCGGCCTTCCCCAGCCATCCCCTCCGGCCATCCCCAGCCATCCCGGCCCGCCTATCCCAGCTATCCTCTCCGGCCATCCCCGGCCACTCCGCGAGGTTCAGGGTTTCCTTTCTCTTTCCCCTACCTGAACGGCCCGACCCGGAGGGCCGAGCATTCCCTGAAGGCGCCGGTGTTCCCGGGCCGATAGGATCGACATCATGAGACTTTCCCCCCTGTCCGCCCTCCTCCTCCTCCTCCCGTCCTGCCAGGTCCCCCCTTCGCGGGACCTCGTGAAGAACGAGGGATTGTTTCCGCCGATCCGCTACCAGGCGCGCCACCGGCAGACGCGAAGGCTCTTCGTCGCCCCCCTCGTGGATGCGCGCAAACCCTTAGAGGCCTTCGAGAAGGGGATCTACCCGATCTCCTACACCGAGGACGGGTTCTGGGAGCGCCCGGTCCGGGAGATGTGCGAGGATCTCCTCCGCCGGGAGATCCGCGATTCGGGGATCTTCGCGGGGTTCGCGAAGGACCGGGAGTCGGCGGACTGGGTGCTCGAGGTCGAACTGACGGCCTTCCATGGGGCGGTCGAGGAGCGCATCGTCGGCCGGCGGTCCTACGCGAAGGCCGCGCTCCACGCCCGCGTGCTCGGGGAACGGGGGACGGACGGGAAGCGCCCGGTCCTGCGCGAGAAGGATTTCGTCGTGCCGGTCCGGGGCGGGGCGGGACTCGTCCTCCTGCGCGATCCCCACGCGCTGGCCGCAGCCGGATTCCGGCGCTGTCTGGCCTTCCTCCTGCAGGACCTCGACCAGGGCGGCGCCCTCGTCGACGGGGAGGCCCCCCGGAAGACGGAGGCGGCCCCGAAGCGGGTCGTTCCCTGGCGCGCCCGCCCGGCCTCCTCGCGGAAGGACGGCTGAGCCCCGCCGGGCGGAGGCCGGTCCTCGACCGCATCCCGCCCCTTTCTCGCTGGAGGAATCGGGAAAACGACCCGCGAAACCACGGTTTTTCCCGGGTTTTCAGGAACTTGCGTCTTTCGGGAAATCCGCAAGATCTGGCGTTGCATCACGCGGCACCCGCTATATATTGGGGTTTCTCCCGTCCGAGGACGGGAGAAACAGGGCCGGGAGAGCGGGGCTTGGCCTCTCTCCGGTGTGTTCGTCGTGGTCATGCGGGATCGGCTCCAGAGCCGGCACGGGGATGGTGTCGGCTTCGGGCGGAAGCCGGGGGTCTTCCCGTCGGAACAGGGAGGGAACATGAGGATTCCGCGTCGCTTCACGACTCCGGAAGGCGGCCCCTACGAGGGGATCCGATTCACCCAGCGCACGAGCGAGATCCGCAATCCCGATGGGAGCCTCGTCTTCCAGCATCGGGATCTGGTCGTGCCGGAATCCTGGAGTCAGGTCGCGACCGACATCCTCGCCCAGAAGTATTTTCGCAAGGCCGGGGTCCCCAGGGTCCGGGATCTCGACGAGGTCCGCTGGAGCTACGACCGCCCACGGCCCAGCGGCAACGCGAAGGGAAGACCCGCGGGTGAGGGCGAAGAGGAGGATTTCGCCGGGGAGTTCGACGCACGCCAGGTCTTCCACCGCATGGCCGGTTGCTGGACCTATTGGGGGGAGAAATACGGGTATTTCGACTCGAAGGAGGACGCGCGGGCCTTCTACGACGAGATCTCCCACATGCTCGCCCGGCAGATGGCCGCGCCCAACTCTCCGCAGTGGTTCAACACGGGACTCTACTGGGCCTACGGCATCACCGGACCCGCACAGGGGCATTGGTTCGTCCATCCGAAGACCGGGAAGCTGCAGAAGGCGAAGAACTCCTACGAGCATCCCCAGCCTCACGCCTGTTTCATCCAGAGCGTCCAGGACGATCTCGTGAATCCGGGCGGGATCATGGATCTCTGGACCCGGGAGGCGCGGCTTTTCAAGTTCGGGTCCGGCACGGGCTCCAACTTCTCGAACCTGCGCGGCGTCGACGAGCCCCTTTCGGGGGGCGGGCGGTCTTCGGGCCTGATGTCCTTCCTCAAGATCGGGGATCGGGCGGCGGGGGCGATCAAGTCGGGGGGGACGACCCGGCGCGCGGCCAAGATGGTCTGCCTGAACCTCGATCACCCCGACGTCGAGGACTTCATCTCCTGGAAGGTCGTCGAGGAGCAGAAGGTCGCGGCCCTCGTCGCCGGCAGCCGGACGATGCGCCGTTGTTTCGAGAAGATGCACGAGGCGGTGCGGACTCCCGAGGGATGGAACGCGGATCCCCGGACGAACCCCGGACTCAAGGCCGCGATCCTCGACGCCCGGGCCTCCTTCGTTCCGGACGCGATGATCCGCAAGGTCCTCCAGGTCCTCGAGCAGGGGAAGGTTCCGTCCGAGGTCCCCGAACTCGACACGAACTGGGATTCGGAGTCCTACCTGACGGTTTCCGGGCAGAACTCTAACAACTCGATCCGCATTCCGAACAGCTTCTTCGAGGCCCTGGAGAAGGAGGGGAACTGGGAGCTGATCCGGAGATTCGACGGCAAGGTCGCGCGCTCCGTGAAGGCGCGCGACCTCTGGGACCGGATCTGCGAGGCGGCCTGGGCCTGCGCTGACCCGGGCGTGCAATTCGATACGACGATCAACGAGTGGCATACCTGTCCCGAGGGGGGGCGGATCAACGCCTCGAACCCCTGCTCGGAGTACATGTTCCTCGACGACACGGCTTGCAACCTTGCGAGCCTGAACCTCGTGGCCTTCGAAAAGCCCAGGGGGGAGGGCCGGCGGGCGGTCTTCGATGTGCGCGAGGAGGGTGGGGAACTTCGGGCGCCCGACGCCCGCGAGGGGATCGACTTCGATCTCGAGAGCTTCCGGCACGCGGTGCGGCTCTGGACTGTGGTCCTCGAAATCAGCGTGCTGATGGCCTCCTTCCCGAGCGCGGAGATCGCGCAGAAGAGCTACGACTACCGCACGCTCGGGCTCGGCTTCGCGAACCTCGGAACCCTCCTGATGCGGCAGGGCATCGCCTATGACAGCGACCGGGGCCGGGCGATCTGCGGGGCGATCACTGCCGTCCTCTGCGGGGAGTCGTATGCCGCGAGTGCGGAGATGGCCGCCGAGCACGGGCCCTTCCCGCGTTTCCCCGAGAATCGGGACGCGATGCTGCGCGTGATCCGGAACCACCGGCGCGCCGCCCACGCCGCTCCCGAGTCCGAATACGAAGGCCTCTCGGTCCTCCCGGTTCCGATCGATCCCGAACACTGTCCCGAGGACCTCCTGCAGGCCGCGGGCGCCGCATGGGACAAGGCCCTCGTCATGGGGGAGGAGCACGGGTTCCGCAACGCCCAGGTGACGGTCATCGCTCCGACCGGAACGATCGGGCTCGTCATGGACTGCGACACGACCGGGATCGAGCCCGATTTCGCCCTCGTGAAGTTCAAGAAGCTCGCGGGCGGAGGATACTTCAAGATCATCAACCAGAGCCTCGCCCCGGCCCTCGCCCGGCTCGGATACGAAGAGGGCCAGATCGCCGATATCGTCGCCTATGCGAAGGGGCACGGAACTCTGCGGGGCGCGCCTGCGATCAACCATGTCAGCCTTGCGGCCAAGGGTTTCGACGAGGAGGCCCTGGATCGGATCGAAACCCAGCTCTCCTCGGCCTTCGACCTGGGATTCCCGTTCTCGGTCTGGAATCTGGGCCGGAACTTCTGCCGCGACGTCCTCGGCATCGCCGAGGAACGGCTCGACGACCCGGGGCTCGACATCCTGCGGGAACTCGGGTTCGGCCCCGAGGAGATCCAGGCCGCCACCGACTACAGCTGTGGCACGATGACCGTGGAGGGCGCTCCGCACCTCCGGGAGGAGCACCTTCCGGTCTTCGATTGCGCGAACCGCTGCGGCCGGAAGGGGAAGCGATTCATCTCCTTCGAGGCGCACATCGACATGATGGCCGCGGCGCAGCCCTTCCTCTCCGGTGCGATCAGCAAGACGATCAACATGCCGACGGAGGCCGGTCTCGAGGAGGTCGAAAAGGCCTATCTCCGCTCCTGGAAGAAGATGATCAAGGCCGTTGCCCTCTATCGCGATGGCTCGAAGCTCTCGCAGCCTCTGAGCAGTCTTGCCCTGGAGGAACTCGGGATCGAACCCGCCGGAGGGGAGGCTTCCGAGGAGAGCCCCGGAAACCTCCGCGAGGATATCGCGCTCGTCGCAGCCGCGGGGGCCGTTTCCCGCACGCGGGGACGCCGCTCCCTTCCGCATCGGCGGGGAGGATATACGCAGAAGGCGGTCATCGGCGGCCACAAGGTCTATCTCCGTACCGGAGAATACGACGACGGCAGCCTCGGCGAGATCTTCCTCGACATGCACAAGGAGGGTGCCGCCTTCCGGAGTCTGATGAACTGCTTTGCCATCGCCGTCTCCCTCGGGCTCCAGCATGGCGTCCCGCTCGACGAATACGTCGATGCCTTCGTTTTCACCCGCTTCGAACCGCACGGTGTCGTCGACGGTCACGAGCGTGTCAAGTTCAGCACGTCGATTATCGATTACATCTTCCGCGACCTCGCGATCACCTATCTCGGCCGGAACGATCTCGCCCACGTGCAGATCGACGCCCCGGACCCTACCGACGAGAGCCCGGTTTTCGAGGATGACCGCAAGGTCGCCGGGAACCGGAACGGCGACGGGAACACCCACGGGGCCGCCCCGCCTTCCCCGGAAGAAGATGCGGTGGGAATGGGGAAGGAATCGGCACGCCGGGATCTCCCCTCGCCGGACCGCGGTTTATCCGATGCTCCCCGGTCCCGGGAGAACACCCCGATGATCCTCCTGCGGGCCCGCCGCCGCGTCGAGGTGCATGCCGGCCCCCTGGATCGGGAAATCCAGGAGGCCCGGATGAAGGGCTACGAGGGGGACGCCTGCCTCGAATGCGGCCAGTTCACCCTCGTGCGCAACGGCACCTGCCTCAAGTGCATGAGCTGCGGCGCGACCAGCGGCTGCTCCTGACCCCGCGCCGCCCCGCGCCGCCCCCGCGCCGCCCCCGATATCCGCCGTTTCAACCCCCTGCCTCCCGCCCCCCCTTCCCGCCCGATTCCTGCCGTTTCAAACCGTCGTCTCCCCCTCTCCCCCCCCGACCGATTTCTGCCGATTCAAAGGGAGGATTCCTCCAGAGAGTCCTCCTTCCCTGGGCGGTGGAGTTTTCCCCTCCATGGGCATGTTCCTGCCCCGTGAGGGCGGATCCCGAGGAATCCGCGCCCTCTTCTGCCGCGATTCAGCCCTTTTTCGTGGGGTGGGCTATTCGCTATCGCGGAAGGCCGCCGCTGGAAGTTCCCAGGCGCTGATCAGGCGGTGTCGTTTCCACCCCTCGCAGAGTGCATAGGTTCGCGCCCTCGCCACCGGCCGAAACGAAAAGGGGAGGGCGGAAGCATCGACGTCTTCCTTCCACCCGTCGAACCATGGTCCCGAAGTGTAAGGGTCGAGGGGATTCATGAGTTTCAATCCATGCCTGCGCGCGTTGTGGAGCACGTAACAAAGCGCGTTTCTGACATGGCGATATGTCCGCATGACCTTGCTGTAGAACCGGTCCTGGAATACCGATCCCTTCCGGTTCCACAGTTTGTTCAAGGCCTTGGCGATGCGGATCAATAGACCCTGCATTCCCCGGGAGAGGGCTCGGCGATTCCTCGCTTCGACGAGGAAGTGGATGTGGTTGTTCAGGAGGGCGAAGTGGACCATTCGAAATCCGAAACGGTCGCAGCCCTTCGAAAAAACCTCGCAGAGGCGCAACCAGGTTCGATATTCCCGTAACCGTGGAAGACCGGGCCTGAGTTTCACCGTGACGTGAAGAGGACGTCCCCTCCGGAAATCCCTCGGAGAATGTGGGACGAGAGGTTTCGGCCCTTTCGGTTTCCTCCCGGCCCCGGGTCTGGCTCCGCCTCTGGACATCGCATTCCCTTTCCAGGGGAAGGAACGGGAAACGAGGATTCCGTTTCGGGGGAGGCGAGGGCGATTGATTCGGCAGGAATCGGGGGAGGCGAGGGCGTGGGGGTGGTGGGGACGATTGATTCGGCGGGAATCGGGGAGAGCGGGGATGTGGCGAGGGGAGGAGAGGGGGAATGAAACGGCGGGAATCAGGAAAGCGAGGGAGAGGAGGGAAAGGAGGGAGGGGAGGGAGAGGAGGAGGCCGCGGGAGGGGTCAGGAGGATTGGTGGGAGGAGGCGGGGGGGGAGATCAGGAGGCGGAGGGCCTGGGGCCAGGCGCGGGTTTCCTCCTCGAAGACGCGGGCGGCGAGGGTTTCGACCGTGTCGCCGGGGAGGACCGGGCAGCGGCGCTGGAGGAGGATCGGTCCGTGGTCGTACTGGTCGTCGCAGAAATGGATCGTGCAGCCGGTTTCCTCGACTCCCGAATCGAGGACGGCGCGGTGCACGCGATCGCCGTACATCCCTTTCCCCCCGAAGGCGGGCAGGAGGGCGGGGTGGATGTTGAGGACCCGGCCGTGGTAGTCCTCGGGGATCGGGAGGAGTTGGAGGTATCCCATCAGGAGGACGAGATCGCAACGGAACTCGCGGATTCTCGAGAAGACGGCCTCTCGGAATGCGGCGCTGTCGGCGAAGTCACGACGGTTCAGGACGGCATGGGGAAGACCGAGTTTCCGGGCGCGTTCCAGGCCGTAAGCGTCGGGCCTCGAGGAAAGGACGAAGGAGATCTCCGCCGGGACCTCTCCGCTGCGGATCGCTGCCGCCAGGTTCTGAAGGCTCCGGCCCGTGCCGGAGAGGAGGACCGCCAGCCGGGCGGGCGCGGGGACCGGCGGGATCCGGGTCATGGAGTCTCTTCCTGGCGGTCGGCCAGGCGTTCGAGGAGTCCCGTGAGGAGGACCGCCATCCGGGGCGCGGCGAGATCCGCGGCTTCGACCATGTCCTCGAGGCTCGTCGGAGTCGGGCGGCGGGGATCGAGGACCTGGGTGATGCCGCAAAGGGCCAGAACCCGGAACCCCGCGTGCACCGCGGCGATGACCTCGGGAACCGTCGACATGCCGACGAAATCCGCACCGGCCTGCCGAAGGAAGCGGTATTCCGCCCGGGTTGGCAGGGAGGGTCCCTGGATTGCCGCAAAGACCCCGCTGTGCAGGGCGAAACCCGCGGATTCGGCGACCACGCGGGTCAGTGAGGCCAGTTCGCTGTCATAGGGCTCCGTCATGTCGGGGAAGCGCGGGCCGAGCAGCTCGTCGTTTCGGCCGACCAGAGGGTTCACGTTCGTGAAGTCCAGATGGTCCTCGACGAGGGCGAGGTTGCCGGGCTCGGAACCGGGCAGGAAGCTCGCGGCGCCGGCCGAGAGGATCAGGATCTCCGCCCCCATGGCCTTGAAGAGCCGGACCGGAAAGGAGAGGGCGCGGCCGGTGATGCCGAGGTAGGGGGCGAGAGGGGCGTCGGTCACGACGACGTCCATGCCGTGGAAGGAGCCGAAGACGAAGTTGCTGCTCTCGAGTCCATCCGGAAACTCGGGATACTCCTCCAGGAGCACGATTTCCCGGTTCTCGAGACGCCGTGCGATTTCGGAGTGGCCGGTTCCGAGAAACATCGCGATCCTCGGATGGCGTCCCGTCCGATCGGCCAGGAGGGTCGCGGACTCCTGGACCAGGCTTCGGAAGGAATCCAGCTTGTCGGGTAGTTTCATCGGGGATCCTGGAGTGCGGCTAGGATCGACGCATGGACACGTTCGAGGGTCAGTCCTTCGAGCAGGAAACGCTTGTTGCGCGAGAGTGCGCCGGCGACGAGGCGGACCGAGGAGCGACTGAGCCCGAACATGCGTGCAAGATACTCGACGAGGGCCATGTTCGCCCGGCCCTTCTCGGGGGGAACCGTGACGCCGATCTTGAGGCGTCCGTCGTGGACGCCCTTGAGCCCGGGTCGCTTCGCGCCGGGAAGTGCGCGGATCTCGATTTCGATTCCCTACGCGACCCCTCGGATCCTGAGGTCGTGGAGATCCATGGGTCTCAGGAAGGGTCGAGTCCCAGGGCCATGCCGACGAGGGTCGACCGGAAGCGGGTTTCGAGACGTTGAATGAGGGCGGAGACAGCGGCGTCCCGGCCGGCTTTCCAGGCCTCGTGCAGCATGAGGAAGGTGCGCAAGGCCTCCGCCTCGGGACGGAGTTCGGCGGGGAGGGATGCGGCCTCGGGAACGGGGATGCCGCCGGGGAGATTCGATGGCGGCAGGGAGGCGGGATTCTGCAGGCGCGCGTGGAGGGGGGGGAGCAGGAGTCCGAGGGCGCGGAGGAGGGATCGAGCGGATTCCCGGGACGAGGACCCGCCCGCGGCGAGGTCGAGAAGGGCGCGCAGGTTTGCGAGGGCGGGAAGGCCCTCCGCCCCCGCGAGGGCCTTCCTCGCCGCGTCGAGGGATCCGGCCGCGCAGGTGGCGAGCACGCCCTTCGCTCCGAAGAGGAGGTGGTCGCGGCGCTCCCGGCGCTCCTTCGCGAGCCGGCGTTCGACCTCCTCGGCGCGGCGCGCGGCGCGCTCCGCGATCCGGCGGAACCGGGTGCGGAGGTCGCCAAGGGTCTTCGGCCCCTCTCCGGGAACGGGTAGCTTCAGGGCTTCCGCTGATTTCGCGCAGGCCTCCCGGAGCTTTCGGAGGGCATCGGGGGAGAGCCCCTCCGCTTCGCACCGGGTTGCGAGGTCCTGCAGTTCGGCCAGCACCCTCTCGCGCCACGAGGCAAGAAGAAGGGTCCTCGCCTTCGCGAGGTCGGCCACGAGGGCGTCCCGGTCGCGGTCAGCAACTTCGAGGAGTTTCGGCCAGACGCCGTCGAAGCGCCCCTCCGCGCGGGCCTGTTCCGCCAGGCTCCGGATCCGCTCGCGCTTCCGGTCGAGGCGCGCGCGGCGCGCCGCCGCGCGCTCGGCCTCACGCGTGGCCTCCTCCCGGAGGCGTTTCGAGAGGGCCGTGGCCTCGCGGGCCGCCTTCGTCCCGGCGAACTTCTTCGCGACGGACTCGAGGCGGCGGGCCCGCTCCTCGTTCGGGAGGTCCTTCGCGACGAGCAGCAGGGCCTGCCGCGCGCGGAGTTCGCGGTTGCGGCGCTCGAGTTCCGCGGCGCGCGGGTCCTTCTCGCGCACGGTCCGGACCTCCGTTTCCGGCGCGCGGCCGAGGAGGTACACGAGACCCCCGACGAGAAGCAGAACGGCCCCGGCGAGTCCGAGGACGAGGGCCTTCGAATGGCGGGCCACCCGGAGGGACTCGAGTTCGGCGAGGACCTCCTTCGCGGAGGAGGGGCGGTCCCCGGGATCCTTGGCCATCAGGCGCTGCAACAGGCGGTCGACCTCATCGCGGATTTCGGGGACGAGAGCCTTCGCGCTCGGGACCGGGTCCTCCAGGTGCGCCTTCAGGATGTCGCGGACCTTCCGGCCGGTGAACGGGGATTTCCCGGTCAGGAGCCGGTAACCGGAGCAGCCGAGCGCGTAGAGATCGCTGCGGATGTCGAGCGGCTGCTTCCTGCATTGCTCGGGGCTCATGAAATGCGGCGTGCCGACGAGCCCGGTCCCGGTCCCGCCGCGGGGATCCGCGGCCAGCCCGAGGTCGCAGATCTTCGTCGTACCCTGGGATGTGCGCATCAGGTTCTCGGGCTTGAGGTCCCGGTGCACGAGGCCGATCTCCTCGGCGTAGGCGAGGCCGCGGGCCGCGTCGCAGAGGACCCGGACGACCTCCTCCTCGGAAAGCCGCCCCTTGGCCCGGAGTTCGTCCTCGAGCGTGCCCTCGGTCAGGAGTTCCATCGAGTAGAACGGCCGGCCCTCGTGCTCGGAGACATCGAAGACCTGGACGACGTTCGGATGGTTGAAGCGGGCCGCGGCGCGCGCCTCCGAGACGAAACGCTTGACGAAGCTCGGGTCCTCACTGAGGTCCTTCCGCAGGACCTTGAGCGCGACCTCGCGGTGGAGGGAGAGCTGGGTCGCGCGGTAGACGGTCCCCATGCCTCCGTGCCCCATGACCCCCTCGATCCGGTAGCCGTCGAGTTCCGTCCCCTCGGGAAGGTCGGCCTCGTCCCTCGACGAAGCCGGGGTCTGCTCGGCCTCGAAGCGGAAGGAGATGTCCCCGATCTCGAGGAGGTCCCCGTCCTTCAAGCGGGCCGCCTTGACCGGGCGGTCGTTCAGGCGGACCCTCCGGGCGGGGTCGAGGCTCTCGATGCCGAGCCCGCCACTCTTCAGCGGGCGGAAGGCGCAGTGGCGCGGCGCGATCCCCGGGCCCTCGAGGCGGAGGTCCGCGCCCTCGCCCGAACCGGCGATCGTCGGCCGGTCCTCGCGGAGGTCGTGGGTCGTTCCGTCCTGTCTTCGGATGCGGGCCATCGGCGTCCCATCGTCGTTGGAGTCGGGTCCCCGCGGGTCAGGGCGAACCCCCGTCGTTGCGGGCGAAGAGGTGGGACCCGATCCGCAGGTGCGTCGCTCCCTCCAGGATAGCCCCGCGGAAGTCCCCGCTCATGCCCATCGAGAGCCAGGGGAGGTCGGGCGCGAGCCGGTCCCGGAGCTCGCGGCACCTCGCGAAGCAGGGCCGCGCGGTCTCGTGGTCCGTTCCCCGCGGGGCCATCGTCATGAAACCGACGATCTCGAGGCCTTCGAGGCCCCGCGCCAGCTCGAGGGCCGCCTCGACCTCGCCCTCCGCAAAGCCGTGCTTCGTCGCTTCCCCGCTCAGGTTGACCTGGAGGAAGGCGGGGATGCGGCGGTCGAGTTCCCGGGCGCAGGCGTCCAGGCGGTGGAGGATCGAGGAACGGTCGAGGGAATGGATGCGGGCGGCGAAGCGGGCCGCCGACCTCGCCTTGTTGCTCTGGAGACTCCCGATCAGCTCGAGGGAGACCGGGAAGGGCAGGTCCCCGAGATCGGCGGCCTTGCCGGCGAGGGCCTGCACCCGCGATTCGCCGAGCAGGACCTCGAGGCCGGCCTCGTGCATCGCCGTGGCCATTTCCGCCGTTTCGATCGAGGTCGC
Source organism: Planctomycetota bacterium (assembly GCA_027021385.1). Taxonomy (GTDB): domain Bacteria; phylum Planctomycetota; class UBA1135; order UBA1135; genus JALUUL01. The sequence goes on along the minus strand of JALUUL010000030.1, from coordinate 4,063 downwards.
GGTCTTCGTGACCGCGAGGAGGCGGACCTCCGCCGGATCGCGCGAGGCCAGGTCGCAGGCCTCGCGGATCTCGTCGAGGCAGCGCTCGAGGTTCGCGCGGAGGGTCGGGTCGGCGGTCACGGCGGGCGGACTCCGGAGGGGGCGGGGGACGGAGCGGCGCATGTTAGGTCGCGCCGCGGTTCCGGGGAACGGCGGACCAGGGAAAGAACTCGAGGGAGTCCCCGCGGCGGAGGACGCGCCAGCGCCCCCGCGCCTCGACGGCGGCTCCTGGGCGCGCGCCTTCGCGGCAGAGGTCGACGAGGCGGGCCAGGTGCCGGCGGGGGGGGAGCGGCCAAGACAGGCCCGCCGTTCCGGCGAGGTCGCGAAGGAGGGCGGTTAGGAGGGTTTCGAGGACCCAGGCGGGGGCGGACCGGGTCTCGGCGTCGAGGCGGAAGCAGAGCGGGGACGCCCCGCGGGACGGAGAGACGTGGGTCCGCCGCAGGAGGGCCGCCCGGGCTCGGCATTCGTCGCGGAGGGCGCGGGCCTCGCGGAGCAGGGCGCGCAAGCCTTCCCGCCCGTTCGGGCGTGCGAGGAGGGCGGGCAGCAGTTCCCGTCGAATGCGGTTGCGGGGCGTGAGGGAGGGGTCGGCGTTCGTCGGGTCGCGGATCCAGGGAAGATCCATGGCGTGAAGGGCCGCGAGGAGGCGGGCTTTCGGCTGGTCGAGCCAGGGCCTGAGGCACAGGGTCGGGGGCTCGCCGAGGAGGATGGGAGGGGGGGCGGCGGGCTCCTCCGCCCCGCCCCCGGAGACCGCCCCGCCGAAGAGGGGGCGGAGGCGCGGCATGCAGGCGAGGCCCATCGGACCGGTTCCGCGCAGCAGGCGGAAGAGGAGGGTCTCGAACTGGTCTTCCTCGTGGTGGGCCAGGAGCAGGAGGGAGGCCCCCTCCTCCCGGGCGACCTCCCGGAACGCGCGGTAGCGCGCGGCCCGCGCCGCGGTCTCCCCCCGGGGGCCGGCGAGCCTCCGGAGCCGGAAGTCGAGGCCCAGGCTCTCGGCGAACCGCCGGGCGGCCTCCGCCTCGGCCGCGGCGCCCTCCCGCATCCCGTGGTCGACGTGAAGGGCGAGCACGGGGGGAAACGCGCATTCCTTTTCGAGCGAGGCTAAGAGCGCGAGGCAGAGGGTCGAGTCGGATCCGTGCGAGAAGCCGACGAGGATCGGGCCCGGCCGCCCCTTCCCGGCGACCCGCCGGAGCCCCTCGGCGAGGGCCCGTTCGAGGGCGCGGCGCAGGGTCGCGGCCGCCTCGAGACCGGGGCTCTCCTGTGGTCGGGGGGGGACATGGGGCTATCTTGCCCCGCGGCGATTCCGAGCGTGCAGCCCTTTTCGGTCTCGGCTTTCGAGCGGCCGCATGCCCGCGTTCCCGAGGCGGAGGGACCCGGAGGTCCCGTTCCCGCCGGCCCGACTTCCAACCCGCATTCCCCCGGAGGCATCTCCTCATGGCGATCAAGATCGGCATCAACGGCTTCGGACGCATCGGCCGGATGGTCTTCCGCATCATGGAGGCGCGCGACGATTTCTCGGTCGTCGCCGTCAACGACCTTGCGCCCGCGGATTCCCTCGCGCATCTGCTCAAGTACGACTCGGTCCACGGGCGTTTCGGGGCGCCGGTCGAGGCCCGGGAGGGCGCCCTCGTCGTCGGCGGACGCGAGGTCCGCGTCCTGGCCGAGAAGGATCCGGCCGCGCTGCCCTGGAAGGCGCTCGGGGTCGACTTCGTGATCGAGAGCACCGGGATCTTCCGGACGCGCGAGGCCTGCGCGAAGCACATCGAGGCCGGGGCGCCGAAGGTCCTGCTTACCGTCCCCCCCTCGGGGGAGATCGATCGCATGGTCGTCCTCGGGGTCAACGACGAGACCCTGCAACCCGGGGACGCGGTCATCTCGAACGCCTCTTGCACGACGAACTGCCTCGCCCCGGTGGCTAAGGTCCTCCAGGATTCCTTCGGCATCGTCAAGGGCCTGATGACGACCGTCCACGCCTACACGAACGACCAGCGAACGGCCGACATGATCCACAAGGATCTGCGCCGCGCCCGCGCCGCCGCGATCAACATCATTCCGACCTCGACGGGGGCCGCCCGGGCCGTCGGCAAGGTCCTGCCCGAGTTGAACGGCAAGCTCGACGGCATGGCGATGCGCGTGCCGGTCGCGGACGGCTCCGTCGTCGACCTCGTCGCCGAACTCTCGAAGGAGGTCACGGTCGAGGCCGTCAACGCGGCCTTGAAGGCGGCCGCGGACGGTCCGATGCGGGGCATCCTCGCCTACACCGAGGACCCGATCGTCTCCTCCGATGTCGTCCACGACCCGCATTCCTCGATCGTCGACGGGGCTTCGACGATGGTCACCGGCGGGAACATGGTCAAGGTGGTGAGCTGGTACGACAACGAGTGGGGGTACAGCAACCGGGTCTGCGACCTCGTCGCGAAGGCCCACGCGCTCGGTTCCTGAACGCTTCCCGCGCCCCCGCACGCGGGGCGGGGCCGCGGAGCGAAGCGAATTCCAGGGTCCTGGGTCCGGGGCTCCCGGACCTCCGTCTCGCCATGGAGGCTTCGATGCAACGACTCGCCGATCTGCCCGTCGAAGGACGGCGCGTGCTCGTCCGCGTGGACTTCAACGTCCCCCTCGACGACTCGGGACGGGTGACGAGCGACAACCGCATCGAGGCCGCCCTTCCGACGATCCGAAGCCTTCTCGGGCGCGGCGCGCGCCCGATCCTGATGTCGCACCTCGGACGCCCGAAGGGGAAGGTCGTCGATTCGATGCGCCTGGCGCCGGTCGGCCGCCGTCTTGCCGAGCTGACCGGCTGGACCGTGCGGACGGCACCCGACTGCGTCGGGGAGGAGGCGGAGGCCGCCGCCCGCGCCCTCGGCGGGGGGGAGGTCCTCCTTCTCGAGAACCTGCGCTTCCACGCGGGCGAGACGAAGGGGGACGAGGGCTTCGCCGAGGCCCTCGCCGCCCTCGGCGAGGCCTACGTCAACGACGCCTTCGGGACCTGCCACCGGGCGCACGCCTCGGTCGCCCTCCTGCCCCGCCTCCTGCCCTCCGCTCCGGGTCTTCTTCTCGAGAAGGAGATCGAGGCCTTCTCGAAGGTCCTCGAGGAACCCGAGCGCCCCTTCGTCGCCGTCCTCGGCGGCGCGAAGGTTTCCGACAAGCTGCCGGTCATCCGCAACCTCCTCCCGAAGGTCGACCGCCTTCTGATCGGCGGGGCGATGGCCTACACCTTCCTCGCCGCGAAGGGCGTGCCGGTGGGGGGGAGCCGTCTCGAGGACGATCTCAGGGGCGAGGCGCGGTCGGTCCTCGACGAGGCGACTTCCTCGGGCAAGGTCCTCCTCCTGCCCTCCGACCACTGCGCGGCGCTTCGCTTCGCCGAGGACAGCCCCTACGAGATCACCGGGCCCGAAATCCCCGAAGGGTTGATGGGCCTGGACATCGGACCCGAGACCCGGAAGGCCTACGCGGGGGCCCTCGAGGACGCCGGCACGATCGTCTGGAACGGTCCGATGGGGGTCTTCGAATGGACCGAGTTCCGGCGGGGGACCGAGGCCGTCGCCGAGGCTGTCGCCGTTTCCCCGGGTTTCTCCGTGGTCGGAGGCGGCGATTCCGTCGCCGCCCTTGAACTCCTCGGCCTCCAGGATCGGATCCGCCACATCTCGACCGGCGGCGGCGCCTCCCTCGAACTCCTCGAGGGCAAGACCCTCCCCGGCCTCGCAGCCCTCTCCTGATCCTTCCCGGCCTCGCGGCCCTATCTCCCCTCCCCGGCTCCGCGGCCCTTCCGCCCTCCCCGCCCGAACCCCCTGCCCACTCCCCGTCCCTCCCCCTTGCATCCTCCCTCCGCCCTCCCTATCTTCCCCCGCCTTCCGGCCCGCCTCCCGGCGGACCCCGATCCCCGATAGCTCAATTGGTAGAGCATGCGGCTGTTAACCGCAGGGTTGTAGGTTCGAGTCCTACTCGGGGAGCCAGATCAAAACCACGAACCTCCCTGGCTCGTTGGTCCACGATAGAGCCAGGGGGAAACGGGAGGCGAGAAGTGACCATT
>JALUUL010000029.1 GCA_027021385.1 Planctomycetota bacterium | reverse complement strand
GCGCTCCGGAAGGACCCGGGGGAGCTACGAGCCCCTTCCACGCCGGACCTCAGGGGAGATCGAATTCCACCGCGATCCGCTTCGAGGGAAAGCCGTACTCGAGGTCGACGCGGACATCGACCCAGCCGAGACTCGGAGCACCGATCCTCAGGTCGAGCACAGCCTCGTCTTCGTAAAGGTCCGCCCCGAGCGCCGCGTTGCCGAAGGGATCCTCGAGAAATCCGAGCCCGGCCTCCGCGAGATCGAAGGGACCGAAGCCGACCTGTCCGTAGGAATCGGTGAGGAACACGGAATAGGACGGACGGGGTCGATAGGTCTCCCCGCTCCACTCCTGCCAGCAGCGGAGGAGATGGACCTCGACCCCCTGGATCGGGTATCCGAATGCATCGGTGACCTCGACGAATACCGAGACCGGTACTCTGTCCGAGGGAGAGACATGGACGACGGGCCCGCAGGAGACGAGGAGGATTCCAGCTGCCAGGATTAGATGGAACTTCATCGGGGTCCTCCGATTCGGGACGGAGGCCCACCTTGCAGGGAGCGTGCCACGGACCTTCCCCCCTCGGAAACCGGCATTCGGAGGTGACGAGTCCCCTCTCCGGGTGCTCCTCCCGGATACTCGTCCCCCCCGGGGGACTTCCGCCTCCCTTCCCCCCGGTCATCGACCTCCGGGGCAAGACCCCTAGTCCGGATCTCTCACCAGGAGAGTAGAAGCGAGCCGTTCCTTCCGGCATTACGCGTTTTGGACAACAAGACACCGAAGAAGGAAACGGCTCGAGGAACGCGGAGCGTCCCCAGCGCTCGTTCGAGCACCACAGTCCGGGAAAGCCGCGGGTCATGGCCCGTTTCGATGGGGGACGGATCCTCTCGGACGGCGGCGCACCCCTGCTGCGGCGGACCGAGGACCTCATCGACCACGACGAATCGATCGAACCTTGGCCCCAACCTTCGGAGTTGGTGGGTATCCGGCTGCGGTCGCCACGGTTCCATCCGACGGGCGGGCGCTCTCCGGTTCATTGGTTGAAATCCCTGGCCGAAAGCTCCGGCGTTGCCGTCCCTTGGGACGGTTCCGAAGCTGGGGCGTCACCAAAGGATCTGCGCACTCCGGGGTCGGCTGTTCTTCCCCCTTGCCCCGTTCCTTTCCGGAGGAGGTTTGGTGGAGGTTCGGTCAAAAGCGCGAGTAGGGCTTGCGGCCTTCGAGTCCTTCCCAGGGGGGGACGGCCGGCTTTCAAGAGGAGTGGTATATTAACGGAAGGGATTTTCTGGTCCTTGGGACCTGCTCAGGAACCCACTCGACCTCCCTGAGGGTGAGGGCGGTTCCGCGGTTAAGTGTAGAAGGAAGATCAATGTCCGAACGCACCCGGTCGACCCAAGTCACCTCCGACGCCCGTGCCGGCAAGCGTCCCGAATTCGACGGGATCCTGCCGCCTCCCGATTTCGTGAGCGTGGAGACCACCCGTTATTGCAATCTCCGGTGCCGGATGTGTCTCCAGTTCCTCGACGGCACAACGGTCACGGGCCCGCACATGGAGTGGGACATGTTCGAGCGGGTCGCGCACGAACTCTTCCCCCGCGTGACCCGTTTCCAGCCCAGCGTTTCGGGGGAACCCACGATGTCGCGCGGTTTCATGAGGATGCTCGAGCTGGCCGCCCGCTACGGGGCCCGGCTCGAGATCTGCACGAATGGAACCTTGCTGAACGAACGGATGCGCAGACTCTTGATTCCGCAGGCCGGAGCCGTGCTCTTTTCGTTCGACGGCGCGGACAAGCGGACCTTCGAGTCGATCCGGGAGGGCGCCGATTTCGACCTCGTCTGCCGGAACATCCGCGCCTTCTGCCGGGAGTCCAAAGAACGAATGGGCGAAAACCGCGCCGTGACCGGTCTCGCCTGCGTCCTCATGCGCGCGAACATCGAGAGCCTGCCGGACCTCGTAAGGCTGGCGAAGGATCTGGGTGTCGATTCCCTCGCCTGCTCGCACCTGCATCCCGTGAACGATGAGATGAAGAAACAATCCCTCGTCCACGCCAGGGAACTCGCGATCGAGAAGATCCGAGAAGCCGTCTCGGTGGCCGAGGAGCTGGAGTTCCCCTTTTCCGTACAGCCTCTCGACCGCTTGATCGCCGCGACCGCGCAGCAACTGGGTTCGAGGCGGGAACTCGCCGATATCGACGGTCACGTCGAAGGACTCGGTCACGTGGAGGTGAACCGTCACCGCATCCCTTCCTTCCCAACCCTGGATCCGAACGATCCCCGGAACGAACCGATCGTCCGGCTCAGAGAAGAGGCCTTGGCCAGCTGGCGGGCGGCCGAGAATCCCGAATCCCCGGCCGCCGATCCCGGTTCCGGCCCTCCCCCCGGTGACGAAGACCTGCCGGAATCCATCTGGTTCTGCGATTTTCTATGGAACAAGACCTACATCGCTCTCGACGGCCAGGTCAGGACTTGCTGTGTGCCGGGTGCTCCAATCGTCGGGAACGTGACCGATCGGTCCTTCCAAGAGGTTTGGCGTTCGCACATCTATCGGGCGATGCGTGTCGCCCTCGTCCGCAAGGATCCTGTTCCGATCTGCAAGGGCTGTCAGCACATCGAGGAGATCAAGGATCCGGCCCGCATCCGGCGGCTTCTCGCAGGGGGCTCATTTCCCGCGGGTGACCAGCATTCCTTGCAGGTCACCACGAAGACTCCCGTGCTCGAATGGGAACCCTCGGGTGGCGCCCGTTCCTACGAGGTGCAGTTCTCCACCGACGGATTCCGGAGCCTCAAGCTGACGACGAAAGGCCTGGGGATCGAGATCCACGAACCG
>JALUUL010000028.1 GCA_027021385.1 Planctomycetota bacterium | reverse complement strand
CGACCGATTCATCCATGCCATCTATTTCCACAAAGGAGGGTTGGACATGCTCCCCGTATCAGCCCGTCCCCACCGGAAACCCTGAAGAGCCAGTAATTATTCGTACCCCCTCCGCTGTAGGGCCCGAAGGGAATGACGGGAATACTCGGATAAAAATAGCTCGCCCCCGGAAGCCCCGGCACGTTGAGCCAAGTGCCGGGGGGATTGAGCGTGCCTTCGTAGACGGCCGCCGCCGGGCGGGCGGTACCTCCACCTCCCGTGGGATTATAATATAAGTTCCAATTATCCGGAGATGCAAGCCCTGGAGGTTGGCTATTTACTACGAGATCAGGATTGTCAAACCAGGGGCTGCTTCCCTGAACATCTGTTGGCGAGTTAGGGTAGACGAACTCGGTGTTGAACCAGTTGACCCAGAACGGATGCGGATCGGTGATCAAGTGCGGAGAGAAATCGCATTGGAGATTCCGCATGAAATACCGAAACCCTTGGTTCGTGATGAATTGTTGCCGGGGGCAGCCCAGGCCGCCATGCGTGTAGTTCCCCCAGGCACCCGGTCCGAGCGGGTTCGTTTGGGCCTGCGGCCACCAGGTGTTGTTGATCCCCGGCACGAAGTCCTGGCCGTAGAAGCCGGTGTATTGGGGACGAGGGCGATTCTGAACGTTCGGCGCATCGACGAAATAGATCGGGGTCCGATCGATTTGCGGTCCACTGGGGACATTGCGGCTGAAGATGCGGGTCTTGAAGATGAACCCGGCCATGATAAGTGAATCGATCTCATCGGCCCCGAGGTCGATCGTCGTCCGGTTCTGTGGAGGAGCGGGCCAACCCGAGAGGAAAATGTCGCGCGGATTCCCGAAGCCCTCACCGTCCCAGTCCCATGCGTTCATCGCCGCGAACTGGGTGTCGTAGCCGGTCCCCGGGCCGCTCAGCCCCGGCGGAAAGGTCGTGATCGGAGGATAGTTCGTCGACGCGAAGTAAACCGGCAAAGAATTCAATCCCTGATTGGCGCAGAGATTGAAATTCCCGGCGAGGGGCGGAGTAGGCGCAGGACTCGTAAAGGGGGCCAACCGGAAATCATGCGCGGAATAGCTTTGACCCTGGGAACTGCGTAAGAGGTCGTTGATATAGAGAATCCCTCTTGGATTCGAGGTCCCGGATTGGGTGATCGAGGAGATGTCGATAAAGGTCTGGATCGCCGAGTTGTAACCGGGATTGCTCCGGACCGAGGTCGTGGGCCAACCAGGAGCTGCGACTCCACGGTTGGCGAAACCATAGGGATTCTGGGTCGTGATCGGGCCGTCCCAGGCGTTGTAGCAGAGGAGCGTTCCGGTCGGGCCCGCCTTGGCCAAAAGGTCTTCCGAATGCAGTCCCTCGAAGCAACTCAACCCTCCGTTCATCCCAGGGCCGTTTGCATCGATGATGCAGTTGAAGATCCGAGGATAGGCGATCCCGATATTCAGGAACGAATTCGTCTGCGGGAGGTTCTGGCCGCTCCAGATCCCGATCTTGTTCCACGCGATGGTGTCGTTTACGAGGATCGGTAACAGGTAGTTCCCTGTACCGTTGGCGGCGCCCAGGGCAACCCCCACGTCGTTGTTCGTGATGAAGCAGTTCGAAATGACGAGACGCACCGGCTCCTCGGTCGTTTCCAAGTAAATCCCAGCCCCGTACGGCGCCTTCTTCTGATCCGATCCCACTGCGTTACGAATCGTGATGCTGTCGATCATGCAGCGCTCGAACGAAGGAGTCGCTGAATAAGGATCGGCTTTGATGTAGAAGATGTAGTTCGTCAGTCCTTCGTCGCCGCGTCCATCGAAAATCGTGTCCAGGGCCGAAGTCCCCTGGATGCTCACCCTGTTGGGAAGCTCGATCGGGAAGGTCTCTCCGTTCCAGGGAAGGCCGGAGGCGGAATCGATGTCCACACCCGTCTTCGTCTTCGGGCCGTACAAGCCCGGCAGACAATGGATCACGATCTTGTCCATCGTCTTGCTGGTTTGAGTGTTCGTCCAGGGGAGGATCGGGGTGGTCGGCGATAGCCGGAAGGAGTTGATCCATTGGACGGCCATGGTCACTGTCTTAAAGGCATAGGGGGCGTGCTGGAGCCAGCCGTTGATCGGGGTATTCGACGTCCGGTGAGCCATCAAGGGAAGGCGGGAACCACTTGGCTGCGGGTTGTAGAGAGCGGCCAGCGAGTCATCCCCGTAGATGGGGTCGACATAGAGGTGGACGACGAAACTCGAGCGGGTTTGGCTCTTGAGCGAAGGAAGGGCCAAGCCCAACCCTGCAAGCAAGGGAGCGATTATTCGGAATAGTTTTTGAAGGGGGGGGGAACATAAGGTCTCCTCTTGGTTGGAGTGGGTGTCCGTTGTCAAGGCCCAGCCCCCAAAACCGGGTGTCTTCGTATCACAGCCGAAGGGGTGATGGTGGGTCAGGCCAGAGCCGACTGGTTCAGAGTAATTGGCTTGGCTCCGGTCGCAAGGGGGGGTGGAGGGGAATTCGACCGCTATCCGGCCGGATCGTAGTTGTCATTTAGTTTCGGTCGAGGCGGTGAAGCGGACTCGAGGCGGCGGATCCCGGGTGGAAGGGGGGGTAGGATCGGCGGGCATGGAGGCTTGGACGGAGGAGGAGAGGAGGCTGCTCTCGCGGTTCTTCAGCAGGGTCGAGCCGAGGGAGCACGCGGATGTGTACGCGGTGCGGAGGCTGCCGCAGGAGATCCGGGCGACCTTGAACGGCCTGTACTCGCGGTCGCACCTCTCGATGCGGGACACGTTCTTGAAGAGGCTCCGGCAGGGGCTGGAGGCCCAGGGGAAGAAGCTCGAGGACCTTCCCTTTCCGGAGAGCACGAGCGAGGAGGTGCTCGAGGGGGTGCTCGTCGACAAGGCGGGGGAGTTCTTGCGGACCTACGCGATCGACCACGGGCACAACTCGCTGCGCGAGGGCGCGGTCGTCCAGCTCGCGATCGAGAACGTCTCCCAGCTCGTCACCCGCTTCATCGAACGCGAGCGGCGCGCGAGCTTCGAGGAGTCGAGCACGCGCTACATCTCGTTCTCCCGGGAAGGCCACTGGCGGGATCCCGATGTGAGGGAGGCGGGAGGCGAATGGGCCGCGGACTACGAGGACGCGCTGCGGGAGACCTTCGACTTCTACAGGAAGTCGATCGAGACCCTGCGCGCGCACATCGCCGCGAAGCGCCCGCTCCGGAAAGGCGAGGAGGAGCGCGCCTGGAAGCGGGCGGTCCGCGCCGAGGCCTACGATTCGGCGCGCTACCTGCTGACGCCGGCCCTCCACACGAAGTTCGGGATGGTGGCCGACGCCCGCACGATCGCCGACACCTGCCAACGCCTTCTCTCCCATCCGCTCCGGGAGTTCAAGATCGTCGGCGAAGCGATCCGGGAGGCGGCCGAGGTCGAACTGCCGACCCTCCTCGCGCACGCCCGCGCGAACCCCTACCTCGCGGAAGGACCCGCGGCCGAGGCCCGGGCCGCCGGGTTCCTGGGTGCGGAGGACGCCCGTGAAGAACCCTCGCCCGACGCGACGATCCCGGAGGGGGACAACGAGGTGCGCCTGCTCGAGGCTCCGGAGGACCTCGACGCCCGCATCCTCTCGGGCGCGCTCTTCGAATCCACGGGCCTCGGACTCGAGGAACTCAGGTCGAGGATCGCCTCCCTCGACGAAGGGAAGCGCGCCGCGATCTTCGAGGCCCTCTGCGCGAAGCGGGGGGCTCGCGACGCGATGCCCGAGGGATTCGAGGGAGGAGGCCTGCTCGAGTTCGAAATCCTCTGCGACTTCGGGGCCTACCGCGACATCGCCCGCCATCGAAAGGGCTTCCAGCAGCAACAATGCCTGACGACGGCCCACGGCTTCTGCACGCCCCCGCTCTTCGACGAGGCGGGGATCGGGGGGGAATACCGCGCCGTCCTGGAGAGGGTCGGACGGCGCGCCCGGCGCCTCGCGCGGCGCTTCCCCGAGGCGGCGGGCTACGTGATCCCCTTCGCCTACCGCCAGAGGGTGCGCATCGCCTTCGACGCCCGCCAGATGGCCTACTTCTGCGAGCTGCGCTCGGCCCCCGAGGGGCACTTCAGCTACCGCGGCCTCGCGATCGAGATGGCGCGCGCGCTGGAGGCGAAGGCCCCGCTCTACGCGCGCTGGCTCCGACTCTGCCGCGAGCGGGTCTTCCTCGGGCGCGTCGAGGCCGAGCAGGGGGCGGACGCGCGCCGCGAGGCGCGCGCCGCCCGCGCGCGGGAGAAGGGCTTCGCCTGACCCCCCGCGGCAAGGTCCGCCCGGACTCCCCGGCCCCTCACAGCCCCTTGCGGACGACGACGACCAAGCGCGACCGCACCGGGCCGACGCCCGGCAACTCGCGAACGAGCGCGTCTCCGAGGTCCACGACCTCCCCCGGCCGCAGCGAAAGACGCTTGGTGAACTCCCGGGACTCGAGTTGGGGCGACACGGTCGAACTCGCCATCTCCGAACCCTTCGCGAGCCGGCGCATGCCCCGCAGGGCCTGCCGGCCGACGCCGAGGGTCAAGCGGACCCTCTCTCCCTCGCTCTGCACGAAGGCGCCGATCTGCATCCCGTGGAAGAACGCATCGATGAACGGGTCCAGGATCGCCGCCTCCTGCGCGATCTCGGAGCCGAACTCGGCCAGGTAGGTCTGCTCGATCCCCTGTTGCAGGAACCCGACCCTCTGGTTCAGGACCGGAAGCAGCAGCCCCCTCTGCAACGGACGCCAGGTCCGGTCCTGCCCTCCGAGCTTGCGCCATTCGAGCCGGAACTCGACGAGGAAGGACTCCTGGAACGGGCGGAGGAAGAAGCGCGCGGCCTCGGCCACGCCGGCCACGGTCTCCTCGGGCCCGCGGATCACGAATCCGCTGCGGGCCTCAAGGATGTGCATCTCTTCCTGCTCCATCGCGTCCCCGACCATGCTGCGGACCGCGTCGACCACCTGGCCGGCTTCCAGGAGCAGGGGACCGGGAAGGCCCGAATCCCCGCTCTCGGGAAGCAGCGAGGGATCCCGGTGCAACGAGGACAGGAGTCCCGTCGGGACGATCGCCTCTCCCTTCCTCACGACCGGGTCGGGATCGAGCCTTTCGACCGCGAGGAAGAGCCCGAGTTCGCCCTCGGTCCGCGAATGCACCGGAAGGAGAACCCCCGTCCCCGGCTTGATCATGACCGAGAAGACCCTGCTCGTCGTGTCGACCCGCGCGATCTCGAAGTTCTCGAGCCCCTCGGGAGGCAGGTCCCGCGCCTCGATCTCTCCGGCGAGGCTCCTGCGGTCGAAGGACGCGAAGACCGCGACCCGGTCCCCGCCGGCATCCAGTATCGGGCAGACGACGAGGTCCTGGCCCAGGCGAAGGGTGGCGACCTCTGGATCCGCGATCTTCGAGTCCTGGGCGATTTCGACATTGACGTCCCGGAGGAAACGGGCGTACGAGCGCGTCCCCAGGCTCAGGACGTCGCCGGGCCGGCCACGCGCCTCCCCCGACCAGAGGACCCCCGCATCCCCCTCCTTCCCGTCGAAGACGAGTTTGACCCCCTTCGCGTCGAGCCGGGACCAGTTCGCCCCGGACGGAGCGCGGATCAGGAGGGCCCGGACGCGCAGCCTCGGAACGAGCCCGAGACGCAGGGCCTCGAGTTCGGCTTCGACCTTCTTCCGGAGCTCCGCCGGACCGACGTAGAGGAGGCCGACTCCCTGGATCCGGCGCAGACTGGCCTTCCCGTTCCGGAACTCCCCGAAAAGCCGGGACAGGTCGGTGACCAGGTTCTCCCCCCAGAACGGTTCCTTCGGACCGCTCCAGAAGGTGTTGTTCCGCAAGGGAACGTCCAGGGAGAAAGAGATCCAGGACGGGCGGAGCCAGGGTCCCGGGTCGTCGGTGCGGCTCACGAGTTGCAGCCCGACCAGGGGCCAGGGATTCCGGACGAAGGGCTGGACGAGGTCCTGGACCGGCAGGATCGTCGCCTGCCCGCCCCCCTGGAGGGCGAGGGCGGGGGAAGCCTCCCCCTCTCCGCCGCCTGCGAGGAGGGGAAGGGAACAGAGGATCGGAAGCAGAGGATTCATCGGAGACTCCTTCTCTTCGGTCGAAAGCGGAACCCGCGGGGTGCGAGACGCGGTTCCCGGGAAACAAGGAATGCGAATAGAGGGCGCGACCTATGCCGAAGGCCGTCCATGCCTCAAGAACCCTCGAAGCCGGAGATGCGGGCGAGGAGGTCCGCGCAGGCGCGACGCATCTCGAAACGGCCGCTCCGTCGTAGGAGCGCTTCGAGCCTCGCGCGCAGCGCGCGGGTCTCGGCGGGAGGCAGCCCCTCGAAGGCCAAGCCCTGGAGGAAGGGCTCCGCCTTCCCTCGCCGCTGGACGCTTGTCGTGAACCAGGCGATCCGGAAGGCGAGGCTCCACGGCGAGCGGACCCGGCGGGAGGCGAGGAGCGCGAGACGCTGGGTCCCCGCCGAACGCCGGACCAGGGCCGGGAGGGCCTCGACGAGACCTAGGGCCCCCGCGAGTCCGGCGGCGGAGGGATCGCGCGCGCGCAGGAGGGCGCGGCGCCGCGCGGCGGGGATCCCCTCCTGGAAGGCCCGGCGCAGCTCCTCGGACATCCGGACCCTAAGCGGGGCGGGGGCGGCCGCGAGGGCGCGGACGAGCAGAGCGAAGTCCCGCCGCGTCCCGCCGCGACTCTCCCGGAACAGCCATTGGGCGGCCGCGACACATTCCTCCGAGGCCTCGGACCGGGAAAGCGGCCCCAGGGCGGGAGGCGTTTCGCCGGCGGCGGGCCGCGCGGCCGGAAGGGGAAGCTCGATCCTCCGGCCCTTGCCCAGGGAGGCGAGCAGGCTCCGCGCCCTGGCGTCGAGTTCGAAGGAATCGACCCTCCCCCGGCCCGCGAGGAGATCCTCGAAGCTGGGTTCCATGGACGCGCGGAGGAAGAGGGCCGGCATCGGACCCGTGAGCCGCGGGAGGACGAGGACCCGCCCGCGCTCGGCGAGACGGACCCGGCCTCCTTCGTTCCGGGGCTCGGACCTCCCGAGCACTGGGGAATCGGCCGGCGGCTTTCCGGAGAGGGCGCGTTCGGGGACGGAAGCGCGCTCTTCGAATCTTCCCCGGAGGAGGAAGGCGCAGAGGACCCCGGCGGCGGCCAGGCCGAGAACGAGGACGCGGGTCCTCGCGGGCCGTTCCTCTCGGGCGCGCGGCGCGCCCCCGCGATCACGCGGGACCTCGTCGAGGAAGGCCAGGAGCCGGTCGGCTTCCGCCTCCCCGCATTCGGTGTCGGTATTCGCCGCGAGGAGGGCGTCGATGCGCCGCGCGCGGTCGAGCGCCCGGCGGCAGAACGGGCAGGCCTCGAGATGCGTCTCGAGTTCCGCATCGAGGCCGCGGGGATCCCCGTCGAGGAAGACCGCGATGCACTCATCCTCGCGGGGGCAATGTCGGGCTCTCGAACCTTCGTTCACAGGAGATCCTCGAAACGATCACGAAGAAGGCGGCGGGCCCTGAGCACCGCATTGCGCGCGGCCCCGGGGCTCGACTCCAATACCTCGGCGATCCGCTCATAGCTCCAGCCCTCGACCGCGCGCAGGTGGATCGCGGTGCGCAGCCGCAACGGGAGCCGCTCGATCGCCTCCTCGACTCGGTGCAGCACGTCGCGGGCGCTGACCCGGACGGCCGGATCCCGGTCGAGCCCGTCGGGAATCGCCTCGATCCCGGCCCCCGGATGGACGGGCCCCGGGGACCCGAGGAAGCGGCGGGGGTCCCGCGCGCAGCGATGGAGGATGCGCAGGATCCAGGGCTTGAGAGCGCAGTCCCCCCGGAAGCGCGGTAGCCCCCGGTGAGCGCGGATCAACGCTTCCTGAAGGAGATCCTCCCCCCGGCCGGGGGGAGCGAGGCGCCGGGCCATCGCGAGCAGGCTTCCGAGCATCGGCCGGAGCAGTCGGTCGAAGGCCGCGGGATCCCCGGCCCGGGCGGCGTCGAGAAGGAGCTTCCCCTCGTTCTCCCCGTCCCGCATGCCGACTGTCCGCTCCGTTTCCATGACCCGCACGCCATCTTGACCCCGCGAGGCCCCTCTCCGTCACAGACCCGGGAAAAATGCCCGCCTTTTTCCTCGCCCTGTCTTTTTGGGCCGCATTTCTTGAGTTAGGCTCGAAACATCTCGTCCTCCGCGGGTGCCCGCGGCCATCTCTCGTCCCTCCACGCCCGGCGGGGCTCCGCCCCTCGGAGCCGGCGTGTGTCGGGCCCTCTTTTCCAAGGAGTCCTTCGATGCGAACACCGACCTCGTCCTGTCTCTCCCTCCTGGCCCTCACGGGTCTCCTGGCCGCGCAAGGCACCTACGCGACCGTGGGTTCGCCCTGCTCCCTCCCCGGCAAGTCCGTCTATTCCGCGAACCCAAAGGGGGGAACCACCTCCTTCACGACTCTCTCGAACGAGTACTGCTATCCGGTCAACAAGGCCTCGACCGCGGTCACGGTCGTCACCGGAGTGCGCTTCTACACCCGGTCGGTCACCGGAACCGGGACGCAGACCGTCGGCGTCCGGATCTACAATCAGGACCCGAAGAGCCCGGGCAATCCGAATCCCGTCGCCCTCGACACGACGAAGATGACCGTCGGTCCGGTGACTCAGTTCTACCAGGCGAGCTTCAACAAGGTGCACATCATGAGGGGGCAGTTCTGGGTCTCCTTCGACTGCGTCGCAACCTTCACGAAGACGACCGTCGGCTCGCCCGCGGTCTACGCGACGAACCTCGCCGGCGGTTCGCAGGTCACGCCGGTCTACTGGCGGCGCCCGCCGGTCCACGACCTGACCTGGAGCCGGACCGGCATCATCAAGGCGCCCTCCTACCACATCCTGAGCGGAGGGGGGCTCGCTCCGGTCTTGAGCGCGGCCAAGGGACCGACCCTCGGACAACCCTTCCAGCTCGATCTCGCCCAGAGTGTTCCGGGCAAGCCCACCGTGGCCGTGTTCGGCTTCAACAACGCGCAGTTCGGATCCTTCAAGCTGCCGCTGAACCTGAACGCGATCGCTCCCGGCTGCTTCCTTCTTCAGAGCCTCGACATCATCCTTCTCGGAGCCTCCCTACCGGGGAACAAGGCCAAGGCCATCCTCCCGATCCCGAACAACACGAATCTCAAGGGCCTGAAGTTCTACAATCAGTGGATGATCCTCGTCCCGGGGGGCAACCCCCTGAACTGGGTCTTCAGCAACGGGGGCCTGGGAACGATCGGCTGACCCCGGCGCCCTCCCCCACGGGGGCCCCGGGCGGACCCCGACACGACCTCCGGGCCCCCTTCTACCCTTAAGCATCCTTGGGCGACGACGCGACGCGACCGGCGACACGCAAGGCACGATTTCGCGCCGTCCTCCTCGTCGCCTTGCTCGGTCTCCTCGTCCACGTCCCGGCGCTCGGCAACCGCTTCGCCTACGACGACGGGGCGATCGCGCGGAGCGTCCTGGACGACGGCCGCCCGAACCCCTTCGTCGGGGAACTCCGGCCGCTCGGGGAATACTTCACGACCGAGTTCTGGCGCGCCTGTGGGCGCAAACGACTCGACAGCCGGCCGCTCTACCGTCCTGTCACGCTCCTGTCCTTCGCGCTCCTGCGCGCCCTCGCCCCGCGGGAGGATCCGGACCGGGGAAACGAGGCTTTCCTCCAGCACGCCGCGAACCTGCTGCTGCACGCGGTGGCGGCCGGGCTCGCGGCCCTCCTCCTGGCCGCGCTCGGCGCGGGCGGAGTCTTGACCGCCGCGGGAGGTCTCGTCTTCGCGCTGCACGCGATCCACGGCGAGGCCGTCGCCTCGATCGCCGGACGGGCCGAACTCCTGGCCTTCGTCTTCGGACTGGGCGCCTGTCTCCTGACCCTCCGCCGGGGCTTCCCCGCCCTCTGCGCGGCCGCACTCCTCTTCTTTCTCGCCTTCGCTTCGAAGGAGAACGCCCTCGCCTTCGGGCCCTTCGCCCTCCTGCTCGCGCTCCTCGGTCCGCGGGCGGGCCGGACGCGGAGAACCGCGCGAGCCCTCCTCCCCGCGTTCCTCGCCTTCGCTCTCTGGTTCCTGCTTCGCGCCCGGGCCTTCGCGGACCTTTCCCCCGCGGATCCGATCGCCTACGTCGCGAACCCGATCGCCGGGGAAGCCCTTTCCCGACGCCTCCTCACCGCGATCCCGGTCGAGGTCTTCGGCATCCTCCGCCTCCTCTGGCCCCTGCCGCTCTCCTCGGACCACGGCCCCGAGGTCCTCTCCCCGGTCCGGAGCGCCCTCGATCCCCGCTTCCTCTTCTCCGCCTTCGCGATCGCCGGCCTTCTGCTCCTCGCCTGGCGTCTTCGTGGAAAGAACCCCGTCGCCTCGCTCGGGATCGCCTCGCTCTTCCTGTTCTCCTTCATCCCCTCCAACCTCGCGGTCCCGATCGGCGCGATCTACGCCGAGCGACTCTGGTTCCAGCCCTCCCTGGCCCTTCCCCTCCTCTGCCTCGGATGGGGTTGCGCGCTGCTCCATCGCCTGCCCCGCGCGCTTCGCCCCGCGACCCTCGGGCTCCTCGCCCTCTGGATCCTTGGCAACGCCGTCCTCGCATTCCAACGAGCCGGGGTCTGGAAGGACGACAGAACGCTGTTCCTGCACGACGTCGAGGTCCGGCCGCGATCCTTGATGCTCCGGATCCAGGCCGCGATCCAGGAACTCCGCGCCGGGAACCGGGCGGCCTGGCGCCGGCACCTCGAGGCCGCGATCCGGATCCAGCCCGAACTCGCGCGCCCCTATCTCGAGCTGGGAGGAGGGAGGATCCGCGAACTCGATGCGCGGGCCGGGCTTTCCGGGGGCATCCCCTCCCTTCCCGGGCCCAGCCCTTCCCGCGAGCATCTCCGCGCGCATCGTTCCGGATACGAGGAAGCCGCGGCCCTCCTGGAGCGCGCGGCCCGCTGCCGTCTCCTCGAAGCCCACGAGCGGCCCCTCCTCGAATTCAACCGCGCGGTCGCCGCCTGCAGGCTCGAACGCCCCGGAGAGGCCTTCCCCAGGTTCCGCCGCCTTCTCTCCGCTCCGGCCCCCGAGGGGAACGCGGACCTCGCCCATCGCATCCTCGGGATCTCCTTCGGCATCCTCCCCGCCGGCGGGTTCCGGACCCTCCTCGACATGGCCGAGAAGCGCTTCCCCGGCCTCCCCCGCTGGAAGGCGCACCGCGCGCGCGCCGCCTTCCTCGAAGGGAGGGCGCGCGCGGCCCTCCGCCTCTACCGCGAGAGCCTTGGAGAGGGGATCGCCTGGCCGCTCCGGGCCGACTACGCGGCCTGGGCCGACCTGGAACGGCGGCTGGGGAGCCCCGCCCGCGCGCGAGAGATCGAAAGTCGATTCCTAGGGGGGGATTGAACCCGCCGCCTCAGGAGGCGGTCTCGAAACGTTTCTCGAAGAAACGCAGGAAATCCTCGAGCCCGGGAGGGAGCGGACTCAGGGAAGCCCCCTCCTGGAGGGCCGCATAGAGTCCTTCCTCCTCCCGGAGGCGGCGCAGCCCCTCGGCCCATGCGGGAGGGGAACCGGTCAGGAGACACAGGCCGTCCCAGCCGTCGCGGACGTAGGGGGCCATCCCTTCCTCGTCGGAAACGAGCAGGGGGACCCCCGCGGCCTGGGCCTGCAGGAGGACGAGAGGCAGGTTTTCGACCCAGAGGCTCGGAATCGCGACGAAGTCCAACGAGGCGAGTACCGAGGACAGCTCCCCGGGCTCGAAAGGACCGTCGAAACACACGGGAAGACCCTCCGCCGCGCGGCGCAGCTCTCCGGGGAACAGCGGATGGCCGTACGCCGGCGGGGCGCCGTGGAGATGGACCTCGTAGCCTCCCCGCTTCGAGGGCTCCATCGCCGCGAGGGCCTCGACGAGGACCTGCGGGCCCTTGTGCGGCGCGATCTGGCCGAGGAATCCGATCTTCAAGACCTCGGGCGGCTCCTTCCCGCCCCGCCGCGACTCCGCCCTCCGCCCGCGAAGATTCCCGAAATCGAAGCCGTAGCTCCTCACGACGCTTTTCTCCCGCGGCCAGCCGGCGCGCATGTAGCGGGCGTGAAGGCCCTCGCTCGGGAAATGGAGGAAGTCACAAGCCTCGACGACGCGGGCGACGAGGCGCCCCCTCTTGGCGAAGGCCGCGGGCGTCGGGATCCGGATCCGGTTCCCGAGCGGGGAGAGGACCCGTCCGATCCAGGTCTTCATCCTCTGCTTGAGGGGGGCGTCGTCCCAGGGACCGGGGGCCAGCGAGCAGTACGTGCATCGCCGCGGTTCCGGCCCCGGACAGCGCATGCATTCGTTGTCGAGCAACTGACCCCGGTGGCAGAGGGGCAGGAACTCGGTCAGCGTCAGGGACACCGGAATGCCGGCTTCCGCGGCGCGGAGCAGGAGGCCGGCCGACACTCCGCCGCAGAGAGCGGTCGCGTGCACCCGGTCGAAACGGTCCTGCTTCAAAAGCTCGACGAGGGCCCGGTCCTGGCGTTCATCGAGGAACGAGGGTTCGAAGGGCTTCCCCCGCAAGGGTTGCAAGCGCTTCACGTAGAGCCTCACCCCATCGTCCTCGTCCCACCGGAAGAGCGAGCCCGTCAACGGAAGGGCGCTTTCCGGAGGGCGGATCTCGGCCTCCGTCGGGAAGAAGACGGCGACCTCGTGCCCCCGACGGACCATCCCCCGAGCGATCGAGGCGGCCAGCGCCTCGGCTCCGAAACGTCCATAGGGGGGATACCCGCGGCTGATCAGTAGAATGCGCATCTTCGCCGCCACGGGCGGGAACCCTACAGGGAGACACCCGTCCAGGCACGCGACTCCGGGCCCGGGTTCGAGGCGACGATGGACACGCTCCAGGAACTCTGCGATCGGCTCACGGCGGAGGCCGCTCCCTCCCTCGCGATCCGCGAGGACGGAAGGGTCCGCTGCCTCGCCTGCGGGCACCGCTGCCTCCTCGGAGAGGGGGCTCGCGGCGCCTGCGAAGTCCGTTTCGTCGCGGGCGGCTCGCTGCGCGTTCCGCGCGGTTATGTCGCGGGTCTCGCGGTCGATCCGATCGAGAAGAAGCCCTTCCACCACGTCCTCCCGGGAAGGACCGCCCTGTCCTTCGGCATGCTCGGCTGCGACCTCCATTGCGCCTACTGCCAGAACTGGGACACCTCCCAGGTCCTGCGCGACAAGGAGGCCCGCGCCCTGCCCCGGCGCGTCCGCGCCCGGGGCCTCGCGGACCGGGCCCTGGCAGCGGGCGCGCCCGTCCTCGTCTCGACCTACAACGAACCGCTGATCACCGCCGAGTGGAGCCTCGAAATCTTCGAACTCGCGAAGGAGCGCGGCCTCTTGACCGGGTTCGTGAGCAACGGCAACGCGACCCCCGAGGTTCTCGACCTCCTCCGTCCGGTCACCGACCTCTACAAGATCGACCTCAAGTGCTTCGACGACCGGAAATACCGGAAGCTCGGCTGTCCGCTCTCCAACGTGCTCCGCGGCATCGAGGCCGTCCACGAACGGGGATTCTGGCTCGAGGTCGTCACCCTCGTCGTTCCGGGCTTCAACGACGGCGAGGACGAACTGCGCGCCTGCGCGCGCTTCCTCGCCGGCATCTCGAAGGACATCCCCTGGCACCTGAGCGCTTTCCATCCCGACTACCGCATGACGGACCGAAGGCGCACGGAAGTCGAAACGATCGCCCGCGCCCGCGCGATCGGACTCTCGGAAGGACTCCGCTTCGTCTACGCCGGGAACCTCGGCGGCGCGCTCGAGGGCGCGGAAGACACATCCTGCCCCTCCTGCGGCGGCACGCTGATCCGCAGGCGGGGCTACATGGTCTCGGTCGAAGGACTCGAGGCGGGCCGTTGCCGCGCCTGCGGGCGGAGGCTTCCGGGGATCTTCGCCCCCCGATAACCCAGTCAGGCCCCGGAATCCCCGATGGCATGAACGCCGGACCGATCCGAAGCGAGGGGGCGGGACCGCCCGCCCGAGGGTAGGATGCCCTCGTGAGTTATCGCGTCGAACTCCCCGTTTTCGCGGGCCCGATGGACCTCCTCCTCCACCTCGTCAAGAAACAGGAGGTGGACATCCACGAGGTCCAGATCAGCCGCATCCTCGAGGACTACATCGCCTACATGAAGGCCCTCGAAACCCTCGACATCGACAACATCGGGGATTTCGTCGTCATGGCCTCGACCCTGATGGAGATCAAGTCCCGCGAACTCCTCCCGAAACAGACGGTCGACCTACGCGAGGAATTGGACCCCCGCGACGAGTTGATCCGGCAGCTCCTCGAATACCGCCGCTACCGGGAGTTGACCCGGCGCCTCGAGGAGCGCGGCAAGGCCCGAGAGAGACTCTGCCCCCGGGGCGGGTTCGGCGCGGACGAACGGACCTTGCAGGAGATGGCCCGCGAACGTTTCGAAAAAGAGGTCGAGGAGAGCCTGGACTTGGAGGACCTCGACGTCTGGTTCCTCGTCAAGGCCTACGCGAAACTCCTCGAGGAGACCGACTTCGATTCCACCTACAGGGTCACGAAGGACGACCGCCCGCTCTCCGAGGTCATCGAGGAGCTCGTCGGCCGGCTCGAGCGGGCGGGGGGGGCGCTGGCCTTCACCCAGGCCTTCGACGCCTCCCGGGGAAAGGAAGGGCTGGTCCTGACCTTCATGGCCCTTCTCGAACTCGTCAAGCAGGGGCGGATCCGGGCCCGCCAGGACCGACCCGGCGGAGAGATCCTCCTCGCTCTCCGGGAGCCCCGGAACGAGGAGGGCGCGCGCGAAGTCGGAGGAGGGGACTGAGCGACCCCCCCGACCCCTCCCTTCCGATTCCCGGCCTCCCTATTCGAGGTCCGCGTCTCCGAAGAGCCAGGCCCGAAGGATCAGGCCGGTGAAGAGGGTCGAGGCGTCGATCGCGAAAGCCACCGGGGTCGCGAGAGCCCTCCAGAGGAAGGCCGGCCATTTGGGTTCGTAGACCGAGCGGACGCAGCGAAAGGCGAAGTCTTCGGGCAGGAGGGCGGCGAGGAGGGCGGGCCCCTCATAGGTCCAGGAGGGCCTCGTCGGAGTCTCCGCGAGGAAGGCGCGGGTCAAGCTCCAGCGGAGGGCGGGTCCCTCCCGCCGCCCCTCCAGGTCGCCGCCGAGAAGCAGCAGGGGGAGAGGCGCGACGAGGTAGGCCTCGGATTCCCCCTGGAAGCCCAGCCGGCCGACCGCCAGGCAGGAGCCAAGGGTCCGGACCCCGGAAACGGCGCCTGTAGCCGCCTCGGCGAGGAGGGATGCGACCAAAGCGACGGGGATTTCGCGCCCTTTCTCGTCCATGAAGGCGCAGAGAATCCAACCCTTGCGCGCCTCCTCCGCCTTTCCCCCGGGCGAGAAGAACCTCTCCTCGAAGAGGCGGATCAACCGTCCCAGGTCCTTCATCCCCGCAGGCGCATCGACGATGCGCACGCGCCTGCGCAACCATGGGGGGATCTCCTCGGGCCGGAGCCTGCGGATCCAATCCTTCGGATCGGCCGTGCCGCTGAGCCCCAGATGGACGACGACCTCCCACCGGTCTTGATGGAACTCCATCCCGATCGCGCAGCGCAGCCGATCCGGCCTGAGGCGCTTCTCCTTCCCGACAGGAATCCCTTCCCTCGCGATCCCGGCCCAGGAGAGGCTCGCATCCGCGGGCCGAAGAAGGAGGAATCCGCGCCCCTCGGATTCGAGCCCGGGAACCGGCCAGGGCTCCCCCACGGGCGGGACGAGCCGGAAGACCAGACCGATCCTCGATTCCCCCCCGACGCCCGAGAGATCCACGAGGCGCACGAGGCGGCAAGGGATCTCCCGCTCCTCGAGCCGCTCCCCGAGCCCACGGTCCCAATCCTCCCAGAGCGCGAAGGTCAGGCAGCCCTGGAGGAGGAGGAAGGTCAGGGGAAGGACCCGCCCGAGGATCCGGGTTCCGCAAAGGCGGACCGTGGAGCGAAGGACCGCCGCGGCGCCGGAGCACAGGCCGGCCCGCCGCGCTATCCTCCGCGCATCGGAAGGCGCGACACGGGTTCCCGCTGGGACCATGCGGGGATTTTCCCCCGGGACGAAGCAGAATCCAAAGATCGCGCGAAGAAAGCCCGTCCCCCCGGACCCTTCACCGGGGCGGGGCGCATCGATCAGGAGGACAGCCGTGGCATACCGCATCGAGACCGACTCCCTGGGCGAGGTCCAGGTCCCCGAGGACCGATACTGGGGCGCGCAGACGCAACGATCCCTTCAGAACTTCAAGATCGGGGGTGAACGCATGCCGAGGCCCGTGATCCGGGCCCTCGGCATCCAGAAGAAGGCGGCTGCCCTCGTCAACTCCGAACTCGGCTATCTCGAATCCGAGCTGGCCGAGGTCATCGTCCGGGCCGCCGACGAAGTCATCGAGGGGAAGCTCGACGACCATTTCCCCCTGGTCGTCTGGCAGACGGGTTCGGGCACGCAGAGCAACATGAACGCCAACGAGGTCATCTCGAACCGGGCGATCGAGATGCTCGGCGGCGAAATGGGGTCCAAGTCGCCGGTCCACCCGAACGATCACGTGAACCGCGGTCAGAGTTCGAACGACACTTTCCCGACCGTCATGCACATCGCGGCCGCTCAGGAGGTCCGCGACGTCCTGCTGCCCGGGCTTCGCCGCCTCGGGGAGGCCCTGGACGCCAAGTCGAAGGAATTCTCCGAGATCATCAAGATCGGACGCACGCACCTCCAGGACGCGACCCCCCTCACGCTCGGTCAGGAGTTCTCTGGATACGCGCGCCAGACGACCCTTGGCATCGAGCGCATCGAGGCCTGCCTCCCCCGACTCCACCGGCTCGCCCAGGGCGGGACGGCGGTCGGCACGGGCCTGAACGCGAAGATCGGTTTCGCCGAGAGGTTCGCCGCCAAGGTCTCGGAGTTGACCGGCATTCCGTTCCAGACCGCGGAGAACAAGTTCGAGGCCCTCGCGGCCCACGACGCCCTCGTCGAACTCTCGGGCGCGATGAACACGATCGCCGCCTCCCTGATGAAAGTCGCGAACGATCTCCGCCTCCTCGGTTCCGGACCCCGTTGCGGAATCGGGGAGATCCGGCTTCCGGCCAATGAGCCCGGCTCCTCGATCATGCCCGGCAAGGTCAACCCGACCCAGTGCGAGGCGATGACGATGGTCTGCGCCCAGGTCATCGGGAACCACGTCACGACCACGGTCGCCGGGTCGAACGGCCATTTCGAACTCAACGTCTTCAAGCCGGTCATGATCTACAGCGTGCTGCAGTCCGCGCGCCTGCTCGGAGACGCCTGCAAAAGCCTCGCCGACAACTGCGTCGCGGGCATCGAGGCCGATCGCGAACACATCGCGAAACACCTCCACGGCTCGCTGATGCTGGTCACCGCCCTGAACCCACACATCGGCTACGACAAGGCCGCGAAGGTCGCAAAGAAGGCCTACGCCGACGGCACGACCCTGAAGGAGGCCGCCGTCGAACTCGGATTCCTGACGGCGGAACAGTTCGACGAGTGGGTCCGTCCGGAGAACATGATCGGCCCCTCCTCCTGAACCCCTATTCGAGGACGAAGAACGGAATCTCGGGCGGCGCCCCGAACCGGACCGGCAGGATGGTCGTCCCGACGCCGCGACTGACGTAGAGCCGGGAACCCTCCTGCTCGAAGAGTCCCTCGTGCCACCCGAAGCGGCTGTGTCGGATCGGCATCCAGGACCCGAAGCGGATCTGACCTCCGTGGGTATGCCCCGCAAGGACGAGATCCACCCCCACCGCCGCAGCCTCGAAAAAGAAATCGGGGTGGTGGGAGAGGCAGATGCACGTCTCTCCTTCCCTCCAACCCTCCAGCGCGCGCTCCAGATCGGGTCGGCCCTCGGTGAGGTCGTCGACCCCCGCCAGCCAGAAGGGCGTTCCTCGGAACTCGAGACGGATCCCCTGGTTCACGAGGGGCCGGACTCCGAGTTCGGCCAGGAAGGCGCGCCATTCGTGGGCCTCGGGTCCCCAGAAAAGATCGTGGTTTCCGGGCACGGCGAAGACCCCCAGCGGAGCCTCGAAGACGGAAAGGGGCCCGTGGAAGAGATGCAGCTCGCTCGTGCGGGTGTTGATCAGATCCCCTCCGAAGAGGACGAGGTCGGGATCCGAGGCCGCCACGCGTTCGAACAGGACCCGCAGGTCCGAGGCGTCGAGGAAGTTCCCCGCGTGCAGGTCCGAAAGGAAGGCGATCCTCATTCCGGAAAGAGCGGACCGCGAGGGAACCAGCTTCAACCGGATCTCCGGGGTCTCCAGGCCCGCCAGGACCCTGCGGTGCCACCATCTCCCCGGAGGTAGGCCGGAAAGAGAACGGTTACAGGCGGCCAGCGTGCGGGCCAGGACCCGGCGCCATGGCTTCCTCCGACCCGTCAGGGGGCCTTCCGGGAGCGGCGCCCTCGGCCTGTCACGAGGGATGCGCATCACATCTAACGCCCTTTTCAACAAGGCCTTTCCCCTTTCTTCATCGTTTCGCCCTATCCTCCGCTCCGGGAACCTCTCTCCGGCCATCTCAGGCCGGACCTGTTTCCGGGGTTTTCCTCGGTTACCTTAGAGCCCCCCGCCTGCGGGGACTCGTCTCCATCGTCCACGACTTGGACGCCTCCATTACCCCTTTTTCGAAGGAGAACACGATGTCCTGCCACAAGGTCATCCTGAGCGGCGCCGCCCTCGGCGCCCTCCTACCTCTCACGGCCGGGAGCCTGCACGCCCAAACGACGGCCCGTGCCGAAGCCTCGATCCACATGTTGCTCGGATTCTCCGGAAAGAATCAAAAGGCCACGAACTCCGATCCCGTCGTCGGGGTCTACGACCTCGATCGAAACGGGAAACTCGGGACCGGAACCGGCGAACTCTTCGCCTTCATGAAGAAGGTCTTCTCGGTCAACACGGGCCGCGGGGCGTTCATCATGGACATGCAGCATGTCAAGGAGAACGGACTGCTCGCGTTCTACCTCGCGGATTCCGGCGACGGGTACATCTACCGCTGCCTCGACAAGAACGGGAACGGGCTGATCGACGACCTCGAAGTCACGGTCTTCAATAAGTTCGGGACCCTCCAGCGCACCTTCAGCCCGAACTCCCTCTCGCCCGTCCGCAGGGGCACGCAGACCATCGTCTACAGCGCCCTCGACAGCGACACCCGCGGTTCCCACGGGATGCCCGGCATCCACCGCAGCGTGGACCTGAACAACGACGGGGACGCCGCGGACACCGGCGAGACGACCCTTTTCGTCAGCAAGGCCAGCAAACTCGCCTTCACGGGCAAGGTCGGAACGGTCACCCTCGCCCAGGACAACTGGGGGGAGGTGCGTGTCGACCCCAAGAACACGACTCGGATCATCGCCTACAACAGCGGGCGCGCGAGCGCGACTCCCGCCGCCGACAACTTCTGCTGGTATCGCTTCGACGAACTCAACGGAAAACTGAACAAGCACCAGGTCTTCTTCAATTGCTCGAAGCTCAACGGACTTCCCGCGAACGCCGACATCGTCTCGGGCGCCCTCGTCGACTGCGACATCGTCATTCCGGCGACCCCGGTCCAGCCCAAGAGGTTCTACAACGGCTTCAAGATCGGAGAGGTCGCGGACAGGGGCTACCTGAAGAACTTCCCCGCATGGTATTTCACGAACGACTACGGCCCCCTGCGCAGCTACGGGGCGAAGAACGCCAAGGCGCAGCTCCTGAACGGGGTCATCCTCAAGGGTGTCGACAAGAACTTCGACGGTGACCTCCAGGACAAGGGAGAAGTCGTCATCTTCTTCAACGGATCGGGCACGGCCCTTCCGGGCGGGGCCAACGGCAGCGTGGCTTCCCCGACCTGGTTCGATCCCGGAACCAACGGAAACACGAACAAGATCCCGGACTTCATCATCGGCATGCACATCGCCAACGGCCGCGTCTACATCGGGGTCGAGAACGGCGGCGCCGACCAGATCCTCGAACTCTGGGACAAGAACGGGAACGACAAGATCGAGACCGGCGAGGTCAAGGTCGTCTACATGGTGCCCAAGCCCTTCCCCTCGGTCTTCAACGCGACCTTCGGCCCCTGGACGAACGACCTCTACGCGATCGAGGCGGCCATGCTCCCCAATCCCTTCCCGACCGGGGTCGCTCCGTTCGGAACCGGCTGCACCGGAACCAACGGTCTCCATCCTCGGGTCAGCATCAGCGGGGGTTCCCCGGCGGTCGGCTCCACGACCTTCCAGGTCGAGATGCTTCGGGGCCGAAGGACGGGCGTCGCGATCATGTTCCTCGGGGCCTCGAAGACCGCCCTGGGAGCGATTCCCCTGCCCCTCAAGCTCGATTTCCTCGGCATGAAGGGTTGCTTCCAGCTGGTCAGCAACGAACTCGTGCTGCCCGCCCCGACGGACGCCCACGGGCGCGCCTCGGCCCCGCTGCCGATCCCGAACGACACGACGCTCAAGGGCAAGTCGGTCCACGTCCAGTTCTGGTCGGTGGATCCCGGCTCCACGACCGCCGGCATCACGACCAGCAACGCCGCGACGGTCACGATCCAGTAATCGCGGAAGCCGGGGGAGGGGCCTTTCCGGAGGCATCAGTCGAGGGGGAACGGCCGTCCCCCCTTGACGACCTTCCCGGCCTCTCCCCGCGCCAGCGCGAAGAAGACCTCCGCCTCGGAGCGCAGATCTCCGAAGGCGAAGACGAGGAGCTTTCCGTCCCGCCTCGACCGGAACCCCAAGGATTCCCCGTAGAACCTCCGGTAGGACTTCTCGAACTGCTCCGCGTCCCTCGCCTCGTCCCACCAGGTCACCCAGAGAAGCCCCCGCTCCTTCCCGCGGGACAGGAGGAAGACGCGGTCGCCTCCCCACCCCGAGGCCGCGTAGTTCGTCCAGAACGAGGGGACGTTCAGAAGCTGCACGATCTTCGAGGGGTCCGTCTTCCTCCGGGGCTTGCGGGCGAGGATCGCGCAATGGATCTCCCCCAGCGTCTCCTTCCCCTTCAGGGTCCATCCGGTCGAGGCGAGGGCCTTCTCGAAGCCCTTCTCGTCCGCAAGGACGGCGGGAGGATCCTTCTTCTCCGAATCCCAGTACTTCTCCGGATGCAGAATCTGTTCGGAGGACAGCGGCGGATTCTCCATCGCCTTCGCCAGGTTTTCCCCGACGCCGGTCTTCGAGAGCATCAGGATCTTCATGCTTTCGGCTCCGCTCCCGCCGTTCAGGAGGAAGCGCATCCCCATCATGTATTTCGCGGCGAGGGTCCAGAAGTAGGGAGGCGAAGCGAAGAAGGCCTTGCTCCGCTCCATCTCGGCCTTCATCCGCTCCTTCATGGATTCCGGATCGAATCCCGTTCCGTATCGGAACATCCAGCGGGTCATCAAGGCCGTCGCGCTTCCCTCGACGACGGCTCCGATCGCGAAACCGCCGTCCTCCGTCTCCCCCATCTCCTTCATCCTGCGGGCGAGGCCGTAATACTGGTCGTCCAGGGCGTGCGTCAACTCGTGAGCCATGAGGGTCCGGTTCAACAGATCCCCGAAGGAGGAGGCGCGGGCCATCATGTAGAAGCTCTTCGTCTTGGGGTCGTAGTACCCGCCGACCTGGTTCAGAAGCACGTCGATCAGGGTCTTCGCGAAATCCGTCCCTTGGGGAAGGAGACCGACCTCCTCGAGCATCCATTGATGGCGCTTCAGTTTTCCCCCGCCGAACTCCTCCTCGAAGAGTTCCTTCATGATGAACTTCCTGAGTTCCTCCTCGGTGCGCACGTCCTTCTGGACCGGGCTCCGGAAGGATTTCCCGCGAAGCTCCTCGACCTGCTTCATGACCTCGCCGGCCGCCTCGATCATCTTCGCGGCCTTCCCGCGGTCCGTGGGCTTCTCCCGGGCGGGCCGGGAATCCTGGGCCGAGATCGGCGCCGGGAAAAACAGCCCCGCCAGCAGAAGGAGGAAGGAGAGCCGGAAGGCGTTCCGAACCCGCCCGCTTCGGGGCGAGGCGCACATCCGAAGGAAGAGGAGCGGGGAACGAGGGGTTTCGGGGAGGGTCGTCATGTCATCCTCTTTCGTCCGTTCGAAGATCATTCTTTCGGGGCGGTCTCGTAGTCCCGTCCCGCTCCCGACAAAAGGGCGAGAAGGAGGCAGATCCCCGTGAACCACGCGAGCGTCTTCCACGCCTCCTCCTTCGAGGGGATGAATTCCTCGAGCGCTTCCTCGAGCGAATCCCCCCGCCAGGGGCGGAACTCGCCCGCGCTCGCCCAGGAGACCATCTCCCTCCGGAACCGCCGCGCCGAATCGGCGTCCCTCAGGATCAGCGTTCGCACCGAATCGACGACGGTCAGGTCCCGGACCCCGGAATTCGCCGGGGTCGATCCGGCGAAACCCTCCCAGGAGAAGACGAAGATCGCGCCGGCGAGCATCGCCCGGCGGAATCGAACCGCGAGAAAGGTCCCCATCGCCGCGTAGGCGACCGGACCCGCGACGACGGCCCAGGCGAAGGCCATGGACGTCGATCCGTGCAGGGCCCTCCCTTCCCTGGCCGCGACCGGCAGGAAAAGGGCCGAGGACACCGCGCACAGGTAACCCAGCCCGATCACGAGGGTGGAGACCGCCGTCGCGGCCGCCCATTTTCCGATCCAGATCGAGGAGCGCCG
The DNA here is from genome assembly GCA_027021385.1 of Planctomycetota bacterium. Classification (GTDB taxonomy): domain Bacteria; phylum Planctomycetota; class UBA1135; order UBA1135; genus JALUUL01. The sequence continues at coordinate 27,053 of JALUUL010000028.1, read as the reverse complement.
GATCGGAGCCGTCAGGAGAAAGGTCAGGGTCTTCTCCGCGATCTCCTCGCGGACCGCGCTGATCGAGTAGTAGACGGCCGTCAACGGCACGAGGATCTGCACGAAGACGAAGAGGCTCGGGAACGCGAAGAGGGAATCCTGCCTCGCCCGATCCCCCGCGAAGAAGAAGAGGAGGGCGATCAGGACCCCGTATCCGAGGTTCATCGCCCCGAAGAAAAGGGTCTTCTTCGAGAGGAGAAGGGAGCCGAAGGCCTGCGTGAAGATCAGGAAGGTCGCGCGGATCCAGGCGATCATGAGCGCACCAGGTATCCGAAGACGGCCTCGAGGTCGGCGTCGAGGGGCTGGACGGCCTCGATCCCGAGCCCTCCACGGGCGCCGAGCCGCGTCAAGCTTTCGAAGAACCCTCCCGGGGAGAGCACCTGGACGACGATCCGGCCCTCGTGGAGTTCGATCCCTCCGATCCCCTCCATCGCGAGGACCTCCCGGGCCAAGTCCCTCGGCGAGGCGCAGCGGATCTCGACCCTGTGCGGGCGGTCCTCGCACTGCCCGCGGATCTCCGCGATGCCTCCGGAAGCCATCTTCCGCCCTTGGTGGATCAACACGATCCGATTCGTCATCTCCTCGACCTCGCCGAGGACATGGCTCGAAACGACGACCACCCGGCCCCCGCGCCCGAGTTCGCGGACGAGCCGGACGAAGGCGTCCCTCCCGACGGGGTCCAGGCCGGTCAGGGGTTCGTCGAGGAGGAGGAGCACGGGATCGTGGACGAGGGCGCGCGCGAGCTTGATCCTCTGCCGCATGCCCTTCGAGCAGGCGCCGATCTTCTTCGTCATCGACTCCGCCATTCCGCATCGATCGAGGGCCGCCGCGGCGCGCCGACCCGCTTCCCTCCGGTCGAAGCCGAAGAGCCGGGCCATGTGGGCGACCCAGGCGAATCCCGTCATCCCCTCGTAGAAACGGTCCACGTCCGGGCAGATCCCGATCGAGCGCCGGATCCCCGGGTCGGCGTGGGGATCCCCCCCGAGCACCCGGACCGACCCGAGGCTCGGGGCGATCAGACCCGCGGCCAGCTTGAGCAGGGTCGACTTCCCCGCCCCGTTGACCCCGAGGAGGCCGTAGACCCCCTCCTCGAGTTCGAGGTCGATCTCCGAGACCCCGAGCACCTCCCCGTACCAGCGCGAGACCCTCTCGAAGATGAGCGGGGGACTCATCCGACGACCTCCACGGGCCGCATCGACTTGCGGCAGAGATGGAAACCCAGCGCGAAGAGGAGGGCGGTTCCGAGCAGGGCGAGATAGGGATCGAATCCCCGGACCCCCTCGACCCCCGCGATCGCCTCCGCGACCCGCCGGAGATCGTGCCAGGGGGAGAAGATGAAGAACCACGATTCCCCGAGTTGGCGGTAGAGAACGCGGGTGAGGGCGTAGAGGAAGACGAGGATCCCGAACCATCTCATGATCGCGAAGCGGGGCGAGGAGGTCGTTCCCGACAAGGCGGTTACGAGGAAGCCCAAGGACGTGCAGAAGAACCCCTGGGCGAGGATCCATCGAGGAACGAAGCCGGCCGTCTCCTCGAGGAAGCCCCAATCCGGGGCGAGGAAGACCGCGATGACCCAGACCGCCAGGTAGGAGAAGAGGATCTGACAGCAGATCATGAAGGTGACCGCGGCCCATTTCCCGCAGAAGTAGTGCGAGGGCCGGATGCCCCGCGTGAAATAGAGTTCGAGGGCTCCGCTCCTGCGGTCGGTCGAGATCGAACCGGCTCCCACGACCGCGCTGTAGGCCACGGCCAAGGGCATCGCGAAGCTCAGGAACGGTTGGAAGAAGGTCGTCGCGACATCGGTCAGGTTCGCGAAGAGCCGGGCCCCCGGTCCCCGGAGCGCACGTACGTCCCCCATCCCCGCGATCTCCCCCTGCCCCTCGATCACGACGAAACGGATGTAGACGAAGACCAGGGTCATGATCGCCGGGAAGACGCAGGCAAGGAAGAAGATCAGGAAGAGCTTCCGGCGGAAGAAACGGCGGACATCCATCGAGGCGATCGCGAAGATCCTCGGAAACGAACCTAGGCGGGGTCCTCCGTAGGAGCGGAAACCGAAGTCCTCGATCGTCATGCCCGGCGCTCCTTCGAGACCTCGGCTCCCCGGACCGCGTCCAGGAAGACGTCCGCCAGCGACTTGCGTTCGAGTTCGAGAAGCCGGACCTGGGCGCCGTTCGCGAGGGCGAGTTCGAAGAGCCGTTCCGCGGGGACCTCGGGCGGAAGGAAGACCCGATACTCCCCGTTCCCTAGGTCCTCGCGCAACCAGCCCTCCGCTGCGAGAGCGGGTTCGACCTCGCTTCCTCCCCGGAGTCGCAGGCGGTAGAGGCGGCCCGCCGCGCCGGTCATCTCCGCGATCGAACCCTCGCGCAGGACTTTTCCCCCGTCGATCAGCACGACGTGCGCGCAGAGCTTCTCGACGTCGGGAAGGATGTGCGAGGAGAGGATCAGGGACTTCCCCTTCTTGCGGACGAGGTCCTTCAGGAGATCGAGGATCTCGGACCGCCCCCCCGGATCGAGCCCGTTCGTCGGTTCGTCGAGAAAGAGGAGTTCCGGATCGTGAACCAGGGCCTGGGCAAGCTTGATCTTCTGTTTCATGCCGGCCGAATAGGTCTCGACCTTGCGGTATCGTTCCTCCTCGATGCGCACGAGGAAGAGGACCTCGTGCGCCCGCTGCCTCGCTTCGAGCGGGGGCAAGCCCGAGAGCCTGCCCGCCAGGATCACGGCCTCGAGACCGCTGAGTCCGGGGAAGATCGTCTCCTTCTCGGCCATGTAGCCGATCCGGTCGCGCAGGCGGCGACCCTCGCCCAGGGCGTCCATGCCTAGGACCCGGGCCCTTCCCCTCGAGGGGCGGATCAGGCCCAGGACCGCCTTCAGGATCGAGGATTTGCCGGCTCCGTTCTTCCCGAGGAGGCCGCAGGCCCCTCGAGGCATCGTGAAGGCCGCCCCGTCGACCGCCGTGAAGGACCCGTAACGGATCGTGAAGTCCTCGAGCCGGACGGCGGGTTCCAGATCGCCTCTCGTCATGTCCGCGGGTCTGGCCGGCAAAGAGCCCTCTCCGATCGAATCCTGAGGAACTACGTCCTTCCGATCCCGCCCGAACGAGGCGGGATCGCCCCCTGGTACGAAGGGGGGAGATTACGTGAGGGAGACGGAGGATTCACGGATCCGGGGCCTCCGCCTCGAATTCGTAGAGATCGATCCCCATCCGTCGATCCGGCCAGAAGGTCTCGAGGCGCCTGTGGACGACCTTCCCCTCGGCGGCCAGGAGATCCCGGACCCCCCGGGCCGGGATCCTCCCGGGGTCCGCGAGGAGGGCCCGCCCTCCCGGGACCAGGCAGGCCTTCAGGAGATCGAGGACCGGGGCGTGGTGGCGCTCCTCGTACAGGATGTCGGCTCCGAGGACGAGATCGAAGGCGCTCTCCGGTCGATCCCGGGTCCAGTCGAGGCGCGTCCCGGAGGGCTCGGGCCTCGACCCGGATCCCTCGAGCCCCGGGGCCAGGGAGTTGTGGCGGGCGTTGAAGAGGGCGAAGGCGACGGCCTCGGGAAAGAAGTCCGCGAAACACACAGCAGCCCCCATCGTCGCCGCCGCGACCCCCGCTACCCCGACCCCGCACCCTAGATCCAGGACCCTCCGGCCGAAGAGGGGGGGGCCCTTCCGGAGTTCCCGGGCGAGCGCCACGGCCGAGGTCCAGACCTCCGCCCAGTAGGGGAAGGTTTCGTGGCCGGCGAACTCCTCCTCCGTCATCGCATTCAGGATGTCGTCCGCCCGCTCGGGGCAGACGATGTCCAGGCGCCCTCCCTTGACGGGCAGCTTGAGGCGCTTCAACGCGAAGCGCCCGAGAACGGGGTCTCGTCTGGCTTCCGGAACGACCATCCGCGGAGGGCTAAGATACCGGCATGTCGAACCCGCTCCCGCGCCGGAAGCCCTCATCCCTTCCGAAGACCGGACCCGCCGTCCTTCTCGGACTCCTGGCGGTCGCATACGGGTGCGGGAGCGCCCCGCCCGGCGCCCCCCCCGCCCCGGGGGCGGAGGAAGCTCAAGAGGATCTCTCGTTCTCCCAGGTCTGGATCGGCGAGGGAGCGACCGGAACCCTCCTTCCCTCGAACGGGGACTGGAAACGGAACGACGACGGCACGTGGTCGATCGACGCGGCCGGGGCCTTCGACCAGGCATGCTTCGCGCCCGACGCTCTCTCGGGCACCTACCGGATCTCGGTCGAGATCCTGCACGAGAGAGGGGGCGTCGGAGGGGGAATCCTCTTCCACTCGAGGGACCGGAAGAGCCTGGAGGCCTCCGAGATGGTCCGCTTCGATTCCGCCTCGAGCCTCCTCCAGGGACGCTTCCGGGACGGAGCCTTCCAATGCGACCGGGTCATCCCCCTCGACCCTCCGATCGACCCTTCCTCTTGGACACGCCTGGAACTCGATCTCGACGGGGCGGCGGGGGTCTTCCGGATCCTCGTCGACGGCAAGGTCAGGGCCGAGGGTTGCCGGATGCTCCACCGTTACGGCTACCCGGCCCTCCAGGCAAGCGAGGGGCGGATGCGCTTCCGCGCATTCCGGGCCGAGGGCAGGGCCTCCCGGGATCCGGGCCCCGTCTGGCCCGTGCGCGCCTGGACCGCGGAGGGCGGCGCGCTCCTGCTCCGGTCTTCGACCGGGGCCTTCACCCATCGCTACGATCCGGAACGGAACCGCTTCGTTCTCGCCGAGAAAGCCCCCGCTCCTCCTCCACCCGGAGATCTCGAAACGAGCTGGGCCCGGCGCTTCCCCGCCTTGCGCTCGATGCTCGTAGAGGGGGAGAGGGTCCTCCTCGCCCTTCCGGGCCGGGTCGAGATCCGCTCCCTGGGTGGACGGCTTCTCGGGACGCAACGTGCCGAGACGATCGGCGGACTCGATCCCGTGGACTTCGTCCGCTGGAGGGGGAAGACCTGGGTCGTGGATCGACGTGCCTCGAGGCTCGTCGAGGTCCTTCCCGCCGGGGACCCGATCCTCAGGCCGATCTGGAGGGATACGGACCGGGTCGAGGTCCTCCTCGTCTCCGGGCCCCGGGTTCTCGCCCGCCGCAGCGCACGGGCGGTCGGGCCGGACCGGATCGCATCCCTGTCGATCCCGTCCGGTTTCGACGTCCTTCCCCCCGCGGAAAAGGAGCGCGAGATCCGCCTGCACGGGCCGCCCCAGGAGGGACTCCTCCGGGCGCGCCGCTTGAAGATCCTGGCCCTGGTCTACGGCGACGTGTTCGACGGGATTCCCCCGAAAGGACCGGTTCCGCCCTCCTGGCCGGACTCCGCCTACGAGCGGGTCCACCGGGAGCTGCGCCGCACGGTCCTCTGGTACTGGATGAACTCCCGCTGCCGCCTCCTGATCGACCTGACGATCCACGATATCCGGGAACCCGTACGCGCCGCCGACCTCGCCGAAAACGGCCGCCCGAACGGAAAACCGAAGGAGGACGAGATCGCCCGCCGGGCCCGCGAGGCGGGTCTCTCCCTCTCCGACATACAAGGAGTCCTCGTCCTCCAGGCCTACCGCAGGAGGGCCGCGGACACCGGCCGGACCCTCTATGTCGGCGCCGGCGGCGGCCTGACCCTGGGGGCCCACGGGCGAGGCTACGGGATCTCCTGGTGGTTCGTCCCCGCGAAGAGGGACTACAACTCCTGGCTCTTCTGCCACGAGTTCCACCACCAGCTCGACGCCCTGTTCGAGATCTCCGGCCATCCCGAATACCTGTACAACCACTTCGCGCCGATGATCGGGACGAGCGGCCCCTTCGGAGAGCACTGGGACGGGAACGCCTGGATCCTCCGGAACTGGCCGGCCTGGAAATGGGACGATCTGCGCTTCGGCGACACGATCCTCTGCGCGGACATCGACGGGGACGGATTCCCCGACGGAGATCCCAGGGTCCCGATGGACGAGATCCGCTTCGGCTCCGACCCGGGGAAGAAGGACAGCGACGGGGACGGAGTCCCCGATCTCGAGGAAGCCCTCTTCGCGACCTGGATCGATCGCAGCGGCTTCGAAACCCGGGCTGGAAGGGTCTTCCCCCCCGACCCCCGCTCCCCCGACAGCGATCTCGACGGGATCGAGGACGGCGAGGATCCCCTACCCCTCCTGCCCTTCGACCCGAGGCTTCCCTCAGGGGAGGCACTCCGCCTACCGCCTCTCGAGGACCCCGGCCTCTCTTCCCCGCTCCGGATCTCCCTGGAGTTCGAAGCCGGAACCTCCCCCGCGCTCCTGATTCGAGGGAGCGGCTTCGAGGCCGGGGACGGCCTGCGGTTCCGCGCTCTCCTGGACCTCGCCTCCGATGGCTGGTTCACGGGCAGGGACAACCTCGAAATCCTCCTTCCCGAACGGGGTCCTCCGCGGATCCGGATCCAGGATGCGACCGTGCCCGGACGCTGGCCCCACTTCGTGGAGGATGGGGACGAGGGCTTCGGGGCGACGGCCGTGAGGACCGCGCGGACCTTCGAGATCCGCATCCCATGCCGTCCGGAACGGGGCTTTCCGAACGAAACGGGGCACGAGTTCGGGATCGACTTGATGTTCTCCACGGCCGAGAGCCGGAAACGGGGACGGAACTGGTCGAGCCTCTTCCCTCCGCACCGGCTCGTTCCCTTCCGTCTTCCCTCGCCGGACGAAGGAAGATGAAGACCGACACGACCCGCCGGAAGCTGGCCTTCGCCCTCGCCCTCCTGCTGGTTCCGACGGCCGTGGTCGGTTGGGTCGGGCTCGACAACATCGGACGCCTGGAAACCGAGATCAGCGAATCCCTCGACCGCGAGGCAGGCATCACCCTCCACAGCGCGGATCGCCTCTGCCATCAGCGGATCTCCGAACTCTTCGACCGGATCCTCCTGAACCTCGCCGGCCTTCCCGAGGCGGACCGGGCGGCCGCGATCCGCGCCCTCCAGCTCACCCCACCCGACGAGGCCGTCCTCACGGCCTTCCGCCTCGACAACCAGGTCCGCGTCTTCCAGCCCCAGTTGCCGGTCCGGCGGAGGACGACCTCGGACTTCCCGACCTTCTTCCCCCAGCAGGCCCAGGGGCTCGGTCCCGTCCTCCGGCGCATCCGCGAAGCCCGGAGGATTCTCGCGACCCCCGGGCTCGGCGCCGAACAGGCCTATCTCCACCTCCAGGAACTCCGCTCGACCGGAAACCGGAACGCCGCGGCCCTCCTCACCCTGGAACTCGCAGGATTGGCCCGCGGTCTCGGCCGCCTCGACGAAGCCCGAGGCCTCCTGGCCTCCCTGCGCCGCACCCTGGAATCCCGGAAAGGCGAACCGACGCCCGTCCTCGACCTATCCCTGACCCTCGCGGAGCTCGAAAGCCTCGCCGGGGAGATCGAGTCGGAGAAAGCCGGGGAGGAGGCGGGACGGCTCCCCGAGGCCGTCGAGGCCTGCTTCGGCTTCCTGGAGGCGATCGCGGGCGGCCGCTTCGACCGGGTGCCGGACGGGGTCCTCCGTTTCTTCTTCGCGAAGACGGAAGCGATTCTCGACCGGATCGCCTCCGGCGAGGCCCTCGATCGACTCGACAGGCTCAGGGTCAGGAACCTCGAGCGGGAGACCGTGCGCCGTCTTGTGGAGAGAGCGATCCGGGACGGGGTGCTCCCCCACCGCAATCAACTCCTGGCCGCCGGGGACGGTTGGCAGGCCCTACCCCTTCCCGCGGGCGGAGAACGCGAACTGATCCTCCTCCATCGTTATCCGACGCTCGAGGGAGACGTGGAGTTCTCCGGGGCCCTTCTCGACTTCCACAAGCTCTTCGACCCGATTCTGCACGAGATCGAGACCCGCATCTCCCGGAAGGGCATGCCCGGCAGGGTGCGCATCGAGGACGAGACGGGGGCCGTCATGGCCGGCCCCGAGAAGACCTCCGAGGAGGCGGAGGACCTCGGCCGCAGGGGACTCCGGAAGGAAATCCCCCTCTCCGCGCCCCTTTCCCGTTTCCGTCTCGTCGCGACCGCGGACAACCCCGAAGACCTCCTCGCAGGAAGGAGGAGGAGCCTCCTCGCCAAGGCCCTCCTATGGATCGCGCTGGCGGGGATCGCGGGTTTCGGAGCCTTCCTCCTCGTAAGGGTGCTCCGGAGAGAACGGGAACTCGCGGACCTCAAGACGGATTTCGTCAGCCGCGTCTCGCACGAACTGAAGACCCCGCTCTCCCTGATCAAGATGTACGGGGAGACCCTCGCGATGGGACGCGTCGGCGACCCAGGGAAGGCCCGGAGTTTCGCGAGGGTCATCGCCAAGGAGTCCGACCGCCTGACGAGAATGATCGACAACGTCCTGGACTTCTCCAGGGTCGAGAGAAGCCGACGGGAATACTCTCCGAGGCGCCAGCGACTCGATCGACTGGTCCGCGAGATCGCGGATTCCTACCGGCCCCATCTCGAAGATCAGGGTTTCGATCTGAAGGTGGATCCGCTTCCTCCGACCGAGGCCGTCGTCGATCCGGAGGGCTTCACCCAGGCCCTCGTCAACCTCCTCGGCAACGCCCGGAAATACACGGGAAACGAGGAGAAGCGCATCGAACTGCGCCTTTCCAGGAATGGAAGAACCGCCGTCATCGAGGTCATGGACCGGGGGGTCGGAGTGCCGGACATCGAAAAGGAGAGGATCTTCGAAAGCTTTTACAGAGCTTCGACAGCCGGGACGAGTCGGGGCGCCGGGATCGGGTTAGCCTTGGTCAAGCACTTCGCCGAAGCCCATGGAGGAGCGGCCTCCTGTCGGGACCGGGAAGGCGGAGGCAGCGTGTTTTCGATCACCCTCCCGATAGCCGGGGACGAACCGGGGACGAGTCAACGGACATGAGCGAAACGAAAGCGACGATCCTGGTCGTCGACGACGAGAAGGACCTCGCCGAGGGCCTCCGCTACAACCTCGAACTCGAGGGCTATGCCCCCTCGGTCGCATTGGACGGCCGAATGGCCCTGGACCGCCTCCGGGACGGAGGCATCGACCTGGTCCTCCTCGACGTGATGATGCCCGGAATGACCGGGCTCAAGGTCCTGGACACGATCCGCCGGGAGGGGGATTCGACCCCCGTGATCCTTCTGACCGCTAAGAGTCAGGAGTCGGACAAGGTCACCGGCCTCGAACTCGGAGCGGACGATTACGTCACCAAACCCTTCAGCCTCCCCGAGCTTCTGGCCCGGGTCCGCGCTGTCCTCCGCCGCTATCGACCCGTTCCCGCCACGACGGAGAGGAACGCCGAGTACGACTTCGGCGATCTCAAGGTCGACTTCAAGCGCTACGTCGTCATTCGGGACGGAATGGAATACACCCTTTCCCGCTATGAATCCGAGATCCTCCGTTACCTCCTCGAACACCCCGACCAAGTCGTGACCCGGAGAGAACTCCTGACCGAGGTCTGGGGCTACACGAACATCCCCGCGACCCGGACCGTCGACAATCACATCGCCCGGCTGCGCAAGAAAGTCGAGGAAACCCCCGACGAACCCCGGCACATCCTCACCGTCCACGGCATCGGTTACCGCTTTTCGGTCGAGGGAGGGGAGAAGGAGGGGGAATGAACCTCCGCCCAAACCTTCTCGCCGCCGCGATCCTCGCTCTCGGTTCCCAGCAGGGGAACTTGAGCGAACTCGACCCCGAGAGGCATTTCCTCGAAGCCTGGCGCCTCGAGACGATCGTCCGGGACCCGAAACGGGCGGAAAGGGCCTTCCTCGATCTCCTGAACCGCAAGGACGGGGGGGACTACCGTCTCCTCGCGGCCAAGCACCTGGGGGAGTATTACGCCGACACCGGACGGGTCCGGGACCTGTTCCGGCTCATCGAACGAATTCACCGACTGCCACGGATTCCCGCTTCCCTTCGGAGATCGTTGGAGCCCCTCCTGAAGGTCGGAAAGGACACGATCCGCAGAACCGAAAAGGAAATTACGAGAATCCGAAAGAGCTACGCCGCACGGATGAAGGCCGCGAAGACCGTCCAGGAGCGGGCCCGGATCCGAAACGCCTTCCTCACCGAATACGCGCGTCTCCTCGAGCCTCTTCGATTCTTCGGGGATCCGTTCCGCATCAAGACCTCCACGGGTCGCAGGGAAAGCCGAGGCGGCCGTCTCTCGCTCCTCTGGAAACGGCTCCGGGAGATCCAGTCGAAACTGGAGGGAACGAAGAAGAAGGCCGTACCCAAGGAGGAGGAACGGGGGCTTCGGGCGGAGAGGGCGAGGATCCGGGCCGAGATCGCAAGGATCCGCGAGCGCGCGGCTCCGGGAAGAACGCGCCGATCCCGGTATCAAGACCTTCCCGGGCGTCTCGAAGCGCAGGCCCGCCGTCTGGAAAAGGCGGGGAAGAAGAAGGAAGCGGCCGACCTGCGCCACCGGGCGGCCAGGATCCGGGAACTTCTGGAACTCGATTCTCCGGGCAGGCTGCGCGCGATCCTTCAGGCATTCCGGAAACCGTGGTCAGCGAAGACCCGCAAGGCTTGGATCGACGCCTGCCGCGACGGACTCCGTGTATTCGATCTCTTCCAGGAGAGGCTGATCGAACAGGGTCGCTGGCAGGACGCCCTGGCTCTCGAGAAGCAACGCAAACAACTCGAGGAACTCCTGCGACGGAAGCGCTACCAGGCGGCGGGCAACTTCCTTCGCAACATCCTGAGGGACCTCACGCTCTATCGGCGCTTCCGTTGAGAGGGGGATTCCTCGAGTACCGGGAGAGGAGGAGCGGACGGAATCCGGTCCCGGTCGTCGCCCGCCGGGTCGAGGCCGACCATGCCGAACAGGAAGTCGACCATCTGGAAGGGGTTCAGTCCCGCGCGGACATGCAGGAAGACGGGGGTGACGCCGAGTTCGATCCACCCCTGGTCCCAGATCGACTTCCGGTTGATGACGGCGGTCTCCCCGGATCGAATCATGCTCCGCCTGGGGTCGGCGGCGCGGATGAAGGTCGGAATCGGCGCGAAGTTGAAGAGGGAATAGAGTTCGATCCGGACGACGCCCGTTCCAGGTTTGCGGATCCAGCGCTCGTTCGCGAGGAAGACCGAAGCCATCGCGAGCCGAGCGACGCTCCACCTCGGGTCATAACCCGGTTCGGTCGTGCTCTCCTCGATGTCACCGACGTTGGCCTCCCACACGGCTCTCGGGGTGTTGACGACGTTCCACTCCTCCCAGCTCCCGTAGAGATTCCGGTCCTCCCAGCCGAAGTTCCAGGTCCTTGCCGCGAAGCCGAGACCCGGCGCGAACCAGTCGGTCAGCCTCGCGTCGGCCTCGAGCCCCAAACCCACTCCGACGTTCGCCTTCACGCAATCGAGGAGGTCCAGCCCCCGGCGCCGGAACCAGGCTCCGACGGCCCCGCATCCGGGAAGGAACGCCAGGGAGAGAGCCAGGAGACCGAGAATCGCGCGGTTCACGACTCCGCAAACCTCTTCAGGAAAGTATCGAGGCTCTCGCGGGTTCCGACGTGCTTGAAGATCATGTTCTCGCCGTCGAGAACGAAGAACACCCTGTGCGAGATCCCCGCCCGGAACTCCCATAGTTTCAGGTTCCCGCGGAGGAGCTTGGCCTCCAGGCCGGGATAGGACAGCCCCCGGAGGACGGCACGGGCGATGGCCTGGTGAACTTTCCTCTGCACCTTCGCGTCCAGGGACATGAGAGACTCCAGGAACGAGGCCTCGTAGACGGGAAGGAGTTTCAGGCGCGCCTCCTCGCCCTCCTTCTCGATCCGCTCCTTCTTCCTCGCCCTCTCGCGGCGCCCCTCGGGAGCGAAGGGCAGGAGTTCCTCGACCTCCTGCCGTAGAGCCTCGACCGTGGATTTCAGTTCGGCGAGGGCCTTCCGGTCCTCCTCCTGGATCTCCTCGAGTTCCGCGATGCGCCGATCCGCCTCGTGCAGCTCCGCGTGGAGGTCACGGTCCCCGGCCTCCGCGGCAAGACGCTCGAGTTCCGCGAGCCGTTTGGCCGCCTTCTTCAACTCCTGCTGGAGCGCGTTCCGCTCGGCGCGAAGGTCCTCGATCTCCCTTTCGGTCTCCCGGACACGACGGCGCTCGGGAGCCAGTTCCGAACGAGCCTTCGCGGCCCGCTTCTCGGCGCGGGCGAGCCGCCGCTTCGCTTCCTCCAGGGAGCGCTCCGTCCTCTCGAGACGGACCCTGAGATCCTCCCCCGGGGATTTCCCGGGATCGACGGCCTCTCCGGGATCTCCGTCCTCGGGCGTGGCGGGAAGCGCCGAGGCCACTTCGCCCCGCAAGGTCTCGTTCCCGGCGAAGGCGCGGGCGACGCAGCGGGCGAGTTCGGCCGCGGGGGCCTTTTCGGGCCGGAACCCCCCCTTCAAGCGCAAGCCGTGTTTCCGAACGAGCGAGGCGAGCCGCTTCTTCCCCAGCATGCGCTCGAGTAGAACGGCGAGGGGGATCTCATCCTTGCAGGAGAGGATCAGCTCGACCCAGTCCTCCGCCGTCCATGCTTCCACCATCACCTTCCCTCTCCTCGAAATCGTTCTCCAGATCGGCTGGAGCAGGAGGCGGTTTCGAGGTCCATGCCCTGTAGAACGCGAACTCCAGGGCGTCCAGAGGGGTTCCGATCACCAGGATGCCCGCCCGCCACAGCACGAAGGAAGGAAACAGCAAGGTCGAGAGGGGGTCCAGACCTTCTTCCTCCTCGTCCTTCTGGGACTGGTAGACGACGTAACTGACCGGAAGAGCCACGACATCGAAGGGGATCCCCGCGACGAAACCGACGATTCCGCCCAGGGAGGCGGGTTTCGTCACGAAGCCGCTCCGCCCCGTGTTCGCGTCCACCAGGCGGTCCGAATAGGAGACCAGGGCCGAACACCCCTGGAAGAGCCACAGAACCGAGAAAAGGAAGCACAGGCCGGCCGCTCGGCCGAACCGCGGCGCGGCCCTCAAGGATCCGCTCATTTCTTCGGCTCCCGGGAGACGAAGACCATCTTCTCGACGACCCACTCGTCCGAGAGTTCGGCCGGATAGGCGGTGCCTCTCTTGTGGCTTCTCGAAACCGCCTCCTTGGCGCGGATCCTCAGCTCGCGGAGCTTCCACCGGTGCGAGGCGGCCTCGCAGTTGAAGAGCGCGACGAAGAGGTTCTCCCTCGGAATCGGTTTGATCTTCCGTCCGACCTTGAAGCCGATCTCGACCTCGCGGTCGATGGCTCGTTTCCTCGATCTCCCCCTCCGGATCGAAACCTCCCGTTCCTTCTCCGGGTTGACCTTGAAGTCGTTGATGTCGATCCCCGCCTTCTTGGCGATCTGGTTCGCGAAGAACACGCCCGGATCCAGGAGTTCGCCACTCCGTTCCGAGTCCCGCTTCGCGATCAGGAACGTGCGGATCTGTTCGAGTTCGCTGTGGATCTTGACGATGTCGCCCTTCGCCCGCTCGAAGGTCCTGAGGGCTTCCTCGTAGTGCTTCCTGAGGACGAGGTTCCAGATCCCGAGGCCGGTCGCGGCCGCCGCGCTGCAGACCATGACCCATTTGAGCATGTCCATCTTCCGGAAGAATCGCTTCATCCCGTCCTCCTATCGACTCGCCGTGCGCTTGGGTTGGAAGACCCCGTAATCGGGGAAGAGGGTGATCCGGAAGACATACTCGGACCCCGGGGTCGCGGGATCCTGATAGGGCGTTCCTCCCTTCGTCTGCTTTGCGGCCGCGAAGGGCCCGGGCCGCCCGCAGGCCTCCTGGAGCACCTGCTTGAAGGCGGCGGCCTGTTCGATGAAGTCCTTGCCCCGGAAGCTGACTTCGAACTCGAGGTAGCGGTCGGTCTTCTTCGTGCCAACCCGGAGATGGATCGCGAAAACGACGAAACGGCCGATGTCGGGTCTCTTGTCGGCCTTGTCCATCGCATCCGCGAAGGCCTGGAGAACCGCGAGCCCCGATTGCAGATCGAGTTCGGGAAAGTAGCCGGTCTCTCTCTCCAGCTTCTTGCGAAGCGAGATGAGTTCATTGCGCAGGGTCGTGACCCGTTGCAGGGGCGGAGCCTTGGCCAACTTCTTCAGAATCGAATCGGCCGTTTTCGGAGGAAGGATGTTCTTGACATACCCGCTGCGGGGAGAGGGGTAGGCGAGACGGGCTAGGAGGCCCGTCCAGGTCGGGAGTTGTCGGCTCCGGGACCCGACCCTCTTCTTCGCGTATTTCGGACTCCCGATCGCGCTCTCGACCTTTTGAATCCCCCGGAGCAGGTCCAGGTCCGAATACAGAAGGAAGAAGGCGCCGAGGAAGCTCGCCAGCGCGAGGGGAAGCTTGAGGCGGTCGAATCTCCGCTGGAAGCGCAGTTCTTCCTGGCGGAAATCCATCCCGGGCTTCAAGACCCCCAGGGCGCCCATCGCGGCGGCGAGGGCGAGATCGCATTCGGGTCCGAGATCCTCCTCCTCCGCCCCCGGAACCCGCTTGCAGAGATCGAGGCCCTCGACCGGAAGGTCCAGCCCGGCGGAGAGGAGCTCGGCAACTCCCGGGAGCCGGGCGCCGACCCCCGTCAGGAGGATCCGCTCCGGGGTCACGGGGATCGCGGCTCCGGCGAAGAATCGGGTCATCTCCCGGCGGAGATGTTCGACGAACTCCCGCAGGGCATCCTCGAAATCCGACGGATCCAGGGAAGGCGGAGGCCCCGGCGCCGCCTCCTCTCCGTCCCCGTCTCCCTCGTCGGGGCGGACAGGGTCGAGCCCGAGGAAGGTCGGCAGGGAACGGGCCACGTCCTCGGGATCCAGGCCGCGAAGCTCGGCGACCCTGGCCGTGAGCGTATGGAGCCCCATCCGGAGAACCCGGCTCGTCAGGATCGTTCCTCCAACGACGGGGGTCATCGAGGTCGAGACCTCGTCGAGTCGGAGCAGGAGATCGCATACGGTCTCCTCCGCGTTCTCCTCCTGCTCCTCCTCCCCGGGTTCCTCCGGGTCGAAGACTCCGAAATGGGCGGCCGCCCGGACGAGCAGATCCTGTTCGAAACCGGCCCTCTCGACCTGGACCTCCGCCTTCTTGAAGGCCTCGAGCTTCTCCTTCAAGCCCTGCTTCGGGCAGGCGACGAGGAAGAGCTTCGTCCCCTCCTTCGTCTCCTCGATCGTCAGCGCATCGACGACCACGTCGTCGATCGAATGGCTGTGGATGACCGACTCCGCCTCGAACTTCAAGACCTTCCGAATCTCTTCCCGCCCCGTGAAGGGCAGGGAAAGGTTCCGGATCACGCATTCGCGGCCGGAGACACCCAGAAGGACCCGATCGGAGGGGAGACCTTCCTTCCGGATCAGGGAGGCCGCGGCGGGAGCGCCTCCGAGGACGGAAGCACCCCTCTCGATCCTGAACTTCCTGGCGGAGCCCTCAAGCACCACGAGGTGGGAGAGCCTCGGCCCGACGTCGATTCCTGTCGTCTTCATGTCGCCTTTCCAGCGGGCGGGATCCCCTTCATCGGACGGGACTCTCCTCCGCGCACAACCGCCGGTATTCGGCCCGCTGCGTTCCGGTCAGCATAGCCTCGATCCTGCGGTCGGCCCTGCGGTTCTCCTCCCGGAGGAAGTCCCTTCCCTCGGGGGAAAGGCCCTTCAGGTGTCGGCGAAGCCAGTCGTTCTTGTTCCGATCCCTCTCCCGGAGGACGATCCCCAACCAGACCTTCTGGTCGGGGCTCAGATCCAGCGCCTCGCTCAGGCGCCGGATGTAGGCCGCATGGGGGCCCTCGGGACCGCTCCGCCCCTCCCGGAGGTCCGCGAGGACGACTCCCGAAAGCAGCCCCGTCAGGAAGACGAGGGAACAAAGGAGGAGGAGCCGCCTTCTCCAGTGCTTCATGTGCGGGTCATCGCCCATCGGCGGCATTGCGCATCGTCTTCGGCCCCGCCTTCGATTCGAGGCGTTCGGCCCTCTGATCCAGGATCTCGAGCACCTCGCGTTCGAAGCGATGCCGGGAACGGCCCTCCGCCTCGAGACGGCCGTCCCCTCCGGCCGTCCCCACCGTCAGGCGGATCAGCATCCCCAGGGCCAGGAGGAGGAGGATCGCCGCCGCGACGGCCGTCCAACGCCTCAAGAGCCGCAGCGGTTCTCCGGGGTCCGAGGCCGGACTCTCCTCCACCGGACCGTCCCCGGACTTCCGGATCTCGGCCAGAACGCGGTCCGCGAAGCCGAGTCCCAGGGGTGCGGCCTCGGGGTCGGATTCCCGCACGAGGTTCTGGACGCGTTCGATCCGCGCGAGACGGTCCCTAAGCGGCGCCTCCTCGGCGAGCCGCGCCTCGAGTTCCCGGCGTTCGATCGCCCGGAGCTCCCCGTCGAGATAACGCTGGAGCAGAAGATCCTCCCGGTCGGGGTGCCGGCCCTCGGTCCTTCCCGGGGGGAAGGCCGGGCCGCCGGGGTCGTCGCCGTTCATGTTTCCTCCAAGGGGCTTGTCATTCCTGCAGCAATTCGGGATGCCTCTCCTCGAGGAGTTTCCGGAACCGGGCCCGCGCGCGGAAGAGCCGCGATTCGACCGTTCCGATCGAACAACCGCTGACCTCGGCGATCTCTAGGTAGCTAAGCTCCTCGAACTCCCGGAGGAAGAGGGTCGTCTTGTAGGGTTCGGGAAGCGCGTCGCAGATCTCCCTCGTGATCCGGACCCTCTCCCGCCGGAGCATCGGCTCGTCAGGGGTCTCGGAGGAGAGGCCGCTCCGGGGCTCCCCGTCCTTCGGGGAACCAACCAGGGCGGAAGGATCGTCGCTCAGATGCAGGGGGCGACGTTTCCGCTTGGCCACATGATCAACGGCCGTGTTCGCGGCGACGCGGTAGAGCCAGGTGAAGAAGGCCGAATCCCCCTGGAAACCGTCGAGCTTCCGGTAGACCTTCAAGAAGACATCTTGGGTGACGTCCTCCGCCTCCAAGGGGTCTCGGACATAACGGAGGACCAGTCTGTGGATCCTTTCCTGATAACGTAAAAGAAGCATCCGGAAGGCGGCCTCGAGGCCCTCGCGGTCCCCAGCCTCCTTGGCCTCGAGAAAGCGCTGGACGAGGATCCGATCCTCGAGGGCTTCCGCCCGGCTCCCCTCGTCCCCGGGGGATACACCTTCCGGGGCCCGCGGATCTTTCGGGTCTCGGTGGTCCGGCTGCGGTGTCATCGGTCCCTCCGGTCCGGGATCGTACCGCCACGGACCCCGGATCGCCTCGAATGGAATCGCTGTCGCATTACGGGCCATGATGCCCTGTGACGGGGGGAGAGCCCCTCCTCTTCCCGAGTCCTCGCCCGGGTCTTCGGAAATGGGGGGAGGACCTCTCGCAACCTCAAGCGATACAAATACTTACCGTTGCTCAAGGCGACCTCCCGGCCAAAGCCCCCCCGGTGGGACATACTTCGGTTGAACCCGTTTCCTCGAAACGACGAACGTGCAGACCCCCGACAGGATTCCCGACGCCGATCTCGAAATGCTGGTCCGGGTCATCCGAGACCTGGAGAAGAGCCGCAGATCGATGAGTTTCGCCTGGCTCCTCCGCCGGATTTCCCCCGGGGTGGAGGAGATCGAGGAGAGCCTCTGGGCCGAGGGGGATTACCTGGACCTCAGCCAGCTGAACGAGAACCCTCACGCCCGGTTGTTCTTCTGGAAGGAACGCTGCCTCGACCGCCGCCGTCTCCTGCGCATCCTCGATCAGGCCGTCACCGCGGGCTTCCTCGAACGGATCGAGACCCGGAACGACCCTCTGTTCCGTCCGACGGCCATGGGGAGGGAGTGGTGTGAACTCGTCCAGTCCCCGCCCAAGGGCCCCGAAGAGGACTGAAGGGGGGGCGGAACCGCGCTGCGTCCCGCCCGCTCTCGTCTTCCTCAGGCCCCGGAAACGGCCGCGTTCAGAGCTTGTGTCCGAGTTTGTCCCGCTTGGTCTCGAGATAGCGCTCGTTGTCCGGGTTCGGGGGGATCCGCAAGGGGACCTGGGCCTCGACCTCGAGGCCGTAGCCCTCGAGGCCGCGCAGCTTCTTCGGGTTGTTCGTCAACAGGCGCATCCTCCGGACCCCCAGGTCGTGAAGGATCTGCGCGCCCGTTCCGTACTCCCTGGCGTCGGCCTTGAAGCCGAGGCGCCGGTTCGCCTCGACCGTATCGAGGCCTTTCTCCTGGAGCCGATAGGCGCGGAGCTTGTGCTCGAGTCCGATGCCCCGGCCTTCCTGGCGGATGTAGAGCAGGACCCCGACGGGCTCCTCGAGAATGCGCCGCATCGCTTCCTGGAGCTGTTGTCCGCAGTCGCAGCGCCGGCTGTGGAAGACATCCCCCGTCAGGCACTCCGAATGGACCCGCACGAGAACAGGGTCCTCGATCGGCGGGAACCGCCCGCCCTCGTCCTCCAACCTTGGAATGCCGTGGGTCAGGGCGACGTGGACGCGGCCGTCGATACGGGAGCGATACGGATAGAGGTCGAAGTAGCCGTTCTCGGTCGGCATCTTCACGACCGGCAGGCGTTCGATGATCCGCTCGCGACGGCGCCGGTATTCGACGAGATCCGCGATCGTGCCGATCCGGATCCCGTGCTTTTCGGCAAAGGCCTTGCACTCCGGGAGGCGGGCCATCGTCCCATCCTCGTTCATGATCTCGATCAACACGCCCGCGGGCTTCAGGCCCGCGAGCTTGCAGAGGTCGACGAGGGCCTCGGTATGGCCGGCGCGGACGAGCACGCCCCCGTCCACGGCACGGAGAGGAAAGACGTGTCCGGGCCGGGCCAGGTCCTGAGGTCGGGCTCCATCCCGGATCGCGACCGAGATCGTCTGGGCCATGTCCGCGGCCGAGATGCCGGTCGTCACCCCTTCCCGAGCCTCGATCGACACCGTGAATCCGGTTCCCCGGCGCGCGGTGTTCTCGGCGACCATCGGCCCCAGGCCGAGTTGTTTGCAGAGGGACGAATCCATCGGCATGCAGAGGAGCCCGCGGGCTTCCTTCCGCATGAAATTGATGCGCTCCGGGGTCGCGAACTCGGCCGCGAGGAAGATGTCTCCCTCGTTCTCCCGGTTCGGGTCGTCGACCATGATCACGAAACGCCCCCGTTTGAGGTCCTCGATCAACGAGGGGATCGGTGAGAGTTCGACCATGTCGTCGCCTCCATCGAAGGGAACCGGCCCGAAGGGATGAGATTCTCGACCGGATCCCCGGCTTTGGCCAGCACCCCCTCGGGAAACCCATTTCCTCGGGGAGGAGCCGCCTTTCTCCGGCCCTTCTACCTGAGGGCGTCCCTCCTCGAGCAGGCCTCGCTCCGCCCCTCTTCCTCAGGCGGGGTCGAGCTCGCGGATCTTGGCCTGCAGTTCGCCCTTCTGGTACATCTCGAGAGCGATGTCGGAGCCGCCGATGAACTCCCCGCCGATGAAGATCTGGGGGGTCGTCGGCCAACCGGAGACCTGGACGAGGGCTTCCTTGATGCCCGGGTCCTCGAAGATGTTGACGACTTCGAAATCGGCGTCACAGTGCCTCAGGATCTCTATCGCACGCATCGTGAATCCGCACATCGGCTGGTCCTTCGTTCCCTTGCCGAAAACCAGGATCTTGTGCGCGGCGATCGTTTTCCGGATGTCTTCAGGGGTCCACATCGTGCTTCATGTTCCTTTTCATTCCTCCGCGCCCAATGGGGAAGGAGCGCGGCCCCGGTTCGGGGGAGGAGAAGGGCGGGCGGATGCGCCGGGGCGGGGCTTTCGCCCCGTTCTCTTCCGGCGAAACGGCAGGCCGCCAGTTCCCGGGTCTAGGCCCGATGCGAAGACATCTCAAGAGCGGGCTTCGGAACTCCCTACCCCCGCGAGGGGGGCGCTCTCTGGAAGCCCGACCTCATGGGGGCTTGAATGCAGGCCATGCGCCTGCCCGAGTGCGGATCCCCTTGGCTCCCCGCCCTTCTCGCGCTTCCCCTCGCCGCCTCGATTCCAGGATGCCGGAGCCCGGGACCCGCGGAGAGGCAGAGGGAGGTCCTCGCCGCCGTCCTCCGGGCCGAATACGGGAGGGATCCCCGTTCCCTCCCCGATCTCCGCCGGGCCCTGAGGGGAGCGGACCCCTGGCTCCGGAAAAGGATTCTCCGGGCCATCGGGAGAATCGGCGGCCCCGGGAGCCTCGAGACCCTGGCGAAGGCCCTCGCCGACCCCTCTCCCGGGGTCGTCGCCGAGGCGGTCTTCCAGCTCGGGCTCCGGGAGGGGGAGGCGGACCGCCCGGCGGCCCGGGGGGCCCTCCTCCCGCTGACGGGGAAGGGAGAGGCCCTCGTCCGGGCCCGGGCCTTCGAGGCCCTGGGACGACTCGCGGAAGCTTCCGGGTTCGCGAGTCTCGCCGCCGGCCTCGAGGACCCCGCGGCTACGGTTCGGGGAGCCGCGGCCCTGGCCCTCCACCGGCTGCGTAGCCGCCTGCTCGCCCGCGGCGCGCTCCCGGCGGACTTCGACGGGAACCTCGCGAAGGTCCTCTCGAAGGCCTGGACGCGGGAGCGATCCGAAGCCGCGGCCTGGAGGCTGGTCTACGCCCTTGCCCCCCTGCGGCGTCCGGAGACCCTTCCGATCCTTCTCGCCGGAGCTCACCCGAGGCATGGGCGAGCCCTGCGTCTTTTCTCCCTCCGGGGTCTGGCCGGACTCGTCCGCTCGAAGGGCCGGGGCCTCGAGGCGGAGGCGAAGGCCCGGATCAGGAAGGCCTTCCTCGAAACCCTCGGCGATCCGGACCCGACTCTCGTGCGGGAAGCCGTCCTTGGGCTCTCCGACCCCTCGCCCCAGGGCCGGAACCGCGCGCCGCGCACGGCGGCGCCGCCCTTCGGGGACGGGGAAGTACTGCGGGCCCTCGCCGGGCTCCTGCACCATCGCAACCCCCATGTCGCCGCCGCGGCGGCGCTCGGCATCGGCCATTTTTCCTCGATGGCCCGGGAAGCGCGCGGCTACCTCGCGCCGATCGAGGCCTCGAAGGACCCGACCTTGAAGGGAGCCGCCCTCCAGGCCAACGCCAGACTCCTCGGCGACGTCGTAACCGGAATCCTCCGGCTACACCTCGGATCCAAGGACTGGACGGTCCGCGCCTCGGTCGCCGGCGCCCTCGTCTTCCTGAGTCCCCGAGCGGCCCTCAGGCTCGCCTCGGAGCTGATGGCCGACGGGGACAGAAGAGTGCGGCTGGCGGTCCTCGCGATCCTCCCCCGTTTCCCGGCGGACCGCGAAGCCCAGGACCTCGCTCTCGAGGCCCTCGAGGTCCGGGACCTCGGACTCCGCGAGAAGGCCGCCTCGGTGCTCGCAAAGATCGGGGACGAGGCGGCACTCCCAGGTCTGCGCCGGGCCTTCACCACTTCTCCCGGGCCGGATTTCGCCGACGCCCGCCGTGAGGCCCTCGAGGCCATGGCGAAGATCGCCCCGAAGGACGAGGCCGTGACGGCCTTCCTGCGGGAAGCCCTGAAGGACCCCGATCCCGGCGTACGCCGGAGCGCCCACCGGCTGCTCTCCGAGCGACTCGACGCCGAGGCCCTCCCGGCCCTCGAGATCGTCGAAGGCCCCCGCCTCGATCCCCTTCCCGGCAGGAACTACGAACCCTCATTCCTCGACCGGAAACCCCGGATCGAACTCCGGACGGACAAGGGGAGGATCCTCCTCGAACTCGACCCCGCCGAGGCGCCCGCGCATTGCTGGAACTTCTACGCCTTCGTCCGGGCCGGCCAGTACGACGGAAGGATCTTCCACCGGGTCGTGCCGGGATTCGTCGTTCAGGGCGGGGATTCGCGGGGCGACGGCTACGGGGCATCTGCATTCCTCGGGGGCCGCTTGCGGGACGAGATCAACAACCTCCCGTTCACCTCCTGGGTCCTCGGCATGCCGAAGAGCGCCGCGCCCGATTCCGGCGGGGAACAGATCTTTCTGACCCTCGTTCCGACCCCTCATCTCGACGGCCGTTACACGGCGTTCGGCCGGGTCGTCGGTGGCAAGGAGGTCCTGACCCGCATCGAGATCGGGGACAGGATCCTCGAGGCGCGCATCGTCTCCCCCTGAGTTCCGGGCGCCCCCGGCTTCGAGCGGCCCCTTCCCGATCCCGGGAACGGGCCGCTTGCACATCCACCGGCCGCGCCGCGCCCCCCCGTTCCCATCGGGAACTCGGCACAGGCTCAACCCCCTTCCCTCCCGGTCCGATACCCGAACATCGGACGCGGGGGATTCGGACTTCAAGGGGAGGGGGAATGAAGCGGACCATGTGCGAAATCGCCGTCGTGGGCGGGCTCCTCTTCCTGATGGCCTCCCTCTACGGCGAACTCGACTCTCTCCGCGAAGACGGAATCCCGGCGGCACCGGTGAAGGCGGCCCTTCCGGCCCCGAGCCCCAAGCCCCGAAAGACCCCGCCCGTGACCCGCAGCGATCTCCAGGAGTTCGAACTCCGGCTCGCCGAGGTCCGAGGAAAGCTCCGTAAGGTCGAGGACCGTCTCGAGGAGACGAGGAAGGGCGCCTGGTCCCGCGTCTCCGAGGCCATGGGCACGAGCAAGGAGCTTTCCCGCGCGATCGAATCCGCCCAGAAGCTCGTGTTCTCCAAGCAGAACCGGCTCGCGAAGATGGCCGGCGACCTCCGCAGGAAGCTCGAGGCCCAGGAAGCGGTCATCGCCGATCTCCGCCGCGAACTGCACCGGGACCGGGCCGACATGACGAGACGCATGCTCGATCCGACAGTGCAGATCAGCGGAGACGAGACCGTCGGATCGGGAACGATCATCGCCAGCAAGCGCGGGAAGAACGGAACCGGGTATCGAACCTGGGTCCTGACCGCCTGGCACGTGATCCGGAACATCCTGACCGACGAGCCCGAAAGGAAACGCGCCGGCTTTTTCATCACCCTCTACCACGGGGGCGTCAAGAAGGAACGCGTCGGGGACTTGATCGCGAAGAACCCCTCGAAGGACCTGGCTCTGCTCCTGCTCAGGGGAGGAGAGAGGATCGAGGCCGTCGCCCGCCTGATGCCCGAGTCCCGGATCGACGACCTCGAAGTCTGGGATCCCCTGTTCGCGGTCGGCTGTCCTCTCGGCAACGATCCGATCCCCACCGGAGGTTTCCTCGCGAACAAGAACGCCCGCGTCAACGGCATGCGTTACTGGATGATCAACGCCCCGACCTATTTCGGGAATTCGGGGGGTGGGATCTTCCATGGAACGACACACGAGTTGATCGCCGTCTTCTCGAAGATCTTCACCCACGGCAAGGTGCGCCCTGTCGTCATTTCCCACATGGGCCTCGCCGTCCCCCTCCCCGAGGTCTATTCCTTCCTCAGGGAAACCGGCCACGGCGATCTGATCCCCGCTTCCCGGCCGACGGAGGTTCCCGTCTCCCCGGGCCGTTGACCGCATCGCGCGGTCCTCCAAGGACGCCGGGCATGGAGAATCGAAGGAGTTCGGCTTTCGAACTCCGGAGAGATCTTCCCCGGAAGGTCAGAGGAGGGAGTCGGCGAAGAGGGCGAAGCGGGAGGCGAGGTCGCGGGTGAGGGGGCCGGGGGATCCCTCGCCGACCGGGCGGCCGTTGAGGATCGTCACCGGGAGGATGTCCTTGAGGGTCGAGGTCAGGAAGATCTCGTCCGCCCCGAAGAGCTGGGTCCGGTCGATCCTCCGCTCCGCGACGGGAAGGCCCTGCTTCCTTCCCATCTCGAGAAGAAGCCCCCTCGTGATCCCGAGGAGGATGCCGGCCTCCGGAGGTGGAGTCAGGATTTCGCCGCCGCGGACGATCCAGACGTTCGAGGTCGGCGCCTCGGTCAGACAACCTTCGGCATTCAAAAAGAGGGCGACCTCGGCGCCGTGGTCCCTCGCCTCCATCAACCCCAGGATGTTGTTCAGGTAGTTGCCGCTCTTGATCGCGGGGTCCATCGCGCGCCGGTCGTTGCGGAGGGTCTCGACGACCCAGGCGCTCGCTCCGCGGGCATATTCCTCGGGAGTCGGAAGCTCGAGAGGCCGCACGAGAATGACGAGATTCGGATCGGGTGCGGCGTGGACGGGGTCGATGTTCGGAAGGCGGCCGGTGCCTCGAGTCAGGATGACCCGGACGTAACTCTCCTCGTTCCCGGCGGCCTCGATCGTCTCCCGGACGCGCGCGAGGAGTTCCTCATCGGGCCACGGCATCGGAATCCGGATCCTCGAGGCGCTCTTGCGAAGGCGGGCCAGGTGGAGATCCGGCCGGAAGAGGCGGCCCTTCCGCGTGCGGAGGACCTCGTAGACCCCGTCCCCGAACAGGAATCCGCGGTCCATGGCCGGGACCCGCGCCTCCTCCTCCGGAAGGATCCGTCCGTCGATGTGGAACATGACCGTCATCTCCGAGTCCTCCGCGTCCCCGGAACGCACCGGAAAGACCGCACGGGGCCGAACCCCCTGCTCCTCCCACCCCGCCCCTTTTCGAGGAGACGGACGGATCCTATCCAGGACCGCCCCGGCCTGATAGATTCTCCGCCCGTCCCGCTCGGAGCCCCTCCGGACGGGATGAAGAGGTTCCCCGATCACGCCCCCATTGGAGGCAGGCCCGCCATGTGCGGCTTCATCTCGATCTTCGCCCCCGAGGGGCACGACATCCTCACGACCCTCCTCGACGGTTTGATCGCGATCCAGCATCGCGGCCAGGACGCGGCGGGGGTCGTGACCTACGACGGCCATTCCTTCCACGCGAAGAAGGGACTCGGCCTCGTCCGGGAGGTCTTCGAATCCAAGCACCTCGATCGACTGAAGGGGCATCTGGGAGTGGCCCATGTGCGCTACCCCACGGTCGGCAAGAACGAGGACAACGACGTGCAGCCCTTCTGGCTGGACTTCCCGATCGGCATCGCGATGGCCCACAACGGGAACGTCACGAACTTCCACCAGCTGAGAGAGGGGTATTTCCCGAGTCAGGGGATCCTCGTCAATTCGAACTGCGACCTCGAGGCTGTCCTCCTCGTCATGGCCGAGGCCCTGATCCACAGGGCGGGGCCCACGTCTCTTTCGGCCGAGGACATCTTCGAAGCCGTTCGGACGGTCTTCGAGAAGGTCAAGGGGGCCTATTCCGTCGTCGGGGCGATCGCCGGGAAGGGGATGTTCGCCTTCCGGGACCCCTACGGCATCAAGCCGATCATCCTCGGCGTCAAGCGAACCCCCGACGGGCCCTGCTACGCCTGCGCGAGCGAATCCGTCGTGCTCGACGTGACCGGTTATGAGCGCATCGGCGACCTCCAGGCCGGCGAAGCGGTCTGGGTCGACGAGAACCGGAGCCTCCACCGCCGGAAGCTCACGGATCAACCGCATCGGCCCTGCATCTTCGAGCACGTCTATTTCGCGAGGCCGGATTCCTTCCTCGACGACATCTCCGTCTACAAGACGCGGCTGCGGATGGGGGAGGCGATCGCGAAGGCCTGGAAGAGGACCGGCGTCGAAATCGATGTCGTGATCCCCGTGCCCGAATCCGCGAGAACCGCCGCCCAGGCCATGGCCCAGGAACTCGGAGTCCCCTGCCGCGAGGGTCTCGTCAAATCCAGGTACATCGGCCGGACCTTCATCATGCCGAACGACAGGATGCGCCAGAAGAGCATCCGGCAGAAGCTGAACCCGATCCGCCTCGAGTTCGAGAACAAACGGGTGCTCCTTCTCGACGACTCGATCGTCCGGGGAAACACGGCGCGAGAACTCGTGCGCATGGCGCGGGAGTCCGGAGCGAAGAAGGTCTACCTCGCGAGCTGCTCCCCCCCCCTCCGCCATCCCTGCTTCTACGGGATCGACATGAGTACGAAACGGGAGTTCATCGCGCTCGGACGGTCCGAGGAGGATCTCTGCAAGGAGTTCGGATGCAACGGGCTCCTCTATCAGGAACTCGGAGATCTCGTCGCGGCCGCGAGGGCGGGCAACCCGGACATCGAAGCCTTCTGCACGGCCTGCTTCGACGGGAACTATCCGACCGGAGACATTTCCCCCGAAATCCTGGCAAGCATCCAGAAGGATCGGATCGAAGCCCAGGCCTGAGGACGGAGAGGTATGGCGCGCAACGAGGGCAGTTCGGCTCGTCAGGTCGCCAGAAGGCGAAGGAGCAGGCTCCGGGAACTCCTGAGCCCGGATTCCGAGTTCCGAAAGTCGAGCTGGCAGGCCCCGCCCGCGGCCTTTCGGACCGTCTCCGACGATAGCCAGCTCCCGAGGAGCGTGGAGCCCGGGGAGCATCTCTTTCTCGTGCCGGACTTCCGCCTCGCCGAGGCCCTGGTCGCGAGGGGCGCGGACAGTTCGCGCATCGCGGTCGAACAGGAGGGCAATGCCGAGGCGTGGATCCAGGCCCTCGCCCGGAGCCGCCCAGGCGACCCCTTGATCCCCCCCGAACCCTATCGGTTCCCCTGGCGCATCCTCGTCATCCTCCCTACATACAACGAGCGTGACAACCTCGGGCAGATGACGAAGGCGATCCTTCGCTACCTGGACGCGGACATCCTCGTCGTCGACGACGGATCGCCCGACGGAACGGGGGACCTCGCGGACTCCCTCGCCGCGGAGAACCGGAGGATCAAGGTGCTGCACCGCCCCGCGAAGGAGGGGCTCGGCAAGGCCTACCTCGCGGGTTTCCGGCAGGCTCTCGAGGAGGGTTACGAGAGGATCTTCGAGACGGATTGCGACTTCAGTCACGCTCCTTGGGATCTTCCGCGGCTGGCCGCGGCCTCCGCGGAAGCCGACCTCGTCATCGGGAGTCGATACGTCCGCGGAGGTTCGACCGAGGGATGGACCGCTCCGAGGCTCGCGCTCTCGAGAGGCGCGAACTTCTATACCCGCTCCTGGCTCGGATTCGGGGTCCATGACTGGACCGCCGGTTTCCGCTGTTACCACGACACCCTGCTCCGGAAACTGGATCTCGACGGCATCGCGGCAAACGGATATTCGTTCCAGATCGAGATGACATGGCGATCCCTCCGCGAGGGGGCCCGGATCCGCGAACTCCCGATCCGCTTCGTCGACCGCCACGCAGGAAGGAGCAAGATGGACCGAAGAATCGCGCTCGAAGCCGTCCGCCTCGTTCCCTGGCTCCGCTTCAAGGGCTGACCCCTCGATCCATGACCGGCCCCGGGACGGGATCCTCGAGAGTCCGGACCCTTCTTCTCGCGGGTCTCGTTCTGGCCGTACTCGGGGGCCTCGTCCCCTTTCTCCGGAAACGCACGAGCGAGCTGCCGGTCTACGTCAAGG
>JALUUL010000027.1 GCA_027021385.1 Planctomycetota bacterium | reverse complement strand
CCAAGCGCAAGGCCACCAAGAAGAAGGCGACCAAGCGCAAGGCCACCAAGAAGAAGGCGACCAAGCGCAAGGCCACCAAGAAGAAGGCGACCAAGCGCAAGGCCACCAAGAAGAAGGCGACCAAGCGTAAGGCCACCAAGAAGAAGGCGACCAAGCGCAAGGCCACCAAGAAGCGGGCTCGGCGCTGATCTCGGTCTCCCGAGGTTCATGGAGCGGGGCGGGGTCCTTCGGGATTCCGCCCCGCTCGACGTACAGGGGGGATGGGGGGGCCGGTCAGAGCGGATCGGGGGCTTGGAGCCTGAACCAGGCCTTTCCGGCGGCCGCGGCCGCGGCCGGTCCCGAAAGCAGGAGATTGAAGAAGGGGATCAGCATTCCGATTTGAAAGCCCAGCCCCAGGCCGAGGGTCAGGCCGAGGTTGCGAAGGGCCCAGCGGCGCTTCTCCCCGTAACTGAAACCGCGCCGGGCTAGGGGATAGTCCAGCCAGCTGAAACCGGCGAACCATGCGCTGGCGAGGATTCCCAGAGGCAGCCCGATTCCGAGCGGGGTCAGGAGGATGCAGAGGATCCAACCCGCGATCTGCAGGACGAGGATCCGGGCGGCGGTCTCCAGGGAATCCCAGAAATCCCCGAGGAATCCCCTGCCGCTCCCCGGGGGATTCCAGCCGAGAATCCTGGATTCCGCGATCCGCGAGATCGGGTCCAGAACCGGAAAGAGGAAGAGGGTCATCAGGACCGGAGACAGGAACCAGGCGCTGAGCAGGGTGAGGGCGAGGGCGAGGGCGATCCCGAGGAAGCGGAGGAGAGGAGCCGGGAGCCAGGCCGTGACCCCTTCCATCAGGGGGTGGATTCCGTAGAGGGCTCCCAGGAAGAGGAGGAGAAAGGCGAGGCCGTTCAAGAGGACGGCGAAGAGGATCCGGCCGAGATATTCCCGGGCGTTCAGGAGATCGAAAGCGGCGGAGAAATAGAGCCCGAGACCCTCGAGGATCCCTAGGGGAAAAAAGGAGGCGCGGGCCGCCGGCGGCAATTCGTCGCAGAATGCGCAGGGAGTCTCCGGCGGGGGGTAGCGGCAATACGGACAGAGGGGGCGGGGCACACCGGGCGCGGGGGCGGCGTTCTGCTTCGTTTCGGGCATCCTGCGGGTTGACCGTTTGGAAAGGGCGGATTCTCGCCGGAGGCTGCGGGGCGGAGACTTCCCCGGAACGAATCCAGGCGGCATCGTATCCACCGCTCGGCTTCAAGGGAGAGGGTTCTCCCCGGATCCGGCTCCGGAACGCGCGCCGCGGGTTTTGGATCGATTCCTGATTCCTGTCGAGAAGGAGAAGATGTGGCGATGAGCCGGTTCAAGGGCGTCGATTTCTACGCCGTAGACGGTCTGCTGGACGACGAGGAACGGATGGTTCGGGACTCCGTCCGGGAATTCGTGGATGAGGAGTTCATGCCTGTCGTCGTCGAGCATCACCGCGCCGGGACCTTCCCCGCGGAACTGATCCCCAAGATGGGGGAGTTGGGCTTCCTCGGAGCGGGCCTCCGGGGCTATGGCTGCGCGGGCCTGAATTCGGTCGCCTACGGTCTGATTCTCCAGGAGCTGGAGCGGGGGGACAGCGGCCTGCGCTCCTTCGTCTCCGTCCAGGGGGCTCTCTGCATGTATCCGATTCACGCATATGGGTCCGAGGCGCAGAAAGAGAAATACCTTCCGGCGATGGCCCGCGGGGAGTGCATCGGTTGTTTCGGACTGACCGAGCCGGACTACGGGAGCAACCCCGGGGGGATGGTCACACGAGCCGTCGAGGACGGGGATTCCTACGTCCTCAACGGGGTCAAGATGTGGATCACGAACGGCTCGGTCGCGGACCTCGCCGTGGTCTGGGCGAAGCTCGGGGACGAGATCCGTGGATTCCTCGTCGAGAAGGGAACCCCCGGCTACTCGACGAAGGACGTCGAGAACAAGTTCTCGCTCAGGGTCTCGGTGACATCGGAACTGATCTTCGAGGATTGTCGAATCCCGAAGGAGAATCTGCTTCCCGGCGTCTCGGGGCTCAAGGGACCCCTTTCCTGCCTGACTCAGGCGCGCTACGGAATCGCCTGGGGAGGGATCGGGGCGGCGATGGCGGTCTACGAGGAGGCTCTCTCCTACGCGGGAAACCGCATCCAGTTCTCGCGTCCGATCGCCGGCTACCAGCTCGTTCAGGAGAAGCTCGTCTGGATGCTGAACGAGATCACGAAGGCCCAGCTCCTGGCCTGGCGGCTCGGGCGCCTGAAGGACGAAGGAGGGATGGATTTTTCCCAGGTATCTCTCGCCAAGAGAAACAACGTGTGGATGGCCCTAGAATGTGCGCGGAAGGCCCGAGACATCCTCGGCGCGAACGGCATCACCGACGAATACCATGCCGGACGTCACATGTGCAATCTGGAGTCGGTCTACACCTACGAGGGGACGCACGACATCCACACCCTGATTCTCGGACACAAGATCACCGGGATTCCGGCTTACGATTGAGACTTCGGTCCAGGGGGAGGGGCTCCCTCTTCAGGTTAAAGCGAACGGGTCGCAGGGCTGGACGGTGTATGGAGCGCCACGTCTCCGGAGGGGCCGGTCCGGTCTCCCCTTGCAAGGGGGGTCTGCGTTCCCACCGAGGGGGCGGGGGCTTGCATCTTTTCCCCGAGTCTCGATACTTGACGACGATCGTCCCGATTTCGGGATCCATTCATTGTCTGAAGCGAAACTCCACGTTGTGTCCGCAATTGTCCCTTCAACTCCAGGAGCGTAATCCATGCGGAAACTCAGCCTCTCTCTCCTTGGCGCCGTCTGCCTGTCCAGCCTCGTAGCCGCCCAAACCGGTGCGGAACCTGGCATCGTTCGCCCGATGTCGCTTTCCAAACTGTTCAGCACCTCGGCCCAGAAGATCGGCACGGGCATCATCCAGATCGCGCATTTCCGCCGCCCGATCGACCGCGGCACCGCCGGCCAGTTCACCGCGGCGGTGACCTTCCAGAAACTCGTCTCCACCTACGGCGGGGACGGCCTGAACGACGGCGTCGTCATCGGGACCTACAATCAGGCCAAGCAGACGGTGACCTGGACGACCCAGGCCAACAAGGTTACGGCCGCCAGCGCCTTCGGCTTGATGATCGAACCGAAGATCGGCCAGGTTTGCGTCGTCGATTACTCGACGGGGCCGATGGTCGCGACCTGGAACGCGACGACCAAGGCCTTCAACGCTCCGAAGGCAATCGCCGGGATCACCGGGACCTATGTCGATCCCTCCGTCGCCTACATCGAAGGGGCGACCGGTCCGGTCCTGACCCTGTTCTGGGTCGATACGATCAACGCGATCCAGGGGGTCTACATGGCGACCCTCGACCCGAACGCCGGAAAGATCACGACGACCCCGAAACTCGTCGCGAAGGGCACGACCGCGTCCCCGAGCATCCATTCCCCGACTCCGATGTTCGGGCTGGATTACAACGCGCACGGGCTCCTCTGCGCCTCCCGCATGGGAAGCGACTCCGACATGTTCTTCTCGGGGGATCTCGATCCGAACACCGGCATCCACAAGGTCCAGGATTCGACTTCCTGGTTGAACAACGGGGGTTCCGCCGGCGGCACGCTGATGTTCGCCGACTCGGCAAATTACGGCTTCGGCGCGCAGGAGTTGGGCGTCGCCTGGTTGCTCGGTGACGAAGCGGGGATCAACACCTCGGCCACGATCACCGCCGCCGCCGAGACCAAGAACGCAGGTTCGGTCACGGTCGTCTTCCTTGCTGCCAGCTACCTCAACCCAGTAGCCGTCCCCGGCTTCGGCGGGCACCTGGGCATCAACCCCGCGGGCATCCTGCCTCTGCCGCCGATCTCGATCCCGAACGACGGCGTCAATATGGGCAGCTTCTCCCTCCCGATCCCGAACGACACGACCCTGAAGGGAAAGTCGGTCCCGATCCAGGGCCTGCACGTCAACCTCTTGTCGACGAAGAAGCTCGTCTTCACGAACACGGCGGCCGTCTCGATCCGTTGATCCGGATCCCCCGCCGCGAGGGAAGGGCGCCCGGGAAGGCCCGGGCCGCCCTTTCTTCCTGTACACCCCACAGGTTCCTTCCTCCCTTCCTTCGAAGATGAACCGCTTCCTCCTCCTCTCCACGATTCCGCTCCTTCTCCCGCTCCTCGCGGGCGGGCCGCTCTCCGCGCAGTCCGGGCCCGGCTTCCTCGTGAAGCCGCACCCGAGCTTCATCCTCGTGAACTCCTTCAACTCCGTTCCGGGCTCGGACATCCGGCATCTTCACCAGGTCAAGCTGCCGACGGACCCGAAGGGGAAATGGACGACCGCTCTGACCGTGAAGGCCCTTCCCGCCTTCTTCGGGGGGGACGGGAAGAGCCTCGGCGTCCTCCTAGGGCTCTTCGACCCTCTGAAGGGCACGTTCACGGCGGGAAAGGAGGCCGCCTCCTTGAACTCGAAGGCGGACGAGAGACACCTCTCGCTGGATCCGAGCGGGAGATGGGCGGTATTCGAACGTCCCGACGGGGTCTACCTCGCCGGAAGGACGAGGACGGGGATCCCCTTCGGAACCCCCCGGAAGGTCGGCGGTTTCGGGACTCTCCGAGACGTGCACCCCTACCTCGGACCGGTCGGGGGAGCGCTCCAGTGTTTCTACACCGACGGGAACCGGATCCTGATGCGAAGGATCGATCCCGTTCGGGCCGTTCTGACCGGGACGCCGACGGTCGTGAGCCTTCCCCTCCAGAAGGGGGCGAGACCCGGTTTCCCCTGTCCCCTGATCGGGGGAGACGGCGATGTCGAGGGCCTGTTCTTCAGCGAGGAGGTCAAGGCCCGCCCCAAGGGGGACAGCGACCTGGTCTTCGCCGCGGACCTGGATCCGGCGACGCCGCCCATCATGGTCGTGCAGACCGCGGATTACATGAACGCCGCGAGCTTCGCGGGAGGCTTCTTGAGTTTCGCTCACGACATCCTGCCCCGTTACCACGTGATGGAGGCCGAGGCCGCCTGGATGCTCGGGGACGAGGTCGGGCTCGGGGGGACCGCCGATCTTTCGGGCTTCGCGGCGACGAGGGCCGCGGCCCCCGTCCAATTCACGACGGTCTTCCTGGCGACGCGGGCGTCACGGAGGATCGGGATTCCCGGAATCCTGGGAGAATTCGCTCTGAATCTCGCGACTCTGACCCCTTTCCTCCTCGTCCGGCATGCGGGAGGAGTCGAGGGGGGATGGAAGGCGAGCTTCAAGGTCCCGAACCTCCCGGGACTCAAGGGAAAGGATCTCGCCCTCCAGGGGCTGAGCGCCGACGCCTCGCGACCGAATCCCGTTTTCACGAACACGGCCTTCCTCCGCCTGCGCTGAGGAAGGCGGGAGTCAGGAGGTCTCGCCCTCCCCGGACCCCGATTCCGCGCCGGTTCCCTCCGTCTCCTTCTGGACCTCGAGGAAGGTCAGGCGGAGGGTGGCGAGTTGTTGCTCGAGCACCCGGGTCTCGGCCTCGTCCAGGTTGCCCTTGGTCTTCGTCTCGAGGAGGCCGAGGAGATCGATGAAATAGCGCGCCCAGGCGAGGTCCGTCTCGGTCTTGCCGGTCACGGGGTGGGGGATCTTGCCCATCGCGACGAGGGCCTGTCCGACGAAGCCCTCGAGAAAGAGCCGGAAGTCGACCGGCGGGGGGGCCATGTTCGAGAACTTCTCCTCCGGGGAGGGCTTCGATTCGTCGCTCATCCGGCGATGCCTCCTCCCGCCGCCGAGGCGGCGTCCGGGACTTCCTCGGGGAATCTCCTTAGGAGCGCCGCCCGAATGAACTCCCGGAACAGGGGATGGGCGGCGTCCGGTCGGGAACGGAATTCGGGATGATACTGCACCCCGATGAAGAAGGGATGATCCCGGACCTCGATCGTCTCCACGAGATCCAGCTCGGGGTTGACCCCGGAGAGGATCAGTCCGGCGGAACGGAGGCGATCCCGATAGGCGTTGTTGAACTCGTAACGGTGCCGGTGGCGCTCCTCGATCTCGGTTCGCCCGTAGCATTCCGCGATCCGGGTGTCCGTGGCGAGCCGGCAGGCGAAGGCGCCGAGCCGCATCGTCCCTCCGAGGTTCCGGATTTGCTTCTGTTCCTCCATCAGGCTGATGACGGGATGTTCCGCGTCGGGGCGGAACTCGGTCGTCGTCGCTCCGTCGAGCCCCGCCGCATTCCGGGCGAACTCCACGACGGCCGCCTGCATGCCGTAGCAGATCCCGAGAAAGGGGGTCCCGGTCTCCCGGGCCCAGGCCGCGGCCTGCACCTTGCCCTCGAAGCCCCGCTCCCCGAAGCCCCCCGGGACGAGGACTCCGTCCACCCCGGAGAAGGCCCGCCCGGGCTCGAGTTGCCCGAGGCTTTCGGCCTGGACCTTGCGGATGCGCACCCTCGTCCGCGCGTGGAAGCCGGCGTGGGCCAGGGCCTCGTAGTGGGACTTGTAGGCGTCGTCGAGCTGGAGGTACTTTCCGCAGATCGCGATCTCGACCTCGTGCTCGGGGTTCCGGGCCGACTCGAGCATCTCGTTCCACCCCGAGAAGTCCGGCCGCGTTCCGGCCGGGAGACCGGCGAACTCGACGAGGATGTCGTGGAGGCCTTCCCGGACGAGGTTGACCGGGACCTCGTAGATCGAGAAATCGACATCCCGCTCCTCGATGACGGCCTTCTTCTCGACGTTGCAGAACAGGGAGAGCTTGTCCCGCATCTCGGGGGTCATCGGCCGTTCGGTCCGGCAGATCAGGACGTCGGGGGTGATTCCGATCTCGCGCAGCTTGCCGACGCTCTGCTGGGAGGGTTTGGTCTTGATCTCCCCGCTGGCCCTCAGGAAGGGCAGGAGGGTCAGATGGATGAAGAGGCAGTTCTTCCGTCCGATGTCCAGGGAGAACTGGCGGATGGCCTCGAGGAAGGGGAGGGATTCGATGTCTCCGACCGTCCCCCCGATCTCCGTGATCGCGATGTCGGTGCCGTCGTCCGCTCCGCGCCGGATGGCTTCCTTGATCGCGTCGGTGATGTGGGGGATGACCTGGACGGTCCGTCCGAGGTAGTCCCCCCTCCGCTCCTTGGAGATCACCTCGTGGTAGATCTTCCCGGTCGTGTAATTGGAGTGCTTCGTGATCCGGCAATGGGTGAAGCGCTCGTAATGTCCGAGGTCCAGGTCGGTTTCGGAGCCGTCGTCCGTGACGTAGACCTCGCCGTGCTGGTAGGGGGACATCGTCCCGGGGTCCACGTTGATGTAAGGGTCGAGCTTCTGCATGGAGACTTTCCGTCCCATGCGCTCGAAGATCATGCCGATGGCTGCGGAGGTGAGCCCCTTGCCCAGGGAACTGACCACCCCGCCCGTGATGAAGATGTGCTTCATGGCCCCTTCGGTGGAGGACGAAATGCCCGAGGTCCGCTCCCAACCGCGGGGCGCTCCGCCCCCCGACGGGAAAAGCGGATTCTAGCGGGAAGGGTTCCCGTTTTCGATGCTCGGCCTCAGAGGGGGTCGCGTCCGCGGCTGCGATCCACGAAGGCGTCGTAGTCCGCGCGTGTCTCGATCCCCCGGGGGGATCCCGAAGCCTCGACGACAAGGATCTCCCATCCAGCATCCAGCCAACGGAGTTGCTCGAGACCCTCGAGGTCCTCCAATGGGCAAGGCGGGAGAGAGAGAAGCTCTTCCAGGGCCTCCCGCCGGAAGGCGTAGACCCCGATGTGCCGTTTCGCGGAGGTCCAGGCCCGCGAATCTCCCCCTTCCTTGTCCCCGGGAATCGGCGCGCGGGAGAAATAGAGGGCGCGGCCTCCGCTCCGGCCGACGACCTTCACGACATGGGGGTTGCGGAAGTCCTCCTCCCGGTCGAGGGGGGCTTGGAGGGTCGCGACCCGGACTCCGGGTTCCGCGGCGAGCCGGCGCACGAGGAGGTCGAGATCGAGGGGGTCGATTTCCGGCCAGTCCCCCTGGATGTCGAGGACGATCTCGAAGGCCGCTCCCCCGGGGGCGGCCCTGAGAGCCCTCGCACAGCGCTCGGAACCGCTGCGGGCCTCCTTCGAGGTCAGGACCGCCTTGAAACCCGCCGCAACGGCCGCCTCCCGGATCTCCTCCTCGTCCGTGGCGATCCAGATCTCGTGGAGAAGGCGGGCCTCGGCCGCCCTCGAGGCCGTGTGCAGGAACAGCGGGCGTCCGGTCTCCGCGAGGAGGGCCTTCCCCGGGAGGCGTCCCGAATCGCGGCGGACCGGAAGGATGCCAAGGGCCTTCGGTTCGGGCATCTCAGGGCCTTTTCCTTGAGTTCGAATCCGGGCCCCGGTGCAGGGCTCTCTTCTTTCTGGCGTTCCGCCGTTCGATCCGGGCCCGTTCCCGTAAGGGGTCGTATATGCGTTTCCCTCCCTTGGTCGCGATCCCGAAGGCGGTGTCACCCACGTTGTAGAGCTGTCCGAAGTTTCCGATCATCTGGATCCAGCGCCTCCGGCCCTCGTCCGAGTCGCAGGCCTGGACGCTGTTCAGGTAGTAGTCCCGTTTCCCGATCCGGACGTGGAGCAGGGAGCCCTGGATCGGCGGGGCCTCGGTCTTCGCCTTCGCGAAGAACCCGAGGCGGTCGAGTTCGGTGATCATCAGGGCCATCTCGCTGTCCCGGACGGTCGAACGAACCGGCCGGTTTCCGGTGGAGGGGGCCGGAAGGCGGGAGGCGAGGCTGCGATTCACGACGACAAGGCGGTGGACCGCTCCCTCGCGCTGGGTCAGGTGTTCGATCAGGCAGGGTTCCCCCGGTTCGATCCGGGAAGAGACCGAGGTCCCAGTACAGGAGGCGAGAAACACGAGGACGGGGGGGAAGGAGGCGAAGGACTTCATTGCGCGGGGGGTCCTTCCATTCGGAGGGGATGCGATGCGGGGCGAGGGGTCCAGGATACCCTTCCCCGATTCGCGGGCGGAGGTCTCGTGGGGACGGAAATCCTCATCGAGACTTTTTTCACGGGGGGACTTCCATCTATGATCCCGGGCAGGTCGGAAGCCGCGTCGCGGTTCGCGGCGACTCCTTGGCGGTTGGAGTCCCGGCCGGAACGGAATCTTCCAGCAAGAACGACCTCGCATTCGAGAGGGAGGGGCCATGGAAAAGGTCGAAAAGATCCTGTTGCTGGCGGTGCTCGGGGTCGCCCTGATGATCATCGCGGTCATGTCCTTCCTCCCCGAGCCCGGACAGGGCGGGGGGGGAACGCCGGTCGCCGCCGGACCCGGGACGGGAGCGGAGATTCCGTCCGCGTCGGCCGTCGAGGAATCGACCGGCCCGGAGACGGCCCCTTCCTCCCCGAGCGCGGCCGGAAAGACCTCGATCGGGGAACTCCTCGGAAACGAGGCGCTTCCGGATTCCGCGGGCGGCCCGGAGGCCGCCGGCGAGGAGACCGGAAGGGAGATCGCGAAGCTCGTCGGTTTCGATCCGAAGGCCTCGGAAGGGGAGTCCATGGATCCGGACTCCACGGGAGGTCGGACGGAAGGGGAGCCGGAACCCCTCACGCTCGAGGATGGGGCTGCACCCCCCAAGGTCGGGGAGGAAGAGAGCTCCGGGCGGCTCGAGCCCGAGGTGGCCCTGGCCGTGCAATCCCCGCATCCCGACTACCTCGAGGTCGAGGTCCGGCAGGGGGATTGCCTGAGTTCCCTGGTCGAACGGGTCTGCGGCTGCGCGCATCCCCGGGTTCTCGATCTCGTGACGGCGGCCAACGGTTTGGAGGACCCGAACGCCCTTCGCGTGGGCATGCGGCTCTTGATCCCGAAGGAGGCCGTCGGCCTGGCCAAGGAGATCCTCGCGAAGAGGGGGACCGGTTCCGTCGCGGCGGTGGAGGCCTCCGTCCGTCCCGGGCGGGGATCGGAGACCACGGCCGGGGCGGGAGCGAAGACCGTCTCGACTCCCCCGGCCGCCGACGCCCCGCTCGCCGGAAGGCTCTACCGGGTCCGGAAGGGGGACTCGCTCTGGAGCATCGCGGCGAAAGTCGTCGGGAAGAAGAAGGCGGCCGCCTACGTGCTGCGGATCCAGAAGATGAATCCCGGGCGCACCACCGGCGTGCTCCTCCCCGGAACCGAGATCCGGCTTCCCTGAGATCCGGGGCTCTTCCTTCCGGAGTCCCGGGAGGCTATTTTAGCCCGTGATGCTTGAGCCGGTCGTGGAGGTTGCTGCGCCGGATGCCGATCCTCCGGGCCGTGGCCGCGACGTTCCAGCCCTCCTGCTCGAGCTTCGTGCGCAGGAACTCCTTCTCGACCGCGTCCCGGAAGACGCGCAGATCGTCGATCGCCAGGAAACCCTCCCAGGTTCCGGTCCCGCCTTCCTTCCCCTCGGTCCCAGGGCGTCGCGCGAGTTCCTCGAGGAGCTTCGCGTCGATCCTTCCCTCCTCGGCGAGGAGGGCGGCCGCCTGGAGGAGGGACGCGAGTTGACGGACGTTCCCCGGCCAGTCCTGGGCTTCCAGCCAGCGGAGCCCGTCCGGTTCGAGGCGCGGGCGTAGGCCGGACCCCGAGGGCGCCCCGGACAGGAAGTGGCGGGCGAGGAGGGGGATGTCCCCGCGCCGCTCGCGGAGGGGGGGGACGTGCAGTTCGACGCCCCGGAGTCGGTAGTACAGGTCCTCCCGGAACCCTCCTTCAGCGAGGCGGGCTTCGAGGTCCTGGTTCGTGGCCGCGAGGATCCGGCAGCGGATCTCCCGCTCCGGTCCTCCCCCGAGGGCCTGCACTCGTCGTTCCTGCAGGACCCTGAGGAGGCGGGCCTGGAGGCCCGGCGGCATCTCCGCGATCTCGTCGAGGAAGAGGCTGCCCCCGCCCGCCGCGAGGAACAGGCCGTCCCGGTCCCGGTCGGCTCCGGTGAAGGCGCCCTTCACATAGCCGAAGAACTCCGATTCGAGCAGCGTCTCGGGGACTGCCGCGCAGTTCGTCGCGAGGAAGGGCTCCCGGTACCGGCGCGACCAGAGGTGCAGGCGGCGGGCGACGACTTCCTTCCCGGTTCCGTTCTCCCCGGTGATCAGGATCGGGAGGTCCGCGTCGGCCAGCTTGCGGATCTTGTCCTCGAGGGTCCGGAGGGCGTCGGATTCTCCGACCATCGTCCAGCGGTCGAGGGCCTGCGCCCGCAGCTCCCGGTTCGCTTCCTTGAGGTCGAGCCGTTCGAGGCAGAGGCGGACCGTCGTCGTCAGCCGGTCGAGGCCGATCGGTTTCTCGAGGTAGTCGCGCGCCCCCTTACGCATCGCCTCGACCGCGTGGGACACCCTCGTTTCTGCGGTCACGACGACGACATCCGGGCCGGTCCCCCCGGCGGATGCGATCTCCTCGAGGAGATCGAGTCCGTTCCCGTCCGGGAGACCCAGGTCGAGGAGGACGAGGTGGGGATTCTGGGTCTCTAGGGCCAGGCGGGCTTCAGAGAGGCTTCCTGCCCCCCGGACCCTGAAGCCCTCGGCTTCGAGGATCGACACGTAGGTCTCCCGGATATCGGTCTCGTCCTCGACGACGAGGATCCGTGCGCCCGGGTAGGGATGGGAATCGGAGCCTCCGGCGGTCATGTCCGCATCCTAACCGGGGGGAGCGGGACCCGGCAGGATTCCGGGAAGGGCCGAGCCGCGGGGCTTCCCGCCGCCTTGTCTCCACGGGGGGGCGGGGCCAACCTGGGGGCATGCGGAACGGGGCGAAGGCTCGGGGGGCGCGGGGGGATCCCTGGAGCGGACTCTCGGCCCTCGTCTCCGAGGCCCTCGAGGGGGAACTCACGGTCCTCGGCCTGATCTCCGGGACCTCCGCCGATGGAGTCGATGCGGCCCTCGTCCGCTGGGAGCGCGGAACGCCCGCCTTCCTCGGAGGGCGGACCTTCCCCTATCCGGTGGACCTGCGGGAAGCCCTCCTCGAGGCCCCCGAGCTTTCCCTGCGGGATCTCGCGGTTCTCGATCGGCGGGTGGCCGAGGTCTTCGCCGAGGCGGCCGCGGAATGCATCCGGGCGCTGGGGGAGCGCCCGGACCTCGTCGCGAGCCACGGCCAGACCGTCCTGCATCCGCCGGGGGAGGCCTCGACCTGGCAGATCGGGGATCCGGACCTCCTCGCGGATCGGCTCGGTCTCCCGGTCGTCGCGGACTTCCGGCGCGCGGACCGGGCGGCGGGCGGGGAGGGAGCCCCCCTCGTTCCTCTCGCCGACCTCGACCTCTTCCGGGGACTCGGCCTCCCGCTTTGGATCCTGAACCTCGGGGGGATCGCGAACCTGACCTACGCGGACGCCGGGGGATCCTGCCTGGCCTCGGATCTCGGGCCGGCGAACGCGCTCCTCGACCTCGCCTGTCGGATGCGCGATCCCGAAGGGCCGGGATACGACCGGGACGGAAGGCTGGCCGGAAGGGGGGAGGCGGTCCCCGGCTTCGTCGATGCCTTCCTCGCCCATCCCTTCTTTGCCCGGGGGATCCCGAAGAGCGCCGGGCGCGAGGAGTTCGGGGCGGCCTTCCTCGCCGGCTGCGAGGATGCCGCGGGAGGGCTCTCCCTCCCCGACCTCTGCGCGTCGATCTGTCGGGCTTGCGCGGCGGCGGTGGCGCGGGGACTCCGCCTTTTTCCTCCTCCTGAAGGGGAGACAACGATCTGGGTCGCCGGCGGAGGGCTCCGGCATCCTCGATTGATGGCCGAACTCCGGCGGGGCGTGCCCGCGTTCCTCTTCCGCTCCCTCGAGGAGGGCGGGTTCGATCCCGACCTCCGGGAGGCGGCCTGTTTCGCGGCTATGGGCCGCAGGGCCCTGCTCGGGTGGCCCGGAAGCCTCCCCGGGACGACCGGGGCTCCGGTTCCGCTCCGCCTCGGCCGCTGGTCCTTCCCTCCCCGGATCGTGACCCGCGAGGCCGCCGGGAAGGTTCGGCCCTCCTCCCCGGAATCCCGATGACAGGGG
>JALUUL010000026.1 GCA_027021385.1 Planctomycetota bacterium | reverse complement strand
GGACGAGAGATCCCCTCGCATCTTCGTCTCCTTGTCTTCCCGGCCGCGCGAACCCGGCCCACCCCGGACCGCGGCGCGCGCGGCGTCCCTGACAAGGAAGGTCTCTCCCCGCATCCGGCCCCCGAGACCTTCGGGATCCCCCCAGCCGGCGCGCCCTCAGGACGCGGCCTCGACGAAGGCCCGAAAGATCGGATCCGGCTCGCCGCCCGGCCCGGGCATCCACTCGGGATGCCACTGGAGACCGACGAGGAACGAATCCCCCTCGATCTCGATCGCCTCGCAGAGTCCGTCGGGCGCGAAGGCCAGCGGTCTGACCCGTTCCCCCAGTTCACGGAGGCCCTGGTGATGGACGCTGTTCACCTCTCTCACGACATCCCCGTAGACGGCGGCGAGCAAGGACCCCGGGGGGAAGGCCACCGGGTGCCCGCAGGCGTCGTAGACCTCCTGGTCCCGGTGGACGAGGCCGTCCTCCCGCTGGGTCTCCAGGTCCTGCCAGAGGGCGCCCCCCTCGGCGACGTTCAAGACCTGGCAGCCGCGGCAGATCCCGA
Organism: Planctomycetota bacterium; assembly: GCA_027021385.1. GTDB lineage: Bacteria > Planctomycetota > UBA1135 > UBA1135 > JALUUL01. Next base: position 1,200 of record JALUUL010000026.1, on the reverse strand, counting down.
GAACGGGGATCCCGAGGTCCCGCGCCCTCCGGTAGAGGGCGAACTCGTAGGCGTCCCGGCGCGGCTCGCCGGACCATTCGGGGCGGAGGGGTTCCTCCCCGTAGGATCCGGGGGAAAGATCGGCCCCTCCCGAAAGGAGCAAGCCCCTACAGAGTTCGAGCCCCGCGCCCTCCGCCTCGGATTCCCCGAGATCGGGGAGGAGGATCGGCGACCCGCCGGCGGCCGCCAGGGCCCGGATCATCCCCTCCTCGAGGTATTGCAGGGCCTTGTTCTTGAACAGCGGGCGATCCCTCGGAGGATCCTTCGAAAGACTGACCGCGATCGGCGGGCGACGTGCGTTCACGGCTCCACGGTATCCGCCCCAAGGGAAGGGATCAGGTGTCTTCCCGCTCCTCCTCGATGCCCGGGGCTCCGCGTTTGCGGTAGAAGGCCAGCGCGATCAGACCGGAACCGACCATCGCGAGGGTCAGGGGTTCGGGCACGGGATCGCCGGTCGGTTCGGGTTTGGACCCGGAGGACTTCGGGTTCTCGGTGACAGCGCTTTCCCCGTTCGGCGCGGCCTTCGCCCCTGCCGGCCGGATCGAGCGGGCGGGGTCCGCCCCCTTCGCGCCGACCTTCTGGACCGCGGCGGTTCCCGTCTCCCCGCCTTCCTCCTCGAAGACAGGGAGGGACCCCTCCGCATCGGGAGCGGGTCTCGCGACTTCGTATCGCATCGCCGGCATGGGCCGGATCGGGAAACCCGATCCAAGGGGCGGGCACGGCAAGGAACCCAGGAGCATCCAAGCCGTCAGAGCCGTCAGAGTCAGCATCGAAAACCTCGTGGTGTGCGCGTCCGGTTGTCACATCGGTGGAACGAGGTTCCCGAGACGTCCGCGCGTGCGGACCGAATCAGGATGGCCGTCCAGGTCGACCCCTGAGGGAGGAAAGAGCGGGATTCATGATGAATCGGAAATCCACCGGTGTCCGGGAACGGCCGGGAACAGCCGCGGCAAGGAAATGGACGCCCGGTGAACGGAAGAAGGAGAGGAAACGAAAAGAGCACGCAGCGGATCCGACCGGGCCCGAAACGACGGAGGCGGAGGGCGAAAACCTCTTCCGGGGCCCTTCCAGGCAAAAGAGCGCCGGACCGGTCGAAGGACGATCCAGCCTAGGTCCTCCGAGGGGCTTGTCAACCGGAGGAGCCCTGCGGTTTTTTGTCAT
>JALUUL010000025.1 GCA_027021385.1 Planctomycetota bacterium | reverse complement strand
TGAAGATCTCCGAAAGGAAGCTGTAGATGTCCATCCGTTGGACCCTACCCGGCCCTCTCGCCAAGGGAAGCCCACCCCACTACGAATCCGGAAGACCCTAAAAGCGTTGCTGGTCCCATCCAGGTTCATCCACACATCCTGCTGAACGGGACCGCTCGAGATAGCGACTGAATCGAAAATCCTCCTGACAGTCCATTCGCTCGCCCCGAAAGAACTTTGACAAAAAAGCTGAACTGGGTCAACATTTGTGACGAAATAAGGATTTCGCACACAAAACCCTTGGATTTCACCATTTTCGGTGACTCCCTGGACTCCAGCTTCAACCTGCCTTGTCACGTCCATACGCTTGAATAGGCAAACTTTCACACCACCCACGGACCTCTTCGACAAGAGGAAGCTTGGCCCTCTTTGCTCCACATCTTTTCCAAGCAGGAGATTTAGATCCGGGATATCCGAGGAATCAACAATCGTTGAAAATGCTGACCCATCAGGCAAAGCATTCCCAACACCTGCCCAAGGAGCATATCGAACAATTCTTTGATTCCTCTCGATGACATAGATACGGTTTTCATCCGGATGAACGGAAACAGAGACATAGTCTTCTCCAGCATAAGTCTTAGCCTCCTCCAATACGAGAGAATAGGAAGGAGGAGTCCCTGTCTTGTTAGCCCGGACCCTCATTAGAGCGCATCTTCTCTGGACAGGGTTGAAACTTGTATATTCCAAACCGCTAATGAGATAGTGCGTAGACTGACCATCCGCATTCGGATCAAAAACACTCGCCCCTCCACCGACTCTATGAATAGGTAAGCTCAGTGATGCAAGCGTATCCTCTTGGCTCGTGGTGGGATTCCATTTTTTCCAGTAAATCTGTGTCGTTGTTTGTCCGTAGTTCTGACCGACTTCAAGAAAGCTCCCTTCTTCGAGACTGACAGGAAGCTTTAGAGAATAGGTTCCCCGAAGATGGTCAACGGGATCCTGGGAGAAACAAGCGCCAATCGAAAAAATGAAAAGCGCGGGTATTGAAAAAAACTTATTCAAACTCATCTCTTCACCTCCTCAGTGCGCAACCTCGAGAGTATAGCTGCCCTTCTTGGCTTTCACCCAACGCGGAAGGTCCCGAAAGACCGGATGCTTTCGAACGAAAACGCCGAACATCTCGTTTCCACCTCTTACCCCATGCATTGATTTACGCTTATTCTCAATAAAACCTTCAATAAGCTTTTTCCTTGTATCAAAAGGCCTCTTGTTGAACAAATCGCACACCTTCATCCAATACGACCTGATCGCTTCCTTTAATTTTCTCCGGACTTCAACCAGAGCATTGGTCGCATTCGAGGGAACAGGAATAATGACAATCGGATTCGGAAATTTCCTTTTATATCCTACGGCCCCTCCCCAAGCATAAAGAGAATCCCCCTTGAATTGCCGCTGCAATTTCATCCATCGTTTACCGAGAATCACCCAACACTTGTCTCTTTCTACAATAAGCTTTTCCGCAATTCGTTCCTCCAAGAGCTTCTGTGCTCTGAGGTCATCAACCTCCCTCTCCAATGCACTCAAATCCTTCCGACCTTGTGGATCGACCCAGTCCGACTCGGAAACCTTTGCTTCCTGCCTATGCCACCTAAAACTTCCATTCCGGATTCTGGCAATCGTTTCATTCAATGTCTTCAGGATCTCCGCCTTTTGACTCGGAACTACCGGCCCGAGGTTGTCAACCGGCTTCGTGATATAAAACTGGAGTTCATGCAAGGGGTCTTTTGATTTCTTTATAGAATCAACGACTTCGATTCGAGCGAACTGGACTCCTTGCTTTCTCTCCTCGACTCCTGCACCCCCATCAGGACTTTTCTCTATTCCGACCCCATCTATTTTTTGCTCAATATCCCTTACCTCGATTCCTGACATTTTGGAGGATTCGGCTGCCCCTCCCCCTTCTAAAAAATAGCTCACCAGAAACCAAGCAATCGGAATTCCCGCAAGGATGAAAACCAAGCCAAGAGTAATCTTTTTTCCCATTTTAGTTTTAACGTGTGAAGTAGAGACTCGAACCACCCAAGAGGGTCGGAGTGGATACGGCCTCGTTCCCGAAGAGGGGGGAGGCTTACATCCAGGCTCGCCTGTGATCCAAAATGAAGAACGAGGCGGCTTTTCCTCTGGACTTCGCAACTTGGACGGTTTCCAGGGTGGGAGACGGGGCTCGTATGTACTAGGAACCCTTTCATCGCATATCGCTGGATTCCTCTGTCGGGAATAACTATAGACCTAGGGATTTCGGGCTGGAATAGAAGGTCTCAAGGCGTCCGCTGATCCTATTCCCCGTGTCTCTTTCCGGCAAGCCTCTGGGGAGATCTTTTGTTCTGAGCATCAAGCCGGACCGAGCCGAACATTCCGCGAACCCTCCACAAAAAGAGTTGCCGTTCTGAAAGTAATAACCCTGGCGGATCAGGGCCCGTCGGTTCCGAGGAGGGGCCGGGGAGTCGAGGAGAACTTCGCGCTCCCTTGGCCGCTCCCTCAAGGGACGGAATCGCCTTCAGTCGAGGAGCTGCGGAAAGAGACAGAGCCCCTGGAGGAGGAGGATCGACAGGGCGGTCAGGATCCAGGCGCTTCTCGCGGATTCCCCGAGGGCCTTCGGGGTCTGTCCGGGGCGGTTCGCGAGGCGCCAGGGGATCCAGACGACCAGGACGGCTCCCCCGAGGCTCTTCCCCAGGCACCAGAGGAGGTCCGCGGTCCCGATCTCCCGGAGAAGGACCGGAACGAAGTCGGAAAAGCCCACGCCCCTCCTCCAGGCCTCGACCGTGAAGGCGCCGAAGGTCGTCGCGACGAAGGCCGCTCCGAAGATCAACGGAAGGGCCAGGAGATGGGACCAGAGGATCGGGGAGAGGATCTCGGCGCGGATCGACCGGCCGAGGGCCCTGTGGGCCGCGAACTGGCGGTCCCGGCGCATCGCGCCGATCCCCGCGAGGATCGAGGAGACCGCGGGAGCCGCATAGAGGAGGCTCACGAGGAACGGAAGGAGGATGACCAGGAGGATCCGGCCGGTCACCGCATCGAGTTCCGACTTCATCGCGCCGTGCATCGGATCCCCGAGCGCCACGAAATAGATCGTCAAGGCCCCGAATCCGAAGCCCGAGAGCGCGAGGAAGGGCAGGAGGGAGGACAGGACCCCCCACCCCCGCGCGAGGCAGGCGAGCGGCCGCTCGGGGGGGAGGGCGGTCAGGACGCGGACGAGACTCGAGGCCCAGCTCCCGATTTCGAGGAGGAAGGCCGGTCCGAAACCCGGGAAGGCCCCCCTTCCGCCGGGAACGGGGTCCCGGACGGGGATCCGCCCGTCCCATTCCTCGATCGCCGGACAGGCAAGCCCCCCCCCGCCGTCCAGGAGCAGGACCCGGTCCGCGAGCTTCCGGCAGGCCTCGAGATCGTGCGAGCAGAGGAGAACCGCCAACCGCCCGCCCGCGTCCCGGTGGATCCTCTTCAGGACTTCGAGGATCCGCCGGGTCGTCTCGGGGTCCAAGCCCGCCGTCGGCTCGTCGAGGAGGAGGAGGTCCGGTTCGAGGGCGAGAGTCCTCGCCAGGGCCAATCGCTTCCGCTGCCCCCCGGAGAGGTGCGGGATCTCGTCGGGACATCCGGCGAGCCCGACGTTCTCCAGGAGTTCCTCGACCTTCCGCTCCTCCGGGACGACGAGACGGAGGTTGCCCCGCACGCCGAGATCGTCGAAGAGGCCTTCCCTCTGGAAGAGCGTCACGATCCTGGGACGCCGGGGGTTCCATCGGAGCGCGCCCCGCACGACCCAGGCCGGGTCCTCGGGCTCGAGTTCCCCCGCCAGGAGATGGAGCAGGCTGCTCTTCCCGCTCCCGCTGCTCCCCGCCAGCAGGTGGAAGCCGCCCCGTTCGAGACGGAACGAGACCCGGTCGAGGATCCAGCGGACGCGCCCTCCCATCCGATAGCCGAACGAGAGTCCCTCCGCTTCGCAGAGGGGGGCGAGCGGCGGCCCGGGAAGGCTCGCGGAGGCCCTTCCTCCGCTCATCGTCCGCGCCCCCTCTCCCTCCCTCCCCCGCCGGAGGCCTTCGGGGCCGCCCCCCGGCCGGGCCTCCACCTCTCGGGGAGGACCCGCAGACCCAGGCGGCGCCTCCGCCGCGGATACCCCTTCTCCTGCCCAAAGAAGCCCGCGATCTTCCCGTCATGGCGGATCGGCCCCGACGGAAGGAGACGGACGACCCCCCCCTCCTTCTTCTCGCCCTCGTAGTCGACGGGCTCGGGTCGCTCCGGCCCTCGGGAGAACGTGAGGTAGGCGGAGGGATCGGGGAGCCTTCCGGCGAAGGGGGAGGCCCCGAGGTTCAGTTCGAGGAGGGCGAGATCTCCGCCGGAGGGAGCGGTCCATACCCTGCGCGCGCTGAAGACCCGGCCGTCCGAAAGTCGGACCCGGATCTTCTCCCCCTCGATCTTCAGGCGGTCGAAGAAGTTGCCCCGCAGAGCGAAGGAGGCGTCGCACAGGCTTCGCGGGCAGAGGACGAGGATCCTCCCCTCCTTCTCGAAGAGGACGCCCTCTCCGTCGAAGAGGACCTGGTCGTCCGCGGACCAGAAATCCCTCTCGACGGCCTCGTAGCGCACGGACGCCAGGGGCTCCAGATCCAAAACCCCGGTCCCGACCGCCCTCGTCCTCCTTTCGTTCTCCTCGGGGGGGACCCTTCCCCGGAAGCGCATCTTCTCGACCCCCTCCGGCGGATCGGAAAGCCCCTCGAAGACGGCCTCGTCCTCGGCGGGCGAACCCGCCCGGCGGTTCCCGCGGCCGTAGGCGAGCGCCGGAGCGAGGATCGATCCTAGGTGGTCGACGCGGATCCCGGCGAGCAGGCTCCCCCGAAGGACCGGCCGGTGGACCCAGAACTTCGTCCGTGAATCGACGGTCTTCCGGAAGCGCCGTTCGACCCGGAACCGCACGAAGACCGCCTCTCCGTCCGGGGAGAGGCGCACCGAGCGGACTTCTCCGGTCTTCACGCCCCGGTGGAGGACCGGGCTTCCGGCATGGATTCCGTGAGTCTCGGGGAGCGCCACGGTCCCGAGGAGATCCCCGGGCAGGGGGTCCTCCAGCTCCTCGCGGGAGAGCCCTTCGGGGGGTCTCTCGTAGCCCAGGATCTCCGAACCCGCCGGCAGGACCTCTCCCCCGGGAGGAGCCCGGAGACGCAGGTAGCTCTCCTTGATCAGGGTGTCGAGCCCACGCAGCCCGCCGGCGAGCCCTCCGAAGCGGGGCCTCACGACCCAGCATTCGGTCCTCGTCGTCACGAGCGGAGCGGCCTCGGGCAGGAGATCGAGCCGGACCCGCACCCGTCGCCCCCCCGGGTCGAGTTCCAGGACCGCGGCCTCGCCGACGACCATCCCACGGTGGAGGACCCTCGAACCGGGACGGAGCCCCTGCACGTTCTTGAACAGGACGTAGAGGGGGAATCGGTCCGGGCGCACCTCGCGCTCCACGGCCTGCCGGATCTTCCAGGCGCCGAACGCGCAGAGAGCCAGCACGAGAAGTCCGCTCAGGGACCGGAACCCACGGCGCCAAACCACTGCCTTCATCGATGCGCCCCCTTAGCCATGCGACCCCATGACCGCCAGTCTACGGAAAGAAGCCCGGGGAATTCCGGGGTGGGAGGAAGCTTCCGGCTCCCGGGTGTCCCGGGACCCTCCCCCGCGGCAGAATGCGCTCGCGCCGCCGCCTCCCGCCGCTTTGGCTTTCCGGATCGGGCGGGACCTCGACCCGCCCCTCCCGCCCCCCACGAGGCCGAGACGATGAAGATCTTCCGAATCCTCCCCTTCGCCCTCCTCCTCGCCTCCACGGGCTGCGGTCCCGGGAGACCGACCGATGAGGAGTTCCTGAAAGAGGCCCGGAGACTCTCCGCCGAGATGGGGAAGACCCTGCTCGCCGAGGTCAAGGGCGCGATGCAGGAGGGCGGCCCCGTGCACGCGATCGAGGTCTGCGCGACCCGGGCGCGGGAGATCGCCGCGCGCTTCTCGACCGGGGGGTTCCGGATCCGCCGCATCGGAACGAGGATCCGGAACAAGGAACACGACACCCCGACCCCGCGGGAAGCGGCCCTCCTCGCGAAGATCGATGCGGACACGGCGGAGGTCTTCGAGAAGCTGGACGGGGAACGGGTCTATCTCCGGGCGATCCGGATCGGCTCGGCGACCTGTCTCCTCTGCCACGGGAAGGAGGAGGGGATCGCTCCCGCCGTCCGCGAAGCCCTGAAACGGCGCTACCCCGAGGACGAGGCCCTCGGCTACGCCCTCGGGGACCTGCGGGGCGCCTTCGTCGTGCGCGAGGCATCCCCGTCCAGGTGATCGAGGATCCGCCTCCAGGCCCTTCGTTTCGCGTCGAGGGGGATCGAGGCGTTCGCCGGGCTCGTCGAGGGAAGACGGATCCCCGGGAGTCGCAGGCTCTCCGCGTCGAGACGGGGGCGGACGAAGCGCTCGAAGAGTTCCTCGGCCTTCGCTCCGTTGAAGAAGATCGTGCGCAGGCTCCGTCGTTCCCGGCACAGCCGCGGGATCCCGTTCGGGACGACATCGCGCATCGAAGCGTCCGCGCTCGCCTTGCGCGAGGCCAGGCGGGCGACGTCCCAGAGCGCGATTCCGCGGGCCTCGAGGATGCGGGCGCGCTTCTCGTACGGGAGGTCCGGCCCCGCCCCGACGAGTTCCCCCATCAAGGTCCAGAACAGGTTGCGCGGATGCCCGTAGTACATACCGGCCTCGATCGAGGCCCGGCTCGGAAGCGATCCCAGGATCAGGATCCGCGGCCTCGGCCCGAGGATCGGAGGGAAACCCCGGTAACGCTCCCGGCCGCCGTCCACGTCCGTCCCGGCCGTCAACGCAGACAGAGCGCCCGTCCCCTCGCGGCGACGGCCTCCGCCGTGAAGCCGAACTCCTCGAAGAGGCGCGGAGCCGGGGCCGAGGCGCCGAAGCGCTCGATCCCGAGCACGCATTCGGGACGGCCTTCGACCCATCGGTGCCAGGGCATCGGGTGGGCGGCCTCGACCGCGAGCCTCGGGACGCCGGGCGGAAGGAGGGAGGCGAGATCGTCCTCGTCCTGCGCGGCGAGGAGGTCGAGGGAGGGGACGCTCAAGACCCGCGCCGCGATCCCCTCCTTCTCGAGAATCTCCGCGGCTTCGAGGCAGAGCCGCAACTCGGATCCCGAAGCCAGGAGGACGAGAGCCGGCTCCTCCCCGCCCGCGTCCCGGCAGACGTAGGCGCCCCGGTGGACGGGAACCCCGGGAGAGACCAGGGGCGGCAGCTTCTGCCGCGACAGGGCGAGGAGCGTCGGTCCCTCCCGCCGGCGGATCGCGACCCGCCAGGCCTCGGCCGTCTCGACGGCGTCCGCCGGTCGGATCACGACGAGGTTCGGGATCGCCCGCAGGGAGGCAAGGGTCTCGATCGGCTGGTGCGTCGGACCGTCCTCGCCGAGTCCGATCGAATCGTGCGTGCAGACATAGATCACCGGGAGCCCCATCAGGGCCGCCATCCGGATCGCCGGTCTCATGTAGTCCGCGAAGACGAGGAAGGTCCCCGCGTAGGGCCTCACTCCCCCGTGAAGGGCCATCCCGTTGCAGAGGGAGGCCATCGCGTGCTCCCGGATCCCGAAATGGAGGTTGTCCCCCCCGAGGTCCGCGGCCGTCACCGGCCGGCCTTCCCGGATCAGCGTGCAGTTCGAGGGCCCGAGGTCCGCCGACCCGCCGACGAGTTCGGGAATCCGCTCATGCAGCGCCTGCAACATCCCGCCGGAAGCCTGCCGGGTCGCGAGGGGATCGCGGAGATCGCCGAAATCGGGGAGTCCCTCCTCCCAACCCTCCGGGAGTCCGCCGCGGAACAAGCGCTCGAACTCCTCGGCCGCGTCGGGATAGGCGGCCTCGTATTCCCGGAACTTCTCGACCCAGGCGGCGTGGAGATCCGCCCCCCGCTCGAGACAGCGCCGCCAGGGGACCCGCGCCTCCTCCGGCACGAAAAAGGGTTCCGTGGAGGGCCAGCCGAGCCTTTCGCGCGCGCCCAGGATCTCCGCCTCCCCGAGCGGGGCCCCGTGGGCCGCCGCCGTCCCCTGCTTCTCCGGGCACCCGTAGGCGATCTCGGTGCGCACGATGACCAGGGAAGGCCGGCGGAGTTCGGCCCGCGCTTCCTCGATCGCATCGTCGAGGGCATCCAGGTCGTTCCCGTCCTCCACGCGGAGGACCTGCCATCCGTAGGCCTCGAAGCGCTTCGAGACGTCCTCCGAATCCGCGAGCGCGCGGTCCCCCTCGATCGTGATGCCGTTGTCGTCGTAGAAGCCGATCAGCTTTCCGAGCCGAAGGTGCCCCGCGAGGGAGGCCGCCTCGTGCGAGATCCCCTCCATCAGATCCCCGTCGGAGGCCAGGAACCAGGTGTGATGATCGACGACGTAGAACCCGGTCCGGTTCATCCTCGAGGCCAGGCGCGCCTCGGCCAAGGCCATCCCGACGGCGTTCGCGAAACCCTGGCCCAGGGGGCCGGTCGTCGTCTCGACGCCAGGCGTGTGCCCGTACTCGGGATGCCCGGGGGTCCGGCTTCCCCACTGCCGGAACTCCTTCAGATCCTCGATCGTCAGGTCGTAGCCGGAGAGGTGGAGCAGGGAATAGAGGAGCATCGAGGCGTGCCCGCAGGAGAGCACGAATCGGTCGCGGTCCGGCCACCGCGGGTCCTTCGGATCGTGCCGGAGGTGCCGCGTCCACAGGACGTAGCACAGGGGAGCCAGGGCCATCGGGGTTCCGGGATGCCCGGAGCGGGCCTTTTCGACGGCGTCCATCGAAAGGATGCGGACGGCGTCCACGGCGAGGCGCTCGGCGCCGGCGGAGAAGGCGGAAGGATCGGAACTCATCGGACTCCTAGTGTTTGAGCTTCGGGTCCAGGGCGTCGCGGAGGGCGTCCCCGACGTAGTTGACGCTGAGGGTCAGGAGGAAGAGGAGCCCCCCGGCCGAGGCGAGGGGCCACCAGATCCCCTGCATCAGTTCGTTCTTCGCGTAGGCGATCATCTGTCCCCAGGAGGGCTCCTTGTCGACCCCCACCCCGAGGAAGGTCAGGATGACCTCCGACTTGATCGCGATGACGAAGGTCAGCGAGAAGTTGATGATGACGAGATGGAAGACATTGGGGAGGATGTGCCGGAAGAGGATTCTGAGGTTCCCGAAACCCAGGCAGCGGGCGGCGTTGACGTAGTCCAACTCCCGGACCTTCATGACCTCCCCCCGGACGAGGCGGCACAGCGTCACCCACGAGGTCGCCCCGATCACGCAGACGATGTTGAACAGGCCGAGGCTCAGGAAGCCCGAAAGCCCGCTCTCCCTGTAGATCCGCGCGAAGTCCCCCTGCTTGAGGACGAAGGCCAAAGCCAGCATCAGCAGGAGGTAGGGGATCGAGGCGACGGTCGAATAGACGTAGACGACGAGCGCGTCGACCCAGCCCCCGAAGAACCCCGCCAGAAGCCCGAGGGACATCCCGATCACGATGCTGCAGAGGGCGCCGAGCACCCCGACCATGAAGGCGATGCGGGCTCCCTGGAGGACGCGGAGCAGCACGGAGCGCCCGTTCCAGTCCAGACCGAGGATCCCCAGCGGGAAGGCCTCGAAGGTCGGCGGATGGTGCGTCTCCTCGAAGGCGTAGCCCATCTCCATCAGGCTCTTCGAATACGAGGGGTTCCCCCTTCCTTCGAGGAGCACGTCGACCTGCGCGCCGAGGGCGATCAGGAAGAAGGCCGCGAACATCCCGAGGAAGAACAGCGCGAAGCGGTCCTTCCGCAGGCGGCGCCAGGCCTCCCGTCCCGGGGTCCGGACCTCGATCTCGGAAACCGATCCGACCGCTTCGACCCCGCTCATGACAGTCGGATCCTCGGGTCGAAGACCGCGTACAGGACGTCGGAGAGGATGTTGAACAGGACGAAGAGGATCGTCCCGACCATCGTGAAGGCCTTGATGACCGGAAGGTCGGAGTTCTGGATCGCGGTGTAGAGGGTTCCGCCGAGTCCCGGGATCCCGAAGAAGATCTCGAGCAGGAAGGACCCCGTGATCAGGAACGGGACCGTGATGACGAGTCTCGTGATGATCGGGATCGCGCAGTTGCCGAGCACGTGGCGGAAGAGGATCCTCCGCTCGGGAAGCCCCTTCGCCCGGGCCGTCCGCACGTAATCCCTCCCGATCTCCTCCAGGGCGACGGTCCGGAAGTACCGCAGATCCTGGCCGACGGTCAGGAGCACCCAGATCAGGACAGGAAGGGCGACGAAGAAGGCGGCCCCGAACCCGTATTCGTAGCCCCAGATCGGAAAGAGCTTCCACCGGTCCGCGAGGAGCCATTGCAGGACGAGGATGTAGACGAGGGAGGAGATGCTGATCCCCCCGATCGCGAGAAAGGTCGTCGTCCGGTCGAGCACCGACCCTCGATAGAAGGCGACGAAGAGGGAGAGCGAGATCGAGATCAGGGCTCCGATCAGGAAGGCTGGGATCGTCAGGCTCAGGGTGGGGCCGAGCCCGCGCAGGAAGATCCTGCGCACCGGCGTGTTGTCGTTCCAGGATGTCCCGAAATCGAAGGAGACCGTCTGGCCGAGGAAGTCGACGTATTGGAGCGGAAAAGGCTTGTCCAACCCCATCGACCGATGGAGGGCCGCGACGTCCTCCGGTCTGGGGTTCTTGCCGAGCTTCATCGCCGCGGGATCCCCTCCGGCGACGTGGAAGAGCAGGAGGGTGATCAGGGCCACGCCGAGGAGGACGGGAATCCCGTAGAGAGCGCGGCGGAGGATGTAACCGATCAAGGCTTCCTCCTCGCCTGGCGCACGGAGGCGAGCCCCAGCCAGGAGAACAGGAGCGCGAAGAGCACGAGCGGCCATCTCGTCGGCCGGTTCCACTCCTTCAACAGGCCTTCGCGCATCCCGCGGTCGATGTCCGCGTAACGCCAGTACTGATAGGTCGTCTCCGTGTACCGGAAGCCTTTCAACCAGGGTTGCTGGAGGTTCTGGCGGATCCTGTGGGCCCTCGTGATCCACGGCACCTCGTCGGCGACGATACGGGCCATCTCCTCGTAGAGCCGGGTCCTCTCGGGGGAATCGGGGAGGATCGAGGCCTTCTCGTAGAGGCGGTCGAAGCGTTCGTTCTCGAAGTTGGCTGCGTTGGGTCCCGGCGAGCCGTTCGGTCCGTAGAGGAGCTGGAGGATGTTCTGCGCGTCGGGATAGTCGAATCCCCAGGCCAGGCCCGCGATCTGGAACTTCTTCTTCCGCATCTTCTCGAGCATCTGGGGGAATGTGTTGACGACGACATCGACCTCGACCCCGATCCTCCGCATCTCGCTGACGAAACGGTCCGCGAACATCTTGGCGGTCGCGCTGGCTCCGGAATTCTCGAAGGTCAGGCGCAGGCGTTTCCCGTCGGGACCGATCCCCCCCGGATACCCGGCCTTCGCGAGGAAGGCCTTCGCGCGCTCCACCTGGGCGCGGCCGTCGTCGGAATGGTACGGATGGTAGTCGATGTAGCCCGCGACCCCGGGCGGGATCAGGCATTTCGCGATCACGGCCTGCCCCGAATAGAGGTGTGCGACCGTCCAGCGATGGTCGTAGGCGAGCGCGATCGCCCTCCGGAGATCGGGGTTCGCGAGCAGCGGATCCTCGCAGTTCAGACAGGTGTAGACCGTTCCCAGTTCGGGCCAGGGGTCGAGCCTGATCCCCCGGGCCTTCATCTCCGGACTCAGCTTCCCCCCCGGGACGGCCTCGTCCGTGTTGTCCTTCGGCGGATTCAGGAAGTCCAGGTACCCGGCCTTGAAGTAGAGCCAGCGGGGTTGGTCCTCGAGCAGGAAGCGGATCTCGATCCCGTCGAGGAGGGGGATCCGCTTTCCCGCGTTCACGAGAAGCCCCCGCTCCTCGTCCTTTTTCCAGTCCCACCCCGGGATCCGGTCCCCGGGTCTCCGTCGCGGATCGGGGACCCGGACCTCGCGGAAGGTCGGGTTGCGCCGGAGCACGACACGGTAGACGGGATTGAACTCGACGACCCGGAAGGGTCCGGTGCCGACCGGATGGTTGCGGAACTCCTCCTTGTAGTAGAGGACCGCCTCCCTCGGATAGACCGAGGTATACGGCATCGCGAGCACCCAGAGGAGTTGGGGATAGGGTTTGACGAGACGGATGCGCAGCGTGTAGCGGTCCGGAGCCTTGAAGCCCTCGACCGGGACGTCGATCCCCAAGAGCGGCGGCGCGTCCTTCCCCGCGACCTTGAGCTTCCTCGCCTCCGCCTTGCGCGCCTCCCGCCAGGCGTTCAACCCGCGGATCTTTCCGTCGAAGAGCCACCAGCCCTTCGCCCCCGTCGCCGGATGCGCGAAACGCTTGAAGCACCAGATGAAATCCTCGGCGGTCACCTCCCTGCCCCGCCCCCCCTCGAAGCAGGGATCGTCCTGGAAGCGGACGCCCTTCCGGATCCGGAACGTGAAGGTCAGACGGTCCTCGGAGACCGAGGGCATCGATTCCGCGAGGGCGGGGATCAGCTTGTAGGGCCGCGCATAGGGGTGGTACTGGAGCAGACCGTCGTAGACGTGGGCCGCGCACTTCCCCGACCCCTCGTCCTCGATCAGGGGCGGATCGAAGCTCTTCGGCAGCAGGCGGAGGCCGACGTGCAGGACCTTCCCCTTCTCGTTCGGATAGGGATCGGGGCTGCAGGCTCCCTGCAGGAGCAGGAGACAGAGCGGGAGGAAGGCCTTCCGAGCGGACATGGGTCGAAGCATGAAGCCGGGCTTTTCCCCTGTCAGCATCCGCCTGGGCCGCCGCCCGCGCCGCCCCCGGGAAATTCGACCGTAAGTCGATAGCCAGAAGAGACTTACAAAGAGAGATCCGGGCGTTTCGCATTTGTCTCGCCCCCTCCGTTCTGGGATACTTTTCCGCTTCGAAGTCGCGGCTCAGCCGCGCGTTCCCCCCCGCCGGGAAGGTCGATTCCCGGGGCGGCCGGCCCGAGGGTCGGGCCGCCTTCCTCACGCCGCGGACCCGACCCGAATGAGCGACGACCTGCAACCGAGAGACGACGGCTCACGCCCCCTCCTCCTCGAGGAGGAGATGAAGCAGTCCTACCTGACGTACGCCCTGAGCGTCATCCACTCGCGGGCCCTGCCGGACGTGCGGGACGGCCTCAAACCCTCCCAGCGGCGGATCCTCGTCGCGATGCACGACCTGAACCTCGGACCGCGGGCGAAGCACCGCAAGTGCGCGAAGATCTGCGGCGACACCTCGGGGAACTACCACCCCCACGGGGAGGCCGTGATCTACCCGACCCTCGTGCGCATGGGGCAGGACTTCAACTCCCGGTACGTCCTGGTCGACAAGCAGGGGAACTTCGGGACGATCCGCCCCGACAACCCCGCGGCCATGCGATACACCGAGGCCCGGATGTCCTTGGCGGCCATCCACATGCTCGAGGACCTCGACAAGGACACGGTCGATTGGGTCCCGAACTACGACGAGACGAGGATGCAGCCGACGGTCCTTCCCGGCCGCTTCCCGAATCTGCTCTGCAACGGCAGCAACGGCATCGCGGTCGGAATGGCGACGAGCATGCCGCCCCACAACTTCCGGGAGATCGCCGAGGCCGTGAAGGCCCTCCTCGACGACCCGGACATCAGCACCGAGAGGCTGAACGAGATCGTGCCCGGTCCGGACTTCCCGACCGGGGGGATCCTGCTCGGACGCAAGGGCGCCGCCCTGGCCTACAAGCACGGCCGCGGGCAGGTCGTGATCCGGGCCCGCCATGTCGTCGAGGAGAGGAAGGGGCGCAAGTACCTCGTCTTCACCGAGATCCCCTACCAGGTCACGATCCAGGCCATCGTCCAGGCCATCGTGGATTCGGTGAAGAACGGCCGCATCGAGACGATCTCCGACGTCAACGACGAGACGAACGCGCGCACCGGGATGCGGCTGGTCGTCGAACTCAAGAAGGGCGTCGACGACGAGACCGTCACGCTGAATCAGCTCTTCAAATACACCCCCCTCCAGACGACGTACTCGATCATCAACCTGGCCCTGGACCAGGGAAGGCCCAAAACCTTCTCCCTCAAGGGGCTCCTCGAGGCCTACCGGGACCACAGGATCGAGGTCCTCACCCGCAGGACCCGCTATCTCCTCGGCAAGGCCCGCGACCGGCTGCACCTGATCGAGGGACTCAGGATCGCGCTGGCGGACATCGACGAAGTCGTCGAGATCATCAAGGCCAGCCGTTCCGTCGAGGACGCGCGCGCATCCCTCGTATCCCGCTTCGAACTCAGCGATGTCCAGGCCCGGGCGATCCTCGACATGCGTCTCGCCCGGCTCACGAGCCTCGAGATCGAGAAGCTCGAGGAGGAGTACAGGGCCCTGCTCGAAGAGATCGAGGGCTACGAGGCCATGCTCGCCGATGTGCGGCTGATCCACGACGTCATCCGCCGCCAGATCGACGAGATGGCGGACAAGTACGGCGACGACCGCCGCACCGAGATCAGCAAGGAAGAAGTCGAGGTCAACATCGACATCGAGGACCTGATCGAGGAAGAGATGATGGCGGTCACGATCAGCCATCATGGGTACATCAAGCGGACCCCCCTGGACGCTTTCCGCAGCCAGGGCCGCGGCGGCCGGGGCGTCACGGCCGCCAACATGAAGGAGGGCGACTTCCTCTCCCACCTCTTCGTCGCGACGACCCACGACTATCTCCTCTTCTTCACGAACCGCGGGCGCGTCCACTGGAAGAAGGTCTGGGAAATCCCGGAGATGAACCGCACCGCCAGGGGCCGATCGATCGCGAATTTCCTCGAGTTCCGCGAGGAGGGGGAACGGCTCGCCGAGGTCCTCCGTGTCGACCGCTTCGACGACCGCTACCTCCTCGTCGCGACCGCCTCGGGCTATGTCAAGAAGACAGTGCTCTCCGCCTACTCGCGCCCGAAGCGCGGCGGGATCCGCGCCCTCGTCCTCGAGGAGGAGGACTCCCTGATCGGCGTCCGCCTCCTGAAGGACGGGCAGGACGTCATCCTCGCGACCGCCGGGGGCAAGGCGATCCGCTTCATCGAGGAAGACGCGCGGCTGATGGGCCGCGTCGCCCGGGGGGTCCGGGGCATCCGCCTGCGCCCGGGCGACGAGGTCGTCTCCCTCGTCGCGGTCGAACCCGGCGAAGACATCCTCACGATCTGCCGCAACGGATACGGGAAACGAACCGCCCTCGAGGAATACCGCAGGCAGGGGCGCGGAGGCAAGGGGACGATCAACATCAAGACGACCTCGCGCAACGGCCCGGTCGTCGCCGCGCTCGCGGTCCGCAGCGATCAGGACATCATGCTGATCACCGAGCATGGAATGATCGTGCGCATTCCCGCCGGACAGATCTCGAGGATCGGGCGGGCGACCCAGGGCGTCCGGGTCATGAACCTGAAGGAGGGGGACGCCGTCGTCTCCTGCGCCCGGGTCGTCGACGAGGAGGAAGACGAATCGTGAGCGGGTGACCTCGGGAACGCCTTCCTCCCGACATCGAGCGGAGATGAAGGCGAACCTAAGCCCTCCATCCGGGCGTACTTATCAGCCGGGACCAGCGGGGCGACTCCCCCGAAGGGACCATCCGTTAGACTCTCCCGCGGGATTTCCCCCGCCGTCCCGCAAGACCCTCAAGGTGCCTCGATGACTTTCCTCCGCTCCCTCTGCGCGCTCATCCTCTGCTCCGCCGTCCTCTCCGCCCAGAACCGCGAGCAGGACATCCTCGCCGTCGGTCCTTCGGTGAAGGGATCCGGGGGAGGGATCTTCCTGATCGACCCGGTTCTCGGCACGGCCAAAGCCCTCCTCGGCGTCTCCGGAGACCTCAAGCTCGCCCACGCGATCGTCCAGGACCCCTACAACCCGACCGCCTGGTACGTCGGAACCGACGGCAGCGCGGCCACCCCGCAGGTCACCCCGAACGTCTACCGGATCCTCGCCGGCACCGGGCGGGTCTTCAAGGCGACCAAGCTCAACCGGTCCGCCCTGACCGGGGACCTTAGGATCGAGGATCTGCGCGTCGTCGGAGACCGCCTCCTCATCCTGACCTCCTCCCGCATCGCCTGGCTCCCCGTGGCGGGCGGGAACCCGACGACCGTCCTCAAGCACACGAACCGCTGGCCCGCGATGGATACCGACGGCCGCTACGCCTACGTGAACCTCGTGTCCTCGGGCAACGGATCCCAGTCCCTCCACCGCTTCGACCTGCAGGACCCGAAGAACGCCTCCAAGTGGAAGCTGCTCTACTCTCCCAAGTACCCGTTCCCGACAAGGATCCAGGGGATCACGATGGCCGGGGACGGGAACGTGTTCGTCGTCGACCGGGACAACAGGCTCACGACCGACGTCTCCAGGGTCGATCCGAGGACCGGCAAGCTCCTGCAGAAGATCAACGTGAGTTCCGCCCTCTTCTGGGGGGGGACGAAGGCGGTCGAGGATCCGAGGACCGGAGACCTCGTCATCCTCGGCAAGGGACGCCTGAACTACGGGGTCGTGACCTATAGGAACGGTAAGCTCTACAAGGCCCTGTTCGGGGGATTCAGCTTCCCGCTGACCGGCATCGACGTCCGGCGCGCCCCGCGCCTCTTCCGTTTCGGCTACGCCTGCGCCCCGAGCTTCCAACCCGAGCCCTGGATGTACGGGAACTCGGTCCCCTACCTCGGGAACCTCTCCTACGGCCTGATCCTCCTGGCCCCGGCCAATACGGCGGGTCTCTTCCTCCTCGGAACGCACGGCGCCCTTCCGAAACCGATCCCCCTCGGCTTCCTCGGAATGGGGAAATGCGAACTCGGCCTCGCCCCGCTCCTGAGCTTCCCGATCCTCGTCCCCAAGGGCGGCAAGCTGAGTCTCCCCCTCCCGATCGCCTCCTCCCTCTCGAAGGCCAACCTCGACGTCCAGTTCGCCCTCCTGGATCCGAAGGCCAACACGACCGGCATGATCACGACCCGCGTCGGGTCGATCCTGATCCGCTGACCGCCGCCTCCTCTCCGCCGTCCGGGGGGAAGGGCTAAAACCCCGGACGGTGCGGAGGATCGCAGAGGGCGGCGGCCTCGGGGCCCCCGAGGACGGTTCCGCGGATCGGGTCGTAGTCGAGAGCGCGCCCGAGCCGGTAGGCCACGGTCGCGAGGAGGACGGTCTCGCTGAGGGGAGCGGAGTACGAGAAGTCGCAGGTCGTGCGGGTCCTGGCCTTGCAGGCCGCGATCCATTCCCGGTGATGTCCGATCGAGGGGGGGATGCTCGGTTCCGGGGGCTTCCAGTTCCGGAACCGAGCCTTCGGCCCGAGGAGGCGCCGCCCGTAGTCGGCGAGGATCCAGCCCTCCTGGCCGAGGAAGAGGACCCCGTTCCTCCAGGAGTCCATCCCGATCCGGGCGAGGGCCTCGGGACGTTTTCCTCCGTCGTACCAATGCACGCTCACCCCCGGGGCCCCGCTCCGGGCCGCGTGCCCCCAGCGCGCGTGGAGCCAGGGGGGGGCGGCCCCCTCCTCCGGGTCGGGCCCCTCGGCCTCGATCCGCTTCGGAACCCCGAGATCGAGAGCCCAATGCGCGAGGTCGAGATAGTGGCAACCCATGTCTCCCAGGGTGCCGGTCCCGAAGTCCCAGTAGCGCCTCCAGTTCGCGGGATGGAGACCCTCGACGTAGGGCCGCGCGCGGGCGGGCCCGAGCCAGAGGTCCCATTCGAGCCAGGGAGGCCGCGGCCGGCGGACCAGTCTCCGTCCATGCCCCGTCCAGGACTTGTCGCAGAAGACGTGCACCTCGGTGATCGGGCCGATCACGCCGCTGCGGACCCATTCGACCGTGCGGCGGTAGTTCTCCCCCGCGTGGATCTGGATCCCCATCTGCGTGACGGCTCCCGTTCTCTCGGCCAGGAGCCTCAGCCTGCGGGCCTCCGCGGGGGCATGGGCGAGGGGCTTCTCCAGGTAGACGTCGAGCCCCTTCCAGAGGGCGGCCAGGGCCACGGGTTCGTGGAGATGATCCGGCGTGCTGACGTCGACGGCGTCGAGAGGGACCTCCGCGAGCATGCGCCGGTAGTCGGCGAAGCGGCGCGCCTTCGGGAAGGCGCGGGCCGCCTTTTCGAGCCTGCGCGCGTCCACGTCGCAGAGCGCCGCGATCCGCTCCCCCCGGACGGCCCGGAGATTCGCCCCTCCCCTCCCTCCGACGCCGACGACGCCGATCCGGAGCTTCGAATCCGGATCCCTCGGCTTCCGGCGGGGAGGCAGGGGTCGTTCGAGACCCCGGCAGCCCGGGACCCCGAGAAGGAACATGCCCCCCGCCCCCGCGGCACCGGTCAGCAGGGTCCTGCGGTCGAAGGCGGCGGGTCGATGCGGCATCGCGCCCTTCATTCCCCCCCCTTCCTCCGCTCCGCGCCGGAGCCTTCCTCCCCTCCTTCCCGCCCGCGGTCCCCCTTACCCCGAACCTCCGCCCTTTTCAGGGGGCGGACCCAGAGGTTCCGGAAGGCCGCGTAGATCTCGTCGCGGACCTCCCGGGGAGCATGCCGTTGGAGGCCGAGAAAGCCCCGCTTCGCCCTCTCCGCGAAGGGCTTCCCGGGCACCCTCAAGGTATCGACGTCGTAGAGCAGGCGGCCGTTCAACTCGGTGCGGAGCCGGCTCCCGCGGAAACGGATGCGGAAGAGGTTCCAGCGCCCGAGAGGCCTGAGCGCGCCGCGGTCCCCGGGGGGCACCGAACCATAGAGGGAGCCCGTGAACTGCCAGGGTTTCAAGCGGCTCTTCGTGACCCTCTCCCAGTTGAAATCGTCGAGGATCTGGATCTCGCAGCCCGAGAAGGCCGGGTTGCTCCCGTCCCTGGCGGCCCGGAGGAAGACTCCGCTGTTCGCCATGAAGGCCGTCCGGAACTCGAGGAGCAGCTCGAAATCCTCGAAGTCCTCGACGGTCCGGAGATAGCCCCCCGGTCCCTCCTTCGGAAAGAGGAGAAGCCCCCCCTCGACCCGGTATCCCTTCACCTTCTCGCCGGATCCGCCCGGAACCGCCTCGAAGCCTGAGAGACTCTTCCCGTCGAAGAGCGGCCGCCAGCCGAGCCTCTCGGCCTCGGCCGTCGGCACGAGAAAGCCCTTCCCGTCGACGAGGAACAGGTCCTCGTCCACGGTCGGGAGTTCGCGGATCTTCAGCTTCCGGAACCGGACCGCGGCCTCGGGCCTGCCGATCCGACCGGGGTGGACCTGGAGCCCGATCCGGCCCTCGCGGGCGAAACCCTCGAGCTTCCCCTCCTGCACCCAGTCGAGAACGAGCACGCCGTTGATCCGGACGCGGAGGTGCGGCCGCAGGCCGGTCCGCCGGATCTCGATCCGGTTCCAGGCTCCCGCCTTCCACGCCTTCTTCCCCGAGGGGTTGTGGCGGAGCCAGCCGTCGGAATAGATCCCCGCGATCTCCCCGCCGGGGCGGTCGTCGAGGGTCACTTGGAGTCCCCGGGCCCCGGGGACCATGTTCAAGAAGATCCCGCTGTCGAAGGGGGCCTCGGTCCGGCACTCGCAGGAGAAGTCGAAGCTCTCGAAGCTCTCGACCGTGTAGAGGAGCCCCCCCCGGCGCCCCTCTCCCTGACGCCCGACGATCGCCCCGTCCTCGACGCTCCAGCGGGCCTCTCCGTCGTAGCGCCCGCCCCGATCGGTCCAGCCCTCGAGGCTCTTCCCGTCGAAGAGGGATCGCATCCCCCCGGCCGCGAGGCCTCCCCCCTCCTGGGGATGGGGAAGGAAGATCAGCGGGAGGAGGAGAAGGGACGATCCGGGGAACGAGAACGGGAACAAGGGACCTCCTCGGTAGATCCAACGGGCATCGAAGGCGGACCCACTCTAGCGAAACGGGATCCCCGCCGGCCCTTCGAAGAAGGGCGGAACCCAAGACGGAACCGGGACGGACCCGTACGGAAGCCCCCCAAGGAGGGCCGCGTCCGGGACCGGAACCCGACCTTCAGCGCGTCCGGAAGCGCAGCCGGACCGGCCGGAGCGGAGCGCCCTCCGCCGACCGGAAGCCGAGGGCTCGTCCCCGGTTGAACCAGAGTTCATAGGAGGTCTCAGGCCTCAGGCGGACCGGAAGGACGAAGCAGCGCCCGTCCTCCTCGAAGCTCGGCCGCCCGGCGACCTTTGGAAAGGGCCGGTCCGTCTTCATGACCGACCAGGAACCCCGCTTCATCGGCCGGTCGAACCAGACCCGGATCTCGGTGACGGAGGAGTCCGTCCGGGCTCCCGGGGCCGGGGACATCCGCAGGACCTTCGGGCGGAGGGCCTCGAAGGCCTCGAGCCTCTCCGCCTCCTTCGAGAGGACCTCCGCGAAACGAGGCATGATCCCGTCCAGGGTCTTCCCGCGCTCCTCCCGGGATTCGTACGCGGCCAGGAGGTCGGCGACCTCCCCCAACCATTCGAATCCGAGGGCCCGCTGCCGTTCGCATTCCTTCCCGGCCGCGGCCGGCCCCCGGGTCCGGGCGACCCAGCGCACGACGCAGCCCCGGACGAGGGTCTCCTTCAGCATCGTCTCCCAGGTCTTGTAGGCCTGCCGGCGCATTCCCGCGGCCGAGAGCTTCCAGAGGCGGCGCCCCGGTCCCTCGAGGAGGGCGCGGTGCGCGTCGATCCTCGGGTTGCAGTACGAATGGCAGAACTCGTGCACGACGGTCGGAAGGACGGTCTCATCGAAACGGGGGCGTCCCCGGTCGTCCCGGAGCCAGACCCCGAGCACGCAATGCAGTTCCTCCCCGCCGGGAAGCGCGACCCTGGGCCCGAAGCACAACCCCCCGTTCAGGAGGGCGAGTTCGAGATGGAAGGTCTTCGAGGGACGCGGCCCGAAGAACCGATCGAACCATTCCAGGCGCAACGAACGACCCAGGAGGTCCTGCATCCTCGACTCGGCCTCCTCGTAGAGCTCTTCCTGGGCGGAGAAGAAACGGACGAAGCGGCTCTTCGCGACGAAATCGCGCAACGCGGCCGCGAAGTCCGCCGCGGCCTTCGCGGTCCATCGCGCTTCGAGGCTCCTCGGCCGTTCCTCCTCCCCGGACGGGAGGCGGGGCCAACGCCCCGCGCGCGCGTCCTCCTTCCACTTCCCCGAGGGGTCCGGAGGAAGGAGATGGACGGCGAAGCTCGCGACCGCGTCGTATCCGATCCCCGCCCGGCGCCGGAGTTCCCGCGCCTGCTTCACGGCCTCGTGCTCCCTCATGCCCTCGAAGAAGCGGTCGGCTTCCGCCGCGTAGGCTTCCAGGCGGGCTCTTCGATACTCGGGGCTCCCCGCGAGTCGGAAGACGAGGCTCAGGAGTTCGACCCGCGGATCGACACGCACGGCGATCGGGGGATCGAGTTCCCGGCGGGCGGGGGCGGCGGCCTGGGCCCCTCCCCCTTCGGCCCCTCCCGGGGGGAGGGCGCGCCCCGTTCCACCCGCGGAACACAGGAGAACGAGCGCCAGGACGGCGGGCCCGCCTCTCGATTCCTTCTTACCCGATCCCATTCGTATCCTCCCGCGCCCCCCCGGACTCCGGCGGCGCTCCCGGATCAGCGTATTGGCAACGCGGTCGGGTTCGAGAACCGATGCCCCCCCTTCGAAGCGCCGAGCGCCTGGAAATAGAAGGTCATCCCCCGGAGTTTCGGGTCGTTCGGGAGGCGGAACGAGAGATCGAACCAGCCCGAGGCGCCGACCGGGGTCGGTCCGAAGAACCCGAGGTACAGGGGGTTCAGCAGGAGGGTACCCCAGGAGGTCTTCAGGGAGCCCTTCCGGATCGAGAAGAGATGGAGAGCGGGGCCGGGAAGAGCCACGACCTCCAGATGGGAGACGGTTCCGATCGCGGTCGAACCGCTCTGGAAGTACAAGGGCCGGGGATTCGTCGCGAACAGGCCTCCGAACTTCGCGCTCCTCCGCGCGGTGCCGCCCAGGACCGAGGCCAGCGCCTTCTCGTCCCCGCCCTGGACATAACGGAGGAAACCCGAGACGGCCCGGTGCGTCGTCTCGAAGACCTGCTTGTCCGCGGGCCTCCCCCGCAGCACGTAGGCGACGATGTTGTAGTGGTCGCCGTCCTTGTCCAGGACGAAGAGGCATTTCAGGCCCTGAACACCCGTCAAGCGGTCATAGGCCCCCTTCCCGTGGGGCTTCCAGGGGGTGATCTTCTCCCCCATTCCCGAGAGGAGCAGCACCGGGGCGGTGACCTTCGGCATGACCGTGAGCCCGTATTTCAGGTCCAGGCCGAGCCACGGGCCGTAGCTGACCCCACAGGAATAGCCGGGGTTGTTCGCGAGGATGAAGAAGAGGTTCGTCGCACCGGTCGAATGGCCGGCGAGGGCCATGTTCGAAGTGTCGAGGGCGCCGGCCAGCCAGGAGGTCGAGGTCTTGTTCTCCTTGACGAGGGCGGGATGGAGGGCCCTCCCGTCCTGGATCTGGAGGTTCAGGTTCGCCGGGGCCGTGTCGGAGAGGACCGCGATCCAGCCGCTCGAGGCCAGGGCGAAGCCGACCTCGACGTAGTGGTATCCGTACTTCCGCCACCCGTGCAGGAAGACGACGACCGGCCAACCCCCTTTCCGGGGAAGGAGCGCGGCGTTCTTCCCTTGGGTCCTGGCGGGGTAATAAAGCGTGCAGTCCAGGCTCTTCGATCCGGAGTTCGTCGGGTTGGGGAACTTCGCGGCGCGGAAGCCGACCTTGTAGAGGGCCTGCGCATGGAGCGTTCCGGCGGGGAGGGCCAGGAATAAGAGGGCGATGAGGGTGCGGGCGCGGAACGAGAATCGTACGGAAAGCATAGGTCCTCCGAGGTGAAGAGAAATCGCAGGGGGTAAGGCCGTGGGCGGGCCGCGAACGAGCACGATCCTCCCCGGGCCGGAAAGGAAACCGCCCGGAGTCTAGGGGCGCGGGAACTTTTCCGCCACCGGCGGCCGCCGCTCCCCGTCCCGGAACCTCGCGCCGAGGAGATGGATCGCGAGCGCGAAGGAGGGCGGACTCAAATGGAACGCGAGGCGATCGGCCGCGGTCTCCAGGTGCCAGGACAGATCGGCCGGTGTCGCGATGAACACGCAGACCTGTCCGAGAAAGGCGGCGATCAGGAAGAGCCAAAGGACTGCGGCCCCGGACTCCCGGATCCGTCCCCGCAGGACCAGGGGCGGCAGGAGGAGCGCGAGGAGGGGGACGAGGGCCGCGTGCCGGGGATCGGTCAGGATCCCGAGATAGTGGGCGAGAACCGGCAGGACGTTCTCCCCGAACTGCCGGACGAAGCGCCCTCCGAGGCCGTGTCGGGTCCACGGGGATTCGAAGCCGAACCACGCGTTCGTTCCCCAATGCAGCGCCAGGAGTCCCGCCGGCAGAAGGACCCAGAGGAGGGAGGACGGCCGCGGCTTCCTTCCTCCTCGCCGCCGCATCACGAGGAAGAGCGTCGCGGCGGCGGCGAAAGCGAGGAGATAGAGCATGCCCTCGTTCTTTGCGTAGAGGGCGCAGGCCGTTCCGAACGCCGCCAGCGGAGCGCCTCTCGAGTCTCCGCGCCCGAGGACGAACCCTCCGAGGAGGGCGACCGTGAGCCCGGCGGCCACCATCCCGTCCCCGCCCCCGTCCCCGCAGTGGACCGCGAACCGCCAGGTCGTCGCATAGGCCAGCATGCCGAGGGCGCCGAGGACCTTCGAGTCGGCCGCCCTCAGGATCTCGGCGAGGACGCAGAGGAGGGCGGGAAGGAACAACTGGATCGGGATCCGGTTCTCGAACTGCGTGAGGCCGCCGGCCCGCGCGAAGACCCGGAGCTGGAGGAGGGGATTCCAGAAGGGATAGTCCTTCTGCAGGACGAAACCCGGTTCGGCCATCTCCTCGCGGAAGGCCTCGTTCCATCCCCCGGCGTGGTAGAGGACCTTCGCCTTCAGGGCCCAGAAGGTCGCCTCGTCCCCGACGACGATCGGCGTCAGGGTCCCGCGGAGCACGAAGAGGAAGGAGAGCGCCAGGGCGAGTAGGAAGACCGCCGGAAAGACCCGTCCCCCCCTTGCGGGGTTCTCGGAGGGGAGGAGCGGACCAAGGCGCGGTCCGCCCCCGAGGAGGAGGCCCGCGGCGCACACCAGGAGCACGAGGTCGGGCCCGAGGCTCTCCCGGGACGATCCCCCGGCCGCGAGCCACGAGGTCTCGACGAGGCCGGCGAGGAAGGCCCCGAGGATCCAGGCGAGGCCGGGCCAGGCGTAGGGGGCTTCCGACGGGCGGATCCCGAGGCGCCGGAGGAGGGCCGCTCCGGCCAGGAAGGGCGGCAGAAGAACCGGAAGGAGTCCCGGGAGGCCGATCTCGGGGACGGAGGCCGTCACTTCCCGCCCCCGCTCCGGAGGCTCCGCGGAACGAGCCAGAGCCTGAGCCCCGGCTCCTCGGCGACTTTCACGCAGGCCGTCTCGATCCCGGGAACCGTCGCGTCCGGGAAGAGTTCGAGGAAGAAGACCGGTTCCTCGATGGCCGTCACCCTGCTCCTCCAATCCGGAGGAAGTCCCGCGAGCGGCCAGAACCTCCGCGGATAGAGGAGCACCGCCATGTGGTCCAGGAGGGCCTGCCGCTTCCAAGGATCCTCGCCGAGGAGGAAGATCCGCGCCCCTTCCCCTGTGTGACGGAGGAGCATGCGCCGGGCCCGCCCCTCCCAGCGGGGATCCCAGCCCGCCTTGCTTCCCCAATCCTGGAGGAAACCCTCGATCCTGGCTTCCGCCCCTTCCTCGAGGAGCCGGGAGAGGACCCTGGCCGGCGGAGCCTCGGCCAAGCGAGCACGGATTCCCGAGATCCCCGCGAGGAGCAACCACAGGGCCGGAACCCACCGGAGCGCATTCGAGATCCTTCCCTGGGTCGGCTTCGTCACGCGACCGCCTCTCCCTTTCCCGGAGACGGGGAGGCGCCCCCCCGGAAGAGGAGGATCGCGAGGACCGCGAAGGCGAGACCCGCGAGGAGGTCCACGCCCCAGTGGTATCGGAGGACGAGGGTGCCGAGGATCAGGAAGCTCCCGACAGGAAGCAGCCAGAGAAGCTGGAGGGGATCGGTCTTCCAGGCGGCCCACCAGAGGCAGAGCGTGATCATCGTATGCCCGCTCGGCATGCAGTCCTGCCGCAGGGGTTCCCATTCGTAGAGCACTCGGTTCAGGAACCCGAAGAGCGGTCCTCCGACGAGGGGATCGGGATCCTCGAGGAAGCGGTAGGGGGGAAGCGTCGGACAACAGAGGTATCCGAGGTAGGAGAGGAGAAACCCGCCGACGACGAGTTCCGCGAGCCGGGGGATCGCATCCTTCCGGCCCCGCGCATGGAACGCGAGCGCCAGGGCGAGCGGAAGGAAATAGAACGTCGAATAGCAGACCTGGCACAACTCGACGAGCCAGGGCGGCGGGGCGCTCAGCCGGGACCGGAGCGCCTCGCCGCCGAGGGCCCGGTCGGCGAGGGCGACCTTCCACTCCATCGCCTCGGGAACGAGGTCGGGAATCAGGATTCCCAGGGACGAGAAGGCGGCGGGAACGAAGAGGCAGGCCGCCGCATAGCGGAGCCAGTTCGGAGCCCGGCGCAGGGCCAGGGCCGGAAACACGACGAGGACATGGCCCGCGACCCAGCCCCATCTTCCGGGGACTCCTTCCCCGGCGAGGACGAGAAGGACCGCGAGGGTCCAGGCGTACCAGACGTAGAGGAGTTCGATCCGTATCATGTGTCCAGGAGAGGGATTCCGCTCAGCACAGCCTAGAGCGGACTCCGATAGACTGGGAGTTCGGTCCGAGGCTCTCCGTCCCTCCCGGAACGGAACCGGACGGACTCCGAAAGGAAGGCGCAGCGAGACCTTGGCGAAGACATCGACCCTCCCCGGAATGCATGCATCCCGCCCGTTCTCCGCCGCGGTCATGTTCGCCGTCCTCGCGCCGTTGTCGATCTCCGGCCCTCTCCCCTCCCAAGGCCCGGAACGATTCCTCCTCCTGCGTGAGTATTTCGCCGTCGCCGCGACCTTGAAGGTCTCGGCTTCCCGCCCTCCCGAGCGCCTCGCTTCTGTGGCTCTCGCATTCCTGAACGCGGAGGACCCCGAGGTCCGGGGCCTCGCCTTGACCCTGGCCGCCAGACTCGGGATCCCCAAGGCCTTCCCCGCGCTGCGGAAGGCCATGGCCGATCCGAATCCCGAGATCCGCCGCCGCGCTCTGATCGGACTCGGCGAGTTCGGAGGTTCCCGGGCCCGCCTCGTTCTCGGAAACCTGCTGAATTCCCGGAACCGTGAATCGAGGGACCGCGCGCTCGCCGCTCTCGCCCTCGGCCTCGGCTCCCCGAACGGCGAGGCGGACTCCCTCCTGGGCGCCGCTCTGTCCGATCTCCTGGTCTTCGGCACCCGCTCGACCGACCACGAATACGCGGGATGCCTCGCGGGGTTCTCGAAGGACGGCGGCCGGGCCGCGATGATCCACTTCCTGAAATACGGGAACCCCGAAAGGGTGCAGGACCGGAGGTTCCGGGACCACAGGCTCCAGGCCTTCGCCCTCTACACCCTGGCCCGCAGGGTCGCGAGCCGCGAGGGGTTCGTCCGCCTGCGCTCCTTGGGCCTCCGGAACGATTCCGATCCGGACATGATGCGGGCCTGGGCCTGGCGGGGTCTCGCCCTCCGCGGAAAGAAGGGGGACCGGGATCTCGAACGCAGACTCGTCGAGACCTGCCTCGACGAACTCCGCGGGAGGAAGGAATCGACGGCCGGGTCCGCTCTCCTCGCCCTCGCGAACCTGAATCCGGATCGCGCGACGGAGCTGGCCCGGAAGGCCCTCTCCCGGAAGAACTCCCCCCCCTCTCTCCGGATCGGCGCCCTGATCCTCCTCGGAAGGGTGGGCGGGGTGAAGGACCTCGAACGCGTCCGGAACTTCGATCCCTTCCGGCGCCAGGAGAAACCCGAGGACGTAGCCTCCCTCGGCGCCTCCCGGATCCTCGCGGCCGCGAGGATCTGGAAGAGACTCAGGGAGGCCGCGGAGAAGAGGGAGAAAAAGAGAGGGAAGAAAGGCGGCCCGGGAGGAGACGGGAAGAAACGGCCGAAACCCCCGCCCGCCTCCCTCGATCCCCGCCCCGAGATGCTGGAAGTCCTCCACGCGCCGCTCGACGCCTCGCCCCTCCTCCCGACCCGGCGGGCCGCGGCGCTGGGACTCGCCCTGTGCGGGGGCACGATCCCCGGAACCGCGATCGATCGACTCCTCGACCGAACCCCCGACCCATTCCTCCTACGCCTTCTTTCGCTCCTGCGCTATCACCTGACCCCGATCGAGAAACGAAAGGACCTCTCCCCCGAGATCCTTGCACAGGCCGGGGCCTCAGAATTGTGGGACCGCCTGCCCCTTCCTCCGCCGCCCGGGAAGGAGGACCTCTCCCCGTTTCCGAAGGACCGGGTCCGCCGGGCGCTCCGGCTCGCCGCCCTCGGCCTCCAAGACCTGGAACATTGCCTGGCGAGCCGTCTCTTCGATCGCCTCGGCCCCTATCTCGAGCACGCCCCCTTCGAAGGGCTGCGCGCCTGGTGAGATCCCCGCTATCCTTCCGGCCTTCGTTTCCTTCGACCAGCAAACCAAAGAACGGCCGGCATGAAGCTCGCGCTCCTCTTCCTCCTCCCGCTCCTCTCTGTTCCGGACAGCCCCCCGCTCCCGGCGAGGCAGGGGAAGGGCCGCGCTCCGAAAGCGAAGCAGGCCCCGGTCCCCCTCGGAACCTACATGGTCAAGACCCGGCTCCTCCGCAAACCACCTAAGGAAGGAGAAGTCGAGGGCCCTCCCGACATCCCCGAGACCCTGAGACTCCTTCGCCAGATGCATGCGCGGGGGTTGATTTTCGAGGTCCGAAACCGGAGCACGGATTGGGATGACTTCCGCGCTCTCCTCGCGGCCACGAAGAAGACCCGCCTCCGGATCTGGATCGCCCTCCTCTCGCCGACGCTCGGAGGGAACTCCCTCCCCTATCTCGGGAATTACGAGAAATGGGCCGAGGCCTGCGTGGCCCTGAAGCGCGACTACGACCAGTTCGAAGCCTTCCTGATCCGGGAGGTCGCCTACGGCCGTAATGCGAAGTATCTGCACCCGGGAAGACTCGGCCTCCTGAAGAAGAAGCTGAAAGCCGGAGGCCTCGCCTTCCTCGGAGAGTTCTACGACTTGACGAAGATCGCGGTCGAACTCTACGGCCCCTGCTTCGACGGCGTGTTGATCCGCTATATGAACCCGAGGGGCTACCGGAACCTCCAGGGTCTCCTCGACGGGGCGAGAGCCCTCGCCCCCCGCCGCTGGTCGATCCATCTCGCGATCCCCTGCGCCCCGGACCCCCGCCTTTCCGAACTCGTCGAGGCGCCGGTTCCGGAAGTTCTCTTCCTCCAGATGCAATCCGCACGCAAACACGCGGACGGGTTCGTGCTCTGGGATCTCGACCTGCGACGCCCGTCGAAGATCCATCCCGGGGCGGGAGGCTACTCCAAACTCCTGATCACGGCTGGATCCTACCTGCGCGACCTCGACGCCGGGCGGCCGCCCCGGCTGCCGAAATAGGAACGCGTCCGGAGGAACCCCTTCTCGACGGCGGAACCGGGAAGCCTCCCCTTTCCCGCGCGCGACCCTCTCTTTCCCGGATCGTTGTATACTTGCCGGGGTCCTTTCTCCGGATCCCTTCATGGATTCGGGCCTTCGGCGGGATCCAAGGCCGCCCCCGATCCTGCGCCCATTCCTCCAGAGTCCACGATGCACTACGCCACGTTCCTCGCTCTCGGCACCCTCGGCGCCTTCCTCGCTCCCCCCGCGGGAGCGCAATGGAAGGTCGTCCCCCTCCTCAAGAGCACCGAACTTCTCGACCATCCGACCTGCATGGACATCGCTCCCGACGGACGGATCTTCATCACCGAGCGTTTCAAGGGGCGGGTCCGCATCTACGACCCCGCGAAGGGACTCCTCGCAGCCCCGTTCACGACGGTCCCCAACACCTTCCCCAAGGACGAAAGGGGGCTGGTCGGCATCGCGATCGACAAGGATTTTCGGAACAACCCCTATGTCTACATCTTCCAGCACTACAACGTTCCGTCGAGCAAGATCCCCGGACGGGTCATCCGCTACACGGCGGTGGGCAATGTCGGCGGTTCACCGAAGACCCTGATCGACGGGGTGCTGTCCTATTGGACGCGCAGCGGAGGCTACCTCTCCTTCGGACCTGACGGAAAACTCTACGTCTCGGTCGGCGACATCGCCTGGCCGACGACCGCCCAGAACAAATCGCCGACGATGTGGAACGGGAAGATCCATCGAATCAACCGGGACGGGACGATCCCCAAGGACAACCCCTTCGGATCGACGCTCCCGTTCTACTGTCTTGGGATCCGCAACGGCTTCGGGCTGACCTGGCACCCGATCCTGAAGATCCTCTACGAAACCGAGAACGGACCGACGACGAACGACGAGATCCAGATCATCCGCCCCGGCGGGAACTACGGCTGGCCGGCGGAACTCGGGAATCAGGGCAAGCCCGGGTACGACAAGCCGATCTACACCTGGACCCCAACGATCAGTCCGACCGGGCCCGCCTTCTGCTACAACACCGTGTATCCCCTTTCGGTGCAGGGTGCCCTCTGGGTCGGCGACTACAACAACGGCGCGATCCGGATCCTTCACTTGACCGGCAACCCCGCCGACAAGGTCGTCAAGGAGACCCTGATCAAGGGCATGCCCGGAGTCGTCGACGTGCGTCAGGGAATCGATGGGAAAATGTACGTGCTCGCGCACAACGCGGGCCAACTCTATCGGATCGACTGGACGGGACCCGCCCCGAAGCTCCCCGACCTCTCCCTCCAGGGAGAAACGAAGGTCGGGAACCTCAACATCCTCCTGCAACGGGGCAAGCCCAAGTCCTTCATGATCCTGATGATCGGTTCCGCCCTGGATCCGGCCCTCAAGACCCCCTGGGGCATGCTTGGGGTCTTCGCGCTCCTTGTGGACGTCTACGGTCCCGCGGACCCGCAGGGTGTCCTCGGAGTGCGCGTTCCGATCCCCAACGACCCGAAGGTGCGGGGCGCGAGGATGGCTCTGCAGAGTCTCGAACTGACCTCGACCCTCCAGGGAAGGCTGACGAACCGCATCATGCTCCAGGTCCGTTAAGATCCGCCCCGAACCCCGGGGTCAGAGGATGGACTTGCCGAGGCCGGAGAGAAGCAGCTGCACGGCGACCTCGGCCGTCGCGTTCGCCTGATCGAGGATCGGGTTGATCTCGGTGACCTCGAAGGATACGGCCCGGCCGTCGTCGGCGATCATCTCCATCAGGAGGTGCGCCTCCCGGAAGGAAAGGCCGCCGCGCACGGGGGTCCCCACGCCCGGCGCGACACCGGGATCCAGCCCGTCGAGGTCGAAGGAGACGTGGAACCCTGCCGTTCCGTCGTTCAGGACCCCGAGGGCCTCCTTCATGATCGCGGCCATCCCCCGCTCGTCGATGTCCCGCATCGTGTAGGCGCGGACCCCAGAACGATGGACGATCTCCCTCTCCACGTCGTCCAGGTTCCGGATTCCGAGCAGAACGACGTTCCCGCGGTCCACCTTCGGAGAGAAGCCCCCGAGCCCGGTCAGGATCCGCGGACCGAGCCCAAGGCAACAGGCCAGAGGCATTCCGTGCACGTTGCCCGTGGGCGAACTCTCCGGAGTGTTCATGTCGGCATGAGCATCGACCCAGAGGAGCCCGATCTTCCCTCCCCGACTCCGGAAATACTCGGCGGCCCCCGCGACGGTTCCGAGGGCGATCGAATGGTCCCCCCCGGCCACGACCGGGGTCTCCCCCCTCTCGAGAGCCTTCACGACCCGCTTGCGGAGTTCCTCGCAGGCCTCGGCGATCTCCTCGCGGAACTTGGCCTTGGGGTCGGCGACGACCCGGCTCTCCGGAGTATGCACGGGAATATCGCCCCCGTCCTCGACCCCGTACCCGAGGCGCGCCGCGCGCTCGGCAAACCCCGCGATCCGAAGGGCGCTCGGCCCCATGTCAACCCCGCGCCGATCCGCTCCGAGATCCATCGGCACCCCGAGAAGCCGAATCGTGCCCAGGCCGCTCCGGTCCCTCGTGGCCTCGATCCTCCCCCAGTCCCGGTCTCCGCTCATCGTTTCAGGCCGGTTCCCCGAGGATGGCCATGACTTCCCGCTTCTTCTCCTCGAGGAGATCCGCGCGATCGGCCTCCATGACGAGCCGCAGGTAGGGTTCGGTGTTCGAGGGACGGAGATTGACCCACCAGTCCTCGTAGGTGATCAGGATGCCGTCGAGCCGCGAAAGTTCGCCGTCGGGAAAGGCCTCCACGACCTTCTCCATCATCGCGGCCTTGTCCTCGACCCGGAAATTGATCTCTCCGGATTGGTGGTAGACGCGCAGTTCGTCCGCGGCCTGCTTCAGGGTCTTCCCCTCCTCGCCGAGGCGGACCATGACCCAGAGGGCGGCCAGGAGCCCGCAATCGCTGTTGTGGAACTCGGAGAAGTAGAAATGCCCCGAGAGTTCTCCGCCTCCGATCAACCCCTTCTTGCGCATCGTGTCCTTCATGAAGGAGTGGCCGACCCGTTCCATGACGGCGTATCCGCCGAGCTTCTCGACGGATTCCTTGACGATCTTCGAGGAACGGAGGTCGTAGATGATGCCCGCTCCCGGATGCCGGGAGAGCATGTGGCGCGCGAGGATCACGGTGATCAGGTCCGCTCCGACCGTGCGGCCTTCCTCGTCGACGAACGCGCAGCGATCCGCGTCCCCGTCGAAGGCGAGCCCCATCGTCGCCCCGCTCTCGGCGAGGACCTTTCGCAGGGCGCTCAGGTTCTCCTCCTTCAGAGGGTTCGCCTCGTGGTTCGGAAAGGACCCGTCCAGGTCGTCGAAGAGGGGCAGGACCTCGAGCTTCGGGAACGAGGCAAGGACCTCGGCTCCCTCGTGGCTTCCCATGCCGTTCGCGTAGTCCACGACGATCTTCAAGGGACCGATGGCCTCGGGTCCTCCGGCCATCTCGATCATCTCGTCGATATAGCTCCGCCTGACGTCGATCGGCTCCCGCCGCCCTTTCCTCGAAGCCTCCCCGGGCTCCTCGCCCTCGGCCAGGGCCCGGATCTCGGGGATGCCCTCATCGCCCGAAAGAGGGATCGGCCCGGCCTTGCACATCTTGAGACCGATGTACTCCGCGGGGTTGTGGGAAGCCGTGACGATGACCCCGCCGTCGCAGGGAATCGTGCCCATCGCGTGGTAGGCGCAGGGAGTCGAGGCCAAGCCGATGTCGGCGACGTCGCAACCCTGGGATGTGATCCCCTCGACAAGCGCGTCGCAGATCGAAGGGGCCATCGAGCGCATGTCCCGGGCGACGACGAGACGCCGCGCGCCGAGATAACGGACGACCGCCTGTCCGACCCTTCGGGCGGTGCGTTCATCGAGCTGGTCGGGATAGGTTCCCCGGATGTCGTAGGCCTTGTAGATGCTCATTCTCGCCTCCCTTCATGCGGCGCCGGGGGAAACGGCAGCCGCCTCCTACCAGGGTTCGGTGTCTGCCCGGATCGAGGGGTCGGCCCTCCGTCCCCGGCGGAGATTCTCCGCGACCCCGCGCAAGGCTTCGAGCCCTGCCTCGAGGGCCTCATCGTCGAGATCCCGATGCAGGACGAAACGTAGGGTATCGGGCTTGATGGCGAAGACCAGGACTCCCTCGCCCGCGAGCCCGCGGATCAGGTCCGAGGTTTCGAACCCCGTGACCTCGACGAGGACCATGTTCGTCTCGACCCGGGACGGGTCGACCGAGAGCCCCTCGATCTCCGCGGCGGCTTCTGCGAAGCGCCGGGCCCTCGCGTGATCCTCGTGCAGACGGCCGGGCCCCTCCCGGAGGGCCACGAGCCCCGCGGCCGCGAGCACGCCGGCCTGACGCATCCCACCGCCGAGCGCCTTGCGGACCCTCCTCGCCTCCTCGAGGAAGTCCAGGGGACCGGCCAGGAGGGAACCGACCGGGGCGCCCAGTCCCTTCGACAGGCAACACATGACCGAGTCCGCCGGTCCCGCCAGCTCCGCGGGGGACCTGCCGGTCGCCGCCGCGGCGTTGCAGAGCCTCGCTCCGTCGAGATGCAGGCGCGCGCCGTGGGAATGCGCGAGTTCCGCGATCTCCCGGACCCTCTCGAGGGGGACGACCTTCCCTCCGGCCAGGTTGTGCGTGTTCTCGACGACGAAGAGACGGGTCCTCGGCTGGTGCGGGTCGCTCGGATTCCGGATGCGGCGGAGGAAGTCCTCGGGTTCCGGAACGCCGGACGGCCGGGCGAAGGTCCAGATCTGCACGCCGCCGAAGCGGCACGAGGCTCCCCCCTCGTAGCGGAAAGTATGAGTCCCCTCCTCCATGACCGTCTCGCCGCCGGGTGGACACCAGGTCAGGACGGCGGCGAGGTTGGCCATCGTCCCCGACGGCGTGAACATCGCCGCCTCCTTCCCGATGAAGTCCGCGAAGCGTTCCTCGAGTTCACGAACGGTCGGATCGTCGCCGAGCACGTCGTCCCCGACCACGGCCTCGGCCATCGCCCTGCGCATCTCGGGCGTCGGACGGGTGACGGTGTCGGAGCGGAAGTCGGCGCGGACCTTCGCGTTCACAGGCAGGTCTCGATGCAGTGGCGGAGGCGCTTCAGGGCTTCCTCGATGTTCTCCACGGAGTTCGCGTAGGAGAAACGCATGTACCCCTCCCCGTGCGCCCCGAAGCTCGTTCCGGTCAGGGAGGCGACCCCCGCCTCCTCCAGGAACAGGTTCTCGAGTTCCTTCGACTTCCGTCCGAGTTCCTTGACGTTTGGGAAGACGTAGAAGGCTCCTTTCGGTCTCCTGCAGGAGATTCCGGGAATCGCGTTCAACCCCTCGACGATGACGTCGCGGCGTTTCCTGAACTCTTGGACCATGCGTTCGGCCCCGTCCTGGGGGCCCCGAAGGGCCTCGACCCCGGCGATCTGGGTGAAGGCCGCCGTGCAGGAGGTCGAGTTGGTCTGAAGGCGGGCGATCTGCGCCGCCATCTCCGTGTTCATCACCCCGTAGCCGAGGCGCCATCCGGTCATCGCGTAGGTCTTCGAGAACCCGTCCAGTAGGACGATGCGATCCCTCAGGTCCCGGTGACGGATCAGGGAATGGTGCTCCCCCTCGTAGAGGATGCGGCTGTAGATCTCGTCCGAGAGGATCCACAGATCCGGGTAGGGACGGACCGCCTCGGCGATCGCCTCGATGTCCTCCTCACCGAGGACGCCGCCGCAGGGATTGCCGGGGGAGTTCAGGATCAGAAGCCTCGTGCGATCGTTCAGGAGACCCTTCAGTTCCCCCACGTCCAGGGCGAACTCGTTCTCCTCCCGGAGCGGAAGCGGAACCGGCTTCGCGCCCGTGTAGCGGATCATGCTCTCGTAGATCGGGAAGCCGGGGTTCGGGTAGACGGCCTCGACCCCCTCCTCCAGAACCGCGAGCATCAGGAAGAACATGATCGGCTTGCCGCCGGGAACGACGACGACCTCCGCGGAATCGACCTCGATCCCCCGAGTCCGCCCGACCTCCCAGGCGATCGCCTCCCGGAGTTCCGGAAGCCCCGCCGACGGACCGTAATGGGTCCAGCCCTCGGCCATCGCCTTCCGGCCCGCCTCGACGATGTTCGAGGGAGTATCGAAATCGGGCTCCCCGATCTCGAGGTGGACGATGCTCCTTCCCTCGGCCTCGAGACTCCGGGCTCGCGCCAGAACCTCGAAGGCCGTTTCGGTGCCCAGGTTGCCCATTCTCGCTGCAAGCTTCATCGTCGCTCTCCCTGTTGGAACGCTTCTTGCCCCCAAGACCGGACCACGCTTCCTTGTCTCGGTCTCCGGGGCGTGGATCATGCCCCGGATGTCCGGAGAGGGGAAGTCGGGCCTCCCGGTTGCGGCCTCTTGACGCGCCGGGAGGAATCCCCCTCGAGTACGGGGCCCCCCCGGGCCGGGAGGCGTCCCTCCGGCGCGGGTCCCCTCCATCCGAATCGAACGGAGTCCACGATGCGCACGATCCACGCAGTCCTCGGCGCCCTTCTCCTCCTCGCCTCCTGCGGCAAGGAGGCGGGCCTGGTCGCCTACATCGCGACCGACCAGCACACCTCGGAACGGATCGTCCGGCTCTTCGAGCAGCGGACCGGCATCAAGGTCCGGGCGCGGTACGACACCGAGGCGAACAAGACCGTCGGCCTCGTGACCGCCCTCGTCGAGGAGGCGGACAACCCCCGCGCCGACGTCTTCTGGAACAACGAGATCGTCCATACGATCCGCCTGATGGGCCAGCACGTCTTCCGCGTTCACGACTGGCCGACGGCCGCCGACATCCCCGACCGCTACAAATGCCCGGGGGGGCATTACGTCGGCTTCGCGGCGAGGGCGCGGATCCTGATCGTCAACACCGAAAAGCTGAAGGATCCCGGAGAACGTCCCTCGTCGATGTGGGACCTCTGCGACCCGAGATTCAAGGGAAAGGCCGCGATGGCCCGCCCGCTGACCGGGACGACCCTGACCCACGTCGCGGCCCTCTACGCGACCCTGGGGGAGGAGAAGGCGCGGGCCTTCCTCGACGGCATGAAAAAGAACGAGGTCTACTTCGCGAAGAGCAACGGGGCCGTCATGCGGATCGTCGCGGGGAAGGACGGCCCCGCCTTCGGCTTCACCGACACGGACGACTTTAATGTCGCGAGGAGGAAGGGCTTCCCCGTCCTCGCCGTCTATCCCGACCAGGACGGGATCGGCACCTTCGTGATTCCGAACACCGTCGCCCTCGTCAAGGGGGGACCCCACCCCGAGAACGCCCGCAAGTTCGCGGACTTCCTCGTTTCCCGGGAAGTCGAGGAGATCCTCGCCGCCTCGCCCTCCGCGCAGATCCCCCTGCATCCGGACGCGAAGGCTCCGGACCAGGTGCGGCCCTTCTCCTCCTTCAAGGCGGCGGAGTGGGACCCGGTGAAGACCGCAGAAACGATGGATCGGATCCTCCCCGAACTCAGGAAACGCTTCGGCCGTTGAGAGGGCCGGACCGGGAGTTGCGGAATCGGAACGGCGGGTCGCCGGGGGCTCCCGCCGGCCGAAGGGCAGAGTGCCGGCGCGGCCTTCGGCGGCCCGTCTTTCCGGAAAGCCGCGGACGGGAGTCTCGATGAGAGGACGCCGAAAACCCCTCCCCCCCTGGGGAACGATCATCTCCCTGGCCCTCTTCGGGCTGTGCGCGGTTCTCCCGCTGTCCTGGATGTTCCTCGAGTCCTTCTTCCCGGACGGGAGCTTCGGCCTCGACGCCTGGCGGAACATCCTTGCCACGGAAACGGAACGCCTCCAACTCCTCCACTCCCTGATCCTGGGGCTCTGCGCGACCCTTTTCGCCGTCCTCCTGGGCTCCGGCCTGGCCTGGGCGACCTTCCGCACCGATCTCCCGGGCCGCCGCCTCCTCGGCCCGGCCGGACTCCTCTGCCTCCTCTATCCCCCGATCGTGACCGCGATGGCCTTCGCCGACCTGAGTTCGGCCAAGGGCCTGCCGGTCGTCGCCCTCCTGCTCGCGGTCTCCCATGCTCCGTTCTGCATCGCCCTGACCGCGCGGGGTCTCCGCTCGGTCGACGGGCGATACTACGAAGCCGCCCTTCTCGCCCGAGGCCGCCTGCGCGCCGAACTCCTCCTCCTGCGCGCGGTCCTCCCCGACATCCTGGCGGGCGCCCTCCTCGTCTTCGTCTTCGTCCTCAGCAACCACGGCGTCCCCGAGTTCTTCTCGGTCAAGCAGAAGACCTGGTTCGTCTACTCCGAGGCGATCTTCCTCCGATGGTCCGCTCCGGGGAAACCCGGCTCCCTGCGTTCCGCCGAGGCCGTCGCGAGTTCGGTCCCCCTCCTCCTGCTGACCGGCCTGGTCCTCTACTTCTGCCTGAAGGCGCGGCGACGGGGCGCTCTCGTGACCGTGACCTCCGAGTTCCGCCCCCTCCCGTCCCGCTCCCTGGGCATCTGGAAGGGGCCGCTCTTCGTCTTCGCCCTCGTCCTGCCGGCCCTCGGGCTCGCGCTCCCGACCTTAAGGATGTGCCTCTGGGCCGCGGGCTCGACCGCGAACTTCGGCGTCTCCCTGGAGAAGGCCCTCGATTCCTTCCGCCGGGTCCTCGTCGAACTCTCCCCCGATCTCGGCAAGACCCTGGGCCTGGCCTCCCTCGCGGGCCTCCTCGTCTGCGCGCTCGGCCTCCCCCTCGCCTGGGCCTCGGTGCGCAGGAAACGTCCTTGGATCGAGGCTCTCGGACTCCTCCCGATGGCCGTCCCCGGGATCCTCCTCGGCATCGCCTTCGTCCGCGCCTGGAACGCCCCCCATTCTCCGCTGCGGGCCCTCTACGAAACACCAGTGCTCTGCGTCGCGGGGTACGGGACCCGCTTCCTCCCCCTCGGGATCCTCGCCCTCGCGAATGCCCTGCGCCGCTTCCCCGCGAGCTTCGACGAAGCCGGGGTCCTCGCGGGCGCGGGCTTCCTCCGCCGCTTCGCCCGCATCCACCTCCCCCTCCTCCTCCCCTCCCTCGTCTCGGTCTGGATCCTGGCCTACATCCTCGGCCTGAGGGAACTCGACCTCGCGGTCATCCTCCCCCCCGCGAACGACATGGTCGCCCGCCGTCTCGCGAACATCGTCCATTTCGGAAACGAGGACGTCGGGGGCGCCCTCGCGGTGCTGCTATGCTTCGGCGCGGGTCTGCCCCTCCTCCTCCGCATCCTCCTGACCGGCCGGGCCGGCGAGGCGGCTTCGTGAGCCTTTCGACCGAAGGACTCCTGTTCCGACACCCCGGGTTCCGGCTCGGTCCGCTCGACTTCACGCAGCGCTCGGGCCGGCTCGTCGTCATCGGTCCCTCCGGCAGCGGCAAGACGACCTTCCTCCGGCTCTGCGCGGGTCTCGAGCGCCCCGAAGAGGGGAGGATCCTCTTCGACGGACGGGAACTCAGCGGGCCCTCGACCTTCGTGCCCCCGGCCCGGCGGAACATCGGCTTCGTGTTCCAGGGCCTGGCCCTCTGGCCGCACATGCGGGTCCGGGAACAGATCCGCTTCGCGGCCCGCTGCTCGATCGAAACCGCCGAGGCATGGCTCGATCGGGTCGGACTCCACGGCTTCGGCAAACGCCTGCCCGGCG
The DNA here is from genome assembly GCA_027021385.1 of Planctomycetota bacterium. GTDB lineage: Bacteria > Planctomycetota > UBA1135 > UBA1135 > JALUUL01. The sequence goes on along the minus strand of JALUUL010000025.1, from coordinate 12,158 downwards.
AACTCTCCGGAGGCGAGGCGCAACGCGTCGCCCTTGCCCGCGCCCTGGCCGCCCGTCCGCGCCTGCTCCTCCTCGACGAACCCCTGCGTTCGGTCGATCCCCACCGGAGGGCGGACCTCCAGGCCCTGATCCGGGACCTCTGCCGCGAACTCGACATCCCGATGCTCGCGGTCACGCACGACCCCGAGGAGGCCCTCGGCCTCGGCGACGAGATCTGCGTCCTCGAGGACGGGAGGATCCGGGTCCAGGACGGGGCGGCGGAGATCTGCCGGAACCCCCGCAGCGCCTTCGCGGCGAGCTTCCTTCTCGGGGCCTCGCTCCTTCCCCTCGAATCCCGGGACGGGAAGGTGCATTCCCCCTTCGGATCCTGGCCGGCCCCGAACGGGAGCGGGCGGGTCTTCCTCGCCCTCCTTCCCGGGGACCTCGAACCCGCCGGCGAGGGTCCGATCGCGACGGTCCGCGACCGCCGGGAGGGCCTCCGGGGACCGGTCCTCGAAGTCGAACTCTCGGGAGTCCGACTCCTCGTCCCCGCCCGGGACGAGGAGCGGCCCGCGACCGTGGCCCTCCGCCTCCGGGGGACCCCCCGCCTCGTGACCGGAGGGGACGGAGGATGAGCGAAGGGCGCTCTCTCCTTCCCCGCCTGCTCGCAGGCATGGTCCTCCTCGGCTCGGGGGCAGCGGCGGTCCTCCTCCTCTCGACCGGAAGGCCCGAGTCCTCCCCCCCGGAGGGGAGGGGCGCGGCCCCGCGTTTCACCTCGTCCCGCCAGTGCGAGTCCTGCCACCGGGAACTCTACGCCGAGTGGAAGCGCTCCCACCACGCGATCGCCTACACGAATCCCGAGGTCCGCAAACTCTCGAACGATTTCCGCACGAAGGAGTGCCAGGACTGCCACCTCCCGCGCCCGGTCTTCGAGACCGGCATCGCCGAGCCCCCCCTGCCCCGCCAGGCGCGGCCGGACGAGGGCGTCGATTGCCTGACCTGCCACCTCGCGCCGAACGGCCGCATCCTCGGCGCGAAAAGCAACCCGAAGGCCGGCTGCGCGCCCCTCGCCGAACCCGGGATCTCCTCGGTCTCCCTCTGCGAGACCTGCCACAACCAGCACCAGACGACCGACCAGTTCCGCGCCTCGAAGTTCGCGAAGGAACCCGGCGGCTGCAACGCCTGCCACATGCCGGTCGAGGAGAGGAAAGGACGCGGCGGACGACGCCACGTCTTCGAGGGCGCCCACGACCCCGCGACCCTGAAGAAGGCCGCCCGCTTCGAGGCGCGGATCGAGGGGGACGAACTCCTCCTCGAGGTCCGCAACGACGGAGCCGGACACAACTTTCCGACCGAGGAACGCCACCGCGCGGTCGACGTTCTCTACCGGGTCCTCGAACCGGGGGTCGAGTCCGGGCCCTGGACTCCGCCCTTCCGCAGGGTCTACCGTTTCCGCCAGCCTTACCTCGGGGATCCGGGCCCGAACACGCAACTCCCCGCCGGCCGTACATGGAAGGGGAAGGTCTCCCTCGACGGCGTCCCTTTGGGATCCAGGATCCAATGCCTGCTGGTCTACAAGCTCCAGCCCTTCGTCGAGGACCGGGAGGCGACGATCCTCCACCGCAGGGAACTTCGGAGATGACCCCTTCCTCGAAACCCCGGTCCTTCCGACTCCCGGCTTCCGCCCTACCCCTTCTCGTCCTTTTCGCGGGCTCCTGCGCCCGCCGGAACGGCGGTACGCCCGAGAGCCCGGCCCTCCTCCCCCCCCTTCCCGGATTCCGCGACGTCCTCGGGGAGTGGTCGGAGCGATGCAGGGTCCCCCCGCCCGGAGCCTCGGACGCGGCCCTCGACTTCGGCGACCCGGAGAAGAAGGCGAAGGGGATCGACGCCTGGACGACCGCCCTCGCCAAGGGCCGGTCGATGCTCCGCTTCGCGAAACAGGCTCGGACCGACCTGGCCGCCGATCCCGTCCTCGCCCTCGCGGGACTCCAAGCCCTCCTCGACTCCCCGGACCTCTCCCCGCAGGAGGCCCGCGAGGCCCTCGAACTCGCGCGGGGGATCCTCCCCGCCCCGACGCTCGGAGGCTTCGCTCTCAGACTCTGCGAGGACCCGCGAGCCTGGCTCCGCGCGGCCGCCTACGACACGCTCGCCGTCCAGCGGCACGCGATCGCCCTTCCCCGCCTTCTTCGGCGGATGAAATACGAGACCGAGCCCGAGGCGACCGTCCGTCTCTTCCTCGCGGTCGGCGCCCTCGGCGACCCGGCCCCGATCGACAACCTCCTCGCCTGGCTCCCGGACCCGAAATGGCGCTCCCGCGCGGGCCCCCCCCTCGCCGAACTCGTCACCCGCTTCGGGGAGAGTTACGACCCGAACAAGGACGGTTGGCCGGGGCTCGAATCCAAGGCCCGGAAGATCCTCGACGAGTTCCGGCGCACCGGCCTCCTCGCCCGGGACATGCGGGAGGTCTTCGCCGTCCGGCGGGAGGCGGTCCTCAGGGAATTCCTTCTTTTCCTCCGCGAACTCGGCGGAACGAAACTGCGCCCGATCGATGACGCTCGCTACGTCGCGCGGCGCGCCGGCGTCTTCCCCCTCCCCCTCTACGAAGAAGGCCTGTCCGAGAAGCGCCGCCGGATCCGGGTCCGCATCCTCCAGATCCTGACCGAGCTGGGCCCTCCCGCGGCTCCCTCGGGACCGGGAATCGCCGCCCTCTGGGGAGACCCTCTCTGCCGGGCCTACGCGATCGAAGCCCTCGGAGCGGTCCGCTCCGAAGCGGCGCTCCCGAAGCTTCTCGCCGTCCTGAGAGCCGAGGATCCGCGCCCCTTCGGGGGGGCGCTCCCCCTGCGTGAGGCGAGGATCGCCTCCCTCAAGGGGCTGAGGCTCCTGCGCGACTCCCGGGCGATTCCTCCCCTTCTCGCCCTCTGGCGCGGGAATGCGGACCTCGAACTCCGGGTCTTCGCAGCCGCTGCCCTGATGGAATGCGCGGCCGGACTCTCGACGGAGGCCCGCTCCTTCCTCTCCTCCCACCTCGAAAAGGGGGACTACCACCCCCCGACCCTGCGCGAACTCCTCGGTCGCTGACCCTGCCCCCCATCCCTGCGGCCCCCCCGGGACAAGTCCGGCCCGCCGCATGGCCGATAAGAAGGAGCCATGCCCCCCGGACGGCTCCGAACCGCCCTTTCGTCGATCCTCCTCCCGGCCCTGCCCTGGTGGATCGCCCAGGTCCTGATCCTCGCCCTGATGCACCTTAAGGGCTGGAGCTTCGAGATCCCCTGGGAATACCACCAGCTCCTGGCCCGCCCCTGGCTCCAGGAACGTCTCGGCGAATCCCTTCTCCACCTCCACGCCCAGCCGCCCCTCCTGAATCTCGGACTCGGACTCGCCCTCGCCCTCGAATCCCTCGCGGGAATCCCTGCCTCTACGAGCCTCTTCCTCGCGCAGATCGGAGCGGCCCTCCTGTGCACGCTCTTCCTCTCGCTGCTCGCCCGGGAACGCCTTCCGCAGGGACGTCCCCGCCTCCTCTTCGCGGTCCTCGTCCTCGCCCAGCCGGCCTTCCACGCCTCGGTCTTCCAGTGGTTCTACACCCTGCACGAGGCCTGCCTGCTCGCGGCCTTCCTCTATTTCGCCTCGCGATATCTCTCCGCCCCGAGGCCCTCCCGCTTCCTCGCGGCGTCCCTTCCCCTCGTCCTGCTGAGCCTCGAGCGCAGCCTCTTCCACCCCCTCTTCACGGCGGGGGGGCTCCTCGCCCTTCTCGCGGCCGGGAAGGCCTGGAAACGAAAAGAAGCCGCGATCGCCGTCCTCTGCCTGGCCCTGTCCGCGGCCTGGCCCGCGAAGAACCTCTGGCTCTTCGGAAGCTTCACGACCTCGAGCTGGCGCGGCTACAACATGGCCCGGGGACTCCACGTCCAGCATCCGCCGATCCTCTACGCCTTCCAGCCCGGCGACAGCCCCTTGCAACGGAAGGCGCGGGCGGCGGCCCGGAACCTCACTCCGGAGGAGTTCCGGAACATCCCGGCCTTGGCGGAACCCCTGAAGGCGCCGGGAACGCCGAACTGGAACCAGTTCGCGATGCTCGCCTACGGGAAGACGATGGAGAAGCAGGTCCTCGACCATCTGTGGAAGGATCCGCAGGATCTCTTCCGGAGGGCGACCCACAACTACCTCCGCGGCTTTGGACTGCATGCCGCCCGCAATCCCTACAACGGAAACTTCGAGGGGCGCATCCGGACGACCTGGGTCCGCGTCTGGGCTCGCCTCCATGAGGCCCTCGTCTTCCTCGGACTCCCCCGGGACCCCCGCGAGGGCCTTCCCTCCGGCTTCGCCCTCGCCTTCCCCTGGGTCCTCGCCTGGATCCTCGTCCGCGCGTTCCGGGCGGGGAACCCCGAGGCCCGGCGGCTCCTCCTCCTCGCGCTCTATCCGGTCCTTTGGGTCCTCCTTCTCGTCCTCCTCGTAGACGGTCAGGAAGGCAACCGCATGCGCCTCTCGGGGGAAGCCCTGTTCTGGTTCGCCCTCCTGTTCGCCTTCGGGACGGCAAAAGCGCGGCGAAGCCCGCTCAGGACTTCCCGAGCGGAAGGAGGGCCAGGCAACAAAGAGCCAGGACCAGCGCCCCCATGAGATTGAGGGAGAAACCCGCTCCGGCCATCTCACGGACCCGCACCCCGCCGGCGCCGAAGACGATCGCGTTCGGCGCGGTCGCGACGGGGAGCATGAAGGCGCAGCTCGCGCTCAAGCAGGCCGGGATCATCAGGAGTTGGGGTTCGAGGCCCGCAGCCAGGGCCGCCGAGGCCAGCACGGGCATCAAGAGCGTCGTCGTCGCCGTGTTGCTCGTGACCTCGGTCAAGAAGGTCACGAACAGACAGGTCGAGAGGAGGGTCAGGAAGAAGGGCCCCCCGGCGGCCCCGGCGAGCAGCTCCCCGAGGGAGGCCGAAAGCCCCGAGGCCTGGAAGGCCCGCGCGATCGCGATGCCGCCCCCGAAAAGAAGGAGCAGGCCCCAGGGGATCCTCGAGGCCGTCTCCCAGTCGAGCAGCGCCTTCCCGTCCCTCTCCCCCGAGGGAACCAGGAACATCGCGCAGACCGCGAGGAGCGCCACCGTGCTGTCCCCGGCTCCCCGGACTCCGAGCCAGGCGCTCCACCCCCCCGCCGGCGCGGTCCGGAAGATCCACGCGCAGGCCGTCAGCGCGAAGACGAGGAGCACGCGACGTTCGGCCTTCCGCATCGCTGGAAGGGAAGGGATCCTTGCAATACCCCGCCCTCGAAGGCCCCGCGTGATCCACCAGAAGGCCAGGGGAAGGAGGACGAGGACGGCGGGGATCCCGATCTTCATCCAGTCCAGGAACCCGAGTTCGACCCCGGTCTCCTCCTTGTAGATCCCGAGGAAGATGACATTGGGCGGGGTCCCGACCGGGGTTCCGAGCCCTCCGATGCTCGCGGCGTAGGCAATTCCGAGCATCAGCGGGAGCCCGAGCCTCCCGTCAGGGTCCCGTTCGAGCACCGCGAGGGCGACCGGGAGCATCATCAGCACGGTGGCGGTGTTCGAGATCCACATGCTGCAGAAGGCGGTCGCGAGCATGAACCCGAGGACGAGACGTTTCGGCCCTCCACCGCCGACGAGGCGCAGCATGAAGAAGGCGAGCCTCCGGTGGGCCCCGCTCTTCTCCATCGCGGTCGAGAGGAGGAAGCCCCCCATCAGGAGGAGGATGAGGGTATGACCGTAGGCGGTCGCGACCTCGCCGTGGTCGAGGACCCCGACGAGAGGGAAGAGGGCGAAGGGGAGGAGCGAGGTCACGGGGATCGGAATCGCCTCGCCGACCCACCAGACCGCGCAGAGGGTGGTCACGGCGGCCGTTCCGGCGGCCTCGAACTCCCAGCCGGCCCCGAGGGCCGCGGCCCCCGCTACGAGCGCCAGGAACGGACCGCCGAGGAGCGCCGCCTTCCGTCCACGCATGCCGAAAGCCTGCGCGGCTCCGGGAGCCGGGTCAAATCCTTCCCGGGGTCCGCCTCATCGCGCCGCCGACCCGGCCCCTTTCCGGACCCCCTTCAGCGGGAGTTCAACGACCAGTCGTAGTCGAGGAATCGGATCCCCTTCCCCAGGAGGTCCCGCGCCTCGGCGGGAAGCCGCTTCCGCAGGAAGGCCGCGACCCCCGCTCGTCCGCCGAAATCCTTCTCATACCACCGGAAGATCGAGCTGACCCACAACCTTCCCCGGATCACCCGGTGTCCGTGAGGCGAGCGGAGATAGGCCCTCGCCGCGGCTTCGAGGTCCTTCTCGAGCGTCGCGGGTTCGTAGGCCCGGGGACGGAGGGGCGGGCAGGAGATCGAGGCGCAGTTCACCGCGAAGTGGATCCTGGGATCGCCGAGCCGGCGCCCTTCCCTCTCGATCTCGTCCAGGCTCGAGGTCCTCCCCGCGACCCGGATCACGCGCCGCTTGAAGAAGCCGACGCCTCCGACCGCGAGCACACTCTTCAGGTCCCGCCCGCGTGGACCCTTTCCGAGGACGAGATCGAGCACGAGCCGCAGGCAGCCCGCGTTGTAGGCGTTGATGTAGAACGCGAGCTTCGCGGCCCTGTCCGCCCCGCGGAGATCGGCCCTTCCGACGCCTTCGAGGTAGGCGTCGAGGACGGCGCGTTTCTTCGCGAGCGCTTCGTAGTCGACGCGCCCGTTCCGCACGACCTCGGAGAGCAGGCCGGAGAAGCCCCGGACGCCGGGGATCCGGGGACCGCTCGGACGGGAAGGGGCCGAGGCGGGCCGCGAGGCGGGTCTCGAAGACGGTCCCGTTCCGGCCTCCTGGGCGCCGTTTCCGCCGGCCTGCAAGCAGGCCCCGAGCAGCAGAAGGGTCCAGGGGCTGGTTCTGGGTCTCATGATCGCGCTCCAGATTCTCGAGCTTCGTCCATGCTACGAAGCCCTTCCCGATCGGTGCCCTCCTTTCTCTCCGCCTCGGGAACCTATTCCCGCCTCCTGCTAACCTGAGGCCGATGGAGCACGACGCAGGACCGAACGACGAAGATCCCCGGCTGCGGGGGCTGGCCCGCCTCCTCCGCATCATCGACCGGCTCCGCTCGGAGGGGGGCTGCCCCTGGGACCGGAGCCAGACTCTCGACACGATGGCGGGACACCTCCTCGAGGAGAGCCACGAACTCTGCGAGGCCCTCGACCGCGGCGACGACCGCGAGATCCGGGTCGAGGCCGGGGACGTCCTGATGAACGTATTCCTGATCGCCCGCATCGCGGAGGACGAGGGTCGATTCTCGATGGCCGGGATCTGCGAGGCGATCTCCGACAAGCTCGTCCGGCGCCACCCCCACGTCTTCGGGGAGGAGCGGGCCGGCGACGCGGCCGAGGCCTTGCGGAACTGGGAGGCGATCAAGAGGGAGGAGCGGGAGGAGCGCGGGGAAGGCCCGCCCCCCTCGGTCCTGGACGGGGTCCCCTCCGCGCTCCCCGCCCTCCTCCGGGCGAGCCGCGTCGGGGAGAAGGCGGCCCAGACCGGTTTCGACTGGCCGGATCTCCGGGGTCCGCTCGAGAAATGCCGCGAGGAACTGTCCGAACTCGAGGAGGAGATCGGGCGCGAAGTCCGGGACCGGAGTCGGCTCGAGCACGAGTTCGGGGACCTCCTCTTCGCCCTCGTCAACCTCGCCCGCCGGCTCGGCCTCGATCCCGAAGCCTGCCTCCGGAAGAACCTCGATCGCTTCGGCCGGCGCTTCCGCTACCTCGAAACGAAGCTCGGCCCCCGGCTCGGCCGGGCGGACCTCGCGGAGATGGACGCCCTCTGGGAGGAGGCCAAGGCCCTCGAGGAATGAACCGCGGTGCCCCGACCGGCGACCGCGACAATCGGATCGATTCGGGGAGGGACCCGGCTTCCCCGGGGGATGGATCGGTGAGAGGCCAACGTCGGCCCACCGTCGGATTTCCGTCGGATTTCCGACGGTCCCCCGCCGGGAATCGAGGAAAACTCGAAGAATCCGGGAAGGAATCCCAGGATCCTTCGTCTGAGGAGGGTGGAAGAAAGATACATAAGTCGCTGATAAAATGTGACTTATGAAATCCCTTCGGGGAACCGTCAAAATCTCGCCGCTTTGGAGAGGGCATGGCACGAAACCTGCTTTTCCTCCCCGCACAACGGTGGGACCTGTTGGTCCGGACCTCAGGCAATGAGGGAAAGATCAACGGCGGACCTTCCGGCGCCGTCTCAGGCGTCGGCGCCGGAAGGTCTTCTTCTTCCGTGCATGGGAAACTCCTTGAGGGAAACTTTGGCAGGGAATAACGGGCCGTCCGCGAGGACGGCCCGTCTCTTTTTGTATCCTTCGGCTACCCTGGAGGTCGTGGAAGGCCCTTCTTCCCGCCCTTTTTCCCCTGTCCATACCCAGGAGGATCCGTTTCCAACGGCTCCCCACTCCCGGCAAAGGGACACCCCGCATGAGGAACCCAGGACCGGCCCCCAGAACGCCCCGGAATCTCCGGCCCGAGCGGAGCTTCTCCGGAATTTCCGGAGCCCTTGCCATCCTCGCCGGAGCCCTCCTCCTCCCTCCGCCCCCAGGAACGGCCCAGGATTCGGCCCATGGAACGCGGGTCCGCGCCTGGAAGGAGATCCGGTTCGCCGAGGTCGGAGCGGCCTTCCGGATCCCGGCGGACTTCGAGACCCGTCCCGCTCTGACCCGGAACGCCGGGCAGACGGCCCGGGAATATACCGGCATGCTCGGAGGGACCCAGGCACTCCTCCGGATCCGCACCGACGCTGACCATTTCCAGACGGTCAGCCGGGGGCTCCTCGAGGTTGCACAGGAAGGCCGTCTCCTCTCGGTCCGGGGCTTCCGCCTGGACGGGGAACCCGGAGCCCGCTACCGACTGCTCTCCGAGGACCACGGTCTCGAGACCCTCGGGGTGCTCCTCTGCCCGAGGCGCCGCCTCGTCCACCTGGCCCTCCAGCTCCCCCGGAACGCCGGCGCGGCCCCCCTCTCGGAATCCTCTCGCCTCCTCGAGAGCCTCCGCATCCTCCCCGCGAAGGAGATCACCCTCGCCCGCCCGATGGCCGAACTCCGGGACCTGTCCGAGCTGCGTCTCGGATTCCCGGGGAGGGTCCGCGCCGACATCCGGGAGCTGAGCACCGCCCACTACCGCCTCTGGACCGACGCCGCCCCGAGCGGGGCCCGCAAGCTCCTCGCCTTCCTCGAGCGGGAGTTCACTCCACTCATCCAGGAGCGCATCGGCCCCTTCGACCGGGACCTCGGGCATCCGGACCTGACGATCTTCCTCCACCGGACCCGTAACGGGTATCTGCTCGCGGCCCTGCGATCCGGCATTCCCCGTGAACAGGCCGAGGCGATGGACGGCCATGCCTGGGATCGTTTCTACAGCACCTGGTACGCAGGCCCCCGGGATCCGATCCACATCCACGAGGCCACGCACCAGGTCATGGCGGCGGTCTACGGCCTCGACGGCGGCGGGCCCTGGCTCCAGGAAGGGATCGCCCAATGGGTGGAGTCCCGATTCTCCCGGCTCGATCCCCGGCGCCTCGCCCGGAATCTCCTGCGGAGGAGCCGAGCGCCGGACTTCGACGAGATGCTCCGGGCCAAGAGCTTCCTGCACCGCAACCGGAGAGGCCTCGTCGGATCGAAGGACCTGTACGAGCTCGCATCTTCCCTGCTTGCCTTCCTGCGGGAGAAACGCCCGGAAGCCTTCCCCGACTTCCTTCTCGAGACCGGGATCCTTCCCGACACGAGGAAGAAGCTCTGCGAGGAGGCGATCGAACACAGCCTGGGCTGGGACATGGATGAACTCGAGGCCAGGTGGAAGGCCTGGGCACTCGACAGGAAATGAGAGGGGCGGACGGGAGATGGAGGTAAAGGGCGATCCTCCCCTCTGGGAACGGGAAGAGGCCCCGGTCCGCGACCCTCTCCCCCCTCGTTGCGATCTCGCGATCCTCGGCGGAGGGATCGCGGGGGCCAGCACGGCCCTGCATGCCCGGGACGAGGGGCTCGAAGTCGTCCTCCTCGAAGCCGGGAGACTCGCCTCGCGCGCGAGCGGGCGAAACGACGGGCAGATCCTCTGCGGGCTCGGCGAATCCTTCCACCGCCTGGCCGGCCAATGGGGACGCGAAACGGCCCGGCGGCTCCGTGCCTTCCTCGCCGCGAACCGCGAGGACCTCGTGGGACGGATCCGGGCGGAAGGTCTCGATTGCGGCCTGCGCACCGAGGGCGGCCTCAGGCTGGCCTCGACCCCGCACGAATGGGAGGAACTCCGGGCGAGCGCCGCGATGCTCGAGGAGGACGGGGTCCGTGTCCGTCTCCTCGAGGCCGGGGAACTCCGGCGGGAGGTCCCGTTGCTTCGAGGTTTCCATGGAGGCCTCTTCCAGCGGGAGGAGGCCCTCGTCGACCCCCGCGCCCTCGTGCGGGGGATCGCCGCCCTCGCGAGAACCCGGGGAGCCCGCGTCCTGGAAGGAACTCCCGTTTCGGAGATCGAGGAGGACGGAACGGGCTTCCTGCTGCGCCTCGGCCCGGAGGGCCGCAGCCGGTTGCGGGCGACGGCCGTCCTCCACGCGACCTCCGCTCTCGCGCCCGAGCTCGACCGCAGCGGCTTCCTCGCGCGCCGGGTCTTCCCGTTCCGGGGCCAGATCCTCTCGACCCGGCCCCTCCCCGCGGAGGTCCTCGAGAACCTGCCCTTCTATGCGATGTCCGCAAACTTCTGTTACGAGTACTTCCGCCGCCACGGAGAGCGGTTGACGCTCGGCGGCATGCGCTGGAGCGTCAAGGGCGAGGAGAACGGCACGACCGACGACGCCCATGTCCATCCCCGGATCACCGCGAATCTCGTGGAATGGATGCGGACCCACCTCCCCGCCGCCGCGGAAACCGGCATCGAGCGCGTCTGGTCCGGGATCATGGCCGGAACCCCCGACGGCCTTCCCCTCGTCGGCCCCCTCCCCGGAAGAACCGGCGAACTCTGCTGCCTGGGGTTCAACGGTTACGGCCTGGGCTCGGCCTTCCGCGCCGCGCGGCTCGCCCTCGACTGGCTCTGCGCGGGGCGCTCGGAGGATCCTGCCGCCTCCCTCTTCCTCCCCCGGCGCCTCCTCGGAGGGGCGGGGGTCAGGAACCCGTGACCACTACCTGGCACCCGCCCGGGATATCTTCCGACTGCGACCGGATCCCGCAGGCGTTCCCTGTAGCGACCACGGTCAGTGCCCCGGAGGTGGGTGAGAATCGGGCCGGCGAAAGCGGCGAACAACGAACAAAGAGGCCGCACAGTCCGTGGCCTGGAAAGCCGTCGAGGCTTCATCCGCATTTGGAATCCCTGGATTATTCCGCCTGATATACATGCTGGACCAGGAGGGGGGTGTATCAGTAGCGGTGTAAATTCGCTGGCCGCCTGACCGAGCGGAGGAAGGGCTCTCGCCCCCGAGAGGAGCCCTTCCGGAGCGATCGGTTGGCGTGGCCGGCCATCTCGGTGTTTCGTGTTGATCACCTACGAACCCCACGAGGCACGAGATGACCCACCACGAACCCGATTCTACGATGATCGCCATGGCCCTGGAACTCCTTACTGAACACGGACTCGAAGGGGTCGGCTCCGTTGTCCAGATCCTGATCAACGAAGCCATGCAGCTCGAGCGGTCGGCCTTCCTCGAGGCTGGCCCCACGAGCGGACCGAGGACAGGCGGGGATACGGGGGCGGCTTCAGGGCCAAGCGTATGAAGACCCGCCTCGGGGAACTCGACCTCAAGATCCCTCGCGTCCGCAATCTTCCCGAGGGCGCCGATCCCTTCTACCCCAAGGCCCTGGAGCGCGGCGAGCGCAGTGAGCGCGCCCTGAAGCTCGCCGTTGCTCAGATGTACGTGGAGGGCGTGTCGACCCGCAAGGTCACGGAAATCACCCGCGAGCTCTGCGGCCTCGACATCAGCTCCACCCAGGTCTCGCGAGCCGCAAAGCTCCTGGACGAGGAGATCTCCGAGTGGCGGAACCGGGAGCTGGGCGAGTGCAGGTACCTGATCCTCGATGCACGCTACGAGAAGGTGCGGCACGGGGGCAGCATCCGAGACTGCGCGGTGCTGATGGCGGTCGGTGTCGGTGTGGACGGCAAGCGAAGCATCCTCGGTGTCAGCGCGGCACTCTCCGAAGCCGAAGTCCACTGGCGGACCTTCCTGGAAGAACTCCGGGCACGAGGTTTGTGTGGGATGCGGATGATCACGAGCGACG
>JALUUL010000024.1 GCA_027021385.1 Planctomycetota bacterium | reverse complement strand
AGGTGCTGTGCGGGCGGCCCGAGGTCCCCATGTTGACGTCGCAGCCGGTGTCCATGATCGCGACGGAGACCCCCTTGCCCTTGACCCCGAGCTTCTGCAGGGCGTCGACCGCGTGGTTCCTGTAGTTCGTCGAGGTCAGGATCGCGACGGGCTCGACGATCTCGTCGGGGTGGAGGAACGCGACCCGGGGGTGTTTCCGGACCCTGTCCAGGAGGGAGGGTTTCACCTCGATCGTGCAGGCGTTGATCAACCAGAAGCGTGTGACGACCCGTCCCGAGAGATCATTCTCGATGAAACGGGCGAACGCCGCCTGATCGCGCCGTGCCGCCTCTTCGAGGTCTCGAACGATCGCTCGGACCTCTTCCGGAGAGCGACCCTCCCGGATGGCCTTGCGGAATCCTCCGAGGTCGAAGCTCCTCTCCTTGAAGGTGACGCACCAGCGTTCGGTCCCCGGGAGTTCTCCGGGGATGCCGTGGGCGGTCTCTTCCAGGACGGGAGGGACGGGGGGGAGGGGGAGAGCCTGTCCTCCCTGGAGGGGGAGCAGGGTTGCGAGGAAGAACGGGGGAAGCAACATCGGAACTCCTTCCGATCGAGGGGAAAGAATAGATTCAGCCGGTCTTCGCGGATGGAAGACCGGCCACGGCGGGACCATCGACGCGGTATGACGGCGTCGAAAGAGAAGACCCCTCGATTCTAGACCGGATCCGGGGAAGGGGGGAAATGGAGATCTGGAACGGGGATATCCAGCCGGCTAAGAGGGCGTCATGGTCGACCTCTTCCAGGCCTTCCTGCTCGCCCTGGTCCAGGGTCTGACCGAATTCCTCCCGATCTCGAGTTCGGCCCACCTCGTCCTCGTTCCCCGCGTGCTCGGCTGGGCGGATCAGGGCCTCGCCTTCGATGTGGCCGTTCACATCGGGACTTCGGTGGCGGTGATCCATGCGTTTCGCGAGGAACTCGCGTCGATCCTCGCTTCCTTCACCCGGTGGGGGAGGGAGGAGGGCGGAAAGGGAGCCGGGGAAAAACCCGAGGGAAGGACCCTCGCGGTCCTCCTCATCCTGGGGACTCTTCCGATCTGCGTCGCCGGCCTTCTCGTGAAGGACCTGGTCCCTTCCTGGCGGACCCTTCCGGTCCTGGCGTCGACGACCCTGGGTTTCGGGCTCCTGCTGGGCTGGGCGGACGCCGGGGCCCCTTGCCGGCGGGGCTTCGCCTCCCTTTCGATCCGGGACGCCCTCTGGATCGGGATCGCCCAGTGCTTCGCGATCCTGCCGGGGACCTCCCGGTCGGGGGCGACGATCACCGCGGGCCTGATGCTCGGCCTCGACCGCCGGGCAAGCGCCCGCTTCTCCTTCCTTCTCGCGATCCCGACGATCCTGATCGCCGGAGGGATGGCCGCGAAGGATCTGTTCTCTTCGAAAACGGAGATCGAATGGATTCCGGTCCTCGTCGGGGTCGCGGTCTCGGCCCTGACCGCCCGCCTCTGCATCCACTGGTTCCTGGCCTGGGTGGCCCGGATCGGAATGCGGCCCTTCGTGATCTACCGGGTCCTGCTGGCCGCCGTCCTGTTCGGCTTCGTCTTCCTCGGCTCCTGACTCGGGAGGCCTCCGGCCTTCCCCCGGCGCGGGGGGCTGGAGGCCCTCATCGATCCGGTTCGTTTCCGGGACCCTTGCGTTTCCCGCTTTTCCGGATCCTGTCGAGTAGACCCCCTCCGCCTCCGCCGGCCTTGACCTCGGCAGCCGATTCGGCGTCGAAGTCCACCATCGTCTTCTTCTTCGGCGCACGCTTGAGCACGAGGTCCATGATCTTCTTCTCCTCCTCGAGAGCGGATTCTTTCTGCTTCTCGAGGGTGGAGAGCTTGGCCTCCAGCGCCCGGGCCCGTCCGGTTTTTCCCTTCTCTTCCATCCTGGCGATCTGATCGCGGAGTTCGCCGATCCGGCTGTCGAGGAAATCGAATCGATTCAGGAGACGGAGCCAGTTCTTTACGGCCGTCTGCGGGTTCTTCTTGTATTCGATCGTCAGGATCCTGTTCATGACCCCCCAGAGCTTCTTCTGCGTCTGGCGACCGTCGAGGTCTCGCCGGAACTTTCCGTCCCAGGATGTCAAGAAGAGATGGGGCGGCTTGTCCCCGGAGAAGAGAGCATGGAAGGGGTGACTCTTCTCCGTGACCCTGCGGTCGAGCTTGACGCAGTGGAACCACTGCGTCAGGAGGATCGTCTTCTCGTTGCCGAGGGTCCGGCTAAGGAGTGCGTCGTCGCGTCCCTTGCAGGCGTCGCAGTCGCGAAGGACGATCAGGGGGCGCGGATCCCTTCCTTTGAGTTCGGCCAGGGCCGAGGCGTAGTCCAGGACCTCTTCCCCGATCGGAGTCGGGTGGTCCCATCGGACCCGAAGGCGTTTTTTACTCGTGTCGAGACGCCGGAAGGTCAGGGCCGCACCCCCCCGGGCTCCTCCGGCTCCACCTCCCGCGGATCCGCCCGCGCCGCCACCGGTCGCGACGCCACCGGCGCCGCCTCCACCTCCGCATCACTGGGGGACGGCCCCGGCGGGGGCCCCCATGACGGCCATCGCGCAGGCCAGGACACCGATCCGTAGAAGGTGCATCCACATGAGCGTTCCGTCCTTCCGTTCGGGACCCCGGATCCCGGGGTCAGGATTTCCGAGGATCCATGGTCTCCGGGGCGTTCCGGCCTGGCAAGCCCCGAGGGAAGGGGGGTGGGGGAAATGCTCCTTGTAAGGGACGGTCGCTCTTCAATCCCTGTAGAGGGAACCCACCTCGGCGGCATATCCGTTGTAGGGGAGGGTCGGGATCCGTTCTCCGGTGTCCAGGCGTCGTTCGGTAGCCTGGCTCCAGCGGGGATGAGGCTTCCAGGGTTCGACGTTCGACAGCCAGGAGTACTCCGCCGGCTGGAGACGATTCCAGAGGGTCGGGGGGCGTTTCCGGGTCGCTTCGATCCGGACGATGCTCTTGATGTTCTTGAGGCCGTATTTCCAGGGGACGACGAGACGGACCGGAGCGCCGTTCTGGGGAGGGAGGGCCTTTCCGTAGATTCCGGTCGCGAGCAGGGTGAGGGGATGCAGGGCCTCGTCGATCCTCAGTGCCTCGAAATAGGGCCAGGGGTAGGAGGGGAGGGCCTTCATACCGGGCATGGCCTCGGGCCTCGAGACCGTGACGAAACGCAGGAAGCGGGCTTCGCGACGGAGCCCGAGACGCCGCAGGAGGTCTCCGAGGGGGAGGCCGGTCCAGGGAACGACCATCGACCAGGCCTCGACGCAGCGGAACCTGTAGACCCGCTCCTCGGGAGGCACGAGGGCCTCGAGGTCCCGGACCGAGTAGCGCCCTTCGTGTTCGAAGAGGCCCGCGAACTCGACCTCCCAGGGCTCGACCCGGAAGTCCCCCGCGAGCATATGCACCTGCCGCTTGTCGGTCGTGAACTCGTAGAAATTGTTGTAGGTCGCGGCGAGCCTCTCCGGAGTCAGGGGCCTTCCGACCGCACGGTAGTCGGGGTTCTTCCGGCGGGGGATTCCCGTCCTTCGCTCCCCCTCTCCGGGAAGAAGGGGGGCGAGGGAGGCGGCGTTCCTTCCGAGGAGCAGCCCCGCCCCGATTCCGAAGGAACGGAGAAGGCGCCTCCGGTCGAGGTGGATCTTCTCCTCCGTCGCGGCCCGTTCGGGGAGCCACCAGGAGGGACGGACATGGATGCCGAACATGAGGGCATCCTAAACCCCCGACGGGTCTATTCAGATGACTCCGAGATCCTTTCCCACCTTCGTGAAGGCGGCGACGGCCCGATCGAGATGCTCCCTCGTGTGGGCGGCGCTGATCTGGACCCGGATCCGAGCTTCTCCCTTCGGAACGACCGGATAGGAGAACCCGATGACGTAGATCCCCTCGCCCAGCAGGCGGTCGGCCATCTCCCCGGCGAGACGGGCGTCCCCGAGCATGATCGGGACGATCGGGTGGACCCCGGCCTTGATCTCGAAGCCCGCCTCGGTGATCGCGGCCCGAAAGATCCTCGTATTCTCCTCGAGGCGGTCCCTGAGTTCGGTCGTCGAGGACAGGAGGTCGAGGCACGCGATTCCGGCGGCGACGAGGGCGGGGGGAAGGGAGTTCGAGAAGAGGTAGGGGCGGGACCTCTGGCGCAGCATCTCGACGATCTCCTTGCGGGCCGCCGTGAATCCCCCGGAGGCCCCCCCGAGGGCCTTGCCGAGGGTCGAGGTGACGATGTCCACCCGGTCCATGACCCCGCAGTGCTCGATGCTCCCACGGCCCGTGGCGCCGAAGAAACCGGTGGCATGGGAGTCGTCGACCATGACCATCGCATCATAGGTTTCCGCGAGGTCGCAGATCCCGGCCAGGGGAGCCACGTCTCCGTCCATCGAGAAGACTCCGTCGGTCGCGATCATCCGCGCCCGGCATCCGCGGGTTTCTTGGAGGATGCGTTCGAGGTCCTCGAGATCGGCGTGCTTGTAGCGGTGTCGCTGGGCCTTGCAGAGTCGGACTCCGTCGATGATCGAGGCGTGGTTCAGCGCATCGGAGATGATCGCGTCCTCCGGACCGAGGACCGTCTCGAAGAGGCCGCCGTTCGCGTCGAAGCAGCTCGTGTAGAGGATCGCGTCCTCCTGCCCGAGAAACGTGGCGATCTTGCTTTCGAGTTCCTTGTGGAGAGTCTGGGTTCCGCAGATGAAACGGACGGAGGAGAGGCCGAAACCGAAGTTCCGGATGCCTTCGACCGCGGCCTGCTCGAGACGGGGGTCATGGGAAAGGCCCAGGTAGTTGTTCGCGCAGAAATTCACGACGCCGCCCTGGGGGACCTCAATGTCGGCACCCTGGGGGCCCTGGAGGATCCGCTCGGCCTTGTAGAGGCCGGCTTCCTCGATCTCCGCCAGTTCCCCGGCGATCCGCTCACGGATGGCACCAAACATGTTCACCTCCTCGCGTTCACTTCCTTCGTGTGTCGGGCCGGCATGCCGTCGGGGTAGAGGACAACCTTCTGCTCCTCCCCGGAGGCGAAGCGCCGGAGGGCCGTCTCGAACTCCTCGAGCGGGAACTCGCCGGTGACCATGGCCGGAATGTCGAAACCCCGCTCGTGCAGATCGAGCATCCGCTCCCAGGTCCGGAAGACCTCGCGGCCGATCACCGCGTGGATCGTGATGCCCTTGAAGACGATGTTCTTGCCGAAATCGCGGATCCGGACTTCCGAGGCGGGAAGCCCGAGTTGGACGACGTCCCCGGCCGCCCGGACGAGACGGAACGCGTCGTTGATGCCGGAGGGATGTCCCGAGATCTCGCAGACGATGTCGACCCCTCCTCTCGTCGCCTCGAGGATCCGGCGAATGCTCTCGTCGTGCGCCCCTCCGGTGTCGAGGACTTCGACCCGATCCTCGAGCCCCTGCCTCGCGACCCAGTTCCCGGCCCGTTCGAGGGCCTTGGGGTTGACGTCGCAGATGAAGATCCTCGAGGCGTTCTCGAAGAGGAGCACCTCGGCGGTCATCGCGCCGATCGGCCCGTATCCGAGCACGGCGACCGTCTTGCCTCGCGCCGGAACCTTGAGGGCCGTGTGCACGGCGTTCCCCAGCGGATCGAGGATCGCTCCGCCCCTCGGCGGGAGATCCGAGGGGAGAACGACGAGGTTGCGGACCGGGAGGCAGAGGTATTCGGCGAAGCAACCGTCGAGATTCAAGCCGTGGATCTTCGTGTTCTGGCAGGCGTGGAACTTGCCCGCGAGGCAGGCCGGACAGGCGTCGCACCACTCGTGCATCTCGGCCGAGACGTAGGTGCCCGGGGCGGGTCCCGGGGTGTCCGGGCCGAGTGCGTCGACAACCCCGCAGAACTCGTGCCCCAGGACGAAGGGGATCGCGAGAAGAGGGGCCAGGCTGGGGTCGCCGTTGCAGATGTGCACGTCCGTTCCGCAGATGCCGGCGGCCCGGACCCGGACACGGACCTGTCCGGGTCCGGGGACGGGCACGGGGAGGTCGTTCCGGAATCGGAACTTTCCCGGCTCGTAGATCTCGATCCCCTTCATCCTTTCCATGCGTTCTGCTTAGGGAGGAGGGGGGCCGGGGGCAAGGGGCGAGCGGGGGCCGAGGGGCAGCGTGAAGCGGAACCGCCGGGAAGGCGGCCTGGAGGAGTGGCCGATCGGGGGCCGTGAGGATGGATGCCGGGAGGAGGGAACCGCTATGCTTCCCGTCCCGTTTCCCCGCCCCCGGCGGGATCTCTCTCCCGGCCCGCCGCGCGGAGGGCCGCCCGGCTGCGAGGAAGCCGCACATGGAAAAGCTCGGTGTGATCGGAGGCAGCGGCCTCTACGAGATCGAGGATCTGGAGGACGTCCGGGAAGTCCCGGTGGAGACTCCGTTCGGCCCCCCTTCCGACGCTCTGGTCTGCGGGCGTCTCGGAGAGACGAACCTCGTCTTCCTGCCCCGGCACGGCCGGGGGCACCGTCTCCTGCCGAGCGAGCTGCCGTTCCGGGCCAACATCTACGCGCTCAAGACCCTCGGCGTCGACGCGGTCCTCGCGATCTCCGCCGTCGGAAGCATGCGCGAGGACATCGCTCCCGGGGATCTCGTCGTCATCGACCAGTTCATCGACCGGACCCGCCACCGCCCGGACACCTTCTTCGGGGAGGGCATCGTCGGCCACGTGCACTTCGCCGACCCGATCTGCGGTGTCCTCGCCTCGATGGTCGCCGAGGCCGCGAGGACGACCGGGGCGAGGGTCCATGAGGGTGGGACCTACCTCTGCATGGAGGGCCCGCAGTTCTCGACCCGCGCAGAATCCATCCTCTATCGCTCCTTCGGGGTCGCGGTGATCGGCATGACGAACCTCCAGGAGGCCAAGCTCGCCCGCGAAGCGGGGATGAGCTATTCGACCCTCGCGCTCGCGACGGACTACGACTGCTGGCACGAGGACGAGGAGGACGTCTCGGTCGAGGGGGTTCTAGAGGTCCTCCGGCGGAACGTCGCGACCGCGAAGAAGGTCGTTCGGGCCCTGGCGGCGAGGATCCCCGGCTCTCCACCGACTCCCTTTGCCGACATTCTCGAGAACGCGATCCTGACGGACCCCGAGGCCGTTCCCCTGGAGACGCGCCGCCGTCTCGCGGCGATCCTCCCCGAACGCTTCCGTCCTTGACGGTCCGGCCCTTCCGCCCGGGCGGAGGGAGACTCTCCGCGGGACCCTATTCTTTCCTATCGGGATCCGGGGGAGGACCGTCGTCGCGAAAGAGGGAGTGGTTGCGGACCTTGGGATCCAGGTCGAAGCGGTCGATCCCGTTTCCCGCCCCCGGGGCCCGTTCCGTCCTTCCCTCCGCGTCGCGGAGGAGGTAGACGTCCTTTCCCCTGCCCAGGTCGCAGAGGATCGCGAACTGGTCGACGAGGGCGTTGTAGGGGGCGAGGAGCTTCGGCTTCTCGTAACCCGGCCTCCGGTCGCAGCGACCGAAACCCAAGATCTTCTTCCTTCGCGAAAGGACGTAGCGGTCGTTTCCCGCGAGGTCGAGGAGGAAGGCGTTCGAACGGACCTCGGCCGAGGCGATCGAGATGAACTTCGCCTCGTAGCTGTCGTCGCCCCGGACGTCGAGCAGGAGGGCGTTCACGAGGTCCCAGCCGAAGGCCAGGCCCGCACCCCCGGTCTTCTCGAGGACGTGGACGTCGTCCCCGTCCTCGTCGATCAAGGCGGCCATCGCGAAATGCGCTCCGGAGGCCTGCGTGAAGTAGCAGGATACGTAACGGTCATTTCCGCCTCCGTCCCAGAGGAAGCCCGAGCCGAACCAGTAGCCCACGGCCTGGCTCCAGTTTCCCGCCTCATAGCCGTCGTCTCCCGAAGCGTCGAGGAGGGCGCCGAGTCCACCGGCGTAACTGTGGCCGTCGGAGCCGTCCCCGCGCCGGCCGCCGCCCGCCCCCTGGGCCATGCTGATCGAGACCGCGCCCTGGCTGTGATAGTCCCCGCGGGCGCTCTTCTCCGCATCGGGCTCGGCGCGGTAGCGGTCGTTCCCCGAGGCGTCGGCGAGGATCCCGACGCCTCCGAGGCAGCCGAAGCCCTGCCCCTCCGCGAGGATGTCGTAGCGGTCTCCCCCCGCTCCGTCCGCGAGGAGACCGATGCCGAGAAAACCCGCGCCCTGGGCGGAATAGCGCGCTTTGTAGCGGTCGTTCCCGCTCCGGTCGAGAAGGGAGCCGAGGCCGCACTGTCCGATCCCCTGCGCCGGTCCCCGGCTCTTGTAGGTGTCGTCTCCCTCCGCGTCGAGGAGGAGGCCGACGCCGAGGATGCCCGCCCCCTGGCTCGGGATCCTCTCGTCGGGGTTCTCGTAGCGGTCGTTCCCTCCGAGGTCGAGAAAGAGCGAGAGGCTCCTGTCCGGAGCGTTCGCTCCGACCCTTCCGGTCCATCGGTCGTCCCCGCCGAGGTCCACGACGAGAAAGGGCGAACGGCACTCGTAGGACCCCGAACCCGTCCCCGTGAACAGGATCCTCCCGAAGGGGGAGTCCCAGCGGAACCCCAGGTCCTCGAGGGAGGTCCCCTGGGTCGGACCCGGCTTCCCTTCGGGCTTCACCCGCCTGGCCGCCGGATCGTCGAGGGCGGCCCGCAGCTCGAGCCGGGCCCGCTCGAGGGCGTCGGCGGCCTTGAAGGCTCCGTAGCAGAGGCTGTGGAAGTCGATCTGTCGCCAGGCGTCCTCGAGTTCGGGGAAGAAGCCGTTCCCGTCTCCCTGGGTCTCGCCGAGGTTCAGGAGGGAGTGGACTTTTCCACGAAGTCGCGGATCGAGGCGGCGCAGGGCGCGCTCGGTCCAGCGGCGCGCATCGAGGGCGTGGAGGACGAGCCGGGCGAGCGGGCGGCGCAGGGGGCGGGGGATCTTCGCGATCTTCGCGCGGAGTTCCTCGCGGGGCTTCGGGAAGTCGGCTTCCTTGCCGAAGCTGATCAGGCGTGTCGGCAGGCCCGCCTCCCGAAGCAGGAGGAGCAGGGCCCGGAAGAGCGGTTCCTCGGAGTCGAGATCGGCCGAGAGGTTGCTGCTGTAGCTCCGGAACCCGCTGATCATCTTGTCGACCGCGCAGAAGTAGAGGAGCTTCCGCCAGCGTTCCCCCTCGTCTTTCGGGGGCAGGTAGCGGCGAACGGCCTCGCCCATCCCCCGGACGAAGAGCGGCATCGAAAGGGGATCGGCGAAGAGGTCCTTGAAGTGCGGCAGAGTGAAGGGGATCTGCTCCATCCTCGGGAAGGCCGACCACCAGGATTTCGGCCGGTAGCCCAGTTGCTTCGGCCGGAGGCCCGCCTTCCGGAGCAGGGCCTCGATCCGCGATCGCCAAGGCGCCTCGTTTCCGAGGGACCCCTCTGGGCGGACCTGTGCGCGGGGGAAGACCTGCGTGAAGAGCCCGTAGAGCAGAAGAAAGGTAAGGAATCGCGGGGTCCGGGGCTGGTTCATCGATCGTTCCTCGAGGTGGTCATTTCTTCCTGAGGCCCTTCAGAAGGTCCTTCAGGGCCCCGGCCGGGGACTTCCCGCTCCGGAGTCCCTCGAGGAGACCGCGAAAGGCGTTCTCGATTCCCCCCTTCAGAACGGTTTCCATGAAGTCCTCGACCTCGATCTCGGGCTTTCCGAAGGTGCCGCGGAGACGGGCCTCGAGCCTCCGGTCACCGAGGGCCGCGAGGATTCGCTTGCCGTCGCGATGACGCGTGAGGAGATCCGTGAGGTCGATTCGGTAATCCATCTCTCCGGCGAGCGAGACCGCTCCCGAGAGGGTCAGAACGCCGTCCTTGCCGCCCATCTCGAAGGCTTCGGTCAGGAGCTTTCCATCCCGGACCCGGAATTCCGAGCGCAGCCGATCGAAGGCGAGCTTCCCGGGGATGCCGAGGGGTTTCAGGAGCGAGGCGACGCCCGCGGCCGGCGTGAACGAACCGTCCGAGAGCTTGAGAACGCCCCGTCCCGACCAGGACAGGAGGGACGTCATGACCGAACCCGGCACGGGAAGAGGGCCCTCGACGGAGAGTTCGAGGTTCGCGGTCGTCGAGAAATCGATGCCCGCGAGACGATCGAGGTCGCCGGTCGGCAGGCCGGCGAGGAGGGGAACGAGGTAGCGCAGCGCGGGGGTTGCACCGTAGGCGGCCTTTCCTCCGCGCCAGAGGAGATCCAGGCGCAGCTTCTCCACGGCCGGCCGCGGTTCGATCCCCAGGCGAAGATCGAAGGGGGCGCCGTTGAGGCGGCTCGCGCCTGCGGGTTTCAGTTCGAGGCGCCCGTTCTCGATCTTCAGCTTCTCGTGGAAACCGACGAGACGGTTGCCGAGATAGCTGACGACGGGGGCGAGCAGGGACCCGTCGAGGGTGATCCCCTTCAGGGCCTCGGCGAGGCGGAACGGCCGCGGGTTCTTCGAGGGTCCGGAGTCCGCCGACCGCCGGGCGGAGAGATCGCTCCGCAGGGTCCCGGTCAGGCTCCCCCGGCTTTCGAGCTTCAAGCCCTCGGGGAGAAGGGGCGCGATCCACCCCGCTCCCTCTTCCGTGTCGACCAGCAGGTCAAAGGAGCCCTCGGCGATCGGATCCTCGAAGCGGAAACGCCCTTTCCCGTCGAGTCCCTTCGCGCGGATCGACCACTCGCCGCGGGTCCGGCCGCCGGCCTCCGGTTCGAGGGTCCCCTTGGCCGCGAGGCGGAAGCGTTCCGGCATCACGAAGCCTTCCGGAAGGGAGGGCCCCGATCCCGCGAGTTCCTCCCCGAGGACCTCGGCCGCGAAGGGAAGAGGGCCCTCCCCGGGTTCCCGGCCGGCCTCGAGGAAGAACGCGACCCTTGGGCGGACCCTTCCCTTCCAGGTCCCGGGGGGAAGGAGGCCCGGCTGGTCCGCGAGGGCGGCGAGGTCGAGTTCGAGGTCGAGGCCCAGGGCGTTCCCGACCGCGCTTCCCCGGGCGAGGAGGGCGCGGGCGGCCGCCTTCGCCATCGCGCGGACCTTCAGGAAGCCCAGGTCGATCTCCGTCCCTTCGACCTCGATCCGCCGGCTCGAGGGATCGAAGACCAGGTTCGGCCGGATCGACCAGCGGGATCCGGCGAGGCCCCGTCCTTCGCCGAGGGGACCCCCGAGGATTTCGAGGTTCCGGACCTGTAGGTTCCCTGAGAGGGAAGCCCGTCCCGATTTCCTGTCGACGCGCATGCCGAGGTCCCCTTCGATGCGTCCCTCGAAGACTTCGAAGGTCTCGGGCAGGAAGGCCTTGACGAGACGATCGAAGCGAGCGAGGTCGATGCCGGTCGTCCGGAGCGTGAGGGCGTAAGGAAACTCGGGAAGGAGCGGAGCCTCGGCGGTGACGGCGAAGCTTCCGGCCGTTCCCTCGTCTCCTTCTTGAAGGCGGCCCTCGATCGAAAGGCGGACGGGATCCCCGGGGGCCTGGTTTCCGATCCGGATCTCGAGGTTCGTGATCGAGGAATCGATGCCCCTCTGCCGGTCGTGGATGCGGATTCTTCCTTTCCGGAGCGTGAACGCGAGTTGGATGTTCTTCGTCCGGAAGAATCCCGGCGTCCCGGCCTCCCCGGTATGTACGACCACAGGTCCCCGGTCATCCGGTCCCCGGGAGGGCCGCTCGGCCTCGAGAGACAGGAGGTTGAGTCTTCCTTCGGGGTCGATCTCGAGTTCGATCTCGGGTTCGAGGATCCGGACCTCGACTTCGACGATCCCCCGGATCAGGGGGAGCAGGGAAACGTCGGCGTGGACCTCGCCGATCGAAAGGGCGCGTTTCCCCATAAAGCCGGGAGGATTCGAGACCTCGAGGCCCCGCAGCGTGACCCCATGGGTCCAGCCGAGGGTCCAGGAATCGCAGAGGAGGCGCGAGCGGAGCATCGGCCGGACCTTGTTCAAGATGCTTTCCTTCCAGTGTTCCGAGGAGAGCCAGGTCGGCAGGAGGGCGAGGATCGCGAAGAGGAGCGCAAAGAACGTAAACAGGAGGAGGAAGAACCAGCGGAGCTTGTGGCTCCGGCGGGGAGGGAGGGAAGTTTCCGTCGGAAGGGCGGGGGGGGAAGTGGTCATGCTGGGTCCGGTTCGCGGGGGGATTCGTCTATGGGGGAGGGGTATTCCGGTCCGACAAGAAGTGCATGGTAGCGGCTCCCCTGACCTCGACAGAGCTTCTCGACCTATGCCTGGCCGAGGACTTCCTGCAACAGGGGGAGAGGGAGGTGGATCTCCTTCAGGCGAGGCGCCGCAGGGACCTCTACTGGGTCCTGGGCTTGCTCGGATGCCGGGGGATCCGGGTCGTGCCTTCGGATCTGGAAGCGGTCTGGAAGGGGCGACCCGGCCGCTTCCGTCCCGAGCACCGGGAATACGTGTGGATCCGCGGTTTGCGCCGGGCGATCGATCGGATCGAACGGGCGGGAGAGAAGGGCTTGCCGCCGGTGAGGGAAGATCTCTTCGATCTCTTCCGTCTCGTGGAAGGGCGGGAGGAGGAGTCCCTTCCCGCCTCCCTGCTCCGCCGGGAGGAGCCCTGGGATGCGCCCGGGGGGAGCGTCCATCCCGAACCTGAACTCCTCGACCTCTGCCTGGCCGAGTTCCGGCCGGAACGCGGTTACGGGGAAGGAGGAAGGCGTTACCGCGCCCTCCATCCGGTCCACCGAGCCGCGGTCGTCTGCCGTTCGGTGCTTCATCTTTCCCCCTTTCCGGACCTGAACGCTTGGATTGCGATCCTCGCGGCGAGCCAGCACCTCCTGGCCACAGGCTATCCCCCCTTCCTCCCGCAGGTCGCGGATCGTCCGACCCTCCGCACGATCCGGAAGGCCCGGCGGGAGGACGCCTTCCTCGAATGGTTCGCCGATCTCGTTCTCGTCGGTTACAGGTGCCTCGCCCGGGGCGCCGGCCCGACCGCCTGGGACTGATTCCCCCCGAACCTCGTCCTCCCGGGAATGGGGGCGCGTGGAGCCGGAAGGGAAGGACACGGAGAGCGGGCGCCGGGTTCCGGAAGGGTCAGCGGGACCAGGTCCAGACCTTGCGGCGGGATTCCCCGGGAGAGGGGTCCTTTCCGGAGCGAAGCAGGGCTCCGAGGCCCTCGAGTCGCTCGATCCGGAATTCCGAGGGGCCAGCTTCGAGACGGTGGCGGCCCCGACCAGCCTTGTAGGTCCGGTCGCCGATCTCGATCCGTACGGGGCGGAACCCCTCGTGTTCGATGAGGAGGGTTCCTGCATCCAGACGCCAGTGTCCGGGAGCGAGAAGCTTCGAGGCGGTTCCGGGGCTCCAGGTCAGATGGATGCCGGCGGGGGCCGAGGGTTTCCCGGCACGGGGGGAGG
>JALUUL010000023.1 GCA_027021385.1 Planctomycetota bacterium | reverse complement strand
TGCGGTCGGCTTCGGGATGGGCCTCCGGACTCTCGGGAGCGCCTCCGAATTCGCGCGCGCCTTCGTCGCTTCCTGTCCGCTGCCCCTCGTCCTCGACGCGGACGGGCTCAACGCCTTCGCCGGGCGCCCCGAGGAGCTGAAGGAACGCGAGGCCCCGACGATCCTGACGCCTCACCCCGGCGAGGCCGCGCGCCTGCTCGGCCTTCCCGGAGGGCGGGAGGTGCAGCGGGACCGAGAGGGCGCGGCCCGCGCGCTGGCATCCTCGACCGGGGCCGTCGTCGTCTTGAAGGGGGCGGGGACCTTGGTTTGCGAGGGCGCGAGACTCGAACGCAACGCGACCGGCAATCCGGGGATGGCGACGGGAGGGAGCGGGGACGTCCTGACCGGGATCTGCACGGGCCTCCTCGCCCAGGGAATGCCCGCCTTCGACGCGGCCCGTCTCGCGGTCTGGGCGCACGGACGGGCCGGGGATCTCGCCGCGGCCGAGGGTTCGCGGGCGGGCCTGATCGCCTCCGACCTGGTCTCCCACCTTCCCCGTGTCTGGGCCGAACGGGAGGGGTCTTGCTCCTGAGTCTCGCCTTCGCGCTGTCGATCGCCCGAGGCGCGCAGAGCCCCACCGTCCACGGTGTCGAGGATTCGCTGCGCGCGAGCCTTCGCGCCCTCGAGGATCCGGACGACGACTTGAAGCGCGAGGCGGCGATCCGCTGGCTCGTCGCGACGCCGGACGATCCGGAGCCCCTGCTCAGGGCCTGGGCCCGGGCCGGAGGATGGCGCGCCCGGAGCCTCCTTCTCCGCGTTCTCGGGGAGCGCCGCAGGCTCGGGTTCCGGGAATGCGAGGCGGCCTTCGAGGATCCGAACTGGCCCGCCCGCCTCCAGGCCGTGAAGGCCGCCGGCCTGGCCTGGGATCTCGAGGGGCTCGAGCCGGGGCTTCGCCGCCTCCTTCGCGATCCGGTCGCCGAGGTCCGCAGGGAAGCCTTCCTGGCCCTGGCCCGCCGCGCGGAGCTGGACCCCGAGACCTGGAGGCGGGCTCTGAAGTCGGATTCCCTCCGCGGGGAGGCCCTGCGGGTCTGGCTGGCCTTCCCCGAACGTTTTCCCCCGTCCTGCCTGGAGGATCTCCTCCGGTACCCGAAACTCCGGCTGCCCCTGCTCCGCGCGCTCCCCGGGCGGCTTCCCGAAGCCTGTGAACGGGTCCTTCTTCGATGGGAGGAGAAGCTTCCCGATCCGGGGCTCCGCTGCCTGGCCCTTCTTAGCCTCCCCGAGGATCTCTGGGGAACGGAGATCCTCGACCCCGTCCTCCGGGGGCTCGAGCAGAGGGGCTGGCGCCGCGAGGGAGCCTTGCGCCTGGGCTCCGCCATGTCCGGGAAATGGGCCGCGCGGCTCTGCGAGGGGCTTTTCTCCCTGAGTCCGGCGCGCCTGCGCGATCGACTCGTGATCGTGCGGAGGATCGACCTCGAACTGGCCTCGCGGCTGCTCGGGGACCTAGGAAAGTGTCCGGCCCCTCTCGCTCCGGAGGTCCTCCGCTGGCTCCACGCGATGCATCCGCGTCTCCTTCTCCGCCGCGCGGCCGAGGTGTTGACCGGGAGTCCTTCCCGGGCGGTCGCGCGTCTCTGGCTCCGTTCGTTCGGGACGGAGCTGGTCCGTGAAGGGCGGGCGAAGCTCGTCGCCTCGTTCCTTCCGGCCGGGGGGGAGGTCGGCGAGGCCGCGTTCCAGGCGATGATCGGCGCGAAGCGCTACGACCCCCGCCTCCTGGATCTCGCCCGCGCGGATCCCGATCGCCGGGTCTCCCGCTGCGGGCGCCTGCTCGTCCTCGCCCGGGAGGTCCCCGCCCCGTTCTGGCTCGAACTCCTCGAGGATCGTTCCGCGCGCCTGCGCTGGACGGCCGCCAAGGCCCTGCTGTTCCATGCCGCCGACCCCGAGGTCCCGGAGCGCCTGACCCGCCGCCTCGCGCACGAATCGAAGCCCGCGGTCCGCGCGGCCCTCCTCTCTACCCTCCTCTCGGGAATCCCCCCTTCCCGCGTTCCGCAGGTCCTCGACTGGGTCGTGGTCCGGAAGGACCGGAGTCTCGACGAGGTCCTGCTCCGCCATCTCGAGACCGGGAATCAGGGCTGGATCCCGGACGCCCTGTCCGCCCTGGCGGCCACGCGCCTCTCCACCGAAGCCCTGATCGGTCGCGTCGTGAGGGGAGACGCCGAGGCGGGACGCATGGTCCTCTCCCGTCTCGAGAGCTTCTCCGAACGCCAGCTCACGAAGGCCCGCAACGGCCTTTCGAGGCTCTTGACGCCGAAGGACCTGGGCTGGATCGAGGAGAGGCTCCGCGGGAACCGGACGCCCGAATGGCTCAAGCTCGAACTCGTCGAGTGGTTGCGGCTTCGCAGGGACCTGGATTCGGGAGGATTGCTCGAACGCGGCCTTCGGGATCTCGAGGCGGGTCTCCTGCGCGAGGAGGTCGCGGCGGCCCTGGTCGAGCGCGGCAGGACCGACCTCTGCCTCTCCTTCGTCGAGGACTGGGTGGAGAACGGGGAGCCGGACGGCGAAGGACTGCTGCTCGGTCTGCTCGACGTCGTTCCCGACGTCCCCGGGGAGGGCGAGATCCGCTTCCTGCTCCGTTGCCTGATCGCCCCCTCCCTCCGGTCCCCGCGAACCGTCCTGGAGGAGGAGATCCTGGCCTCCCGCGATCCCCGCCCCCGCCTGGCGGCCCTCCAACCCCTGACTCTTCCGGTCCTGCAGAAACTCGGGCGGGCCGATCCCGAGGCGGTCGCCCGGGGGCTTCTCCGGGAACAGAGGGTCCCGAGGATCCGGGAGGCCTGGCGGAGGATGCCGAAGGAATCCCTGACGAGGATCCTCCGCTCCTCGGTCCGGGTGCGGGGGGCCGAGGGCGTGCTCCGCCCGCTTCTCGCCTGGGCCCTACGACTCGGTCCGCGGCCGGTCTCCGAGGACGGGATCCTCCTCCTGCTCGAGGCCAGGGCCCTGGCC
>JALUUL010000022.1 GCA_027021385.1 Planctomycetota bacterium | reverse complement strand
CGCCTCCTCCGGAGCCGGCCTTCTCTCCCTGATGGCCGTAGGGGTCTGGACCGGCATGCCGGCCAACGACGTGTTCGCCGCGATGCTCTACGTCCTCCAGCTCTCCTGGCCCCTGATGATCATCGGCTGGATCCTGCAGACCTGGCACCGCGCCCGGGCGGCCGCGGACCGGCTCGATGAAGTCTTCGAGGTCGAACCCGAGGATCCCGCGCGAGGGGCGGTCCGCCTCGCGGCCCCGCACGGACCCGCCCTAGAAGCGCGCCGGTTGACCTTCCGCTATCCGGGTTCGACGAGGCCGGCCCTCGCCGACGTCTCGTTCCGCCTACCCGAGAACGGCACCCTCGGCCTCGTCGGACCGATCGGTTCGGGAAAGACGACCCTCGTCTCCCTCTTGACCCGCCTCTACGACCCCCCCGCCGGGAGTCTTTTCATCTCCGGGATCGACGTCCTCGAACTCCCCCTCTCGAACCTGCGGGCCCAGATCGCCGTGGCCCCGCAGGAGCCCTTCCTCTTCAGCGACACCCTCAAGAACAACATCCTCTTCGGAACCGGAGAGGCGACGGGGTCGCTGGACTCCGTTCTCGAGCGCGCCCGGCTTTCCGGCGACCTCGAGACCTTTCCCGAAGGCTTGGAACAGATCATCGGCGAACGGGGAGTGACGCTTTCCGGAGGCCAGAAGCAAAGAACCTCCCTCGCCCGCGCCCTCGCCCCCGATCGGCCGATCCTCGTGCTCGACGACACCCTCTCCGCGGTCGATCACGCGACCGAGCGCCACATCCTCGGGGAACTCCACAAGGAGGAGGGCCGCCGGACGAGGATCCTGATCGCCCACCGTCTCGAGGCCGTCCGGAAGGCGGACCTGATCCTCGTCCTCGACCAGGGTCGCGTCGTCGAACAGGGCAGGCACGAGGAACTCCTGCGGAGGGGAGGTTGGTACGCCTCGACCTGGCGGAGACAGCAGGAGGAAGGGGCATGAGCTACGACATCCACGAAGAGGAGGAAGCGCTGGGGAGCGGCCTGCGCCTCGACCGCGATCACGCCCTCAGGCTCTGGACCTTCCTGAGACCGCACCTGCGGCTCTTCGCCCTCCATTTCCTCCTGCTCTCGGGACTCTTCGCCCTCGATCTCCTCGGGCCCTGGGTCGTGCGCCGCACGATCGACGGCCCTCTGCGGACCGTCCTCGAGGGCGGGTCCGCGGCCGGTCTCCTCCCCTGGCTCCTCGCCTTCCTCCTGATCGAGGCCGTCAAGTTCCTCGGCAACAGCGGGGAGGTCCGGTTGATGACCCTCGCGGGACAGCGGGTCGTCCTCGACCTGCGCGTCGCCCTGTTCCGCCACGTCCTCGGCCTCTCTCCGGACTACTTCGACCGCACGGCCACCGGAAGGCTCGTCACGCGCCTGTCCTCGGACTGCGAGAACCTGAGCGAGCTGTTCACGACCGGGGTCGTCGACACGATCATCGATCTCTGCAAGATCCTCGGTTTCTTCGGAGCCTGCCTCTGGATCAGCCCCCGGTTGACGATGATCGTCCTCGCCGCGAGCCCGGTCCTGATCGGGGCGACGATCCTGTTCCAGCGCCTCGCGAAGACCGCCTACCGCGCGGTCCGCGGGCGGATCTCCTCGCAAACCGCCTGGTTCGCCGAGGCGATGCAGGGCGTCCGGATCACCCGCCTCTTCGGCCGCGAGACGGCGGTCCAGGCGCGGTTCGACGACCTCAACCGCAGGACCCGCGAAGGTTGGATGCGGACGATCCTCCTCTTCGGCCTCTTCTTCTCCTTCGTCGATTTCGGCACCGGGACCGTCCAGGCGGGGATCCTATGGTCGGCCGGTCCGGAAATCGCGGGGGAGCGCCTGGCCTGGGGAGCCTTCATGCAGTTCTGGCTCTACTTCGGCTACATGCTCGGTCCGATCCGGGAACTCGGAGAGAAGTACAACATCATCCAATCGGCCTTCGCCTCGGCCGAGAAGATCTTCCACGTTCTCGACGAGGAACCCTCCCTCCCGGAGCGACCCGAGGCCGTCCTCCCGCCGCGGAACCGTTCGGACATCCGCTTCGAAGAGGTCGATTTCTCCTACGACCCCGGCGTCCCCGTGCTGCGCGGAATCGATTTCGAGATTCCGGAAGGCAGCCACGTCGCCCTCGTCGGACCGACCGGCGCGGGCAAGACGACGATCATCCAGCTCCTCGCCAGGTTCCGGGATCCGAGCTCGGGCCGGGTCCTCGTCGGCGGCCTCGACCTCCGGGATCTGGACCTTCGCGCCCACCGCAGGCGGATCGGAATCGTCCTCCAGGATGTCTTCCTCTTCGCGAGCGACATCTGCGAGAACATCCGCCTATGGGATCCGGAGATCTCCGAGGAGCGGGTCGTGCGGGCCCTGGAGGCCGTCCAGGCGATGGACCTCGTCGAACGGGCGGGAGGACTGCACGGCAAGGTCGAGGAGAGGGGGGCGACCTTCTCCCAGGGGGAGCGGCAGCTCCTCGCCTTCGCCCGCGCCCTGTGCCACGACCCCGAGATCCTCGTCCTGGACGAGGCGACGGCCAACATCGACACCGAGACCGAACGCCGGATCCAGGAGGCGATGAAGGTCGTCATGCGCGGCCGGACGACCCTCCTGATCGCCCACCGCCTTTCGACGGTCCGCGACGCGGACCGCATCCTAGTCCTCGAGCACGGCCGCCTGGTCGAGCAGGGCGATCACGACCAGCTCCTCGCCAACGACGGTCTCTACGCGCGCCTGGTGGCCGCCCTCGCCTGAGGACGACCCCGGCGATCATGCGCGGCGCGGCGGGGGAGGGCCGGGCGGCCCTCCCTGCCGCGGGTTCCCCCCCCCGGCGCTTCCGCTCTACTTGTGGAAACCCCAGTTGTGGAAGGGCCCGAAGGACAGGCCCGCCGTCTTGTCGGCCTGGAGCGCCTGGAAGTAGAGGGGCGCTTTGTCGAGCACCGAGAGGTTCGGCATCGTGAAACTCATCGAGTGCCGGCCGGAAACG
>JALUUL010000021.1 GCA_027021385.1 Planctomycetota bacterium | reverse complement strand
TTGACATGTGGCGTGTCCTTCCCCCGCGTCGGGGGCTGAGGGTGTCGGTTTCATTCGAGCACCAAGGATACGCCGCGTTTCGTTTGTCAGCTCACCGTCCACAGCTTTCGACCATATCTCCGCCCGCGATCAAATCGAACCTTTCGCTCTCGTAGACGTATCTCCACCCGGGAAGCAGCTAGCCCCCGTCGAGTAGTGGGGCCTCGGCGACAATCCAGTCATAGTGCCAGGGGTCGTCGGGGCGGAATCCCTCGAGGTGATTTAGACGAAGAAGGGTATTAATGGTGCCTGGGAAGGTAAGGAACTCGCCAATCACGGGCCGTCGTCAACCGGGATCATGCCGTGGAAGCCGTAGGGTAGATCATAGAGGTGCCCGAGGGTCCTGGCTAGGACGACCTCAAGGACATCGATATATAAGCGGTCGTGGTTGTCGGAGATTTGCTTGAACGTGCCATACTCGAACACTAGGAGGGCTAGTACCAGTCAAGATGTTACTAGGCCGGAAAGGCTTCTCCTCATGCGCTCGGAGACGAAGGTGACGGGGAAGGGCTTGACCTCGTCGAGGTCCTCGACCCAGGTAACGAGGCCGGTCATAGGCGGGATCGGTGGGCGTGAACGTGCTCGCCGGTGAGGGCGGGGTTGAGGTCGCGGCCCTCGCAGTGGCGCTCGTCTCCGTCTCTGCGTGCACGCCCCTCGTCCCGGTCCAGAGAAGCCCAGATCCGCGTTCTACAACGAGGCCGTCGCTGGAAAATCCAAGCAGGTGAAGACGTTCCTGCTCGGGTGGTTGGGCCGCTCAAATCTGGGACGGGTTGCAGGAGGGTCCGCGCACAACTTACGCCGGGAGTCAAACCTACGTGGATGGTGTCGTCGCAAGTCCTTGCGATACAACCCCTCTCATCTTCGGAACGGAATGCCGGTTGTCCCAAGGATACAGAGAAAGAAGAGGCCGGATAGCCACCGATAGCGGCGTGGTCTGTCCCGGAGATGACGCGGGGCGGGAAACGGGGATCGCCGCGGAAGGCAGCGGAACGAGCCGGAAAAGGCGCAGGCCCTCCCGGTCTCCCGGATGAGTGTCCTTCAGAGCGAGTTCGCTCTGGTGTAGATGGTGGAGGCGGGGGGAGTCGAACCCCCGTCCCGAGATGCCCGGGGCCGATCCGTCTACGTGCGTAGTCTCCGCGTGGGTCTCGCGGCCGCCGCCCGCGGAGACGGGGAAGGCGGTCGCCAGCTCGAACGAGTTCTCGCCCGTCCGGGGCCGAGCAGCCCGGACGGGCCAGCCCGCTGTGTGTCGGGAAGCGCCCCCCGCGGGCGAAGGGGCGGTCCCGTGGCTACGACTCAGGCAGCCAGAGGCATGTGCTCGTTGGCACGTAAAGGTAGTTTCCAGGGGTTTAACGAGGCCTCCTGGAACCTCGGCACGCAAAACCGGTCTCGTCGACATCCGGTCGATTCCGGTGCGCCCCCATTGTGAAGGATCTATACGCCGCCCCGGGATTGCGGAGCGCGCGGGTCCTTTATCGACCCCCGCGGGCCGGAACGCAAGCCCCGGCGCCGGCGGGGCTTCGGGAGAGGAGCCGGGAGGGCCAGGTTTGTTTTCGCCGGGCCGCGGCCTAGGCTGACCCGCTTCCCGCCGGGAGCGGGAACGACCCGATGCGAACTCGACTCGAGATTCTCCTTCTGGCGGGCCTTCTCAACGGCGCTTCCTGCGTCAGCTACGAATCCGCCCTCGCGGAATTCGACGGACTCGCCGGCTACGACCCCGCGGCCATGGTCGAGCCCGCGCGGCTCGAGTACCAGGGCCGCACCCGCCGCTTCCCCGCCCTGCTCCGCAGCCTCGATTGGCTGGCCGGGGGGAGCTTCCTCGCGGGGTTCCTCGGCGCGAAGCGGGTCTGGACGGAGGTCGACGACCCCCAGAGTTTCGCGCGGGAGCGGCTCGCCGAACTCCCGGACCTGGCCGGGCGGAACCTCTTCCGCCTGGCCGACGTGGCCTGGCGCCAGGTCCTCGTGCTCGAGCGCGACCCGTCCCTGCTGTCCCGCCGGATCGCGGTCGAGGGCCTCCTCGACTGCATGAAGAAGGCCGGAGCGCGACTCGGCGCCGGGGAACTCCCGGACTGGGAACCCGTTCCCGACATCTTCGAACGGCGCGGCCGGACCTTCTCCCGGAGGCTCGAGAGGTTCTGGCCCCCGCTGCGGGAGAAGAGGTTGACCGAGGGCGAGGCGGCGGACTACCGCGGCCTCTGCCGGGATCTCGCCTCCCTGCCTCCAGGCTCCCCGGGGCAGGAGCGCGCCCTGCTCCGCCTCTTTCTCGAGGCCGTACGGACCGAGAACGACCCCCGCGTCTACGAGGCGGAGGTCGAGGGCCTGAAGACCTGCATGCGCCGGATCTTCCGCACCGGAATGCGGATCGCCCTGGCCGACCTCAGGAGCGGACTCGTCCGCGGGGCGGCCCTCGAGGCCTGCTGGAATCGCGGCGGGGCGGAGGTCCTCCCCGACCTCCTCGGAATCTTCCAGAACCGTTCCCGGCGGATCGCCGGGAACGGCGCGCCGATCGACCCCGATCCGGGGGTGCGCCGGCGCTTCGTCCATCTCTGCTGGAGGCTCAGGCCGGACGAGGCCGAGGTCTCCCGCGGGGAGGGCTCGAGTCCGATGGACTTCCTGCACGAGGCCGCGGTCCGCGACCCGGACCGCTCGGTCGCCCTGCTCGCCCGGATCGTGCTCGCCTGGCTCGTCCGGAGGGAGGTCGATCCCTACGGCGATTGGATCCCCGGGTGGTGGGAGCAGCGGGTCATCCGCCGCCGGAAGGGAAGCGGAGCATGACGGGGACCGGCGCCCTGGAGGGACGGACATGAGCAAGGGGAGAGGGAGCGGCTTCTGGATGCAGGTCCTCAAGCTGGCGCTCGCCGCCGCCCTCGTCCTCTTCGTCCTGAGCCGGGTCGACCTCGTCGATCGGTCGATCACGAGGGACCGGAGCGGCGAGGTCGTCGAAGAGGTCGAGGGGACGATTCTCGGAGACTGGCAGGCGCCCCGGATCCGCTTTAGGCCCAGCGAGGGCGGGGAGGTCCGGGAACTCCGGCCCGGTCCGCTGGACGGCGGGCTCAGGCTCGAGGTGCGGCCCGGGCTTCCGACCTACGTGAAGCAGATCCGCTGGTGGCTCTTCCTCGCGGGCGCGATGTTCTTCTTCGTCGTCGCGAGCTTCTCGAGCCTGCGCTGGTGGTGGCTCCTCAGGATCAACGACCTCGAGGTCTCGATCTTCCAGGCCTACCGGCTGACCTGGATCGGGATCTTCTTCAACAATCTCGTCCCCGGCCTCACGGGGGGCGATCTCGTCAAGGCCTTCTACGTCGCGCGCCTCACGGGTAAGAAGGCGCGTCCGATCATGGCGGTCCTCGTCGACCGCGCGCTCGGGCTGATCGCGCTGGGCCTCGTAGCGGCGATCGCCGTGCTCTTCCGCTGGGAGGCCTTCGCCGAGATCGGCCTCCTGATCTGGGCGGGGCTCCTCGCCCTCCTGCTCGGCAGCACGCTCTTCCTCTCGCGAAGGGTGCGCCGCCGCTTCCGGCTCGACCGGCTGCTGAACCGCCTCCCGGCCTCGGAGGTCCTGAAGCAGTGCGACCAGGCGATCCATTTCTACCGGGACCACCTGCCCGGAATCTTCGTCTGGCTCCTGCTCTCGATGCTGAACCACGTGGGGGCGGTGCTCGGCGTCTGCCTGATCGCGGACGCTTTGGGCATGGGCGTCCCCTGGAGCGAGCACCTCGTCCTGGTTCCGGTCATCAACATCGGCTCGGCCCTTCCGCTCGCCCCCTCCGGCTGGGGGGTCGGGGAAGCGATGTACAGCTTCCTCTACGGGAAGTACTGCACGTCCTTCCTCGAAGGAGCGGTCGACGCCGCGAGGATCATGGGGACGCGGGCCATCGCCCTGTCCGTCGTCTACCGGATCCACTTGATGCTCTGGTCCCTCCTGGGCGCGGTCTTTCTCCTCTTCCAGAAGGGGCGGGCGAGCCAGGAGGAAATGTCCCATCTCATGGAGGACCTGGACGAGGAGGCCTGAACGGGGGAGGGTCCTCCTCTCCTTGTCCTATACTTCTCCCCGGGCCGGTCCTCGATGCCGGGGGCAGTCTCCACGCCGACAAGGAACTCCTTTCATGCCGAGAATCCGCACGCGCCGCTTCCTCCGCGTCAAGCTGGACATGGTCAACAAGTGCCAGCTCCGCTGCGTGATGTGTCACTTCTCGCATCCGGATTTCGTCGAGAACGGGACCGTCATGGACCGCCCCCTGCTCGAGAAGGTCGCAAAGGACCTCTTCCCCAGGGCCCACGACGTCGTGCTCTCGAGTTCGGCCGAACCCCTGATGGCGCCCGAACTCCCGCGCGCCCTCGAACTCTGCCGCGAGCACGAGGTGCCGTTCTTCCACTTCTCGACGAACGCGATGTCGATGACCGAGCGCCTGATGCGCAAGATCCTCGAGGTCGAGATGCCGGTCCTCAGCGTCTCGATCGACGGCGCGACGAAGGAGACCTTCGAGAGGATCCGCCGGCCGGCCAAATGGGAGGTCTTCCTGAAGAAGCTCGACCTGATCGCGCGCATGAAGCGCGAGGCGGGCCGGGATCGACCCCGGCTCGCGGCCACGGCCGTCCTGATGCGCTCGAACATCGAGGAGATGCCCGAACTCCTGCGCCTTCTCGCCGACCGCGGGTTCGAGGACGTGAACTTCGTGCACATGGGGGTGCTCGGGGGGATGGGGCTCGAGGACGAGACCCTCTCCAAGCATCCGGCCCTCTCGAACCGTGTCCTCGCCCGATGCGGGGAGGAGGCGGGGCGCCTCGGCGTCCGGCTCCTCGCGCCCCTGCCCTTTCCCGAGGACATGGAGGAGCGGGGGGCGCGGGGGGACATCGCCTCCCACGAGGAGGGGGGAGGGACCGCGATCGCGGCCCCCGAGCACGAGGGCTTCAGCGTGCGGGAGTTCCTCGAACACAAGAACCGCGAGTTCAACCTCGCGGTCTCGCCCCGCGAACACCACCGGAGGATGTGCTACTTCCCCTGGTATTACATCCACGTGAATCCCGACGGCACGGTCTTCCCCTGCGGGCACTGGTTCGAGTTCTCGACCTTCGGGGACTTCCGCACCCAGGATTTCCGGGAGATCTGGACGGGGGAGGCATTCCGGGAACTCCGCCGGCAGATCCACCGCCTCGAACTCCGCAAGGTCTGCGCGAACTGCACGGTCTCGGGCATGGGGCGCCCCGACGTCCTCGCCAGCTTCTCGAGGCGCGAGAAGCTCCGCGACCGGGTCTGATCCTTCCCCGCGGAGGGAGCGGGGGATAAGGTTCGGCCGTCCGTCCTCATCCGAAGCCCTCGGGAATAGAGCCATGAGCCTGCTCGTCGTCGGTTCGACCGCCTACGATACGATCCACACGCCGCAAGGCGCCCGCGAGGAATGCCTCGGGGGATCCGCCACCTATTTCTCGCTGGCCGCCCGCTTCTTCGGGGAAGTCCGGCTCGTCAGCGTCGTCGGGCGGGATTTCCGGGACGCGGATCTCGATCTCCTCCGGGAGCGCGACATCCGGACCGACGGCCTCGAGGTCGCCGAAGGGGAGACCTTCCGCTGGACCGGGAAATACGCGGCGGACATGAACCACAGGGACACCCTGTCGGTGTCCCTGAACGTCTTCGGCGAGTTCCGGCCGAAGGTCCCTCCGTCCTGGACCTCGACTCCCTTCGTCTTCCTCGCGAACGGCCATCCTTCCGTCCAGGCCTCGGTCCTCGACCAGATGGAGAAGGAACCCTGCTTCGTCGTCGCGGACACGATGGACCTGTGGATCGAGACCGCCCGCGACGACCTCCTCGCCCTCCTGAAACGCATCGACGGCGTCGTCCTGAACGACGAGGAGGTGCGCATGATCACCGGCGAGCACAACCTGATCCGCGCCGGGGAACGGCTTCTCGATCTCGGCCCGAAGATCGCGATCGTCAAGAAGGGGGAGCACGGATCCTTCCTCTTCAGTCCCTTCTTCCAGTTCGCCCTGCCGGCCTATCCGACGACCGAGGTCCGGGATCCGACCGGGGCCGGGGATTCCTTCGCCGGCGGCTTCATGGGCTTTCTCTCCGGCCGGGACCGGGTCTCCCTCGGGAACCTGAAGAGGGCGATGGCCTACGGCACGGTCGCGGCCTCGATGACGGTCGAGTCCTTCGGGGTCGATCGGCTGGCCGGAGTCGCCTTCCCCGAACTCGAGGGCCGCTACCAGGACTTCCTGCAGTTCATCCAGTTCTGAGCGGGGGCGGCCGCGGCCGCCCGGTCCGATGCGCCTCTTCCTCGGCATCTTCCCCCCCGAAACGGTCCTGGACGCGCTGGATGCGCTCGAACGGGGGCTGCGAAAGGACCTGCCCCGCCGGGGCGGGGACCTCCGCTGGGTTCCCCGTGGACGACGCCATCTGACCCTCGTCTTCCTGGGGGAACGGCCGGAGGCCGAGATCGCCGTTCTCGAGGAAGGGCTCGAGGAAGGGCTGCGCGGAACAGGTTCCTTCGAAATCGTACTGGACCGCGGAGGGGCCTTCCCCGAGCCCTCCCGCGCCCGGGTCCTCTGGGTCGGTCCTTCCCGGACCGAGACCCTCGCCGGCCTCGCGTCGCGCTGTCGTGAGGCCCTCGGCCTCGAAGACTCCGAAGAACACCGTCCGCACCTGACCCTCGCCCGCACGCGGAGGGGCCGGATCGCGCTTCCCCGCTTCGAGGTCTCCGTTCCTCCCTTCGAGGCCGGGGAGGTCCGGCTCGTCGCCTCCGTGCTCCGGGGTCCCGACCGGGGCTACAGGGTTCTCGCGACCTTTCCTCTCCGGGAAGGCTCCTGATTCCGGGGGCGGAGCCTTTCCTCCCGTTTTTCGCGTGAGCTTCCAGGCCTTCCTCGTTTCCGTGGGGTGGCTGGTTATGATCCGCCCGAAACCGCCGCGGGCCTTTCACGCCGGCGGCCAGGAACGAGGAGAACCCGAACGGTGGCTACCAAGAAGACCCCTTCACGCGGCATCGAGAATCCCAGGATCCCCGCGCTGGACGCGGCCTTGCAGCAGATCGAACGCTCCCACGGCAAGGGGTCGATCATGCGGCTCGGCGAGGGGGCGGTCGTCGCGGTCGAGGGGATCCCGACCGGATCCCTCTCGCTCGACCTCGCCCTCGGCGGCAAGGGCCTGCCGCGGGGGAGGATCATCGAGATCTACGGGCCCGAATCCTCGGGGAAGACGACCCTGACCCTGCACGTCGTCGCGAACGCCCAGAAGGCGGGGGGGATGGCCGCCTTCATCGACGCCGAGCACGCGCTCGATCCCCAGTACGCCCGGAAGCTCGGGGTGAACCTCGACGACATCCTCGTCTCCCAGCCGGATAGCGGCGAACAGGCCCTCGACATCTGCGAGACCCTCGTCCGCTCGAACGCCCTCGACATCATCGTCGTCGACTCGGTCGCCGCCCTCGTCCCGCGCGCGGAACTCGAGGGGGAGATGGGCGACTCCCACGTCGGGCTCCATGCGCGGTTGATGAGCCAGGCCCTGCGGAAGCTGACCGGCATCGTTTCCAAGTCCCGGACCTGCCTGATCTTCATCAACCAGATCCGGGAGAAGATCGGAGTGATGTTCGGGAGTCCGGAGACGACGACCGGCGGCCGGGCGCTCAAGTTCTACTCCTCGGTGCGCCTCGACATCCGCAGGATCGGAGCGATCAAGGATCGTGACCAGATGATCGGCAACCGGACGAAGGTCACGGTCGTCAAGAACAAGATCGCCCCCCCGTTCAGGAAGGCCGAGTTCGACATCCTCTTCGCGAAGGGGATCAACCGCGCCGGGGAGGTCCTCGACCTGGGGGTCGAGCACGGGATCGTCCAGAAGAGCGGGGCCTGGTTCTCGTTCGGGGAGACCCGCCTGGGGCAAGGTCGCGAACGGGTCTGCGAACTCCTTCTGGATCATCCCGAGCTGGCCGAGGAGATCCGCTCGCGGGTCCTCGCCAAGATCGAGGAGAAGGCGAGGGAGGCTCCCGCGCCCCGCGGCCCCCGGCCCGTGAAGGGGACGGCCAAGGCTTGACTGAGGACGCCGGCGACGTGCCGGACGGACAAGAGGCGATGAACAGACCGAGCGCCGCGGAGATCCGCAGACGTTATCTCCAGTGGTTCGTCGAGAGGGGGCACGCGCATCTCCCCTCCGACTCCCTGGTGCCGAGTCACGACCCGACCCTCCTCTTCACCGGGGCGGGGATGAACCAGTTCAAGGACATGTTCCTCGGAAAGGGGGACATCCCGCACCGGAGGGTCACGACGGTCCAGAAGTGCCTACGCGTTCCCGATCTCGAGAAAGTCGGCCTGACCCCGCGCCACCACACCTTCTTCGAGATGCTCGGGAACTTCTCGTTCGGCGACTATTTCAAGGAGGATTGTCTCCGCTGGATCCTCGGTTTCTTCACCGAGGCCTGCGGTCTTCCGCGGGATCGTCTCGTCGCGACGATCTACACCAAGGACGACGAGGCCTACCGGGTCTGGACCGAGGTCTGCGGTTTCCCGCCCGAGCGGATCTACCGCTTCGGGGAGAAGGAGAACTTCTGGCCCGCCGAGGCCCCGAGCAAGGGGCCGAACGGTCCTTGCGGACCCTGCTCGGAGATCTACTACGACTACGAACCCGAGCGTCCCCTGCCTCCGAACGAGGGTCTCGAGGCCCTTCCCGACCGCTTCGTCGAGATCGGGAACTGCGTCTTCACGCAGTTCGACCGCCGGGAGGACGGATCGCTGCCGCCCCTGCCCCAGCGGAACATCGACGTCGGCCTGGGGCTCGAGCGGATCGCCGCCGTCGTCCAGGGGGTCGAGACGAACTTCGACACCGAACTCTTCCTCCCCCTGATCGAGTGCCTGAGCGGGCTCTCGGACCGGAAATACCGTGAGCGGGACGAGGACGACGTCCGGATGCGGCGGATCGCCGACCACGTCCGCGCGCTCGGGTTCTGCATCGCCGACGGGATCCTCCCCGGCAACGAGGGCAGGGGGTATGTCGTCCGCAAGATCCTGCGGCGGGCCTGCCGGGACGGCTGGCAACTCGGGATCGGGACCCCCTTCCTGCATCGGGTTGCCGAGGTCCTGATTGACGGGATGGGGGACTACTGGACCGAACTCCGGGACGGGCGGGGGCAGATCCTCGCGGTCCTCGAGCAGGAGGAGGCCTCGTTCCACCAGGTATACGAGCAGGGGATCGGTCGCTTCCACAAATGGGCCTCGGAACTCGGCGATCCCGGAGACTGGACCCGCGTCGCGGTCGAGGACCGGGGCGAACTCCCGGTGCCCCCGGACTCGGGGCGCTTCGCCTTCGAACTTCACGACACGCATGGATTCCCCCGCGACATCACCGAGCAGCTCCTCCTGGACCTCGGATTCGCCCTGGACGCCGAGGGCTTCGACCGGGCGATGGCCGCGCAGAGGGAGCGGGCGAGGTCCGGATCCAAACTCGCGGGCGAGGTCTTCACCGAGAGCTTCGCGACCCGTTTGAAGGAGCGGGACGCGCCGAAGACCCATTTCTCCGGATACGAGAAGGACGAGGACGAGGGCCGGCTCCTCGGGATCGCGATCGGAGACCTCGAGGTCGAGGAACTCCGGGAAGGGCACGAGGAAGGAGCCGTTCTGGTGTTCGACCGGAGTCCGTTCTACGCGGAATCTGGGGGGCAGGTTGGGGACCGAGGGCGGATCGAGGGCCCTTCGGGGGAGGCCCGGGTCCTGACGACGCGGAAGCTCGAGGGTTTCCACCTCCATGAGGTCCGCGTCCTGAAGGGCGGGTTCCGGGCCGGCGAGCACTGCCGTCTCACAATCGACGCCGAGGCCCGCCGGGCGACGGAACGGAACCACACGGCGACCCATCTGCTCCACCAGGCCCTGAAGGAGGTCCTCGGCCCCCATGTGTCGCAGGCGGGTTCCCTCGTCGCCCCCGACAGGCTCCGCTTCGATTTCACCCACAACGAGAAGATTCCGCGGGAGGTCCTCGACCGGATCGAGGACCGGGTGAACTCCGAGATCATGGCGGCCCTTGAGGTCCGCCCGGTCGAGATGGAACTCGCGGAAGCCCGGGCCGCGGGCTTCGTTGCCCTTTTCGGGGAGAAATACGGCGCGCGCGTCCGCACGCTCTCGGTCGGGGACTACAGCCGGGAACTCTGCGGGGGGACCCACGTCCGGAACTCGGGGAACATCGGTCCCTTCCGCATCCTACACGAGACTTCCGTAGCGGCCGGAATCCGCAGGATCGAGGCCGTCTCGGGCGAGGGCGCGCTTCGGGTCTACCGGGAGGCCCTGGCCGCTCTCGAGGACCTGGCCCGGGACCTCAAGACTCCGCCCTCCGGGGTCCGCGAGAGGGTCTCCGCCCTCCTGGCGGAGGGGCGGAGACTCCGCCGCGAACTCGAGGCCCTGCGGCGGGGCGGGGTCGGCGAGAAGGCCGCGGAACTCGAGACGGAGATCGAGCGGGGCGAGGACGGAAGCAACCTCGTCGCCTGCGTGCCCGGGGCCGATCACGACGAACTCCTGGACCTGATGGACCGTTTCCGGAAGAAATTTCCCGACTTCGCGGGGCTCCTCTTCGGCCTCGGGGACTCGGGGGTCGCCCTCGTCGCCGCGGGGACGAAAGAACGGGTTGCCCGCGGGTTCCACGCCGGGAATCTCCTCCGGGAGGTCGCGAAGGCCATGGGAGGGGGGGGAGGGGGCCGTCCCGAACTCGCGAGGGGCCGGGCGAAGGCCGAGGACGGACTCGAGGACGGACTCAAGACCGCGCGCAGGCTTCTGGGCCCTGCGAAGGATTGACGGGCGGGGCCAGCGAACCTACGATCTTTCGCTTGCTTTTCGGGACCCCACTCTTTTTCAAGGGCAGGAGGCAGGAATGGCCGCGCCGCGCAGGAAGCACAGCAGGGCACGTCAGGGCAAGCGCCGGGCACAGTGGAAGATGTCCACGGTCCAACTGGGGTCGTGCGGGCACTGCGGGGCCGCGATCCGGTCCCATACCGTCTGCATGAACTGCGGCTACTACAAGGGCCGCCAGGTCCTCGTCGTTGAACGATAGGTCTTCCGGTCGCTTTCCGGACCACGATGCGGGTCGCCTTGGATGCGATGGGCGGCGACAACGCCCCCGCCGAAATCGTCAGGGGGGCGGTGCAGGCCGCCGAGACGGGGATCCTGAAACCCGGCCGGGTCCTTCTCGTCGGGGATCGCGAACGGATCGCCGGGCAACTCGAAGAGGCGGGCGCCGCGTACCGCGTGATCGATTCCGAGGAGCCGCCCGATCCAGAGGGGGAGGAATTTCCCGTCCTCCACGCCAGCCAGGTCGTCGGCATGGAGGAGCAACCGACCCAGGCCCTCCGTCAGAAGCCCGATTCTAGCCTGATGGTCGCAACGAAACTCGTCAAGGAGGGCAAGGCGCGGGCCCTGGTCTCGGCAGGAAACACCGGCGCGGTCGTCGCCCTGGCCACGACCCAGCTCCGGATGCTTCCCGGCATCCGCCGCCCGGGGATCGCGGTCACAATCGAGGGGGACGAGGGGCCGTTCACGGTCATCGACGTCGGAGCCAACGTCCACCCCAAACCCGAACACCTGCTCCACTACGGCTTCATGGGGGCCTGTTTGGCCGAGCAGACGCTGGGGCTCGCAAACCCCAGGGTCGCCCTCCTGAACATCGGCGGCGAGGCGGGGAAGGGAAACCTCCTCGCAAAGGAGGTCCAGCACCTCTTCCGCTCCTCCGGTCTCAACTTCATCGGGAACGTCGAAGGACAGGAGGTCTTCCTCGCCGCGAGCGACGTCATCGTGACCGAGGGTTTCGTCGGCAACGTCCTCCTGAAGCTGAGCGAGGGTCTGGCGACCCATCTCCTCAAGGTCGTCAAGGAAGAACTCTCCTCGGCCGGGGTCTCCCGGGAGAAGGTCGAGGCCTCCCTCGCGAGGATCTGGAGACGCTGCGATTATTCGGAATACGGGGGCGCCCTCCTTCTCGGAGTCGAGGGAGTCGTGACGATCTGCCATGGACGCTCGGGGGCGCGGGCCATCTCGAACGCTCTGCGGCTCGCCTGGACCGCCTCGGACAAGGGGATCAACGAACAGATCGTGCAGAGGATCCGGGCTGCGGGAACGGCGGCCAAGGCCGCGCCCGGCTCCGGCGCGCACTGAGAGGCAGGAATGAAGGACCGACTCCTTCCCGTCGGAATCGCCGGACTGGGCTCGTATGCCCCGCAGCGGGTTCTCACGAATGCCGAACTCGCACAGATGGTCGAGACCTCCGACGAGTGGATCTTCCAGCGGACCGGCATCCGCGAGCGGAGGGTGGCCGCGGAGGGGGAGGATTCGGGGGCG
This sequence comes from Planctomycetota bacterium, assembly GCA_027021385.1. Taxonomy (GTDB): domain Bacteria; phylum Planctomycetota; class UBA1135; order UBA1135; genus JALUUL01. The sequence goes on along the minus strand of JALUUL010000021.1, from coordinate 1,054 downwards.
ATGGGGACTCTCGCCGCCCTGCGCGCGATCGAGAACGCCGGGCTCGAGCCCGGAGACCTGGACCTGATCCTCTGCGCGACGACGACCCCCGACAAGCCCTTCCCGAGCACGGCCTGTCGGATCCAGGATCGGATCGGTGCGAAGAGGGCCGGGGGCTTCGACCTGAACTCGGCCTGTTCGGGCTTCATCTTCGCGCTGAACACCGCCGCCCAGTTCATCCGTACCGGCTTGAAGAAACGGGTCCTCGTCATCGGGACCGAGACCCTGAGCCGCCTGATCGACTACGAGGACCGGAACACCTGCGTCCTCTTCGGGGACGGGGCCGGAGCCATGGTCCTCACACCACTCGAGGATGCCGGGCGCGGGGAGTACCTCGGGGGGTCGATCCACGCGGACGGGGGGAAGGACGATGTCCTCGAGGTCCCCGCGGGGGGGAGCAGCCTGCCCGCCAGCCTCGAGACCGTCCGGAACAGGCAGCACTACATGGTCATGGGGGGGAACAAGGTCTACCGTTTCGCGGTCTCGACCTTCGTCCGTCTCGTGCGGGAGGCCCTCGAACCCTATGGATACGAGGAACTCGGGCGCATCGTCCCTCACCAGGTGAACCAGCGCATCATCGAATCGGCGCTCGAAAGGTTGGACCTGCCGAAGGAGGCGGCCTTCACCAACATCCACAAGTACGGAAACACCTCGGCCGCCTCGGTGCCGATGGCCTTCGACGAGGCCTACCGGGAGGGGAAACTCCCGGAGGGCAAGCTCGTCTGCTCCGTAGCCTTCGGGGCCGGGCTCTCGTGGGGTCATTTCCTCCTTCGGTGGTGAGGCCTTCGCCGGAAACGATGCGGCCGGAAACAGGGATGGGATGATGGAAGCACGACCCTTGGAAGGGAGGACGGCCCTCGTCACGGGGGCCTCACGGGGGATCGGCCGGGCCGTGGCCGAACGGCTCTGCCGGGACGGGGCGCGAATCCTGGGAGTCGCCCGCAGTCTCGAGGGTCTCGAGAAGACGCTCGAGGCCTGCCGGGAGATCGAGGCCGGACGGGAGGGGGGGGGGGCC
>JALUUL010000020.1 GCA_027021385.1 Planctomycetota bacterium | reverse complement strand
AAGGAGCGACCTCGCGATGTCGTCAGGGGATTCCCCGAGGACGGATCCGAGGCGCAGAAACGCCTGCTCGGAGCGCGGTTCGGCGACCTCCAGGTCCTGAACCTCTATGTCGTCAACGGGAAGGAAGTCGGTTCCGACAAGTACGAGTTCAAGCTCCGGTGGCTCGACAGGCTCCGCGCCTTCATTCCCGAGACCTTCGATCTCTCGAGACCCCTCTGCGTGACCGGGGACTTCAACATCACCTTCGACGACCGGGACGTGTACGACCCGGAAAAGTGGAGGGGCCGGATCCTCTGCTCCGAACCGGAGAGGGAGGCCCTCCTCGGGATCTGCTCCCTCGGGCTCCATGACGCCCTGCGGAAGTTCACCGAGGAGGGGGGGCACTACACCTGGTGGGACTTCCGGACGCGCGCCTTCCGGGGAGACCGGGGACTGCGGATCGACCATTTCCTGCTCTCGGCCCCCGCGCTCGAGGCCTGCACGGGGTTCGAGGTCGATCGCGCGGCCCGGGCGGGCGAGAAGCCCAGCGACCATGCTCCCGTCCTCCTGGACCTCGACCTCTGAGCGCCCCGGCGCGGACATCCTCCGCCGCATTCCGGCGCAGGGCCCGGCCCCCCTCCCCGGACCCTGACCTACTTCACGAGGAGGACGGTCCCCCGGTTCGTCGGGAAAGGCCCGCTCTCCGCGATCGAGCCGTCACGGCTCCAGTTGTAGAGGTAGGTGCTGACTCCGTTCCAGGAAAGGATGGAGTGGACCGCGTTCGTCGTGGCCCAGCCCGTGGAGGTCGCTCCCCGGTGCAGGACCTGGGCATGCGCGACGAGGGCCGCCGGGGCCGGGGCATAGGGCAGGAGGAAACGCGCCTTCCCGAGTGCGTCGGTCGCGGTTGGGATGACGAGCAGGGGTTCGACCACGGCTCGGCAACCCCGCCCGAACAGGGATCCCAGGTCGACCGGAAGGAGACGGAGACCGACCAACAGGGCGGCCGGACTCTTGGGTTTGACTCCTGAGAGGTCGATCTGCCAGTAGGGTCCGGCGTCGATTCCGGCGAGCTTCCCCCCGCAGCTTCGATGCGAGATCCAGTGCATCGGCCGGCGGCCCATCGCGAAACTGTTGAAACCCAGGCCGGGAACCGAGGCGTAGGTCGTCTTGGTCCGGACATCGACCTGGACGAGGAGGTTCGGTCCCGTGTAGGTGAACGGACGGTCTCCCTTGATCCACGCGGCGGGCTTGTCCGGATCCACGGGCGCCCCCAGGGCCGGAAGGGAGATCGTCTTCATCGAAAAGAAGGTCGTCGGGGAGACGAGGTTCTTCGCGAAGGTCGCCTGGAGCCCGGTGAAACCGATCTTCGTGTTCTCGAGCTTGATCTCCGCGCGATGGGTCGTGGCCCCGGTCTTCGTCCACGCATCCTGCCTCCAGCCGATCTCCTTCATCGTCTTGAGTCCGCGGGGGATCTGGCTTCCGGAATACCAGGTCTGGATCAATCCCCGCGTGCGGGCAAAGGGGAAGTAGGACCCTCCCGCCGCGAAGGAGCCGTGGAAGGCCTCGGGGATCGTATACACCCTGGACTGGCCCGCGAGAGGAGACGCGGCCCCCAGGCCGAGAAGAACGACGACGAACTCTCTTCGGACACGGTGCGACATCCCCGTTTCCTCCTGCGCTGCGACTGTCGGAATTCTCGCAGGAGTCGGGGTCCCGAGGAAGGTGCGGCCGCCGCCGGGATTGCGGCAGAACCGCTCAGCCCGCGCCGAAACTTCGGCAGTTCTCCCGGGCCCCGGAGGCGCGGGGGAGCAGGCCGAGGGTCTCCAGGGTCGAGGAGCGGACCCATGCCCGCCGAACGACGACGATCTCGCGGCGGTAGGGCCTTCCGCGCAGTCCTTCCAGGGATCCGAACCACTGGACCGTCAGGAGATCCCGGTCCGTGTCGGGCATCTCGTGCAACCAGAACCGGTACTCCCCTTCATGGCGGTCGACCGGCCGGTCGCGGAAACCGAGCCGGCCGAGAGCCTCCACCCCCCCGGTGCGGAAGGCCTCGAAGACGGCCCCGGGAGCCGGCCCGTAGCGCAGGGCGATCCGTTCCCGCGGAACGAAGCGATCGGCTTCTTCCGAAAAGGCCGCCCGCCTCCACCAGGTCCACGGCAGCCCAACCGCGCCCGCGAGGATCAAGAAGATCTCCGCGCCCCAGAAGATCGAAAGCAGGACCCCGGGGATCCTTCCCCCCGAACCCCCGGGGATCGGATCCCCGTTTCGAAAATGGGCCGCGAAACGGGCCCCGAACCCGCCCTCGGGGAGGGAGGGCCAGACCGCGGCCGCGACCGCGGCGAGATGGAAGGCGAGGAGGATCGAGAGCAGGCCGAACCGCGCGGCCGCGCGGTTCCGGACCTTCCCCCGATGCAGGAGGGCGATTCCGAGAGCCCCCAGGAAGCAACCTGCGGCGAGGGAGAGAAGGGGATCCAGGAGAATCAGGGGGTTCTCGTCGAGGAGGGCCTGGTAACCGAGACCGGCGCCCGCCGCGAGGATCGCGACCGGGACGCATAGGGGCCAGAAACGGGCCGCGACCCTTCCAGAATGCTCATAGCACCGGAGGGATTCCTCCCTTCTCCCGTTCCCGGCGCCCTCCACCCCCTCTCCTCTGTCACCGGTGGACGAAGGAAGCCTTCGAGCGCGGGCCGTTCTCGATGAAGTTCGCAACCCCGATCCGCATGTCCTCGAGCGCGCAGACTTCCCCGAACTTCCTCGCCTCCAGCTTCAGGCCCTCGGCGAGAGGGAGCTTCGCCCCCTCGAGAACCGCCTCGCAGAGGACGCGATCGACGGCCTTCGAAAGGTGGCCGAGTTCGACCGGAGGCAGTTCGTCCGGCGCGTCGGTCATCGGTCCGGCCGGCGCACGGGCGTCCTCCCTGCGCCCCTCGGCGAGTTCTCTCGCGACCTCGATCGCGCGCCTTCTCAGGTCCGCGATCGTTCCGTCCACGAGTTCCGAAACGAGTCCCGCCTCGAGGGCCTCGGCGGCCGAGACCGGCCGCCCGGTGCGGAGAAGCTCGGAGGCCTTCGCGAAGCCGACCAACCGCGGCAGGCGTTGCGTCCCTCCCGCGCCGGGGATGATGCCGAGGTTGGGCTCCGGCTGGGCCGCGAGGACCTTCAGGTCGGAACGGGCAATGCGGTAATGGCAGGCCATCGCGAGTTCGTTCCCGCCGCCGAAGGCAAGCCCGTTGTAAGCGCAGACGATCGGCTTCGAGCATCCCTCGACCCGGTTCAACGCGTCCTGCGAATCGAGACTCGTCCTCTCCCCCTCCTCGGGGTTCTCGATCCTCGCGAGGAAATGGACGTCGGCCCCGGAAACGAAGGCCTTGACCCCGAATCCGGTCAGGACCGCGGCCTTCACGGAATCGTCCGCCTCGATCTCCTCGATCCTCTCCCGGAGTTCGTCGAAGACCCCCTGGTCCAGGGCGTTCAGGACCTTCGGGCGCCGGATCTTGAGCACGGCGACCCCGTCCTCGTCCTTCCGTTCGATCCGGCGGATCGTGAACGGCTTCCCCGCCTCCCCGTGCTCCCGGAGGATGCCGGGAACCGGGAAGCCCTCGTGAGCCGAGGCGTAGTCGCGGACGAGTCGCAAAGCCTCGGAGGTCCCGAGGTCGTTCATGAACCGGAACGGAGGCTTCATGTCGAGGGCCAGCTCGACGGCCATGTCCATGTCGTCGATATTCGAGACCCCGGAATCCACGATCTCGGCGCAGAGTCCGAAGAAGGCGCCTCGCAGGGCCTTCGTGATCCGCCCCGCCCTGTCCGGGTCGACGTCCACCTTCTCGCCCCTCTTGGGCGTTTCCCAGACCGTTCCATCCGCGACGGCTTTCTTCAGGATCTCGGGCGGGCGGAACCACGAATGGATCTTCGTCGTGTAATGATCCAGGCCCACGTTCGTGATCGGGTTGCCCCCGGTCAGGTTCATCGCCGTGAAGGGACCCACGGTAAGCCCGAGGGCCTTGCAGGCGACGGCGTCGACCTCCTTCGTCGTTCCAACGCCTTCCTCGACAAGGAGGGCGGCCGCCTGGAAGACCCCCTCGAACACGGGGTCCAGCGCGTAGCCGTACCGCGAACCCGCGCGGATCGGAACCTTGCCGACGCTCTCGTAGAGGTCCATCAGGAAGGTCGCGAGCCCGGGATCCGTGTCCCGGGAGGGAACGATCTCGACCATCGGGTTCCGCTCGGCCGGAAAGAAGTAGTGGATGACCAGGCTGCGGTCCTTCCGCTCGAGCCCCTCGAAGATGCGATCCGGTTCGAGATGGGAGCTGTTGCTCGCGAAGATCGCGTCCGCCGCGCAGCGCCGCTCCAGGTCGGCGAAGATCTTCCCCTTGAGCCCCTTGTCCTCGGTGGCGGCCTCGACGAGGAACTCCGCGTCGTCGAGTCTCCCGTAGTCCGAGGTGAAGGTGACCGACTCCCTCATCGCCCGAGCCCAGTCCTTCGAGAAGGCCCCGCTCTCCTCCCCCTTGGCGACCTTCTTCAGGAGCTTCTTCTCTCCCCGCGCCAGGGCCTCCTCGCTGATGTCCACGACGACGACTTCGACCCCGTGGCGCGAGAAGACCTTCGCGAAGTAGAGAGCGATGTCGGGACCGATCTGCCCCGACCCGATGACACCGATCTTTCTGAAGCTGCGTCCCTGGAACTCGAAAGCCATGATGTTCTCCTTGCGGCTCCTTGCCTTCGACGACGACCCCGGGATCCCCGGCCCCTGAGGCGGCGGGACCGCGGACGGGAAGGAAGCGGGCCCGGGCCGGAGAGGATGCCCGGGGACCCCTCCCCCGGCAATGGCCCCCGGCCCGGTCCGGAAGTCATGCCGGGGACGGATCGTCGCGGCCGGAGGCCCGAGCCCGGGGGCCTTCGCCGCCTTCCGGGGCCGCCCCCGGGGAATCCTTTCCCCGGGGAGGAGCTTGCGTTTGGATCGCCGGAAGCTACCATCTCTGGGCTCGATTCCACGCCCTCCCGGGCCGGGCCGACTGGAGGCAGCATGGCCAAGCCGAAGAAGAAGAAAGAGATCGTCCACTTGGTCTGCAGCGAGACCGGAGACCGGAACTACACGATCCGGAAGAAACCGGGCACGCCCAAGCTCCAGCTCAAGAAATACTGCCCGCGCCTGCGCAAGCACACCCTGCACACCGAGAAGAAGAAGTAAGAGGCGGTCTCGGCCGGGATCCTCCGTCTCCGGGACCCGGGCACCCGATCCCATCCGGGTCCACGGTCCCTCTCCGCTTCCAGGATTCTCCCCGGCTCGCTCCCCGCCCCGCCCGTCACGCCCCCTTGCGGACTCCCTCGAACGGGGAGAAGATTCCTTCCCCGGGACCTTTCGGAAGGGGAGTGCGTCCCATAACTCTCCTTCGGGACTCCTCGTTCCGAGGATCCTTGGGGGTTCCGACCCCGCTCTCTTCCGGCCCATCAGTCTTAAGGAGATCCTGATGAGATCCTCGCTGGTCCCCGCGGCCCTGTTCGCCCTGTTCGCCCACGCCGCGCCATGCCCCGCGCAGAAGGTCTACAAGGACCCCAAATACGGCTTCACGTTCAAGATCCCGCGGGATTTCAACCGCGTGCCCGTGAACATGGACGAGAAGTGGGTCGTCGCCAAGTTCCTCTACAAACGTCCCCTGGAAGGGAAGATCGACTTCATCCAGATGACCCCGGAGATCCGGGTCATCATCTTTCCCAAGTTCGACCCCAAGGACTTCTCGAAGCGCAGGATCAAGACGAAGAAGGGACGGAGGACCGTCATCCAGCTCCTCGAGAACCCGTATCGGAACTACAAGGAGTTCCTGAGGGAGAACTACAACAAGGGCGGATGGCACGTAGCGGAAGAGAAGGAGACGAAGATCGGAAAGTTCCCGGCCGTCTACAAGAAGATCCTGGTCAACCAGAAGTTGCGCGGCAGCGACAACATCTCGAACGTCATCGAGGCCTGGGAGATCGACTTCCAGGACGCGACCTATGTCCTCCAGTTCGAGGTCCTCGCCGACTACGCCCACAAGTTCAGGACGGCGATCAAGAAAGCCTCGAAATCCTTCAAGATGATCCCCAGGACCGAGGCCCTCAAGACCCCGACCTCCACGGCCGGTTCGGTCGAGGTCACCTACGGGAAGAAGGGGAAGAGCGCGACGAAGACGCCCGAGGAGCGCAGGCGCGAACGGATCGAGGAACTCGAAAGGATCAAGGAGAAGGCCCGGACGACTCTCCCCGAGGGCTGGTCCTTCTTCAAAAAGGGCCCGTTCCTGATCCTGCAGAACAAGAAGGTCGACAAGCGCTTCGCGAACCGGGTCGCCAAGCAGGCCAACCTGGTCTGGAAATGGCTCCACGAGAATCTCGATTACATCGGCGAGGACTTCGCCGTCGGCGCCGTGATCCGGATCTGCAACAGCGCGGCCGAAGCGAACGCCTACATCGACACGAGCGGGAAGAGCGCCTATTCCGCGCGGTCCCGCGAGATCGTCATCTACAAGGACCGGGATTTCGGCTTCGCCGAGAACTCCTGGCGGATGAACGTCGGCCTCGCACAGAGGTTCCTCGCCGACAAGAACATGCGCCTGTGGTACTCCCTCCCCCCCTGGCTGGATGACGGCTTCGTCTACTTCATCGGCAACCTGAAGATGAAGGGAAGCCGACTCCTTCCCAAGCCCGACGAATGGGACATGGAGATCCTCAGGGACCGGCTCCGGAAGAACGAGTTCAAGAAAGCCAGGGAGATCGTCACTTCCAAGTACGGCAAGAGCTACAACAGCCTGAACGACCGCGTCCAGTCCCTCGCTATCAACCATTTCCTGATGACGAAGGGGAAGAAGCACAAGAAGTACCGGAACATCATCCCCGATTATCTCGGGACCCTCGACCGCAGGATCCGCCAGCTCGAAAAGGAATGGAGACGCGCTCTCGAGGAGGCGCGCAGGGAAGCCGAGAAGAGCAAGAAGAAGGACGGGGACGACGAGGACGAGGAGAAGCGGGCCTGGTATACGAAATGGAAGGAAAAACGGAACAAGATCTACGAGGAATGTCTGAAGGAAGTATTCGGCTCCTGGACCGAGAAGGACTGGGAGAACTTCGACAAGGACTGGAAGCGGGCGTTCAAGAAAGGATGAAGAACCTCCTCTCCGCTTCGACCCTCCTCGGGCTCGCGCTTCTCCTCCCGGCCTCCCTCCCGGCCGGGCCGCGCGCGGTGGTGAGTCTTCGGCTCCAGGACGGGGCCGGGAAGAAGACGCCCCCCCAGCGCCCCGGACCGGGAATGATCTCCTTGAAGGACGGGCGCTTCATCCTCGAGAAGCCGATCCGCAAGGTGAAGGGCGGCCTCGAGGTCCTCTACCGGAACGGGAAGGTCCTCGTCCCCGACTCGATGATCCTCGACTATTACTCTCCGGACACCACCCTCCAATACACCCCCAAGAACGAAATCGAACGCAAGAGGCTCGCCAAGGGGCTCGTCCCGATCGGCCGCCGCTGGGTCCGGAAATCCCTGGCCGAGCGGGAGATGCGCAAGCTGACCGAGAAGCGGAAGAAGGAGATCGAGGAACAGAAGGCGCATCGCCTGTGGCGGAACCGCTACATCGTCGAGACCAAGGACTTCATCTTCGAGCACAACCTGCCTCTGCCCCTGTTCAAGGAACTCCGGGAACTCTTCGAGGTCTATCTCAAGACCTTCTTGAAGAAATGGAGGAAGAAGCCGCATCTCCCCCGCAAGCCCAGGATCAACCTCTACGCGGATCACGGCGACTACTCTCAGATCTCGGGGGCGAAGGGGGGGATCGTGGGCTGGTATCACCCGATGACCCAGGAGTTGCATCTCTACTGGGACCGGCGAGACCCGAAATTCACGATCAACGTCCTCTTCCACGAGACCAACCACCTCCTCTCCGACATGATCAACGGGGATTTCCGCTATCCCGATTGGATCGAGGAACCGATGGCCGAGTATTACGGGGCGAGCAAGTGGAACCCCCGGGCCAAGGACAAGACCAAACGGATGACGATGGGGCACGTCCAGGCCAGCAGGCTCGCGGTCGTGAAGACCCAGATCAAGGAGGGCGAGAAGCTGAAGTTGAAGGACATGCTCCGCATTCCCGATTTCGGAGCCGTCCACTACGCCTGGGGATGGACGTTCATCCACTTCCTGATGAACTCCAAGAAATACGCCAAGCGCTGGGAGAAGTACTACCTGGACCTGGCGCACAAGAAGACGATCCGCAGGAAGCCCCTCTACGGCAAGGTCAAGACGGTGACCCCCGAGACCGCGGAGAAGCTCCTCCTGAAATACCTGAGGGTCAAGTCGCTCGACGCCCTGGAAAAGGAGTGGTACGCCTACATCGACTCCCTGGAGATCGAGGACGTCGACGGCTACGCCGCGGCGGGCCGGCACTTCCGGATGCTCGGGGAGTGGAAAGAGGCGAAGAAATACCTGAAGAAGGCCGTCGATCTCGGTGTGAAGAACCCCTACGCCTACATGGCCTACGCCGATCTCCTGGGAACGAGCGGCAAGGACAGGAAGGAGGCGATCCGCCTTCTCGACAAGGCCATCTCCCTCGATCCCCTCGAGGCCGAGTTCCGATACCGCAAGGGGCGGCTGCTCCTGACCTTCCATGACGACAAGCGCAAGCAGGAGGGCCTCCGCCTCGTCCGTCTCGCGGCGGAGATGAACCCGGAGGACTGGACCTACATCCACGCGGTCGCGGACATCGAGGAGGAAATGAAGCGGGAGGATCGGAAGAACGGCTAGGAGGAAAGAAATGCGCAAAGACCTCGTCGCCCTTTTCGCCTCCGCCCTTCTCCTCGCCTCCACCCTCTCCGCGACCGACCGGTTCGTCTCGATGCTCCGAGGCTCGGACGGCAACAACGGGAGCGCGAAGAGCCCCTTCAAGACGATCGCCCGCGGCCTCGCAGCGTCGAAATCCGGGGATCGGGTCATCGTCCTTCCGGGAAGATACGCTCCGAGCACAGGCGAACGCTTTCCCCTCGTCATCCCGCCGAGGGTGAGCCTCCTCGGGACGGAGACCCGCTCCTGCCTGATCGACGGAGAAGGAAAGCAGGCCCTTCTCGTCCGCGTCCAGAGCAACGGCGTCTTCCGCGGCTTCTCGCTGCGCAGCGGGAGGACCGGCTGGTGGGACATGGCCGTGCTGGTCCAGGACGTTTCCACGGGCAACGCCTCGAAGGTCGAGGTCGACCATCTCCGCCTGGACGGCGTTCCCCGCGGCATCGTCGTCGGCTCGCCTTCCGGAACGCATTCCCTGTCGGGCGTCCAGATCCACGATGTCACGATCACCCGTTGCCTCGTCGAGGGGATCAACTCCTGGACGGGAGGCGGCAAGGCCTCGGGGAACCGGATCTGGAACTGCACGATCCACGGGCACAGGGACCCGGGGAACCCGGGCCGATCGGTCATGCGGGCCGCGATAAGCTTCGCCCCGGGCGCCCAGTTCGACGTCCGCAACTGCATTCTCGCCTTCTATGACTGGGCGGGGATCGAGGCGTCGGGAAAGGGCGGACTCCCCCCGGCCGTCACCTCGGACTCCAACCTCTTCTGGTCGTTCAAGGGGAACCCCGTCACCTCGTCCCTGAAGCTCGGCCCGAAGGACCGGACGAAGACCGATCCCCTCCTCGCCGGGGCGCCCGGGCCTTCGAGCCCGGGAGATCTCCACCTGACCACGAGCCGCTCCCCCTGCTTCCAGGGAGGCGTCAATCAACCGGGACAGAGCGCCCACTTCGACATGGACTGGCGATCTCCACGGATCTTCGCCGGCGTCGTGGACATCGGGGCGGACGAATACCAGGGGATCGACGCCTGGTTCTCGGGTCCTCCGCTCCTCTCTTCGAAACTCCGCCTCGGGATGGTCGGCGCCCCACAGGCTCCCGCCCTTTTCGTTCTCGGATTCTCCACGCTCCCCTCGGGCGTGAAGATCCCCGGCTTCGGAGGGAGACTCCACCTCGATCCCGGCAAGCCCCTCCTTTTCGCCGCCGCGTCCAAGAACTCCAAGGGCTACGCAGCCCTCACCCTGCCGCTCCCGAACCTCCCGTCCCTCGCCGGGACCGTCCTCTACCTCCAGGCCGTCGAGACCCCCTCCCTGACCCTGACCGACCTCGACCTCTGCACCCTGATCCGCTGAGGCCCTTCAGATCTCCATTCCTCGGGATTCGGCATCCCATGACCCATGGGGTTCGGGGAGAGGAGGAAGGCGGCCCAGGCGTTCGAGCCAGGATTCTACATGACCGAGCGGGGCCCGCAGGGAAGCGCCCGGAGCGAGGAGGATCGTCGATTCGGGGGCGTGGTCGCAGAGAGCGACCCTAACCATCCCCGTGAAGTCGAAGCAGCGCACGCACTGGTGGCCGAGGGTGTAGTCGCGAAGCGCGGGTCCTTGCACGCCGTACGTCGGCCACACGTAGCCGCGCCCGTCGATCAGCGGAATCCTCGGGGTCCTGAACGGCAGATCCCCGAGTTCCCGCGACGCGCGCTCGGATACGGGACGAAGCAGGGAGGTGTGGAAGGGACCGTGGAAGGGCAGGCGGAACGGGAAGTCCCGTTTCCCGAGCCGGACCTTCGGAAGCTCCTCCTCGCAACGGCGCATCGCGGCCTCGTCCCCCGCGAGGACTACGTGCCCCCCGAGACGGATCGACAGGGAAGGCCCCCCCGGCGCCCCCTCCCCCGGCGGGCCGCCGCAGAGCCCCTCCACGAGGGCCTTGCGTTCGGGCAGGACGTTCCAGTCCTCGTCGAGGAGCGTCCAGAGGATCTGGCCTCCTCCGGGGCCCTCCTCCTGGAGTCGGGCCATCGTCGAGACGAGACGCGCCCCGTCCTCGAGCGACAGGGCTCCGGCCAGGACCAAAGCCGTGTAGAAACCTAGGGAATTGCCCCCGACGAGGATCGGGTCGACCTCGCGCAGCCGAAGGCGCGCATCGAGGATCGAGCAGGCGAAGATCAAGGCGGAGGCGTTGCGGCCCTTCAAGTGGAGCCCGGGCTTGAACGAGGAGTGGCCGTCCAGCTCTTCCAGCGAGGGAAGATCGGGTTCGGACCGGGCCCGGCAGTCCTCGAGCCGTCCGAGGAGGTCTTCCCCCTCGGCGCCGAGGGCGTCCGCGAGCCCCCGGAGGGATCCGAGTTCGGAACGGGTGTAGCTTCCCCGCCCGGGACAGAGGAGGAAGGCCTTCGGCCGGGTCATTTCGCCCTCCCCGCTTCCGGGCCCGCGAGCCTGAGCATCGCGGCCTCGATCTCGGGAATCGCGGGGAGCACGAGATCGGCGGCCGGCCCCAGCGGAACGTAGCTGTCGGCCGCGGCGACGAGGCCGCAGGGCAGCCCCCTGCACGCGGGGTCGAGGGCGCAGAGCGCGAGGAGGGCGTCGGCGATCCCCCCTCCGCTGCGGCGGCACTCGTCGACGACCAGGAGGGCCCCGGCGCGGCGCGCCGCCTCGAGAAAGCTCTTCTCGGGCAGGGGCGCGAGCCAGCGGAGGTCGAGCACCTCGACCCGATCCTCGAGCCCCGCCCTCCGGCGGGCCTGCAGGGCCATCGGCACGCCGTTGCCATAGGTCGCGACGAGGAGTTCCGGTTCCCCGCCAGCCGGATAGCTTCGCGCCTCTCCCGGTTCGACGACTTCCCCCGGCGGCGGATAGGGGAAGGACCAGCCCAGGTCCCCGGCCTCGTGAAGGTCCTTCCTCATGTAGAGGGCGATCGGCTCGAGGAAGGCGACGACGGAGCGCGCCCGGCGCGCCGCCTCGACGGCCCCTCGGAGCATCGACACCGCGTCGTCGCCTCTCGACGGAACGGCGAGGACGAGGCCCGGAACGTCCCGGAGGACGCCGATGGAGTTGTCGTTGTGGAAGTGTCCGCCGAAGCCCTTCTGGTAGGCGAAGGAAGCGATCCGCACGACCATCGGGTTGTCGAAACTCCCCGCGGAGAAGAACCTCTGGGAGCAGGCCTCTCCCCGCAGCTGGTCCTCGGCGTTGTGCAGGTAGGCGAGGTACTGGATCTCCGGGATCGGAAGGAAGCCCGCCTGCGCCGCCCCGATCGCGACCCCCAGGATCGTCGTCTCGTCGAGCAGGGTGTTGAAGACCCTTCCCCCGCCGAAACGCGCGTGGAGGTCCGCCGTCACATGGTAGACCCCCCCCTTCTTCGCGACGTCCTCCCCGAAGACCAGGATCTCGGGATGGGCATGCATCAGGTCGGCCAGGGCCCGCGAGAGCTGCATCGCCATGTGTCGGGGCCGATCCTCCTCGGGGAGACGCCCGCCGAAGAGCCGGCGCCGCGCGGACTCCTCGCGGGTCCCGGAGGCCCGCGGACGGCCTTCTCCGGGACCCGGGAACGCGAGGGGGGCCATGATCTCCTCCCTCGAAACCTGCTTGGGGCCCTCCGCGGCCCGCGCCGCGACCCGCGCGACGCGCTCCTCGAGATCGAGGTAGAGGTCCCGCAGCGCCTTCCCGTCGATCCAGCCCCGCGAGACCGCGAGGCGGCACATCCCGGGTAGCGGATCCTTCGCCTCCCGGGCGAGGATGTCGGTCTCGCTCGAATAGAGGGCCTCCACGTCGCTGCCGGCATGGCCGAGGAGCCGGACGACGCGGAGACGCAACAGGGTCGGGCGACGCTTCCTCCTGCAGGAGGTGACCGCGGCCCGCGCGACCTTCCAGCTCTCCTCGAGATCGAGGCCGTCCGCGTCGAACCAGTCCATCCCGGGACGTCCGGCGAAGACCGATTCGACCCAGCCCCGCGGAGTGTGCACCGAGATTCCGAGTCCGTTGTCCTCGCAGACGAAGAGGATCGGGACCGGGAGGTGCTGGTGCGCCGCCCAGAGCGCGGAGTTGAAGGCCGTCGTCGCGGAGGCATGGTTGAGGCTCGCGTCCCCGAAGGAGCACATGACGATCGCGTCCTCCGGAATCCTCGGCCGCCCGGAGGGGGCATCGAGCCTCACCTCCCCCATCAGGTGCGTCGCGCGTTCGATCCCGAAGGCCAGGCCGACGGCCTTCGGAAGATGGCTGGCGATCGTCGAGGTCTGGGGAGGGACCCAGAGCCGGCTGCTCCCCCAGACCTTGTGCCGGCCCCCGCTGACCGGATCCCAGGCGCTCGCGCAGATCGAAAGAAGGGTGTCGTACAGGAAGGACTCCCCGGGGGTCTTGCGCAAGCGCGCGGCCATGAAGGCCCCGCTGCGGTAGTGGAGGAGGCAGGGATCCGTGACCCTGAGGATCCTGCCCAGGACCGCGTTCATCTCGTGTCCCGCGCTCCCTATCGTGTAGAACCCGAGCCCCGCGTCCTTCAACCTCCGCGCCTCGAGATCGAGCAGGCGGCTCTGGAAGGCCGCCTCGATCACCGCGAGCCCGTCGTTCGGAGAAGGCTCGGCCCCCTCCTCCCCGCCCCGAGTCCCGGGCGAGGGCCGGGACGCGAGTTCGTCGAGAACCGCGCGCAGGTTCGCGTGGACGATCTCCTCCCGGCGCAGAGTCACGGGCGAATCAGGATCCTTTGAGGAAGTTCAGGAACCCCTGCGGGTCGGGTAGCCAGCCCTCGTGCTTCCTCAGGACCTTTCGGGTCTTCGGGTCCATGATCACGTAGGTCGGGCGCGCGAGCGTTCCGGCGAGGGTCTTGCGCAGTTCGTTGTTGCGGCTCCGCGCGGGCTCCCGGCCGTCCAGGTGGAGGCGGGCCTCGAGGAAGCGCTTCTTCAGTTCTCCGGCGACCGCCGGGTGCGGGAAGATGTTCCGTTCCATCGCCCGGCAGTTCGCTCAGGTGAAGCCCGTGAAGTTGACGAGGAGGAGCCTTCCCTGCTCCTTCGCTCGGGCGAGCGCCTCCTCGAAGTCATCGACGACGAGAGGATGCGCGACCCGGGACGACCCGCCCCCGCCGCGTCTCCCCCCCCCGTTCGCGGGGATACCTCCGTTCCCGTTCCCGTCGGAGGATGGGCCGTTCCCCGAGCCGCCTCCTCCGGCGGAGGCATACCCCAGGAACTCATCGGCGCCGTAGCCCGGCAGGAGACCGTTCATGACGGTGTTGTTCCGGTAGGGGTTCCCGAGCGCCCCGTAGCCGAAGTAGAGGGCCAGCATCAGGACGGCGACTCCGCCGACCAGCCGGCCGGGTCCGATCTCGCCGCTGTCCCCCTCCATCCGGATCATCCCGAAGAGGAAGCAGGCCGCGGCGAGGAAGATCCCGAACCACATGGTCAGGAAGAGTTCGTCGGGAAGCAGGCCGAGCTGGAGGTTCAGGTCGACGTTCGAAAAGAACTTGAGGGCCGCGGCGACCTCGACGAAGCCGAGGAAGACCTTGAGGACGTGCATCCATTCCCCCGCGGAGGGGATGTCCTTCAGCTTCCCCGGGATCAGGGCCAGGATCACGAAGGGGATCGCCATCGTCGCGCCGAACACCCCCATGCCGAGGACGACGTGCCCGAGACCTCCGGCCGCGGAGGCCCCGAGCAGGGAGGCCACGAAGGGAACGGTGCAGGTGAAGGAGGTGACGACGAGCGTCGCCCCCATCAGGAACACCCCCAGATACCCCCTCTTCATCGAGGCCTTCCCGGCGGCGTCCAGAAGGAAGCGGGGCGGACGCAATGCGATCACGCCGAACAACGAGAGGGCGAAGAGGAGGAACAGGAGGCCGACGACGAGGTTCGTCGCCCAGTGGACCGCGAAGCCGACGATCGCCCCGCCGACGACGACCCCGATCGCGATGAAGATCAGGATGATTCCGGAGCCGTAGACGAGGGCCAGCCCGAGGGTGCTGCCGCCCCTCTCCTGCGCCTGCTTCGTGAA
>JALUUL010000019.1 GCA_027021385.1 Planctomycetota bacterium | reverse complement strand
CTAGCCCTCTCCCCGACGAGAAGCCGATCGGGATCGGGAACCAGGAGGACCCGGCCCGGGAGCCCGCGCCTCTCGCCCACCTCGGCGAGCAACACGCGCAGGCGCCCGCTGTTCGAGACCGGACGATCCAGGAGCCAGTCGGCGCGCGCGGGCTCGAAGGCGCGGAGGAACGCGCAGAGCCGGTCCACGACCTCGGGGGTGTCCCGCACGATGCGGTAGGAGCCGCGGAGTTCGGCCAGGTCCCGCAGGCAGCCGTCCCGGCCCCGAAGGACGACGCCGCCTCCGAAGGCGGATTCCAGGAGGATGACGAGGTTGAAGGCATCGATCAGGAGCGTTCGTCCCCGGATCTCCTCCAGGGGAACGCGACGCTCGAGACGCAGGGCGAGGGCCCGGTCGGAGCACGAACAGCGACGGACGGCGGTGCGCTGCCTCGCGCGCAACGCGAAGCGGTCCCCGACGAGTTTGAGGGAGGCCTCCTCCGGGTATCCACGCGTCAATAGGAGGGAATAGTCCGCGACGGCCCGCCGCAGATCCTCGACCCGACCGGGCCCGAAGAGTTCCCCGTCCATGGGGCCGGGCCCTCGTCGCCTTCGGGAAGAGCCTTCCATCAGTCCCCCCTCGTTCCCGCGGAATCCGGCCGCTCCCCCCCTCCCCCGAAAAACCGGGGAAAGAAGAACCCCGCGACCAGGAGGAGATAGAACGGCGCGAACTCCACGAGCTTCCAGGAGGTCCGCTCCTTCCAGACCCCCTCGAGATGCCAGCGGGGCTGGGGATGGTAGCTCAGGGGAACGAGGGCGCAGAGGACGAAGAGGGCGGGGATCGGCCGGAACATCAGGAAGGGGACGGCCCAGCAGACGTACCAGGGATGCAGCGTCGGAGTCAGGCAGAACAGGATCAGCAGGAGGAGGGGGAAGGCGGATTCGGGTTCGCGGAACCGGCGCCAGACCACGAACGCGCCCGCGGCGAAGCCGAGAAGGACCGGGGCCTTCGAGACCTCGTGCAGTTCGGCCGTCGCGAACCAGGAGGTCGAGCCGGCCTCCCGGAGCGTCTGTTGTAGAAGGTCCATTCCCTCGTTCAGCAACCAGAAGAGACTGTCGTTGTGCCTCCAGCGCACCCCGTAGTTCCGCAGCCCCTCGAGGAGGCCGGTCCAGTCCCCGGAGTCGGGGAGGAAGGGGATCCAGGTCGCGAGGAAGACGGCGAGCGCGATGAGGGGAACGCGCCGGTCCTTCCGCCAGAACCAGGGAAGCGCGATCAGCGGAAGGAGCTTGGCCCCGATCGACAGTCCGAGCAACAGACCTGCCGGGAACGCCCGGCGGCCGGGAAGCCCCCGCGCTCCTTGTCTCGTCCCCGAGACCCTTTCCCCTTCCCGGCAGAGGGCGAGGGCGGCGACCAAGAGAGCCAGCGCGAGGGAATCGTTGTGACCCTCGACGACCAGTTCGACGAGGAGCAGGGGAGAGAAGGCCGGAACGACGATCCAGCCCGGATCGCGTCCGGCGCGCCGCAACCAGACGAAACAGGCCAGGAGGAGGAGCCCTTCCCAGAAGGCGAAGAGGCCGCGCGCCCCGAGGACCCCCGCGCCCGTCCACGCGACGACCCGAAGCCAGGCCTGGCATACGGGAGGGTACGCGGCGGGGACTTCCTTGTGGTTGACCCCCCTCCAGATCGGGTCCGAGGGGTCGGCGATCGCGGGATCGGCGGGAGCCTGGAGGTAGGGGTTGCCCCCGGCGAGCTGCAAGCGCCCTTCCCAGACATAACGGTAGAGGTCGTCCGAGAGGCGCGGACTCGTCGAGAGGACGAGGGCCAGGCGCAGCGCGAGACCGGCGAACAGGATGAGGACCGCGTGACGGCGGCAGACTCCCCGCGCGGCCAGGGCGGCGAGACCGAACCAGGCGAGGGAGGCGCCGAGGATCCACGCCGAATAGGCGATCGGCTGCATCAGCCGGTCGCAGGCGAAGAGCGCGCCCGCCAGGAAGGCGAGTTCCGCTCCCGCGAGCGCGAGGAGGAGCCCTCCCGGCCGCGGCCCCCGAGGGAGGGGGGCCCTCGGGAGACGCACGGCTTCAGCGGCCCCCATCCTCCTTCTTTCCGGGGCGGCTCGCGGGCCGGCTCGTTCCGTCCTTCTCCTCCGTCTTCAGGCGGGGGACGACCGGGGACTTCGAGATGATCAGCTTGCAGTCCGTTCCCCGGGGAGGGAGCAGCTTGTCGTTCGGAAACCAGTTCTGGTCGTTGCGGGCGCGCGGGTGCCGGATCGTGATCAGGTGGTTGTCGCCGTAGACGTAGTAGTTCGAGATGTAGTTCTGCTCGTAGTCCGCGACGAAGACCGGGGGTTCCCCGCGGTAGATGGCCTTCATGCGTCCTCCGAAGTAGATCCAGTCCGCGCCCTGCAGGGGTTTCCCGGTCTGGATGTCGAGGATCAGGTCCTCGATGGCGACCGTGTGCTCCTTCTCCTCCTCGTCGGACCACCGGAGGGCCAGGTAGACCTTCTGGCCGGAGGGCGGGGTCAGCTTCGCGGTCGGCGCCCCTTTCTCGACCTCCTCCCGGGTCGGGGGAGGCTCGATCGGAGTCAGGCGCGCGTTCTTCCCCTTCTTCAAACCGAGAGCGAGGAGGGCGGCATTGAGCGTGCTGCCCTTGCAGAAGAGGGTGACGAGGGTTTCGTGCTTCTTGCCCCGGGGGCCGACCGCGACGTATTCGATCAGGTCGTCCGTGATCGTGACCTTCCCCGAGGCGAGGACCCGCCCTTTCTCCAGCTCGAGATCCACGCGGTCCCGGACGAGCAGCTTGCGCAGGGCGGCGAGGGCATCCTGCTTCGAGGGGCGCGAACCCGGCTTCGAGGACCGGGTCGCGGGTTTCGGCTCCCGCCCCTGTTCCGGGGCGGACGGGACTCCGGGGCGAAGCGGGTTCGAGGCGATCAGGACGGCGGAAAGGACCCGAAGTGCGGACTTCATGATTCTCATTTCGAAAAGGACAGTCTCCCGAGCCAGCGCAGGAGTCCGGAATCTCCGCGGGCGGCGACCCGCGCGGCCCGGAGACTCCGAAGGAAGCCCGGCCGGTCGCCGGCGCGGGCGGCGGCCCGCGCCTCGAACCATAGCCGCAGGACCTCGAGAGCGGCACGCTCCCTTCCCTCCGAGAGGGGAACGAGATCCGCGGCGAGGCGTTCGAAACGGGCCTCGGAAAACCCCTGGAGGAACAACTCCGAGAGTCCGGCCCTCGCCATGCGGGCCGCCTCTGCGAACCCTCCCCGCCGGGCCAGGGCCCTGGCCTCGAGCAGGAGGAGGATCCCGTCCTCGGAGACCGGCCGCGGACCGAGTCGTAGGGCCCAGGCGAGAAGCGGGCGGAGCACGCCCTCGGCCCCCCGCACCCGGACCGAGGATCGAA
>JALUUL010000018.1 GCA_027021385.1 Planctomycetota bacterium | reverse complement strand
CCCCGGCAGGGGGGGAGGGGGGGGGGGCGGATCGATCCGAGGCCGCACGGGGTTCCGAAGGCGGGCGGAAAAGGAGGCCCACGAGGGTTCCGGAGAGGCCGAGGGCGAGCAGGAAGGCCAGGGGGAGCGGGAGACGGGGAAGGGAGGGTGCGCGCGGATTTCTCGAGGGGCCGAGTTCCCCGGTGAGGGCGGCGAGGAGGCGCGAGGCCTCCTCGGGGCCAAGGGGGGCGGGGGGGGATCCCCCCTCGAAATGGGCGCGCGCCCGCGCGCGGCGCGCCTCGTAGGCGTTCCCGCCGAGTCCGAGGTACTCGATCGCGGGGAAGGGCAGGCGGTCCTCGATGCTGGCGAGGCAGGCGACCTCGCGCAGGTGGAGCGGCAGCCCCTCGAGGCCCGTTCCGCCGGGCCGGATCTCGACGAGGTTCGGAGGGAGGTTCCGATCGAGCCTCGCCCGCGTGATCTGCATCGCGAATCGATGGAACCAGGTCCCTTCCCGGCAGAGGAAGAGGCGCCGGGACAGGTCCCGCAGAGCTTCGAGGCAGAGTTCGCGTGCCCGCTCGCGGGAATCGGTTCGGGCCAGACAAAGAGCGAAGAGGGCGGGGAGATGGGGTTCGAGAAGGCGGCGAAAGGCCTCGCGGTCGCCCCGGCGGGACCGGCGCAGCAATGCGGGTTCGGGATGATCGTGGAGGGGGAGCATCGCCGGCTTCAGGGGGAGGAAGAGGGGTTTTCCGGCCCGGGGTCCGTCCAGAGCCCCGCCTTCTTGGCGAGCCAGGTCATATAGGTGAGGGCCTTGTGAAGGACCCTGGCGTCACGCGACTGGATCTCCGTTCCGTATACGAGGCGCTCGAGAGCGGCACGGAAATGAGGAGGATCCACCCGGAACTCGGTGGCGTTGCAGACTTCCCGCGCGCGCCGGATCAAGAGGTCCTTCTCGGCGACCGTGATCGGCCGGGCTTCGTTGCCCCGGGGGGCGGGGCGCGCGTGGGTCGTGCGGTGGAGTTCGTAGAGGGCGAGGGCTACCGCGTGTGAGAGGTTGAGGGAGGCGTGAGAGCCTGGGAGGTCCAGGAGGAAGAGGTCGGTGCAGAAGGCCGCCTCCCGCTGCGAGAGCCCGCTTTCCTCGTTGCCGAAGCAGAGGGCGATCTTCGCCTTCTCGGGAGCCTCCGCCATCTGTTCTCCGAGTGTCGTGAAGGCTCGAACGGGGCGGTCGCGTCCCCAGCGGGCCGTGAAGCCGAGGACGACCTGGCGGTCCGCGAGGGCCTCGGAGAGGGTCGGAACGACCCGGAGTTTCGCGAGACCTTCGCGGCACATCGAGGCCGTGCGATCGGCGCCCTTGCGCCAACCGGGCAGCGGGTCGACGAGGACGAGGTCCTCGAGGCCGAAGTTCGCGGCCAGGCGGACGACGAAACCCACGTTCTCGCCGATCCGCGGGCGGGCGAGAACGATCCTGAGGTCCTCGGCGAAAGGACTCTGCCCCCGGGCCTTCGGAACCCCGCTCATCTCCCGTCCTTTCCCGAGGGAGGTTCCTCCCCCACGCCTTCCCTCCAGAGGAAGCGCGCGTGGCCGCTCCGGAGGATTTCCCGGAATCCTGCGGGTGTCGAGGAGCCGAGTGTAAGCAGGAGGTCGCTTCCGGAGTTGCGAGGCTGGCCCTTCCAGAGTCCGACAAGGCAGGGTCCTTCCGTCGCGAGCTGGTCGGGGACTCCAGGGATCCTGCGGAAGTCCTCTTGGAAGCGGCCCGGAATTGGGCGTTGGTCGCAGGCGGTCCAGGCGAAGGGGATCAGCGGGAACGCGCTGGCGACCACTCCCTTCCCTCCGGGGATCGCTTCGAGGGAGAAGAGGACCCGGGCGGGCTTCCGGGAGAGATAGGTTTCGCGGAGATCCCCGTAGAAGGTCTCGTGGAAGGCCGCGCGGGTCTCGGGGGCGTCCTTCCAGGTCGTGTGGAGCCTCCCGAGGTCCAGGGCTCCCTGAACCGTGACGGCCAGGCCGGCGAGAACGGCGAGAGGAGCCAGGCGGCCCCGGAGGGAGCGCAGGCCGAGGACGCCGAACCAGGCGAAGACGAGGCTGCCGAGGAGACTACGCAGGACGTGTCCGTCCCCCTGCTGGGTCGTCAAGGCCGCGGGGATGGGGAAGAGGAGGAGGCAGAGGAGGAGGAATCGGTCGAGCCCTCGTGCGGCCCGGGGCTCCTCTTCCGGGGCGGTCCCGGAGGGCCGGAGGCGGAACAGGATCCATATGAGAAAGCCGAAAGCGAGCCCGAGGGGAAGGACACCCAGGGTCCCCCCGAAATGGCGGGCGAGCGGGTCCCCGTCGAACAGGAGGAAGCGCGGGGAGAAATGTCCGAGCCAGTTCCGCAGGAAGAGGCCAAGAGCTTCGGGGAGGGGGAAGCGGAAGACCGAGATTCCCACGGCCCGGTCGATCGTTTCGGGGTGGAGGATGTGGTCGATCAGGAGGGGGAGGCAGAGGAGTCCGCCTGAAACGAGGACCGCGATCCTGGCTCTGCTGGCCCGGAAACCGAGGAAAGCCCCCGCCAGGAGGAGGGCGGGCGCCAGGACCTTCGGCGAGGGATACCCGTAGACGCCGAAGACCAGGGAAAGCACGAAGCAGATTCCCCCGATCCGGGGGCGGCCGCGAAGAGCCAGGGCGAGACCCGAGAGCATGCCCCCGTAGGCGGGGATCGAGGTCGCGCATTCCCAGGCGAGGGTCGGACCTACGTGGATCCAGGCCGTCGCGGCGAGGGCCGCGGCCAGAGCGAGGCCTGCCGAAAGCGAAGAGCGGGAGAGGGCCATCGCGGCTCCGGCGAGGGCGATCCCGAGTCCGACGAGGAAGGTCGAGAACCACCGGGCGTTCTCGGGTCGCATCGGGATTCCGAGGATCTCGAACCCGGCGAGGAGGTAGGCGTAGAGGGCGTGCTTGTCGTCCCCGTAGTCAAGCAGGACTAGGGGGTGGGGGCGTCCGAGCTGGTCGGTGCCGGCGACGGCCAGGCAGCGTCCGTTCCAGCAGTCCTGGTTTTCGTCGCGATCGACCCCCCGAGGCCAGCCCATGGCCCCCCGGGCCAGGACGAAGGCGCAGAGGACCAGGATCCAGGGAAGGACACTCGACGGGCGCATTGCGGGGAGTCTACCCGTCCCCTCGCGCCTCGGCCCGTCAATCCGCGGGGAGGACCGCCGTCCCCCGGAGGCCGCGCAGGACGTCGTGGTAGCCCTCGAACTCGCGTTCCCAGGAGTGTTCCTCGAGGAAGCGTTTCGCGCGGCGCGCGAGCGCGCGGCCCCGGTCGGGGTGTTCATGGAGTTCGCAGAGGATCTCCGCGAAGCCTTCGAGATCCTCGTCCTCGAAGTAGCGGACCTCCCCTGGATGGAAGAGGGATTCCATGATGCGCGTCCTGACCGTCACGATCGGCAGCCCCATCGCGACGTATTCGGGGATCTTGAGGGAGAGGGCGATGTCGATGTGCAGATCGACATGGGGGGTGAAGGTGCCGACGGAAGCCCGGCTCATCGCTTCGGGGACCTCCGCGAGGTCGAGGGAAGGGCGGACCTCGACGAGATCCTCGACCCCCAAGCGCTTCGCGAGGTCCAGGAGTTCCTCGAGCGGCTTTCCCTCCCCCCCCTCGAGCTTCGGGTGGATGACGAGGCGGAGACCCGGAATCCTCGCCCGGCACAGGGGGAGGACGCGCACGAGCTGGTCGACACCGTGTCGTTCGGAGACGGTCCCGAGGTACAGGAGGCGGAACTCGCCGGGGCGTTCGGGCCCGGTCCAGGGCTGTCGTTCCTCGTCGAAGAGGTCGGTGTCGGGGGCGTTCAGGACGACGGAACTCTTCTCGGGGCGGACCGTGCCGCGGGCCAGGGCGATCTCCCGGAAGATGCCGGTCGCGAAAACGACGTGGTCGGCGAAGAAATGGGAGGCGATCTCCTGGATCCGCAGGATGAGAACGGCGGGGTGGGAGAGCGTGCTGTGGAATTTGCTCGCCCACACCTCCGGCATCAGGTCGTGGACGTCGAGGACGATCCGCGCCCCGAAGAGCTTGGGGACGATCCCGCAGAACACGAGAAAGTCGGGCATGTTGTGGACGTGGATCACGTCGTAGGGGCGTCTCCACGTCCCCTTCGCGAGATACCACGTGGCCCAGAGGAGGAAGGCGAGATACTCGTAGAGATACCGCAAAGCCCCTCCACGCCTACGGTGCATCGGGACCCTCCGGCAGAGCACTCCCTCGATCCATTCCTCCGCCGGGGCGCCCGGCGCGCGGAGGGCGATGACCTCGACATGGTGCCCCTTTCGCACCAGGGATTCGGCGTATCGGCGGACCCGCGCGTCTTTCTCGTAGTAGGCGTGGACGGCCATGCCGATCCGGAATCCTGTTTCCGGGCCGTCTCGAGAGTCCGCGGGCCGCGAGGTTCCGGCGCCGGGGATCGGACCTGGGCCTCGCGTGAAGGTGCCGGCCGGCGGATCCGAGACCGTCATGCCTTCCTCATCGTTTCTAAGCGGCAGAGTTCGCAAAGCTCTTCCTTCCTGCGTGTCCATGTGTCGCCCTCGACCGCGGCCCGAGCACGGGCCGCAAGGGCCTTCCGCGTTTCCGGATCCTCGAGTTCCCGGAGAAGGGCGGCCAGGGCGCCGGGGAAGGACTCCCGGTCGGCGAATCGGACCGGACCCCGGTAGCGCTCCGCCTCGGGGAGGGGCGTGCTCAGGACGGGGAGGCCGAGGGCCAGATATTCCTTCAGCTTGATCGGGTTGCTGTGCCGGATCCAATCGAGATCCTTCCAGGCCATCAGGGCCGCATCGAAACCGGCCCCGAAGGAGGGGATGCGGGAATGGGGCTGCGGGCCCAGGAGGTGGACGTTGGGGAGGGAGGCGAACTCCTCGAGGGAACTTTCGGTGGGGCCGACGAAGACGAACCGCACCTCGGGGAGTTCCCGCGCGGTCCGGATCAGGAGTTCCAGATCGACGAGGTCGCGGAACTTGCCGAACCAACCGACCCGGGGACGGGGGATCTCCCGGAGTTCGGGGGCCGTCGCATCCTCGGGAAGAGGACGGAAGGCCTCGAGGTCCACGCCGTGGTCCAGGTAATGCACCTTCCCGCCGCAGAGGGTCCTCTCTTCCTCCATCAGGTTCCGGTTCACGTAGAGGACGAGGTCGGCCTCCTGCATCAGTCGGCGCTCGAGGCCCTCTATTTCACGCGAATCCGCCTCGGAGAAGGCGGAGTGCTTGTCCGAACGGTTGTAGATCAGGATCGAGCGTTCGAGAGGGCGCGCGACCTCGAGCGCGGTCGGAACCGTCAGGAGGATCGCCGGTTTCCGGATCCCGAGGAGCCGGCAGGCGGTCCGGACCTGGAGGCGGATCAAGGCGGGGTTCGCACGCCGAAGGATTCCGATCCCGAAGGTCGGAATCATCAAGGGGGTCATCACGTGGAAACCGGGGAGCCCGGGAACCGGACGGCGGAGGTATTTGAACGTGCTCCGCGCCTTGCGGAGGATCTTTCCGAAGAAGCCCTTCGTCCTGCCGGGGCGGGGCTGGCGCAAACCGATCGAGTTGACCATCAGGACTCGGCGGTCCTCGGCGAGCCGGAGCGCGAGCTGGACGTCGGAATGGGCCCGGTTGTGGTACCACCAGTCGACTCCGGCGAAGACGAGGAAGGGGGAGTCGAAGGTCCCCCCAGGGATGGTTTCCCGGATTTCGGAAGAGGGGGCGGCCCCTGGAGCCGTTCCTGCTGCGGAGGGAGGGTGGAGGCATCCAAGAACCTCGTTACCGCTGTTTTCCGACGATGCCTCGGTCATTAGCCTCTCCGGTCCCCGCCGCGGGGTCCTCCTCCATTCCGTTCTTCCCTCGAAGGGCCTTGGGGGACGTGTCGCCCTCTACTCCTTCGCGATTCTTGCCGATAAGTTCTGAATGCGATCTACGAACGATTTCGACCGGCCCCTCTCCCTGACCTTCTTTTCGTTCTTCGGGCGAGTCTTCGGAGAATCGGCCCCTCTTCCGTGAATGGTCCGCGTGAATTCTAATCCCGAACGAAGGCTTCTGCCGGAAAGATCCGGGAGGTTCCGGTGGATCGCGGGCCTTCTCCTGCTCTTCGGAATCTGTCTCCCCCTCCTCTGGATCGAAGGCGCCCTGTGGATGGGGTCTTCCAAACAGGCTGCGGGCAGCGCCCTCTCCTTCTTCGCGGGCCTGGCCTTCCTTTGGAGGGCTCTTGGAAGGGGGAACGGGAGGGAGGAACGGAGTCCTCCGGCGTATTTGTCGGTTCTCCTGATCCTCTCGCTTGCGGGGTTGGTCCTGTCCTCGATCACCGACCTGCGGATCGGGGTGGGTCTCGCGACCCTCCTGGCCGTGACCCTATGCCTCCGGGCTCTCCACGGACCGGGGAGCCTTCCCCGCTTCTATCTGCCTCTGGCCTTCTTCCTGCTGTCCTTGCCGGTCCCGGGAGGCGTCCTGAGTGCGGCCACGAAGATCCTTCTGGATGGAGCCGCATGGGCGAGCGAGGTCGTGCTCGGGCTGACGCTCTCCTCGGTCGAGCGGACCGGATACACCTTCATCTTCGCGAACGGGGAAGCCGTTTCGATCGTCGAGGATTGCTCGGGGCTCGGGGGCATCCTTCTCCTCCCCCCTCTCGCCCTCCTTTTCGCGTCTTGGCCCCGGCCCCTGTCTCCCGTTCGCTTCGGCGTCCTCTTCCTCCTGTCGATCCCCGCGGCCCTTTTTGCGAACCTCCTTCGTATCCTCGTCACCTCCTGGCTCATCGCCGGGGGGATGAAGATAGGCGCCGATTCCTGGTTCCACGAAGGGGTCGGGATCGCCGGGCTCGCCCTGTCGATCGGGGCGCTCTTCTGGATCGGGCCCCGGGGGCGGGGGGGGGGAGACCGCGAGGTTCCGGATCTTCCCGGACGGACGGGAGGGAGGGATGAGGTCGGAGGAGAGGTCCGCTTTCCCGCCCCCGCCGCGAGCGGCTGGCCGAAATCCGTGCTTGCGATCCTCCTCGTCGGCAACCTCCTGCTTCACGGCGATCGGCTTCTGTTCGCCAGGCCTGCGACCGGCTTCGATCTTGCTGGTTTCGAGGCCTCCGTGCGGAAGATCTGGCCGCGGGAGGACTGGGTCGTGGGACGCTTTCCGGAAAGCCCGCTCCTTCCCAGGTCCTACCTCTTCCTCTACCGGGAGAACCGGGACGAGCCCTACGTCTCGATCTACGCAGGCTATTACCCGATGGACGGCCTGCTAGAGGAGCGTCCCCATCCCCCCGAGATCTGCTACCAGGTCCAGGGTTGGAAGGTTCTCGAGGAAAGGAGACCCCTGGTGCTGGGAGGAGGCGAGTCCCCGACAAGGATCCAGAAGCTCACTCTCGCCTATGAGAGCACGGATCGCGACGTCCTGTTCTGGGCCCAGGGTCCGGAAGGGATCGAGGCCGAGGAGGGGAGCCTCGAGGCCTGGTTTGACCTGTTGCGGCGCCACTACGAACGGGGGAGGACGGACCGGGTCTGGATCCGGATCGAGGCGGCTCCGGGATTGGTTCAGACTCCATTGACGGAAGAGTGGAGATCCCGGATCGAAAGATTGATCAGGGCCGCTTCCGCCGCGTTCCGATGAGAACCGAGGACCCTCCAATCGGATCCGGAGGAATCACGGGTGCAGGACTTGGGGATCAGCGCTTGCGGCGCAGTCCTCGGCTGACGGCAAAGGCGCCGGCTCCGGTCGCGCCCAGAGCCAGGAGGGAGAGGGTCACGGGCTCGGGGGTCGGACTTCCAAACTGGGGGGGGAAGGTCGAGGTCCCCTTTCCGCGGAGGGAATTCCCCTGCGCGGCGAGCATGGGGAGCAGGAGATTCATCGCCACCAGGAGGAACAGCGAGGTGCGGTGGAAGAACTTCATCATGTTTCAGTTGGGTCTCAGAGAAATCACAGGTGCGGGGTTCCAGGCAGTTCGGACGCCGTCACGGAACTTCGGAGGAGGTTGGGCGCTCTTCGTATTCTGGAAGAGAGAAGCCCTCTGGAGAGGAAGAGGTCCCCGTCTGTCCCCGAAAGTTTCGTATACGACTGAAAAAAATCCTAGCAAGAACGGCCCGAGACACGCAACCCCCCCCGGAGGAGGGGCCGGAACGGTGGGAGTGCAGGAAGACCTCCTGGGTGAAACGATCCGGCCGGGTTTCGAAGTGCAGGTTCCCCATGAGTTGCGTTCGTACGTCGTCGGGAGAAAGATCCGGGAAACGACGCCAGGCTCCCCTGGGGCAAGACCGAACCTAATTCGGGTTATTCCAAGAGGATAGATATAGAAAGTCGAGAGTCCGCAGAGCGGCTGGGGATTTGGGAGAAAAACTTTCCAGGTTTTCTCGAAACTTTTTCGGCCCTCCTGGCTACAAGGGGCTGCCTGTTCCGGAGGGATCGGAAGTCCCCGGGGCGGGAAACAGGGGAGCGGCCCTTCGCCGCGACCCGATGGATCTCACGCACGAGGGTTCACACCGAGAGGTTTCGGACACGGGGTTCGGAACCTCGGGGGCACGGGGTGAATCCTCGCGCTTTTTTGTACTGGCCTTCGGGAAACTCCGCTCGGAAGTCCCTTCCGACCGGGGCGAAAAGGGGGCGGGCCCTGCGGGGGGCCGCAGGGCCGGGGTGGATCCGACAGGATCGTAGGGACGAGGCGAACCGGGTTCCGGCGACCCTTCCCTGGGTTCACGTTTCGGACCGGGGTCGATCTTTCGACGAAGGCCCCCCGTCCCGAGGTTCCCTCGAATTCCCGGATTCCTTGGGATCGGCTTCCCCGATGCGAGGACCTATTCGTGCCTCAGGGCCTCGACCGGGTCCATCTGCGCCGCCCTCCAGGCCGGGTAGAGGCCGAACACGATGCCGACCCCCGCGGAGATCCCGAAGGCCAGGGCCGCGAAAACCGGGCGGACGATCGTCTTCTGGGAGGTCCAGTATTCGACGAGGCCCGGAATTGCGATGCCGAGCAGGATGCCGAGGAGCCCTCCCAGGCAGGACAGAACGACGGTCTCGACGAGGAACTGGGCGACGATGTGCCCCCGACGGGCCCCGAGGGCCCGTCGGATCCCGATCTCCCGCGTCCGTTCGGTCACGGTCGCGAGCATGACGTTCATGATGCCGATGCCGCCGACGAGGAGGGATATGCCCGCGATCGAACCGAGCACGATGTTGAAGGTCCGCTTGATCTCCTCGGCGCGGCGGAGCAGCTCGAGGGGAACCTCGACTGCGTAGTCGATTTCCTTGTGGCGTTTCCGCATCAGGGCCCGGAGGGCCGTGCTCGTGTCGAGGACGTTTCCGGGATCGTCGACCCGGACCTGGATCCTGTGGAGTTGCACCCTTTCGAATTCACGGCTGCCGGAAGAGACCTTGACCGTCAGTTCCCCGAAGAACGACCGGGCGGCGGAGAGGGGGACGAAGACCGCACCTGTCGCCGTCGCAGAGGCTGAGGCGTCGTTCGCCCCCCCGGGGGGGGCCAGTTCCCCGATCACGCGGAAGGATT
Organism: Planctomycetota bacterium; assembly: GCA_027021385.1. Classification (GTDB taxonomy): domain Bacteria; phylum Planctomycetota; class UBA1135; order UBA1135; genus JALUUL01. The sequence goes on along the minus strand of JALUUL010000018.1, from coordinate 50,084 downwards.
CCGCCCCGATCCGGATCGGCTTGCCGATCGGATCGGTGAGGGGGAAGAGCTTCCGGGCGAGTTCCGCGCCCAGGACCGCTACGTTGCGCTTCCGTTCGAGATCCACGCGGGAGAGGAAGCGCCCGTGGGCCAGCCTCGTCCCGGTGACCGCTGCGAAGGTCGGAACCGTGCCCATCACCTGGGCGTTGACGACCCGGGATCCGAATCTGACGCGCTTGGGGATCGAGCGGATGGGGACGACGACCTCGACCGCGGGCAGGGTCTCGGCGATCGCGATGGCGTCGTCGTAGGTCAATCCGTATTCCTGAGCGGAGAAGGAGGTTCCCTGGCTCTGCTGGTTCTCCTTTTCGGGTGGTTTCCTGCTTTCGAGGAGGATGTTGTTGGACCCGAGGGCCTTGATCTTCTCCTGGGCCTCGAAGCTCGCGCCCTCTCCGATCGAGAGCATCGCGATCACGGAGGAGACGCCGAAGAGGATCCCCAGCGCGGTCAGGGCCGAGCGGAGCTTGTGCAGCATCAGGCTTTTGAAGCCCAGCTTGATCGTTCGGATCCAGGTCGTGTTCAGCACCGTGCGGGACCTCTTCCGGGATTCTCGACGACCTTTTCGACCCTCCCGTCCTTCAAGACGAGCATCCTCTCCGCGCGGGCCGCGACTTTCTCCGCGTGAGTGACCATGACGATGGTTTTTCCCTCCTCGTGCAACTCGTCGAGCAGGGCGAGGATCTCCGTTTCGGTATTCGAGTCCAGGTTTCCCGTCGCCTCGTCGGCGAGGAGGATCAAAGGGTCGTTCATCATGGCCCGCGCGATCGCGACGCGCTGCTGCTGCCCTCCAGAGAGTTCATTGGGCTTGTGGTGGAGTCGGCCCTCGAGCCCGACCTTGCCCGCGAAATAAACCGCGCGCTCCGCGGCTTCCCGGGGGGACACCCTCTGGTAGAAGAGGGGGACCTCGAGATTCTCGAGCACCGTGAGCTGGGGGATCAGATTGAAGGACTGGAAGATGAAGCCGATCCGCAGCCCCCGGATCGAGGAGAGTTCGTCGTCTTCGAGTCCCCCGACGTCGGTGCCGCCGAGGAGATAGCGCCCGCCCGTGGGACGGTCCAGGCATCCGAGAACGTTCAGAAGGGTCGATTTTCCGGATCCCGAGCGCCCCATGATCGACCAGTACTCCCCCCTTCGGATCTCCAGGTCGACGCCGTCCAGGGCGCGGACGAGGTTCTCGCCCATCCTGTAATGACGCTCCACGCCCTCGAAGCGGACGAGGGTCTCGTTGGAATCGGGCTCCGCCGTCACCATGCCGCCGGTTCAGCGCCTGTCGGAGCGGCCGTCGAAACGAGTCCCGCCGTGGTTCATCCTCGCGCCCGATCCTCGCCGGTTCCGATTCCCGCGTCCGCCCGATCGAAGGAAGGACGGAGCCATCTTCGAGAGTTCGGGATCGGCGAGGATCTTCGCCCGGAGGTCGGGGTTCCGGAAGAGGGCCCGGAGGTCCGAAAGGTCGTCCGCGTGCTCGGGGAACTTCTCCCGCGCTCTGGCGAGGAGGTTTTCGAAACGCTTGCGCGCCTCCGCGGACATCCGTCCCCTGCCCCTCCCGCGTGAGGGGGGATTCCCGGACACCGGCGTCACGGGCCCGCGGGTGGGTCGGTTTCCGGCCGGGTGCGACGAGGGCCCGCGCCGGGCTCCATTCTCCAAATTCCGGCCCTCCGTCCTGCGCGTCCCCGCCTCCGCCGCGAGGGCGCCCGTCCGTTTCCCCTCCTTTCGCTTCAAGGCTTCGTTCTCCTTCTCGAACTCGGGAGGCTTGCGCCCGGCCGGGGGATGGAGGAGGACGACCTCCCCCTCGTTCAGTCCCTTTGCGATCAAGACGAATCGGTCGTTCGAGATCCCGGTCTCGAGGATCCTCGGTTCCGCCGGCCCCTGATCGGAGACGACCCAGCAGTAGAGGATCCGTCCCGCCCGCTGGACGGCCTGGACGGGGATCGCGATCACGTCCTCGAATTCCGCCACCGTGATCTCGATCGAACAGGACTGTCCGGGCTTGAGCATCCTCGTGTCCTGGTCGAAGGCGATCCATGTCGAATAGAGCTTGATCTCCGGGTTCAACCAGGAACTCCGGGAATCGGGGACGATCGAAACCCTCTCCACGTGCCCGTAGAAGACGCGGTCCGGAAGGGCGTCGATGTGGAGGGCGACCTTCTGCCCCTCCTTGACCATGTCGATCTGGCTCTCGTGGATGCTGGCCTTGGCGCGGATCGTCGAGACGTCGGGGAGGATGATGATGGATTGCCCCTGGCGCACTTCGGTCCCCTCGTCGATCGGGGTCTGCCTCATCCGGCTCCCCACGGTCGCATAGACGACGAGTCCCGAGGAGGGAGCCCTGAGAACCCCCGCCTCGACCTGCCGGCGAAGCTTTTCGAGCTTGTTCTTTTCGAGTTCGTACTGGCGCTTCTTGGAGTTCAGGTCCGCGATCTTCTGGGCCAGCTCGGCTTCGCAGCGCAGCCGGGTCCGTTCGAGGGCCGCCTCGGCCTCCTTGCGCTTGGCGACCAGTTCACGGCGTTTCTTCGGGAGGGTGTAGGTCTCGAGGATGTGGAGCCTGTTCTCGGCCAGCTTGACCTGGTTCTCGGCTTTCAGGACCGAGATGCGGTCGGCCTCGAGGTCCATGTCGGTGACGTATTTCTTTTCGTGGAGCTTCCTCGTCCATTCCAGGCGGTTACGGGCCCTGCGGAGGTCCTCGATCGCGAGTTCGATGTTGGATTGGGCCTCGACGAGCTGCTGGTCCCTCTCGCCCATCTCCTCCTTCGTCTTCTCCTTCCCCTTGGCGGGGAACCCGTCGAACTTCCTGAGTTCGAGTTCGGCGAAGGTGAGATCGTTGCGGGCGGTCTCCATCGCCGAGGCGTTCTGGTTGATCTGGATCTCCCTGGTCTTCTCCGCCGACAGGAAGGCGGCCTTGGCCCGTTCGACCGAGATCTCCTGGGTCTCGAGGCGATCCTTGATCGAGGAGACGTCGAGACGGACCAGGATGTCCCCCTGGTCGACCTTCTTTCCTTCCTCCTCGAGCCAGAGGATCGTGGTTCTTCCCTCGATCTCGCTGCGGATGTTGACGGAGCGAGCGGCCTCGAGACTGGACGATTCGGTGATCGTCACCTTCATCGGCCCCCGTTTGACGACGTAACGGTCCGCCTTCTTCGAATCCCCGCCGCCGTCCGCCTCCCTCGAGGAGTTCAGGAGCCAGGCGGTCCCGAGGATCGGAACCAGGAGGAGAAAAGCTTTCAGGAAGCGCATGTCCGCCTCATTTCTTGACGGGTTTCCCGTCGGGAGATGGTTGGCCGCCGGGAATAACGGTCGGAGGGGGGAGGTCCTGGCGTGATTCGACCGGAGGGCGGGACTCCCCGGAACTTCCTTTCGGATCGTTTCGGGACGGCTCGCTCCCAGGATCCGGATCCTTGAGGGATTCGAGATCCAGGGCCAGGCCCTCCGCTCCGACGTCCAGGACCTCGAGATCCCGGAGAAGCCGGAGTTTGTTGGCAACGTAGTCCACAAGGGCGGAAGTCAGGGAGTTCTGCGAAGTCAAGAGAGCCTGCTCCGCTTCGAGATAATCCCGCGTGCTGGCACGGCCCGCATCGATCAACATCACCGTGCTGTCGACCCTTTGCTTCGCGAGTTCGACCGCCTGTTCCTGGATCCGGTAGCTTCGGAAGGCCTGCTCCACGTCCCGGAGTTCGTTCCGGATCGATTCCTTGATCCTGTCCATGCGAAGGGAGTAGTCACGGAAAGCGGCGTCGAGGTCGATCAGGCTTCGGCGGAGGACGTTCCTCTCGGGGACCTTGTTCAGGGGGAGGTCGATCCCCAGGGAGGCCTCCCAGTCGATCTTGTCGAAACGGAGTTTGAAGGGCTTGTCCCTCTCGTTGGGGACATCCACGGCCAACCCGAGGTCGAGACCCATCTGCAGGGCCTGTTCGGCGATCCGGACCGCCCGTTCCGAATCCTCGAGGCGTTCCATCGCGTTGAGGAGGTCGAGGCGGGAACGGATCGCGATCTCGGTGGCTTCCTTCTCCCCGAGGCCGAGAGTCTGGACGCCGAGGTCCCGGAGGACTTCGAAGATCCCGGAGTCGAGTTCGATTTCGATCTCCAGAGGCAGGCCCAGCGTGATCTTGAAGCGGTCCTTCGCGCTTTTTAAGCGGGAGCGGGCGAGAATCGTCCGGTCCCGGGCGGAAAACTCCTGCTGGACCGCCTGGTCGACCTGAAAACGCGGGATCCTCCCGGCCTGGGCCAGGGCTTCGACGCGTTTCCGGTTGAGTTCGAGGCTTTTCAGGTTCGCCTCCTGGTTCTCGAGGTTGTTCTCGAGTTCAAGGACGTTCAAATATTCGGTGACGATGTCGACGCAGAAGGTTCTCCGGAACCTCTCGAAGTCGCGGATCGCGTAGACGACGTTCCTCTCGGCCTGGGTCAGCGGCTCGAGCGCGACCTCCCGGCCGAAACCCTCGAGCAGGGGCTGGGTCAGGGATAGGGAGAGGAGGGAGCTCACGTCCCAACCTCCGCCGCTCGTGAAGACCTTCAGGTAGGTGTTCACGAAGCTGCCGAGAACGCGGGCGCCGCTCGCCAGGATCTTCGAGAATCCGAGGGAGCTGCGGGCGTCGCCTTGGGAGTCCTCGTCGCCGGCTCCCGAGACGCGGGGGGCCGAGGTCCCGCTGAAGATCGTGCTGTAGCGGTTCCGCTGGCCGGTCAGATCGAGGGCGGCCACGTAGAGCCGTTCCTTCCGGTCGCGGAAGTCCCGGCTGTTTTCGGCGGCGATGTCCAGAGCCTTCGTCAGGCCGAGGAAGAGGCGCGGAGTCTTCCCGCCCTCGAGTTCGGCCAGGAGGCGGTCGCGGAGAGGGGCCGCGTCGGCCCCAAGGGTCCAACTCTCCGTAAGGACCCGGGAGTCTTCGCCGAGGGCCTTGTCGCTCTTGGCGTCCAGGATCCCGTAGACCTCTTCATCCGCCTCGAGGAGATGGGTCTCGGCCGAGCATGCGGAAAGGAGGGCCAGGACGGCCAGGGTCGGGACGGTTCTGGTGGCTTGGTTCATGGTGAAAGGGGAACCGGAAAGCCGCGCGGCTTTCCAGGGAGGGGGGCCTCGGAAGGGTCTTCTCCCCTCGAAACGGGCCCCATCTACGGGGAGGGCGGGGTGTTTGCCAGAGATTCCGCCGGAACAGGGGGTAAGCTGAAGCTCCATGTGGTTGGTGACGGCGGGACCGACGAGGGAGTACCTGGACGAGGTCCGTTTCCTCTCGAACGCCTCGTCGGGACGGATGGGATACGCCCTTGCCGCCGCCGCCGGGGAACGGGGAGAAGAGGTCCTTCTCGTCAGCGGTCCCGTTTCCCTCCCGCCTCCGGAGAGGGTGTCGAGGATCGAGGTCGTCTCGGCCCTCGAGATGCTCGAGGTCTGCCGGGATCGGTGCCGGCGGGATCCGGTCCGGATCCTGTTCGGGGTCGCGGCCGTCTGCGACCTGCGACCGGCCGCCAGGTTTTCCGGGAAACCCTCGAAGGCGGAACTTCCCGGGAAGATCGACCTCGTTCCGAATCCCGATGTCCTGAAGTCCCTGCGGACGGAGTTTCCCCACCTGAGAGCCTTCGGCTTCGCGCTCGAGGACCTGGGGGAAGGAGAGGCGGGGAGGGAGGCCGCCCTCGAGCGGGCACGAACGAAATGTCGCCGCAAATCCTTGGAAGCCATCGTTTTGAACGGTCTGGGGGCGATGGATGCCGGTTCCGCGGAATACTGGTGGGTCCCCGCTCGGGGCGGGGCGGAGGCTCTCGGCGCGAGGAACAAGGAAGACCTCGCCCGGAACCTCGTGGATCGGGTCCTCGCGGAGCCGGCGCCCTGACTCCCCCCGACCCTGGGGATTCCTCGTTGGGATCGAGGCCGGGGGCTCCGGTATCATGAGCCGCCGCCGGCGGAACGCCGGTGGGATCGGGCGATCCCTGGAGGGCCGAGATCGATGGCGAGAGGGCGGAAGGGTTCATCGCGGGAGGGGGGCTCCCGGAAGGGGGGGAAGGAGTCCGCGGAGATCGGCCGGCGGGCCCGCGAAATCCTGGGGTTGTCGCTGGTGGGGGGGGGTGTCTTCCTGGCCCTGTCGGGGATGAGCTACGGTTTCGGGACCTACGACGATCCCCTGGAGCCCGCCGTGAGGGAGAACTGGGGAGGGTTCGTCGGGCATCTCCTGGGCGGCTTCCTTATGCAGGCCTTCGGTCTGGCGAGCTTCCTCCTGGCCGCCTTCCTCGTCTACTGGGGCATTCTCCACCTGCGCCATCGAGGGATCGAGCGCCCCTGGACCCGATTGGCGGGAGTCCTGGGCCTCGTGCTCGTCCTCGCGATCTTCCTCGCGGGGTCGGGTCCCGAACCCCGGGGGATCAGTCTGCGGACCCCCTACGGGCTCGGTGGGTGGATCGGGCTGGTACTGGGCCCGCGGCTCCACGCGAGTTTCGGTCCCCTCGGCGCCTGGCTCCTGCTCGCGATGACGGGCTCGATCGCCTTCTTCCTCGCGACGGACTGGGCCCTCTCCCAGGTCGTCCGGGACCTCGGAGGGGGGCTCCTCTCCTCTTCCACGGAAAGCGGGGAGGAGGGGGTTCCCGGACGGAAGGTCCTGAAACGGACCTTCGCGGGAACCGCCCGTTTCGCCAGGTTTCTCGCGCACGGCCTCCATCGACCCGCTCCCGCGGGGGCCGGTGGAGGGGCCGAGCTCGAACTCGAGGAGGAGGACGAGGATTCCGCCGCTCCCCGCCGCCGGCGTGTCTCGAGGAGGAGGCGAGAGGCCGCCCAGCCGGTCGGAGGGCGGATGCTGGAGGAAGGGGATCTCGCGCCGAGGGACCCGCCCGGTTCCGAAAAGGAGGAACCTTCTCGAGTCTCCGGAGAGAGCGGAAAGGGAGGAGTGGCGGAGACCGGAGACGAGACCTCCGGCCGTTCGTCGCGCCGGACCCGCCGCCGGCGCCGAATCGAGGAGGATCCGGCCCCTCCCGCTCCCGAGAAGACCGCTCCGAAGGAGACCGCCGTCCCGATCCGCATCTCGGTGAATCGGAGCGGAGCAGCCCCGGGCCGTAAGCAGCGGCGGAGGCGGGGTCCCTGGCCCTTCCCCCCCTTCGAACTCCTCGAGCCGGCGGAAGTCTCCGATCCGGGCGTCACCGACTCGGGCTTGCAGTCCCTCGCGCGGGCGATCGAAAAGCGACTGGAGAGCCTTCGTGTCGAGGCCAGGGTCGTCGCGATCTCGGCCGGGCCCGCCGTCACCGTGTTCGAACTCGAACTCGGAGAGGGGCAGAGGATCGGCATCCTTCGCAATTTCGCCCCGGACCTTGCGGCAGCGCTGAAGGCGATGTCGGTCCGGGTCGTCGCGCCGATCCCCGGGAAGCACACGGTCGGGGTCGAGGTCCCGAACCGGATCCGCACGATGGTCCGCCTGCGCGAACTCCTCGAGTTGCGCGACCTGAGCCGGATGCCGGAGACCGTGCCCCTGTTCCTCGGGAGGGACGTGTCGGGCGAGCCGATCATCGAGGACCTCGCCCGCATGCCGCACCTCCTGATCGCGGGGGCCACCGGTTCGGGGAAGTCCGTCTGCATCAACTCGATCCTGCTCTCGATCCTGATGACCCGCAGTCCGGACCAGGTCCGGCTGATCCTGATCGACCCGAAGATGGTCGAGCTGCAGAACTTCAAGAAGATCCCGCATCTCCTGTGTCCGGTCGTGACGAACATGAAGCGGGCGTCGGCGGTCCTGAACTGGGCGGTCGAGACGATGGAGCAGCGCTACGCGCTCCTCTCGAGCGCGGGAGTCCGCAATCTCGCGAGCTACAACGCCCTCGGCGAGGAGAAGCTGAAACGACGCCTGGGCCCCGCCTTCGATCCGGAGCGGACTCCGGTGCACCTCCCGAGCATCGTCCTGATCATCGACGAGTTCGCGGACCTGATGGCCGTCTCGGCTTCCGACGTCGAGCTGTCGATCCAGCGCCTCGCGCAGAAGTCGAGGGCCGTCGGCCTGCATGTCATCCTCGCGACCCAGCGACCGAGCCGGGACGTGATCACCGGCCTGATCAAGGCCAACCTCCCGACCCGGATCGCGTTCAAGGTCAGCAGCCGGGTCGATTCCCGGGTCGTGCTCGACACGAACGGCGCCGATCAGCTCCTCGGGAACGGCGACCTCCTCTACATCCCCCCGGGGACCCATCAGCTCGTTCGGGCGCAAGGCACGTTCATCTCGGACGACGAGATCCACGGCGTCGTGTCCTTCCTCGAACAGGAAGCCGGCGAGCAGGAGTTCGAGGAGACCCTCGTCCAGAACCCGACCGGTTCGGGGCGCCGCCCTGAGGAGAGGGATTCCCTGTACCTGGAGGCGGTGAGGACCGTCCTCGAGGAGCAGCGGGGCAGCGCGACCCTCCTGCAGCGGAAGCTCTCCGTCGGTTACACGCGGGCGAGCCGACTGATCGAACTCATGGCCGAGGATGGAATCGTAGGGGAGTTCCAGGGCTCCAAGTCCCGCGAGGTCCTGATGAGCCTCGAGGAGTGGGAGGCTTCCCTGGGGGCCGAGGAGGAGCCGCGAGGGCTTGCCGGAGGCGGGGGCTTGCCCGCGGGAGAGGCCGTCCCCGATCCCGCGGGAGAGGCCACCCCCGATCCCGCGAGGGAGGATGAGGAGCCTGAAGAGGAGCCCGAAGAGGAACGCGAAGAGGAGAACGGGGGTTCCTGGGAAGAGGGTCCGGAAGAGGAATGGAAGACTTCCTTCGACGAGGACGAGGCGGAGGAAGAGGACGTGGAAGACGAGGGGGAGGACGAGGAATCCTACGAGGACTTCGACGACGAGGACGATGCCGAGGACGACGACTTCGAGGATGAGGACTACGAGGAAGAGGAAGACGCTCCGGACGAGGACGAGGATGGGGTCGAATCCCCGGACGACGAGGGACTGGAAGGCGAAGCGGACGAAGAAGACGGAGAAGACGGAGAAGAAGAGGAGGAGCGGTCATGACTTCCTTGATCTTCGAACCGAGGAAAGTGGAGCGGGGCTTCCTCTTCCTCTTTCTCCTTTCATTCGGGCTCCTCGCCTTCGGCATCTTCCTGGGCGTCGGGCTCCTGCAGGCCGGGGTTTCCCCGGACGGGGAGGGGAAGGGATTCCTGGCTTCCAGGGTTCTCTGGATCTCGGGCACCCTCGGATTCGCTCCGGCCCTCTACCTCAGTCTCCTGAGCCTCGTCTGGGGCGCGATCGCCTTCGTCACCGGTAGGGTCTCCGGGCCCCTCCGCCGCCTGGGCGCGAGTCTCCTCTTCGTCCTCTGTCTGTCGATGTTCCTCGGTCTCGTGGGCGGGGACGGCGGCGCCTTCGGGAAGCGGATCGCCGTCCGGCTCTCCTGGGTCCTCGGCGACGCCCTCGGAGGGTTCCTCCTGGCCGCGATGACCCTCGTCGGGCTTCTCCTCTCGACCGATTGGTTCTTCTACCGCTCCTTCTCGAGAATGGTCCGGCCCCTGCCGCTCCATCCCGGACAGGAGACCGGGGTCGGTCCGGAGGAGGAGGCCTTCCTGGCCGCCCCCCCCGCCGCGGAGGAACGGATCCGCGCCGAGGCGGTGTTCGGGGGCGCTGGAAAGGGGGAGGGCGCTTCCGTGACGACGGAAGGCGGGGAGGCCGAGGACCTTCCCCCGGCGAGGAGGCTCGAGCCGAAGCCGGTGGAGGAGTCATCGCCGGGTGCCGGGGGCTCCGGCCGCGCCCGGCGGCGGAGATGGGTCGGGAGGGACCTCCTGCTGGAAACCCTGCTCGAGGACGCCCGGCGGAAACTCGCCGCCAAGGTCGAGGAAGAACAACCTCCCCCCGATTCGGGGGCCGAGGAGGCGGAGGACCCCTTCGCGGGGCTCGAGGACGAGGATCTCCTCGAACGGGCGGGGAAGGCTCTCGACCGGATGTGGGAGGACGACCCGAAGAGTTTCGCGAAGGCCGGAGAACCTGATCCCGAAGAGCCCGGTCCCCTCGATGCGGAGGACGAGGCCGAGGGAGCGGCGAAGAGCGAGGCCGCTTCCCGCCCGGTCTCTCCCTCCTTCCGCCGCCCGCGGGAAGAGAGGGCGTCCCTTTTCGGGATCGGTTCCGAGGACCGGAGGGGGGAGGAGGTCGAGGAGCCTTCCGGGGAGGAGCCTTCCGGGGAGGAGCCGGTCGAGGAGGACGGGGAGAAGGTCGTCGAGATCTCCTCGATGCCCCCGAGGGGCCTGCCCGTTCCGGCTCGGCGGCAGGAAGCCCTCTTCCCCGAGGATCCCGCCCCCGAGCCCGAACAGTTGGATCTCGCCGCGCGGGTCGTCCTGACCGCCCGCCGGCCGACGATCTCCCTCCTGCAGCGGCGGATGGGGATTGGATACGCGGACGCAAGGCAGATCCTCGAGACCCTCCAACGCCTCGGGGTCGTAGACGAACCCCGCGGGTCCGGGACCTGGGATCCGTTGATCCCGCTGTCGGAATGGGAGGAGCGGCGGCGTTGAGGAGGGGCGGGGTCGAGGCGGATCTTGCGGAGATCCCCCACCCCGGCCAAAGTCGTCCGATCGCCGTCCGGGAGCCTTCCTCGCCGCACCGGCTCTCCCGATCCTTCGGCCCCGGAAGGGGCCGCCCTTCCTCCTCCGACCTATGTCCGAACCTCTGAAGGTGTCGTTGATCAGCCTGGGTTGTCCGAAGAACCTCGTCGATTCCGAGGTGCTCCTCGGTCATGCCGCCGAGGATGGATTCCGGATCGCCCGGGATCCGGAGGACGCCGATCTCGCGGTCGTCAACACCTGCGGGTTCATCGAGGCGGCCCGCGAGGAATCGGTCCGCACGATCCGGGAGGTCGGAGAACTGAAGAAGTCGGGCCGTTTGAAGGGGCTCGTCGTCGTCGGGTGCATGTCGGAGCGTTTCGGAGAGGCCCTTCGGGAGGAACTCCCCGAGGTCGATGCCTTTCTCGGTCTTTCGGATTATTCGGGGGTGCCGGCCCTCCTCCGGCGCCTGGCCGAGGGAAGGGGGGAGCGTTCCGCGGCCGATGTGAAGGGGGGGAACCTGAAGGACGCTTCCTCGGACCGGACCCGGCTGATCCTGACCCCGCGCTCCTATGCCTACCTCAGGATCGGGGAGGGTTGCGACCATGCTTGCAGCTTCTGCGCGATTCCCTCGATCCGGGGCAGGCAACGAAGCAAACCGATTGAGGTCTGCGTGGCCGAGGCGGAGGGCCTGGCCTCCGGGGGAGTCCGCGAACTCGTGCTGGTCGCGGAGGATTCGACCGCCTACGGCATGGACCGGGGGCGGAAACGAACGCTCCCGCGCCTGCTCGAGGCCCTTTCGGAGGTCGAGGGGATCGAGTGGATCCGGGTGCTCTACGCCTATCCGCACACCGTCGACCGGGCCCTGATCGAGCAGCTCCGGGACAACCCCAAGGTCGTTCCCTATCTCGACATCCCGATCCAGCACATCTCCGCGAGCATGCTGCGCGCGATGAAGCGCGGCGTGTCCTCGGAGCAGGTGCGGCGCATCCTCGATCGGCTCCGGACGGAGGTCGAGAGCATCGCGATCCGGACGACTCTCCTGACCGGCTTTCCCGGGGAGAGCGAGGAGGATTTCGAGGAGCTTTGCGCCTTCGTGCGGGAGTTCCGGTTCGAACGGCTCGGTGTCTTCCCCTATTCGCTGGAGGAGGGGACCGGGTCCTTCGAGCTTCCGGGCCGCGTCCCGGAGGACGTCGCCGCCGAGCGCTGCGAACGCATCCTCGAACTCTCGCGCGCGAACATCGAGGCGCGCAACGCGGAACTCGTCGGGAGGCGTCTGCCCGTCCTCGTCGACGGAAGGGCGGAGTCGATTCCAGAGGGAAGCGGCCTTGGGGAGGGAGGGAGCGTCGGACGCACGGAGGCCGATGCTCCCGAGATCGACTGCCTCGTCTACTTCGAGGATCCGATCCCCTCGGGGACTCTCGTCGAGGCGGAGATCACGTCCTCCCTCGGTTTCGACCTCGTCGCGCGGCCCGTGGGATTCGCCGGCGGAGCGGGAGGCCGCTCTTGAATCTCCCGAATCTCCTGACCCTGTCGCGGATCGGCCTGACCCTGGTCGGCCTCGCGATGATGGCTCTCCATCCGGTCGAGCCCCCCCGGGGAGGATGGGGGATCTGGACGATCTTCTCGCTGTTCCTCGTCGCGGAGTTGACCGACTACCTCGACGGGAGGCTGGCCCGGGCCAGGGGGGAGGTCTCGGCCATGGGGAGGATGCTCGATCCCCTCGCGGACAAGATCCTGATCGGGGGGGCGCTGATCCTCGCCCTTCGCTTCCACGAATCCATGGCCCTGTTGCTTCCGGCCTGGGTCGTCGCCGTCGTCGTTCTCCGGGAGATCGTCGTGACGAGCCTTCGGGGGATGGTCGAACGCAGGGGAGAGGCTTTCGGAGCGGACCCGTTCGGGAAGTGGAAGATGGGGGCGCAGTGCGTCCTCGTGCAGGCCCTCCTGGCCTGGCAGGGCGGTTGGGAATGGTGCCGCCCGATCGCGGCCGTTTTCGTCTGGATCAGTCTCGGGATGACGGTCCTTTCGGGCGGGAACTACCTGCGCAAGGCCCTGGCGGTGTTTCGTGGCTGAACATCCGGGGATGGAACCCTCCCCTTCCGGGACGGGGAAGGGCGAGACCTGGAAGGTCCTGGCCGTCAGCTTCTTCGGGCTCGGCCTGGCTCCGGTGGCGCCGGGGACCTTCGGGACCTTCGGAGGGATCGCGCTGGCGGTACCGCTGGCCCGGGTTCCGGGACCGTTCTGGATCTGGGCGCTGGCGGCAGTGGTCGTCCTCCTCCTGCTGGGGATCGCGCTCGGCCCCTGGGCGGAACGGCGCTGGCGCCTGAAGGATCCCGGAGCCGTCGTCCTCGATGAGGTGGCCGGGTATCTCGTCACCGTGGCGATCTTCGACCTCTTCCACGCGCGCCCCCTGCAGTGGGGCGGGCACCTCCTGGCCTTCCTCCTCTTCCGAATCGCGGATATCGGGAAACCTCCGCCGGGACGCCGCGTGGAGCATCTGCCGGGAGGATGGGGCGTGATGCTGGACGACATCGTGGTGGCTCTCTATTCGGGGGGCGCCCTGGCGTTCTTCGGGAGCTGGGGGGTCCCGTGGTTGTAGCGAGAGCGGCGAAGACCGCCCGCGCGCCGCGGGGCATGGGCTTCGGGATGCGGCTCGCCCTGAGCGCCGCGCTCGGCATGTTCGCCCTCCTCTGCGTGCTGTTCCTGATCCTCCAGGCCATGGTCGTCTCCTCCCTGAGGGATGTCGAGGACGCGGGCCTGGCCGGGACTCTGCGGGGCGTCGCCTCCGGGGGGGCGGAGTCCTGGTTCGTCGCGAAGGGGAAGGGATTCGTCGGACTCCGGGGGAGTTTCCGGAGGTTGCAAGGCCTCCTCGAGGGAGTGAAGGAGCAGGGCGTTTGGAACATCTTCCTCCGCGATCCGAGCGGGAGGGTCGTCCTCTCCGTCTACAAGGTGGACGGGTTCCGGGCGGACGGGCCGGGATTCCGCCTCGGAGAGGGAGCGGCCCTCTTCGAGGGGGAATACCGGAGCGGGAAGTTCACGGGGAGGGTCCGGCTCTATCGACGTCCGTTGAAGGACCGCGAAGGCCGGGACGCGGGGGACGTCAACCTCGTCGTCAAGGACTCCCCCGCGCTCCGGGCGGCCGGAAGACTGAGGCTCGCGATCTTCGGTTTCGGGGCCCTGGCCGTCGTTCTCCTGTTCCTGCTCGTCTCGGGAATGGCGGGGAGCGCGGCCAGGCCCCTGCGGGAACTCGTCAGCGCCGTGAGGAGATTGAACCGCGGGAACCTCCATTACCGGGCGGACACGCGGAGGAAGGACGAGATCGGGGATCTCGCCCGGGCCCTCCAGGCGATGGTCGAGGAACTCCGCAGCGGAGCCGAGGCCGCCGAAAGGCTCGAGGCCCGCGAACGCGAGGCCGAGATCCTCGTCGAGCTTCAGGACGCCCTGTTGCCGCGGTCCTTCCCCGAGGTCGAGGGGTTCGAACTGGACGCGCTCCACCAGCACGGGGTCGAGGGGGCGGCGGATTTCTACGATTTCATACCCCTGGAGGGGGGAGGTGTCGCGATCGTCGTGGCCTCGACTTCCGGGCACGGAGCCCTCGGGTCGCTCCTCTCGGGGATGACCCGGTCCTTCCTCCGGGCCTACCTCGAATGCGGGAGGGGGGCGGCCGAGTCCTTGAGGCTCGCCAACCGCCACCTCGCGAGCGCGATGCGCAAGGGACATTACGTGACGGCCCAGCTCGCGGTTCTCGACCCGGTCGCGGGCGAGGCCAGGGTCTGCATCGCGGGGCACACGGCTCCGTTCTACGCCTGCCGGGGGGGCGAGATCTCGGTCGTTCACGGAGAGGGTCTCGCCCTGGGTCTGGACTCCGGCCCCGTGTTCGATTCCCGGCTCGAGGAGGTCGTCGTCGAGATGCCGCCGGGGACCCGGATCGTCCTCACGACCTGCGGGACCTACGAGGTCCCCGACCCGCAGGGACGGCCCTTCGGGCTTCCGGCCTTCCAGGACCTCGTGCGCCGGCACGCGCCGAAGAATTCGGGCGCGTTCCTGCACCTCGTCTTCGGGGCTCTCGACACGCATCTCGGGGAGCGGGAGCGTCCGGCGGACGCAACCCTGGTCACGGTCAAGCGAATGGTCTGAAGGGGGCGGCGATGACCGTGGAACGGAAGGAAGAAGGTGGAACGGATTGCGGGCCGGCGAAGAGGGTCCGCGAAGGCGAGGACCTGGGCATCCGGGCCTTCCAGGGATGGATCGAGGAGATCTATTTCGCGAGGGACGAGAGCCGGGGACTGGCCGGTTCGATGCTCTGGTTCCTCGAGGAGGTCGGCGAACTCGTCAGGGCTCTCCGCAGGGGGGAAGAATCGGAGATCGAGGGGGAGTTCGCGGACGTCTTCGCCTGGCTTGCGACGCTCGCATCGATCCGCGGGGTCGACCTCGTCGGGGTCGTGAGGGAAAAATACGGGGAAGGCTGTCCCCGCTGTGGGGGAAGACCCTGCGCCTGCGTGGAGGTCGAGGGGGTGCGTTGAAGGCCTATGCCGAGGTCGCGCCCGTCCTCCCGGTGCAGGGGACGTTCACCTATCGCGTCCCGGAAGCTCTCCGGGGACGGATCGTCGTGGGGGCCTCGGTCCGCGTCCCGTTCGGAGGGAGGAGGGAGCAGGGGTTCGTCGTCGCGCTGCGGGACGAATGCGGGCTCCCGCCGGAGAAGCTGAGGAGCCTGGCCCTTCCCCGGGCGGAGATCCCTCCGCTGCCCTCCACGATCCTGGAATTCACGCGGAGGATGGCGGAGGAATACGCCTGCGCCTGGGGGCTCGCCCTCGCGGCGGCCCTTCCCTCCTCCCTCAAGAGGAGGGGCCTGCGCACGATTCCGGGTCTCGCGCTCGTGCGGGACGAGGAGGAGACGAGGGCGCTCGCGATGGACCTCGAGGACAGGGCGGAGAAGCGGGCCCGCGTCCTCCGCCACGTCCTGGAACTGGGTTCGCCCGTTCCCCTGCGCACCTTGATGCGGCGCAGCGGAGTCTCGCGGAGTCCTATCGAGACTCTCGTCAAGCACGGTTTCCTGCGCTGGACGAGGATCGAACAGGAAGACGAGTTCCTCGTGCGGTCGAGAATGGAGAGCGCCCCCCGCCACGAACTCAACCCGGCGCAGCGGAGAGCCGTGGAAAGGATCCGCGAGGCCGTCCGGGCGGGATCGCATCGGAGCTTCCTTCTCTACGGGGTCACGGGTTCGGGCAAGACCGAAGTCTACCTGCGCGTGCTCGAGGAGGTGCGCCGCCGGAACCGGGGGGCGATCATCCTCGTCCCCGAGATCTCGCTCACCCCCCAGACCTGCGGCCGTTTCCTCTCACGCTTTCCCGATGTGGCGGTCCTCCACAGCTCGCTGACGGATGCGACGAGGGCCTCGGAATGGCTCCGCCTCCTGCGTGGGGAGGCGCGGATCGTCGTCGGTGCCCGCTCGGCCCTCTTCGCCCCGGTCCGGGACCTCGGACTCATCGTCGTGGATGAGGAGCACGAGGGTTCGTTCAAGCAGCAGCAATCGCCCCGCTACCACGCGCGGGACATGGCCGTCCTGCGCGGTTCGCTCGAGGGCGCGGTCGTCGTCCTCGGCTCGGCCACGCCGAGTCTGGAGTCCTGGCACCGCGTGAAGGAGGGGTGCTACGTCGAACTCCGCCTTCCCGAACGGGCGGGGGCGGGGACGCGTCCCAAGGTCCTCGTCGTCGACATGCGCCAGGAGAAACCCGAGCGGGGAGGGCCTCCGGTCCTTTCCCGGCGCCTGCGGATCCTCCTGCAGGAACGCCTTCGCGCGCGCGAGCAGGCGATCCTCTTCCTCAACCGTCGCGGTTTCGCTCCGGCCCTCTTCTGCAACACCTGCGGGGATGCCGTGCGCTGTCCGGACTGCGACGTCGCAATGACCTGGCATGTCTCGAAAGGGCGGCTCCTCTGTCATTATTGCCGCTTCGAAATGCGGCATCCCGAACTCTGTCCTTCCTGCGGGGTTTCGCGTCCGGGGAGGGTCGGGGCCGGAACCGAACAGGTCGAAGCGGAGGTCCGGCGTTTCTTTCCCGAGATTGTCGTCGCCCGAATGGATTCGGACACGATGGTGAGCCGGGACAGCTACGAGAATGTGCTGGAGGCCTTCCGGCGTGGAGACATCGATGTCCTCGTCGGAACGCAGATGATCGCGAAGGGCCTCGACTTCCCGAGAGTGACCCTCGTCGGGGTCGTCGCCGCGGAGACAGGGCTCTTCCAGCCCGATTTCCGCGCGGGGGAGCGATGCTTCCAGCTTCTCTCCCAGGTCTCGGGACGTGCGGGGCGGGGGGATCGCGAGGGGCTGGTCGTCGTCCAGACTTCGAGCCCCGAGGCCGAACCGATCCGACGGGCGGTCGCCCACGACCTCGAGGGCTTCGTCTCGGGGGAGTTGGAGGCGAGGAAGGCGCTGGGTTACCCCCCCTTCGGAAGGTTGGTCCGGATCGTCGCCGAGGGGAGGGAGGCCCGGGCTGTCGAGGCAAGGATCGGGAAGGTCGCCTCCGAACTCCAGAGGCTCGGCGTCGAAGGAGTCGAGATCTGCGGGCCGGCGCCCGCCCCCCTCGCCAGGCTCCGGGGGAAGTGGCGCTTCCATCTCTTCTGCAAATGCTCGGGCGATTCTGCGCTCGAGGCCCTCCGACCCAGCCTTCTCCCTCTCGAGTCGAAACGGGCGGGGGGCGTACGGCTCCTCTTGGACCTCGATCCGGTTTCGATGCTCTGAGTCCGTTCCCGGGGCGGTTTCCCTCCCGGAAACACGGATTTCCCCGGGAAGGGGAGGGGCCGGGCCGGACTCGAAATCCCGATGGGAATGAGGGGGCAGGAAGGTTCGCGATCCGGGAAGTCTGCCCCGAGGAGAATGCAGTTTTCGAATAAAAAGTCCGGGTCTTGCGTGTGGATCAAAAAACGGGTTGCGGAGTCCGGAAAAAGAGTTAAAAAACTCTACGGATGAAACGGGAAACCGTGGCGTCCACTCCTCTGGAGTAGTGAGCCTTTCGAGGCTCCAGCGAACTTGGGTGGGCCGATGTTGGGAGTGCACACCCGGCATCGGCTTTTGAGGCCGCAGGAATTGGGTGCCTGCGGTCTGAGTGGCTCCGAGAGCATGGGCTCGGAGTCGTTCGTCACAGCCGAAGGTCTCGTCCCTTCGGGGGCGAGGCCTTCACCTTCTCCGATCCCTCCTCCGGGAGGATCGGAAAGGTCTCCGTGAACATGGGCACGGAGGGTTCGGGCGTGCTTTCGGGCATGCCCGCATCACAGCCATGGTCTCGGTGTGCATGGGCACCGAGACCGGTCGGTCCCTTCGGGGATCGACAGAGACCGGAAGGTCCCCCCCCTTCGGGAGGGGGACCTTCTTCTTGTACGCTCGCCATGGGCGCGATCTCGCGGGGGAACTCTCCGCCGCGGGGAGTGCGCCCAGGCGGGGAGAACGCAACGGGGGCGGGGAGGTTCGGAAAGGGCGGAGGAATCCGGTTTCGGATCCCAGTCCGGAATCGTCGCCGGTCAGGCGGAGGGTGCGGTTTCGAGGCGGCGGCGGAAGGGGAGGAAGAGGTTCAGTGCATCATGCGGACCCGGAGCGGCCTCGGGATGGAACTGGACAGACCAGAGGGGAAGCTCCCGGTGGGCGATGCCTTCGATCGTTCCGTCGTTCAGATTGCGGTGGGTGACCTCGAGGAGGTCGGGAAGGCTCTCCTCCTCGACCGCGAAGGAATGGTTCTGGGCGGTGATATGGATCTCGCCGCTCTTCAGGTTCTGAACGGGATGGTTCCCCCCGTGGTGGCCGAAACGCATCTTTCGGGTCCGCCCGCCGCAGACCCGAGCGAGGATCTGGTGTCCGAGGCAGATACCGAATACGGGGAGCCGGTTCTCGAGGGCGAGGATGCGGACCGTCTCGACGAGATAGGGAACGGCGCTCGGATCGCCGGGTCCGTTCGAGAGGAAGATCCCCCTGGGCCGGAAGGCTAGGATCTCCTCCGGGCCGGAGGTCGCCGGAACGACGGTGACGTCGAAGCCGCACTCGACGAGGGAGCGGAGGATGTTGCGCTTGATCCCGCAGTCGATCGCGACGATCGGGATCGGTTCGAACCCGGATCCGCCCGGGGTCGGCGGGGAGAAGTCCTCCAAGTAGCCGTCACGCCAGCGGTCGACGTGTTCGCACGTCACCTCGCGCACGAGATCCCGGTTTTCGATCGGGGGGGCGGCGCGGACCTTCGCGAGGAGGTCCTCGTCGCTCGTCTCGAGATCGGTCGTGAGGAGGATCCGGAGCGCGCCGCCGGTACGGACCTTCCGGGTCAGGAAGCGCGTGTCGACGCCTTCGACGGCCACGATCCCGTGCTCCCGGAGGAAGGAGGGGAGGTCGGTTTCGGAGCGGAAGTTGCTCGGGTAGCAGCTCGCCTCGCGGACGATCAGGCCCTCGACCCAGATCCTGGAGGACTCGTCGTCCTCTTTCGTGATCCCGTAGTTGCCGATGTGCGGGTAGGTCATCAGGACGACCTGCCCCCGGTAGGAGGGATCGGTCAGGATCTCCTGGTACCCGGTCAGCGAGGTGTTGAAGACGAGTTCGCCGACGGCCTCTCCGTCGGCCCCGAAGGCGCGTCCATGGAGGAGAGTACCGTCTTCGAGGACTAGGCGGGCAGGTCGTTCGGCAGCGGTCATGAAAGTCCCCCGGGGTGCGGCGCCGCGGGGATTAAAGCGCAGGTTCCCCGGGATCTCCAGGGGGGGCTCAGGGGGCGGGGCGTGCGCTTCGGGGGAAGGCCTCGAGATCGAGGCCGTCCCGTTCTCCGCGGGCGAGCCGCAGGGCCCCGAGACCGGCGATCATCGCCCCGTTGTCGGAGCAGAGTTCGGGGGGAGGCAGGACGAGGGGGAGCCCGCCGAGGACGGTGTCGCTGGCGAGAACCCTTCGAAGGCGCCGATTCCGCGCCACGCCGCCCCCGATGGCCAGGCTGCGCGGCCTGAGCCTTTCGGCGGCCCGGCGGAGTTTGATGCGCAGGGTCTCGACTACGGCCTCCTGGAAGCTCGCGGCGTAGTCCGCCCGTGCCTTCCCGGAAAGATCGGGGAAGGGGCGGATCAACCCGGGGCCCCGCAACTCGTAAAGGAGGGCGGTCTTGAGGCCCGAGAAACTGAAATCGAGGGAGTCCCGCCCGAGGGTGCCGCGGGGGAAATCGTGCCGCCCGGGGTCCCCTTCCTCCGCGGCCCGCTCGATCGCAGGGCCTCCGGGGTATCTCAGGCCGAGCATTGCACCGGCCTTGTCCAGGGCCTCGCCCGCGGCGTCATCGAGGCTTCCGCCGATGAGAAGGGCCTTACCGGGCTCCTCGACGAGGAAGAGACAGGTGTGGCCCCCCGAGGCGATCAAGGCGAGGAGGGGCAGCGGGAGGTCCGGTTCCGTCATCAGGGCCGCGTGGACATGGGCCTGGACGTGATCCACGCCGAGGAGGGGGATCCCAAGGGAGAGGGAGAGGGTCTTCGCGACCGCGAGGCCGACGAGGAGGCAGCCGATCAGGCCGGGCCGATGGGTGACCGCGATGCCGTCCAGGTTCCCCGGCTCCGTCTCGGCTTCCTCGAGGGCTCTCGCGACCAGGGGGAGGATGCGTTCCATGTGGCTGCGCCCGGCGATCTCCGGGACGACTCCCCCGTGCGGGGCATGCAGGGCGACCTGGGAATGGAGGGTGTTCGAGAGGATCCTGCATCCTCCTTGGACCACCGCCGCCGCGGTTTCATCGCAAGAAGTCTCTATGCCCAGGACTCGCAGGTGGCCGGGGATTTCCTTCATCCGTCTCATTCTCCGGGCGCGCAAGCTTGAGGGATCCCGGGGCGCGGGGCCAGGGCTTTGCCGCGGGTTGACGAAAACTCCGTTCTCTTGCATCGTTCTCTACCCGCCGTCCCCGCTCGGCCGCGGCGTCCTTCCGAGCCCCCGTGGAGGCCCTTTTGGTTCGAATCCTCGTCGTCGACGATCAGGCCGCCAATCTCGCAATGGTGCGGCGACAGTTGGAGAAGAGGGACATCCGGATCGTGACGGCGGAATCCGGAGAGGAGGCGATTGCCGAGGTCGAGAGGGATCCGGATTTCGACTTGTTCCTGATCGATGTCGTCCTGCCCGGGATGGACGGATTCGAACTCTGTTCCCGGTTGCGTGCGGTGAAGGCGCACGAGGAGACGCCGATCCTCTTCATTTCGGGGGAGCGTTCCCTGCCGAGCGACAAGGAACTCGCCTTCGAAACCGGGGCCAACGATTACCTCGTCAAGCCCCTGGATCCGAGGGAACTCCGGGCGAGGGTCTCGATGATGCTCCGGCTCGCCGAGGCGAGGAAGGAGGCGCGACGGGTCAACGAGCGGTTGACCGAACTCGTCGCCGAGAGGACGCGGGCCCTCCGGGAGGCCCTCGAGCGGATCGAGGAGCAGCGGGATCTCTGGCACAGTCTCGTGAAGCTCCTCCCGATCCTCGTGATCGGCGTCTCCAGGGAAGGATTGCTCGTGGCCTGCAACGAGGAGGGGCGGAACTTCCTCGGCGGTTTGAGGGAAGGAGAGCCTGTCGCGGGCACCCCCCTCGCTCCCTTCTTCGACGAGGAGAACTGGAAGAACCGTGATACGCTGCAACGGATCGTCGAGATCCCCGGGCTCGGGCCGCGGCGTTTCGAATGCACGCGCAACCTCCTTCCCCTCCCGAATGACGGGGGAGGGGAATACCTGGTCTTCCACCTCCGGGACGTGACCGACCAGCAGCGCATGATCGAGGAGCAGCGCAAACGCGAGATGGCCGATCTCCTCGGAGAGATCGAGGCCCTCAAGGGGGAGTTGCACGGCCGTTACCGGATGTCCCGCATGGTCTGGACTTCCTCCGCGATGGCACACATCGCGCGCGCGGTCGATCAACTCCGCGGGTCGAAGGCCACGGTCCTGATCCGGGGGGAGAGCGGCACCGGAAAGGAACTCGTTGCCCGGGCGATCCATTTCGACGGCCCCCTGGCCTCGGAGCCCTTCGTTCCGGTCCATTGCGGAACGATCCCGAAGGAACTCGCCGAAAGCGAGTTCTTCGGATACGTCAAGGGGGCCTTCACCGGCGCGGATAGGGACAGTCCGGGGCTGTTCCGCAAGGCCGCCGGCGGCACGCTCTTCCTCGACGAGATCGGCGAGCTTTCCTTCGAGATCCAGGGGAAGCTCCTCCGGGTACTCCAGTCGGGCGAGGTCCGCCCCGTGGGGAGCACGAAGGTCGAGCGCATCGATGCGAGGCTGATCGCGGCGACGAACCGGGATCTCTGGAAGATGGTGCGGGACGGGGAGTTTCGGGAAGACCTCTACTACCGTCTCGACGTCGTGTCCCTGGTGGTTCCTCCGCTCCGTGAGAGACCCGAGGACATCGCCGTTCTCGCGGACCATTTCCTCCGGAAACACGCGGCCCTTTCCGGCCGGGCGGCGGATTTCCAGGGGATTTCCCGGGAAGCGCTTCGGCTTCTCGAACACCATTCCTGGCCCGGCAACGTCCGCGAACTCGAGAACGTCTTCGTCCGTGCGATGGCCCTGGCCTCGGGTCCCGTCCTCCAGGCCGAGGATCTGCCCCCGAGGATCCAGGGTCGCCGGTGGTCCTTGCGGACGCCCCTTCCCGGCGAGGGCGCGGGATCCGTCTCGGGAAGGGGACCGTCGGTGCAGGAGAAGGCGAGGGAGACCGAAGAAGAGGAGGAACCCACCTATCTCCTTCCGCACCGGCGCGACGACGCCGAACGAAGGGCGATCCTGGAGGCCCTGCGCCGCACTTCCGGCAACAAGCTGGCGGCGGCGAAGCTGCTCGGCATCGGCAAGAGCAGTCTCTACCGGAAGATCAAGAAGCTCGGAATCCACTGAAGGCGGGGCCGGGAGGGCATTCCCGGGGGGCGGAGCCGCAGGGCGTCCCCGGCGGGAGTCCGCCTCGGATCCGGCTCCGAGGTCTCGGCTCTTTCGGGGGCTTCAGCCGGTGTTCCTGCGGTTCTTCCGGATCCGGTCGAGGATCCGCGTGTCCATCAGGGGGTTGGAGGCCTGCGCACGCGCCAGGGCGCGCTTGTAGGCCAGGTTGAGTTTCCAGAACGCGAGAACGAGGAAGCCGATCATCAGGCCGATCAGCAGGGGGTTCGTCTTGTTCTCGTTCAGGGTGCGCACGGCGCTCTGGAAGTGCAGGGTCGCGTACGCCATGCCCATGCCCCCGAGGAAGCCGCCAGCGCTGACGGCGGCGATCAGGACGAAGCGGTGCAGGCCGAGCAGGGCCCCGAGGAACGCCCCCCCGATCGCTCCCGTTCCCGCGACCGGGAAGAGGACGAAGAGGATGACGCCCAGGATCGCGAGGCGGCGGACCCTCGGGTAGGCGTGCAGGACGAGCCCCGCGTTGTGGTTGATCCGGTCGAGGATCCTTCCGACCGGGCCGACGCGGTAGAGGAGCTCGAGGGAGTAGACGATGAAGAGCACCGTGCAGGTGTCCATGACCCAGATGACGAGGCCCAGCTCGTAGGGTCCGAATCCGCACTCCTTGGAAAGGCTGGCGAGGGGGAGGAACTTCCCGAGCACGAAGAAGCTGGAAGGGACGAGGACCAGGAGTTCGCGGGTCGGTTCCGGGGCGAGGAGGAAGCCGAGGACGAGGGAGGCGACGATCCCCCCGAACACCGTCCCGAGGACGAGCAGGCGCTCCTTCCACCCCGCGTCGAAGGGGTTGTGTTCGACCCGTTTCATGGACTCCCTTACTCTTCTCGTCCCCGTATAGGCCGGGGTCACGATAGCGGCGCCCTCGTTCTCGTGGCCAGTCAAAGCCGTTCGGGGCGGGAGAGGGAGCGGGCGTGGTGGGCAGGGGCGGACTTGAACCGCCGACCCCAGCATTTTCAGTGCTGTGCTCTACCAGCTGAGCTACCTACCCATCGACCGCGAGCCTGCGGCGCGGTGGGGCGGGGATCCTAGGCGGGGGGGGGACCGTCTGCAAGAAGGCGGCGGGCCTCGTCGAGGTCCCGTCGGATCCGCGCGGCGAGGGCCTCCGTGTCCGGAAAGGCGTGGATGCCCCGGATCCGGGCGTGGAAGGCGATCCGAAGCCTCTTCCCGTAGAGATCCCCGTCGAAGTCGAGGAGGTGGACCTCGGCGAGTCCGCCCCGTTCTTCCTCGAAGGTCGGCCGAGGCCCGAGGTTGCAGACGCCGGGGAGCCGCTCCTCCTTTTCCCCTCCGGTCCCGGGGCTCGCCGTGACCGCGTAGACGCCGGGCTTCGGGAGGGCGAGGTCGGGCAGGGAGAGATTGGCCGTCGGGAACCCCAGGGTCCGTCCCCGCCGCGCCCCCTCCCCGACGATCCCCTCGAAGGTGAAGGGGCGGCCGAGGAGGAGGGCGGCCCGTCCGACCGCCCCCGCCCGAAGAGCCTCGCGGATCCGGGAGGAGGAGACCGGGTCTCCGTCGACGAGGACGGCGTCGGCCCGCTCCGCCGTGAAGCCGAGTTCGGATCCGAGCCTCCGGAAGGCGTCGACCGTGCCGCTCCGCCCCTTGCAGATCGCCGAGTCGAAGCCGAGGACGAGGGCTCGGCATTGGAGCCCTCCCACGAGGAGGCGCCGGGCGAACTCCGGGGCCTCCATGTCCCGAAACTCCGGCGTGAACGCCAGCCGGAGGACCAGGTCGATGCCCGCCTCCTCGAAGCCCCGCATCCTCTCCTCCTCGGTCTGCAGGCGGGGAGGAGCCTCGCCGCGGAGTAGGAGGTCGGGGTGCTCCCGGAAGGTCAGGACGGCCGAGTGGATCCCACGCTCGCGGGCGCGGGCGACGGTCGTTTCGAGGAGCTTGCGGTGTCCCAGGTGGTGGCCGTCGAAGACCCCGACCGTGACGGCGCTCCCCTCCCCCCCGTTCTCCGGGATGGAGTCAAGAACCCGCATGGGCCTGCTTGAACCGTCGTTCGAGGTCCTCGAGGGCGGACTTGTTGCGGATCCGGTCGGCCGGACTCATACGGTCGATGAACACGACCCCGTCGAGATGGTCGATCTCGTGCTGGATCACGCGGGCGAGGAAGTCTTCGGCCTCGAAGCGGCGTTCCCCTCCCTCCGGGTCGAGGGCCCGGACCTCGATCCATGCGGCCCTCTGGATCTCGCCCGTGATTCCGGGGAAGGAGAGACAACCTTCTTCGCCCCATTCCCGGCCCTTCCGGGAGAGGATCTCGGGGTTGCAGAGGATCATCTCCCCTTCGCGGTCCTCGGGGTCTCCGGTCGGATTCAGCACGAGGAGGCGATAGGAGAGCCCGACCTGGGGGGCCGCCAGACCGACGCCCCCGGTCCGGTACATGGCCTCCAGCATCTCGCGGCCGATCTCCGTCCAGCGGGGGCCGAAGTCCGCGATCTCGAGGCTTCCCCGCCGGAGAACGGGGTCGGGGTAGAGGACGATGTCCATCGGCGCGGTCTCTCGAAACGGTGGACGGCGGGGGGAACTCGGGATCAGGCTAGGTCGGGCCCCGCGCCCGCTCAAGGAGCCGGGGGGCGTGGCGGCGCGCGGTTGCGCGCTTCCCGCGGCCCCGCTACGATTTTCCGCCCTGTATGCCCGGCCCGGGGGCCCGCAGACCGAGGCCTTCATGGATCTCAGCAAGCATCTCGAAAAGGCGGACGAGGCCCGAAAACGCCGTAACTACGGCCTGGCCATCGGTCTGTACCAGCAGTTGCTCGACCTCGATCCCGACCTCGAGGAGGCGAGGGAGGGGCTCCGTCTCGCGCTGGATGCGAAGTTCCAGGGAGGACGCGGCGGGGGAGTGCTGCAGTGGATCCAGGGCTTCCTTCCGATGCTGAGCGCGAAGATTGCCGGGCTCACGAAGAATCGGGCGGCCGAGGTCCGCAACCTCGAGCGCTTCCTCGCGATGGGGCCGGGGCATGTCCGCGCCAACCTCGCTCTCGGGCAAGCCCTCGAGGCCGGCGGGTGGCGTCGCTCCGCCTACGTCGTCTATCGCCATCTGGGGGCGACCCTCTCCGAGGAGGGTCGCAGCTCGTCACGGGCGGAGGAGGCCGGCCTGGCCTGGCGCCGGGCCGGGGCGATGGCGCAGGCCCTCGATCGCTTGAAGGAGGCCGGGGAGTGTTACGAGGCCGCCCTGGAACTCGATCCCCGGGACCAGGAAGCCCTGAAGGCCCGGAAGAACCTGGCGGCGGAGGGCGCCCTCCAGGAGGGCGGTTTCGCGAGCGCGACCCACAGCCGGGAGCTGATCAAGGACAAGCAAGCCCAAAAGGAGATCGAGCGGAGCCAGCGCCTCCACAAGAGTCGCGAGGAACTCCTCGAGGAACTCCGGGAGACGGAAGGGAAGCTCGCCCGGGCTCCGGAGGATCCGGCCCTGCTCGCCCGGGTCGGAGATCTGAGAGCGCGGACCGGGGACACCCAGGGCGCGCTCGACTGCTACGAGCGGGCCCTGGGTCTCGAACCCGGAAACCGGAAGCTCGAGGATCGGGTCGGCCTGCTCAGGATCCGTGAGCTCGAGGAACGGATCCGGAAGGCCGAACTGCTCGAGGACGAGGAATCGGCCCGGGCTCTGAGGAAGGAGCTTCGCGGCCTCAAGCTTGGCGATCTGCGCCGGAGAGTCGAGATGCATCCGACCGATCTCGGCCTGCGCTTCGAGTTCGGCCGGGCCCTCTTCGAGGAGGGTGAACTCGACGAGGGGATCGCCGAACTTCAGAAGGCGGTCCAGGACCCCCGCCGGAAGCTCGAGGCCCTCCTCCTGCTGGGTCGGGCCTTCAAGAACAAGGGGCTCGGGGATCTCGCCCGGTCCCAGTGGGAGAAGGCCCTGGAAAGCGTGGCGGAGGGGCCCCGCAAACTCGAGATCCTGTATGAACTCGGACTGCTCGCCGAGGAGTCCGGAGACCTCCGGGCGGCCCGGGAGGCCTTCGCGAAGATCATCGAGGTCGATATCGGATTCAAAGACGTCGCCGCGCGGCTGGAGGCCCTGGGAAGCCCCTGAGTCCGCTCCCCTCCAGGAGCGCCGCATGGCATCGTTCCCCCTTTCCAAGTCCAACGAAACCGGAGACAGGCATTCATGCCCCATACCAAGAGCGCGAAGAAATACCTGCGTAAGAGCCAGGAGAGGCGCTTGCGCAACAAGATCCGCAAAACCCAGATCCGCACCTTCCTGAGGAAGCTCCGGGAAGCCGTCCAGGCCGGGAATGCGGAGGAGGCCCGGAAGCTCCTTCCCGTCGTCCACCAGAAGATCGACAAGGCCTGCAAGCACAACGTCCTGCACCGGAACACCGCGGCCCGCCGGAAGAGCCTGGCCGACAGGATGGTCCGTTCGCTGGGTTGAACGGACTCCGCGCTCCTCGAGGGGGGCGCGGCCCGAGTCCCGAACGATGAGATCCTCGGACGTGAAGAAACCCGGGAAGAAGGAGCCGCGGGGCGGAGTCGCCCTCGGAGCGCCCGAGGAGGCCGAGACGGGCTCGTCGGGGAGCGGGGGGCGTGAGCACAAGATCCGGATCGTGACCGCGACCTCGCTCTTCGACGGTCACGACGCCGCGATCAACATCATGCGGCGGATCCTCCAGGCCTCGGGTGCGGAGGTCATCCATCTCGGGCACAACCGACCCGCGCTCGACATCGTGACCGCCGCCGTGCAGGAGGATGCGCAGGGCATCGCGATCACCTCCTACCAGGGCGGACACATGGAGTTCTTCCGCTACCTCCGGAAACTCCTCGATGAACGCGGCTTCGCCCACGTCCGGATCTTCGGGGGGGGCGGAGGGACGATCCTTCCCGAGGAAGCCGAGGAACTCGCCCGGGAAGGCGTCGCGAGGATCTACTCCCCCGACGACGGACGCAGGCTCGGCCTGCAGGGGATGATCGACGACCTCCTCGACGCCTGCGATTTTCCGACCGGAGACCTCGAGGGTTTCCGGCCCGAGGAACTCCGGCCCGACGCTCCGGGCGTGATCGCGCGGGTCGTCTCGGCCTTCGAGAACCGTTCGGCCGAATACGCGGGGATCCTGGCCGAGGTCCGGAAACGGGCCGAGGGGGTGAAGACCCCGGTCCTCGGCGTCACCGGAACCGGCGGCTCGGGCAAGTCCTCCCTCGTCGACGAGTTCGTGCGGCGTTTCCTCGCGGATTTCCCCGACAGGACGATCGGGGTGATCTCGGTGGATCCCTCGCGGCGGCGCAGCGGCGGGGCTCTGCTCGGGGACCGCATCCGGATGAACGCGATCGTGCATCCGCGCGCCTACATGCGTTCCCTCGCGACCCGGCGGGCCAATCTCGCCCTCTCCCCGCACGTGACGGACGCCGTCGCGACCTTGAAGGCCGCGGGCTTCGACCTGATCCTTCTCGAGACCTCGGGCATCGGGCAGAGCGACACCGAGATCGTCGAACATTCGGATCTCTCGATCTACGTCATGACCTCCGAATACGGGGCCGCGACGCAGCTCGAGAAGATCGACATGCTCGATTTCGCGGATCTGATCGCGATCAACAAGTTCGACAAGCGCGGTTCCGAGGATGCCCTTCGCGACGTGCGCAAGCAGTTCCGGAGGAACCGGAAGCTCTTCGATGTCTCCGACGAGGAACTCCCGATCTACGGGACCGTGGCCTCGCGTTTCCACGACGAGGGGACCAACCGCTTCTACCGGGCCGTCCTCGATCGTCTGGACCGCGAATTCGGGGGCTTCGAATCCACCCTCGAGATCTCCCCGGGAGCGGGCTTCGCCGGGTCCCTGATCCCCCCCGAGAGAGTCCGATACCTCGCGGAGATCGCGGACGAGTCGAGACGGTACGACCGCCACGTCGAGAGGCAGGCGGCGATCGCGGACCGCCTGCAGGCCCTGGACGAGGCCCGGGCCGAACTCGAGAGCGGCGGCGGGGCGGAGGAGGCCCTGGAGGCGATCCGAAGGCTGAGGAGCGAACTCCTCGAGGATCTGGATCCCTCGGTCCGGAAGGACCTCGAGTCCTGGAGCGAACTCGCCGAACGCTACCGGAGCGAACGGGCGAGCTACGATGTCCGCGGGAGAAAGGTCGAGGTCGAGGCGAAGACGGAGACCCTTTCGGGGGTTTCGATCCCGAAGGTCGCCTTTCCCCGCTACCACAGCTTCGGGGACCGCCTGCGCTGGCTCCGGAAGGAGAACGTCCCCGGCGCCTTCCCCTACACGGCGGGGGTCTTCCCGTTCAAGCGCCAGGGGGAGGACCCGACGCGGATGTTCGCGGGGGAGGGGGGACCCGAACGGACCAACCGCCGCTTCCATTACCTCTCGCGGGGCATGCCCGCCGCCCGTCTTTCGACCGCCTTCGATTCCGTGACCCTCTACGGGGAGGATCCCGACGAACGGCCGGACATCTTCGGCAAGATCGGGAACTCCGGGGTCTCGATCTGCACGGTCGACGACGCGAAGAAGCTCTATTCGGGCTTCGATCTCGCGGATCCGAAGACTTCGGTGTCGATGACGATCAACGGTCCGGCGCCGATGCTCCTCGGCTTCTTCCTGAACGCCGCGATCGATCAGGCTTGCGAGAAGTACGTCCGCGAGCAGGGCCTCGTCGCGGAGGTCGAGGAGAAGATCGAAGCGAAATACCGCAGGCTCGGTCTTTCCCGTCCCCGCTACCTCGGAGATCTACCCGAGGGCCATGACGGGCTGGGACTCCTCCTGCTCGGGGTCTCGGGGGACGAGGTCCTGCCCCCGGAGGTTTACGGGAGGATCCGGGAGGAGACCCTCCAGGTCGTCCGGGGGACGGTCCAGGCCGATATCCTCAAGGAGGACCAGGCGCAGAACACCTGCATCTTCTCGACCGAGTTCGCCTTGAGGATGATGGGGGACATCCAGGCTTGGTTCATCGAGCACGGGGTCCGGAACTTCTATTCGGTGTCGATCTCCGGGTACCACATCGCCGAGGCCGGCGCGAATCCGATCACCCAGCTCGCCTTCACCCTCGCCAACGGTTTCACCTACGTCGAGTATTACCTCGCGCGGGGCATGAAGATCGACGACTTCGCCCCGAACCTCTCGTTCTTCTTCTCGAACGGGCTCGACCCCGAATACGCGGTCATCGGACGGGTCGCGCGCAGGATCTGGGCGAAGGCCATGAAACTCCGCTACGGCGCGGGGCCGAGGAGCCAGAAGCTCAAGTACCACATCCAGACCTCGGGCCGCTCCCTGCATGCCCAGGAGATCGCCTTCAACGACATCCGAACGACCCTTCAGGCCCTCTACGCGATCTACGACAACTGCAATTCCCTTCACACAAACGCCTATGACGAGGCGATCACGACACCGACCGAGGAATCCGTCCGGAGGGCCCTGGCGATCCAGTTGATCATCAACCGGGAGCTGGGACTCGCGAAGAACGAGAACCCGCTGCAGGGCTCCTTCGTGATCGAGGAGTTGACGGATCTCGTGGAGGAGGCCGTCCTGTCGGAGTTCGAACGATTGACCGCGCGGGGCGGAGTCCTCGGCGCGATGGAGACGATGTATCAGAGAGGAAAGATCCAGGAGGAATCCCTCCTCTACGAGAAGAAGAAAGAGAGCGGGGAGCTGCCGATCATCGGTGTCAACACCTTCCTCTCCTCGGACGGATCCCCCTTCGTGACGCCCGAGGAGGTCCGGCGGTCGACGGACTACGAGAAGCGCGCGCAGATCGACAGCCTGCGGGCGTTCCGGAAGCGGAACGAGGCGCGGTCGCCGGAGGTCCTGCGCGATCTCCAGCGGACCGCGACGGGGGGAGGGAACCTCTTCGCCTCGCTGATGGAGGCGGTCAAGACCTGTTCGCTGGGCCAGGTCTCCGAGGCCCTCTACGGCGTCGGGGGCCAATACCGGCGCAACATGTGACCCCTCTTCCGCGCCGGAGCCGCTCCGGAACCCGGTGATCCCGGGATCCGGCCGGGGTCCGCGAGGGGCCCCGGCCGGGGATCCTCAGCGGATCAGCTTGCTGTAGCGGTAGTAGACCTCGAGGCAGAGCACGCTGATGGCCGTCGAATAGACGCGGCCGCCGGATTCGCCCCAGACGCTGATCGGGTCCCAGGAGCCCTTCGCGTGGCCGTCCTTGCGCTGGCTCTTGATCATCGCGGGTTCCATCGACTTCCGCCAACCGCGCCAGTGGCGTCCGCCCATCTGGAACATCGCGTAGGAGCCGTAGTACCAGTAGTAGAGGTCGATGCTGCCGTCGGCGGGGTTCCAGACCGGAGGTTTCTTGAGCATCGTGTCGGCAGCGGCGAGGAGGATCGGGTTCTGATCCGGCGTCTGGCCGAGGAAGATCCGCGCGAGAAGGCCGACGGCCGTCAGGGCCTCGGTCTTCGAGGCGGGGAACTTCTCTTCGGCTCCCGGCTCCCGGGCCGACCCTTCGCCCTTTTTCGTGTAACCACACTGGCCGGTGTTCGGATCGGTGACCTCGTCGAACCAGGCCTCCGCGTACTTCAGGGCGTCCTTGTCGACCTTCAGCTTGAAGTCCATCGCCGACTTGAGGGCGAAGACCATCCAGCCGGTGACCGAGGAGTCGTTGTTGCCGTCGTGGGGGTAATACCGCCAGACCTTGTAGGGGTTGCGGGCCTTCAGGATGTAGTTGACGGCCTTCTGCGCGTAGGGACGGAGAGTCCGATACTTGGAGAGTCCGTACCCCTCGATCATCGCGAGCGCGGCGATCGCGTGGTTGTACATGAAGGTGTGGCCGGTGTCCGTGCCGAGCAGCCCGTCGTCGTCCTGCTGCTTGCGGAGCCAGTTGATGCCCTTCTTGACGACGAGCTTGTAGGGCCCCGACCGCATCGTCGAGCCGTCGCCGAGGAAGGCGAGCAGGGCCAGGCCGGTGATCCCGACGTCGTTGATCGGGTTGCCGGGTCCGTCGCAGACGTCGTTGGCCGGGCAATGCTTCATGAACTCGTCGACGTCCCAGCTCCCGTCCTCGTCCTGGTGCTTCTTGAGCCACTCGAGGCCGATCAGGATGGCCTGGGCCGCCTGCCTTCCGCCCTTGCGCCCGAGCCGGCCGCGTCCTCCGCCGCGTCCGCCGAACTTGCCGCCCGCGCCTCCGCCGAGCCCGATCGCGTTGTTGAACGCGTCCTTCTCGAAGTTGGAGTCGGTCGGGGTCTCCTCCTCGGTCATCTCGATGTCTTCCTCGACCTCCTCGGTGATCTCGGCGTCCTGGATGACGGGTTCGGGCTCGACCTCCTCGGGCTCCTCCTCGGGCTCCTCCTCGGGCTCCTCCTCGGGCTCCTCGACGACCTCCTGCTTCTGGGCCTGGATGACCATCTCCTCGTCCTTCAACCGGCTCCCGGTCGAGATCTGGAGAAGGATCAGGCCGACGATCACGTGGAAGACGATCGAGATCGCGAGCCAGGGGGCGTGGCGGAGCTGCTCCGCCATGATGTCCTGGAAGTCCCGCTCCTCCTCCCAGAAGCGGACGTGGTCGTGCTCGATGTGAATCTTGGTCGGATCCAGGGGATTGTGCTGTTCGGGCGCCATCGTTGTCCTTCTCCAGGCCTTCGGGCCGATGTTCGGCGATCGAGGGTTCCCACCCGCGGGAACGGTCCGGAATGCCCAACGTCGGAGGGGGCGGGCGGTTCAGCCGCAGGCTTCCCGGATCGAAGAAAATCGCCGTAGAGCCTAGCCCGGGACCCGGGACCGCACCAGAAGGAGCCTTGGGACCGGTGGGTTTCTCCCGGTCCTACCTGCGGAACAGGTCGGGCGGCCAGGTCTGGACCCGCCGGAGGGAGTCGTAGAGGATCTTCAGGCGGATCCGGTCCTTCCGTCGATCCCGGAGGACCCGGGTGATGCGCCGCTGGACCTCGGGGTCGAGGAAGTCGGGTTCCTTCGGGAGGGTCCGGCGGAGGAGCCGGATCAGCCGGACCGTGGGGCCTTCGAGGCCCCCGGGACCCGGTCGGAGGCTTCCGGGGCGGGTCGAGGGGTCGAAGGCGAAGTTCCTGAGCACGGCCGCCGTGCCGTCGTTCTCGGTGATCGTCCGGCTCTGCCTCCCCTCGGGGCGCAGTCCGGGAGGGAGTTCAGCCTTCGGGTCCTTCGAGAGGAGGGCGAGGGCCGCCTTCGCCCGGGCGGCGGCGGTCTTCCCCCCCTTCGCCTCGAAGCGGAGGATCTCGAGGACCGCCTCGCCGGGACGGCGGAACTCCCCGCGGTGGGCCCGGAAATACCGGTAGAGTTCCTGAGGGGTCAGATGGAGGGCGCCCCCGCGGATCAACCTCCGCGTCTCCTCCTGCTGGACGAGTTCGAGGCGGACGCGCTGGCTCTGCTGCTCCCGGAAATCCTGGACCGAAAGGCCGGATCGTTCGAGGTTCTTGACGAAGGCGGGCCAGCTTCCCGATTCGCGGCGTTTCTCCTCGAGAATGCGGTCCACCGTCCGCCGCACATAGTTCTCGATCGCGTCCTTCGGGAAGCCCAGGGAGCCGGTCTTGTCGGCCTCGATGATGTTCTCGACCTCCCGGCGGACCAGGTCCCGGCGGATCGACTCGACGACCCGCGGGCTCAGCCGGGCTCCGGGCCGGCGGCTTTGGATGTCCCGGAGTTCGGCCTCGAGGGCGACTTCGAGGGCGTCGCGGATCCGGCTCTCGGTGATGACCTTGTCCCCGATCAGGGCGAGGGCGCGGTCGAAGGTCCGAAAGGGTTCGGGAGCCGGTTGGGGGCCCTGGGGTCGTCGCCCCTGCGTGGCGGGGGACGGCCCCCGGGGATCCGGAGCGGGGCCCTGGGGCTTCCCCGCCGGGTTCTGGAGGGCCGGAGCGGCCCCCGCGCCGAGAAGGAGCGCGGCCGGGAGGAGGATCCTCGAATACCAGGGCGTCGTCATGCTTTCGGACCTTCGGGTTTTTGGGGGCGGCGCCGGCGGCGAGGCCGCCCCGGTCCCCCGAGTCTGGCACCGGAACGGGCGCCGGACAAGGCGTCGCGGAGATGAGCGAGGACCGCCTCGGGGCGGTCGACCCCGGGGGGGAGGACCAGGCAGGTCGTTTCCGGGCGCACGGCCCGCACGTCGGCGAAGGCCTCGAGCCAACCTCCGCGGGGGCCCCGTCCCGGGGCGTGCTGGAGGATGCACTGTCCCGGGGGGAGGAAGCGGGCGCTCCGCATGCCCTGGCCCGCGAGGAGATGCTTGACGAGGAAGAGGTCGAGCAGGCGTTCGAGGGGCGGGGGGAGGCGCCCGAAGCGGTCCCTCAGGTCGGAGGCGATCCGTTCCCGGCTGTCCGGATCGGTGACCTCGTCCATTTCCCGCAGGAGGGCGATGCGCAGGTCCGGATCCGGCTGGATCTCCGGCGGGATGAAGGCCTCGACTCCGAGGTCGACGTCGACCTGGGCGGCTACGACTTCCTCCGGGAGTTCGGACGGAGCGGAGGTGCCGTCACGGTTCCGCTCGACCGCCGCCTGGAGCAGGCGGCAGTACATGTCGTAGCCGATGGCCGCGATATGCCCGGACTGCTCGGGGCCGAGGAGGTTTCCCGCGCCCCGGATCTCGAGGTCGCGCATCGCGAGGGAGAAGCCCGCGCCGAGCCCGGAGAAGCGTTCCATGGCCTGGAGGCGGCTTTTCGCCTCGGGGGAAAGGGGGCGGGTCGGGTCGATCAGAAGCCAGCAGGAGGCCTGGCGGACGTCGCGCCCGACGCGGCCGCGGAGCTGGTGCAGTTCGGCCAGGCCGAAACGGTCGGCGTGGTCGACGAGGATCGTGTTGGCCCTGGGAATGTCGAGCCCGGATTCGACGATCGTCGTCGAAAGGAGAAGGTCCGCGTCTCCCGCGAGGAAGCGGCGCATGTTCACGAGGAGTTCCTTTTCCGGCATCTGGCCGTGTCCGGTCACGATCCGCGCCTCGGGCACGAGGTTCTGGAGTTCGGTCTCGATCAGGGCGAGATCGTGGACCCTGTTGTGCAGGAAGAAGATCTGACCGCCCCTCCGGATCTCCTCGAGAATCGCGTGACGGATGACCCTCGCGGAGCGCTCGACGACCTTCGTGCGGATCTCCATGCGTCCGGGAGGAGGCGTCGCGAGAGAGGAGATGTCCTTGATCCCGAGAAGAGCCATGTGAAGGGTCCTCGGGATCGGCGTCGCGGTCAGGGTCAGCACGTCGAGCCGGGCCTTGAGCCTGCGGACCTTCTCTTTCTGCGCGACACCGAAGCGTTGCTCCTCGTCGACGATCAGGAGTCCGAGGTCCTTGAAGCGCACGTCCTTCGAGAGGATGCGGTGCGTTCCGATCAGGATGTCGATCCCGCCCGAGGCGATTCCCTCGAGGACCTCGCGTCGCTCTCTCGGGCTCTGGAGTCGGGAGAGCACGGCGGTGCGCACCGGGAAGCTCGCCATGCGGTCGGCGAAGGTGCGGCCGTGCTGTTCGGCCAACAGGGTCGTCGGAACGAGGACCGCGACCTGCTTCCCGGCGGAGACCATCCGGAAGGCCGCGCGCATCGCGATCTCCGTCTTTCCGAAACCGACGTCCCCGCAGAGAAGGCGGTCCATCGGCCTGGGATCGCGGAGATCGCGAAGGAGTTCCTTCGTCGTCCTTGCCTGGTCGGGCGTATCCGTGAAGGGGAAGGCCGCCTCGAACTCCTCGGCGAGGGGATCGTGTTCGGGGCAGGCGAAGCCCGGGCTCTCCGCGCGCCGGACCTGGATCTCGAGGAGGGCGGCGGCCATGTCCTGCAGGGCCCGGGCGACCTGGGCCTTGCGGCGTCCGAAGGCCCTTCCTCCGACCTTGTCGAGCCGGGGGGCCTCGTTGCCGGCCCCCACGTATTTCTGGACGAGGTCGATCATCGAGGCGGGAACGAGGATCTGCACGTCGTCCTGGAACCCCAGGCGCAGATGCTCCTCCTCCCCGCCGGCCATGCCGCGGGAGCCCCTCTCGAGGCCGAGGAAGCGTCCGATGCCGTGGATCGCATGGACGACGAGGTCGCCTTCCCGAAGGTCGAAGAAGCCTCCGAGCGCCTTCGAGGGGACGGCCCGCTTCTTCCTGTCGCGGAGATACCGCCGCCGGGCGACGCCCGTGCCGAAGAACTCCCCGTGGTTGAGGACCGTGCGTCCGAGAGCCGGGATCCGGAAGCCGCGGCTCAGGCTGCCGACGGCCGCGTCGAGACCGGGGTCCCCCGCGCCCCGGGCCTCGCGGGCGAGGCGTAGAAGCCGCTCGGCCTCGGCCCGGGACCGGAGGACGACGAGCGGCCGGTCCTCGAGACGGCCGGCCGCGAGGATGCGGGCCTTCAGTTCGGTGCTCTCGGCCGGCGGCACGTGGGCCGGCGCGCATCCGAGATCGATTCCGTCCTGGACCGGGAGGGTCGAGAGCCCGTAGGCGGGAAGACGGCTCAGGCCCCTCCGGAAGGCGGCGACCGCGGGGGTCGTGCTGCCCGAATGCAGCGTGAAGCGGGACATGCGGGCCTCGAGGCGGGCCGGTTCGACGACGAAGACCGCGCCCTCGAAGAGGTCGAGGGGGAAGGGGGCGTCCTCGCCTTCCGGCCTCCGCGCCGGGGCGCCCCGAAGGATCGGGATGCGGAGACCGTCGCATTCCTCGATCGATCGTTGCGTCTTCGGATCGAAGCGGCGGATCGACTCCAGTTCGTCGTCCCAGAACTCGAGGCGGAGGGCCTCCTCGGCGCCGTGGGGGAAGAGATCGACGACGTCCCCCCGCTGCGCGACCTCCCCGGGGCGGCAGACCTGGGGCATCGGATGGAAGCCCCCCTCGACGAGGAGGCGTACGAGTTCGCGCGGGTCGTGTTCGTCCCCGGTCTCGAGGCGCAGGCTCCGGATCTCCTCTCCGGCTTCGAGGACGGGAGCCATCAGGGCGCTGAGTTCGGCGATGCAGATCTCCCCCGGCTCGAGGTTCGCGAGGAGGTTCCCCCGGGCCAGCAGGGAGGCCGCAAGAGGCCGCCCCTCCTCGTCCTCCTCGGGCAGGGGGAGGACCCTGGGGCGCGGTCGGCCCGAGCGTTCCGGAGACCAGAGGGCCAGATCCTCGAGCCAGTCGTCGACTTCCCCCTCCTCCGAGACGCAGACGAGGAAGGGCCGATCGCGCAGGCGTTCCCGGAGGGTGGCGACGAAGAGCGCCTTCGAGGCCCCCGGAAGGGAGAAGAGCGACAACGCGCGTGGGGGGGCGGGGAGAGGAAGTCCGCGGAAGACCTCGAGGTCGCCGAAGTCCCGGCGGAGGGCGATCGCGGGGGAGAGCCCGGGGTCCTGGCGGAGGCGGCTTCGTTCAGCCGGCGCCATGGCCGGCGGGTTCCTCTTTTTCCTCCTCCTCGAGGAGGAGACGCAGGGCCTCCCGCGCGGCGTTCTGGGAGGCG
The DNA here is from genome assembly GCA_027021385.1 of Planctomycetota bacterium. Lineage (GTDB taxonomy): Bacteria > Planctomycetota > UBA1135 > UBA1135 > JALUUL01. Next base: position 13,446 of record JALUUL010000018.1, on the reverse strand, counting down.
ATCTTCTTGCTCGTGCCCTTGCCCTTCGCGAGAGCCCGTTCCCCGACCGAGACTTCCATCAAGAAGCGCATGTCGTGCCCCGGGCCCTGGGCCTCGATCAGCCGGTACTTCGGGAGCCCGAGCCGCTTCGCGAGGGTGTAGTGTTGGAGCTTCGACTTGGGGTCGTGCGCTTCCCCGCTCTCGCTCGTGGGCGAGGCGTGGGGGAGGATCTTGCTGAGGACGAAGCTCTGCGCCGCCTCGATTCCGCCGTCGAGGAAGATTGCTCCGATGCAGGCCTCGACGAGGTCGGCGCGCATCTTCTCGGTCGCCGGGAGGTCCTGACCCTTTCCCGTTCGGAGCAGGCTCGGAAGGTCCAGCTCCAGCGCGAGGGCGGCGAGGCTCTTCGTGTCGACGATCTGCGCGCGCCGCTGGGAGAGTTGACCCTCGTCCGCATCCTTCATGCCCTCGTAGAGGAACCAGGAGACGAGAAGGTTCAGGACGGCGTCCCCGAGGAATTCGAGCCGCTCGTTCGTCGGGACCCCCTCGTTCTTCGTGGAGGCGTGCTGGAGAGCGATCTCGAGAAACCTCTCCTCCTTGAAGGAGTACCCGAGGCGTTTCTGGGCGAGCTTCATGTTGGGATCGGCCATGGTGTCGTCTTCGATGAGGAGGGCGGATTCCAAGGATATAATCCGAGAGGATAACGGAGTCCAGGTGGGGGAGCCAAATCCTTGATTTGAAAATCGAACACTCCTGATGAGGGAGTCCGCGCCGCTTCTCTCCTCGGCTACGGGAGTTCCCGATCGGGAGGCTTGAGGATTCGTCCCGGATCAGGACAATGGAGGGGTCCGGCCTCCTTCCTCGTCCGGAGTCCGGATCCCACCGGTATGCAGTTCCACAGCTTCCAGGTCCCTCAGCCTGCGGGTTCCTGTCATGGGGATTGCCGCCTTCCGGCGACCCCGAAGAAGCTCCCCGCTCTAGCTTTCCTCCCGGACCTCTGTTTCACGAAGGCCTACGGGTTCTACCCCTGGCTCCGCGAGCGCCTGGCCGCGCGTTCCCTCTGTCTGGGGATCGACGGGGGGCTTCCGTTCCGGGAGGAGGCCGAGGACCTCGCGCGCCGGGCGGCGGAGTACACGTTGAGCCGGGAGATCGCCGCCTGGATGGCGACCTTCCGCGCCCTCTTCCGGGGGGATCTCCCCGGCGCGGATTCCTGGGACCGGGAGAACCTCGCGATCCTCGGGCACGGAAAGGGAGCGGCCCTCGCCCTCCACCTCGACCGCCGTCTCCGGGCCGAGGGCCGCCCCGCCCCGCAGGCGCTAGTCCTGCTCTGCCCGCCTCGGACCCTCGTCCGGCAGGGGGGGGAGGGAGGGATGGACAGGGTCGAGGTCTCCCTCGACGATGCCCGAACCGTCGTCCTCCACGGTCCCTTCCTCGAGGACGCGCGCAGGTTGGCGAGGCTCGCGAGCCTAGTCGAGCTGGTCGCGACGACGCCCGCCCGTCTTCTCGTCCTCGCGGCGGAGGAGGATCGCGTCTTCCCGGTGACCGAGGCCGAGGACCTCGTCAAGGCGGCCGAATCCTCGCGCGTGCGCCTCCTCCTGCTCGAGGAGACCGGGCATTTCCTCGGCAGCGGGCATCCTTTCGAAGGTCCGACCCCGGCTCTCTCGGCCGCCCTCGCCGCGATCGAGCGTTTCCTCGACGAGCGTTTCGGGTCCGGCGACACTGAGGCCGATCCGGAGACCTGAGCTTCCTCGAAGCTCCCCTGGCACCGGGCACGGACTTCCGGGCCAAGCCGCGGGACCTCAGGGCCGATGGAAGGGCATGGATTCCCCCGTCTTCCCGCGATTCCTCTTTGGTCTGCTCCTCCTCACGGCGTTCTCCTGTTCGTCGGACATGCGGACCTCGTATTCGGTCCAGGTGGCCCGGCCGCCATCTGCGGGGGCCTTCTCGATCGACATGCGGGGATCCTGGAAGGTCGTCGGGGTGCGGGACGCCCGGGGTCCGGGAGCCCAGGCCTTACGCGAAACCTGGACGGCCCGCGGGGTCCTCCTTGAACTCGGAGCCTCGGGCTTCGTTTCCCTCGGAGGGGTCCCGCTCGATCGATCCGGACTCGAACGGCGCCTCGGCACGCTTCTCGACGACTACCGCAACGGCCAGGACGGCCGGTTCTGTTGGCTTCGTTATGCCTGGTCGGGGGCGGGGGGGGCGAGCGGTCTAGGGAGGAAGGGGACGGTCGCGGTCGCGGGAGGGGCCCTCTCCTCCGACGTCCTTCTCGTGCAGGTCGGACTCGTGACCTGGAACCCAGGCGGCCTCCCATTCTGGGGACGGCTCGACCTCGAACTCGAACGGGCCCTTCCCTGAGCGGATTCCGGTCCCGGTCAGAGGGCGAGACCGCGAAGCCAGAGGGTCGCGGGGGAGGACGCGGCGCCGCTTTCCGGGGAGGGGAGTGTCCGCTCGGCCCTCGCCTCGACGAAGCCGGCCGCCTCGACCGCCCGGCGCCATTCGGGGATCGTCCGGCGGTGCATGCGCAGGCCCAGATCGTCCGGCCAGGAGCGGCTCTCCTCGTGTTCCTCGTAGAAGTCGAGCCCGCAGCAGAGAATCGCCCCCGGGGCCGCCAGGCGGCGCAGGGCGCGCAGGCCCTCGTCGGGGTCGGGCAGGTAGTAGAGGGCTTCCATCGAGAAGCAGAGGTCGAAACCCGGAGGTAGATCGGGGGCCGCCCCGCGGGCGAGCGAGAGGAGTTCGGCCTCGAGTTCGGGACTTGGGAAGACCCCGCAGAGATAGTGGATTCGGGGGGTCCCCACGCTTCGCTCCCGGGCCCGGGCGACCATCTCGGGAGAGAGGTCGACGCCGACCGAGAGGAGGCTGCCGGCCTCGGCGCTCCGGCGGACGACGTAGCCGTTCCCGCAGCCGAGGTCGAGGACGCGCCGGCCGCGGCCCCAGTCGAGGGGATCGAGGACCCGGGACACGGCCTCGGAATGGTTGCGCTCCATGCCCTCCGCCCGGCCGCTCCGGGCCCAGTGGTCGAAGACCTCGCGAACCCCTTCGGGGGGGGAGGATGGGGAGGGTGGGGATTCGTAGTTCATCTCGGGATGGCGGGGGAGGGAAGAGGGGAGGGCGGGGAGGCTCCGGGGAAGGGGGCGGCGGGACCGAGATCCCGGCCGAGGATCCGATGAGGGTCGAGGGGCCGGTCCAAAAGGACGCGGCGGAAGGTGTTCGACCGGGCGGGGGCCTCGGGTCCTTCTCCGCTCGGGACGAGGTCGACGCGGAGATAGCACGCGGCGAGCCCGGAGGGGAGGCCTCCGGGACCTTCCTCGCTCTCGATGAGGACGGTCTCGGTCCGGCCCGCGAGGGTCCGCTGGAAGCGGCTGCGCAGTTTCCGGTCGAGTTCGTGCATGCGGGCGAGACGTTCCTTCCTCCGAGGCTCGTCGAGCCGGTTCCCGAGGCGCGCCGCCGGGGTTCCGGGTCGGGGCGACCAGGGAAAGACGTGCAGGTAGGACAAGGGGAGGTCGCGGATCAAGGAGCAGGTCGCCTCAAACTCCTCGTCGCTCTCACCGGGGAAACCGACCATGACGTCCGCCCCGATCCCCGCGCCGGCGAAGAGGCCGGCCAGGCGCTCGATGCGTTCCCGGTAGAAGGCCGCCCGGTAATTCCGGCCCATGCGGCGGAGGACCCGGTCGTGCCCGTGCTGAAGGGGGACGTGGAAATGCCGGCAGAAGGACGGAGCTTCCGCGAGTGCCTCGAGAAGAGTCTCGGTGAGGGTGGCGGGCTCGAGGGAGTTGAGGCGGTAGCGGAGCGAGAGACCGAGTCCGTGTAAATCCCGGACGAGGCCCGCGAGCCCGTCTTCTTCCCCTCGATCCCGGCCGTAGCTCCCGCTGTGCACTCCCGTCAGCGCGATCTCCCGGTAGCCGAAGGAGGCGAGGCGGCGCGCTTCCCGGAGGATCTCGGAGTGCTCCCGGCTCGTCGAAGGCCCGCGGACGCTCGGGATGATGCAGTAGGTGCAGGCCTCGTCGCAGCCGTCCTGGATCTTGAGGGTGGCCCGCGTGCGGCCGGCGTCGGCCAGGGGGGTCGCATGGTCCAGGAAGCGACGGGTGCGCGGGGCCTCGCTGACCCAGAGTTCTCCGGCGAGACGGCGGTCCTCCTGGAGCCTTCGGAGGTGATCGAGGAGTTCGGCCTTCTCGACGTTGCCGAGCACGAGGTCGACCCCCTCGAGGCCGCGCAGGGTCCGGGGGTCGCGCTGCGCGTAGCAGCCGGTCACGACGAGGAGCCCTCCCGGGGCCTTCCGCCGGGCCGCACGGCGCACGAGCTTGCGGCCCTCGGCGTCCGCCGTCAGGGTCACGGTGCAGGTGTTCAGGACCTGGAGTTCTGCCTCTTCGCCGAAGGGGACGATCGCCCAGCCGTCCCGGAGCAGATGGGAGGCGAGCGCGGCGACTTCGTCGGCGTTGACCCGGCAGCCGAGCGCGTGCAAGGCGGCGCGGGGGCGGGAAGGGGAGGCGGACATCGGCGGGAGAATAGCCTGAGTCCCGGGGGCGGCTCCAGATGCGGTCGGAAAGGGCCGATGAGAACGGGGACTCCCTCCCCGGCCGCAGCGCCGTCCCCGAACCCGGAGGACGCATGAGTCCCGATCCCCTTCTCCTGATCCTCCTCGACGCCTGTCGCTACGACTACCCCGATCCCGGGGACAGTCCGTTCCTCTGGGGAGCGGGGGAAGAGGGCCTCTACGTGCAAAGGCTTCGTCCGGGGTACGGCTTCTGCGAGATCGCGGAGATGCTGACTGGGGTCGAAGCGAGGCGGAGCGGTTTGTTCTGCCAGATGGGATACTTCGAGGATGCGGAGATCTCGCCCGCCCTCCGGCTGGCCGTCGCCCTCGCCGCGCCCCTCGAGGAGCGGGGGGGGCCGTTCTTGCGCGAATGCGGGCGTTCGCTGCTGCGCCGCGTCGCGCGCCGCTTCGATCGCCGCGAGGTCTACCAGATCCCCGCCCGCCAACTCCACCGCTTCGGCCCGACGGAAGCGGCCCGGGAATACAGGGAGCCTTTGGCCTTCGGGATTCCGAGTCTTCTGGATCTCCTCCGGGAGGCCGGGGGCAGGGCCGACACGGGAGCCTTCGTCACGCGGGGGCGCATCGATGGACCCGACGAGGACCGCGTGCGCCGGCTCGAGGAACTCGCGAACGGAAAGGAGCCTCTTCCGGACCTGACCCTCGCCTATCTCGGCAACCTCGACGCCGCCGGTCATCGTTACGGTCCGGAGGCGGAAGGACTGCGGGCGAGCCTGCGGGCGACCGACCGCAGGCTCGCCCGGTCGGCGCGGGCCTTCCTCGACCGCGGCGCGAACGTCCTCGTCGTCGGCGATCACGGGATGATGCGGGTCCACGCCCGGGCGGATCCCCTGCGGGCCTTCGCGGAAGCCTGTCGGGCTCTGTCCTGGAAGGCCGGGCGGGAGGCCTTCGCCTTCGTGGACTCGACGCTCTGCCGGTTCTGGGTCCGGGAAGCGGGGGATCTGCCGGCCCTCGAGGCCGAACTGGAGGCGCGGCTTCCCCGATGCTGGGGCGCGTCCCCGCCGAAGGGGCTCGTCCTGCCCGAGCCCTATCCCGGGGCTCCGGAGCCGGAGGCCGGCGTCCCCTCCCCCGGATTCTGGCTGCGGGAGGAGGCGGCGGAGCGCCTCGGGGCCCCGCGCGGGGACCGGCGCTACGGGGACCTCGCATGGGGCGCGAGGCCCGGAATCCTCTTCGCGCCGGATTACTTCAACCTCGGCCCGGTGGCCGGCATGCACGGTTACCGCAGCGACCTTCCGGAGCAGCAGGGCCTGCTCCTGGGTCTCGGCCCCTCGTTCCCGGTCGAAAGGCGCACGTCCTGCTCCCTCGTCGATGTCGCGCCGACCGCAGCCGGACTGCTCGGGCTCTCCTTCCCCGGAGAACTCGACGGCCGGAACCTCCGCGGCGACCGGGCGCTCCTCTTCGAGGTGGTCCGCGGATGACCTCGCCCTCGGTCTCGATCGTCCTGCGGTGCAAGGACGAGCGCCCCGCGCTCGAGCGCCTGTTCCCCCTGCTCGCCGGCCAGGACTTCGAAGGCGGGGTCGAGATCCTCGTCGTGGACTCGGGTTCGACGGACGGCACCCGCCTCCTGGAGCTTCCCGGGAACGCGCGGTGGATCGACCTCGCCCCCGAGGAGTTCACGTACGGGCGCGCGTTGAACCTGGGCTGCCGGCGGGCCGGGGGGGAGATCCTGGTCCTGCTCTCCGCGCACTGCTTCCCCCTCGATCGCGGCTGGCTTCGCGCTCTCGTCGCCCCCTTTGCCGACCCGGTTATCGGAGCGACCTTCGGGAGGCAGGTCGGCTCGGTCGAGGTCGATCCGGCGGAGGCCACGCGCCTGCATGCCGACTATCCCTCCCGCGGGCCTTCGCGGATGTCCTTCTCGAACGCCAACGGCGCGATCCGCGCGACCCTCTTCGAGAAGCGACCCTTCGACGAGGGCCTCCAGATCGGTGAGGAAGCGCCCCTCGTCGCCCATTGCGGGCGGGAGGGACTCGCGATCCGCTACGTCCCCGAGGCCGCGGTCCGGCACGCGCATCCCCAGGATCCGGTCGGGCTCTGGCGACGCGCGTTCTGGGAGGGTTTCGTCCTCGAACGGGAGCACTACCGGGGAGCGCGGGATTACGGTCCGACGCGGACCCTGGTCCGGATCGGGGTCTCCGTCGCCCGAAGCTTCGCCTTCCTGGTTCCCCGCGGCCGTTTCTTGCACAGCCTGCGCGCGACCCTCTCCGAGACCCTCCGCCAACTCGCGCTCCGCGAGGGCGGTCGTTCCGCGCGGGGGGAGGGGGGCGGACTCCTGGCCGGCATGTCCTACGGGGATCTCGAAGCGCCTCCGTGGGTCTCCTCCCTGCGCCGCTTCTATCCGCCCCCTCCTCCCCGTCTGGGTTGGGGCGGTCCGTTCTGCCTCGAACCCCGTCCCCGGAACGGGGGCCGACCTCCCTTCACGAGGGCCGAGGCCGAGGCCCGCGTGAGGAGGAACCTCGAGCATTGCTCGGCGCGGCTCCGCGCGGCCTTCCCCGATCTCCGCGCTCTTTTCCTCGCGGGCGGATTCGGCCGCGGCGAGGGGCTCTGTCTCTCCGATCCCGAAGGACGTCCGCGCCCGCAGAACGACTACGACCTCGACCTCGTCCTCGACCGTCCGCCTCCGCGCGCAATCTTGGAGGAACTCGAACGCGAACTCGCCGGGGCATGCGGGGTTCCCTGGGTCGATCTCCAGGTCCACCGGCCGCGCGATCTCCCTCTTCTGGCTCGGGTCACCCAATACGGCCGCGACCTCGCCCTCGGTCACCGCCTCCTGTTCCACGACGGTTCTCCGCTCCCTCCCTTCGAGACAGGGATTCCCCTGCCCTGGCTCGAGGGGGAGAAGACCCTCGTCGCGAGGCTCTGGGCCCTCCTGGCGGCGCGGGACCTCGAGGATCCCCTCCTCCGGAACGCCCAGGCGGCCAAGGCCGCCCTCGCCCTCCTGGACGCGCGCTTGATCGCAGGCGGCCTCTACCGTTGCCGCTACGCGGAGAAGGCCGCCGCCTACGAGGAACTCCCCGCCTCGACCCTGGAGCGTTCCTGGATCGAATGGGCTCTCGCGCGCCGTCTCGGCGACCTAGACCGTCCGGCCCCCGGTCCCTGGTCCGATCTGCGCGATCTCTATTTCGAAACCTGGCTCGCCCTCGAGTCCACGAGGGGCGGCCCCTGCACCCTCTCCTCCCTCCCTTCGCGCCTGCGCCTGTGCTCCCGCGACGATGTTCGGGGACGCCTCGTCTCCCTCCTTCGATCCGGGCGCCGGCGGAAGGCCCGCCTCCGCGTGCGCGCCTTCCTCCTTTTCCTCAGCGACCGCTTCGAGGAAGCCGCGCTCTCTCTCCGTCCCCTCGGCTTCGAGGGCCCTCCGTCCCGGGAAGCTCTCCGAGCCTTCCTCCTGGGGCCGAAGGCCTCCCCTCTCTCCCTCCCCGGATCCCCGACTCCCCTCGCGCCGCTTTCCCCATCCTCATAGTTCGACGCCCTTGAGCCTCAGGGCGTTGCACCGTTCTTCGAGTTCTCGACGGCAGGAGAATCGTGCGCAGTTTCTCAGTGACGATCCCCCCAGGTGTCAAGCTACCGCTTCGACGGATCCTGAAACGAGGGGTATCTTTCCGACGTGGGACCGTTCCGGGGCGATCCTCAGGATCTTGCAAGACCCAGCCTCGCGCGCCTTAAAGCCTTATGTTTCGTCGATCAGCTGGAGGATCCGGGCACGCTCTAGGAACTTGCGTGGTCGTTCCTGTTCCCGCTCTTTTTTGGGGAGGATTCCAAGTCCCTTCATTATTTCGGGGGAATTATTTTTTCGGCAAGGGGGCAAGATGATTGTTTACTCTAAACCCAGTTGTGCTGCCAGGGATTTTACATTGCCATGTCTTTGTGAGACATACTTTTTTCTTCTTAACCGCGATACCAATTTCCTCGTCCTGAATTTGAGCAATGGTAGTCCATGTTTGGTGATGGGAAACAGGCAGGTGTTCAATGGCAGACTATCTCTCCACTTCCTCTGCATGAATTCATAGGCTCTTGAGAAATCTTTGCCCAACCCACGGATGGGCAAACTATTGTGGATGATGGGAGCGTTTATCGCAAAAGATTTATACCCGTTTAGCAAGAGACTCTGAATCGCATCTGTTCCATACAGATGAAAGGAGGGCATCGATGGATCGAACGGATTGGCATTCTCAAGATTTAAGACCAGCATGACTTCATCTGCAGATTGAATTGGTGTTGGTTCGATGATGCTTTCTCCGCAGAACATCGATAATCCGTTCGACCAAACCTTCCCAAAAATAATATTAGAGGAGAAGTGAACGCCAATTGGTGAAATGATTCCCCATCTTGGCAATTTGCTGGTTTCGCGTATAAACTCCTTTTCCCAGTTGCGTGGGATGTATACATCTTGATGGCAAAATATTGCGTACTTAGTAGTTATCTTTTCGTATGCTTCGTAATATGCTTCGCTCGCACTTTGAGCATTAGGGATGGTAATCAAAGGGGCCTTGTCTTCAGCGACTATTGGGGAAATAAGTAGGTTATTTTTAAGTGTTTCCGGGTCATTGGTTACGCAAACGACGGTGATGCCAGGCAGTCTCATTTTGAATCTTGTATCTAATGGGTCTTCCGGGTTTACAACAAGGAGGGCTTCTCCTGGTTAGAGGGCCGAGTGGGGTTCAGAGATTGGGCATCCGCGGGCTCTTTGCAGCGCCCTCACCTTTGAAAAGCTTTGGTATGTTGGAGGGGCTTCTACTCCGAAGAGAGTTGGACTACCTGATCTACATCCTCCACCAAGCAAAGGCCGAAATCCCCTGCCCGGTGTGTGGACCCTCCCCGGGGCCCATGGCCACCGCGCCAGGCTATGATGGTAGCATCCCTTGTGACAGTATGACACCCCCGAAAGCCTGCGAGGTGTGCCACGTGCATTGCTGGGAGTACAGGGTCACGGCGGTTCAAATTCCCTGGGCCAAGGATGGGGCTCAGCTCTCGACCCTCTTCGAGGGCTTCGTGATCGAGATTCTCGGGGAGGACGGCATCTGCAGGAAAACTCTTATTGTATCTACCTACCTCCTCGATGAGCGGGGGCAAGGGAAAGTCCGTAATGATCCGAGACACGGAGCCGAGTGAGTAGGACTGCCTTGGAATATCAGGAAAGGGGTGCGACCCCTCTGGTCCTAGGATATTATCGAACGCTGCGGATGGTTGGATCACGTGGCGGCCGCCTCGAGATATGGCCAAAACCAAAACGGTAAACCGGGAGCTGGAAAACGAAACACGGTGTATCCTTTGTGCAAGAAGGAAGCCCTCACCCAAAGCCCCGGTTCTGGGCAAAGACATCTCGTATGTCGAAGGCTACGCCGCTTGCCGCGGACGAACTGTCGCGCCCCCTGAGGATATCTTGACCGAAGTGCTGCGCACCAGAGCACAGTGGCCGCTGACGGCTGCGTTGGAGGGCAACGAGTGCAAGTGGCGGAAGCTGAACGGATACTAACTCTTCGGAGACGTCCTCCGAGAGGCGCAATTCAAGGATGGAGTCAAGGTTGCCGCATGATACAGCCATCCAAAATTTTAAACAATGCCTAAGCTTCGTGATCCTCACGGCCCAGGCAACTATTCCCTTGACATCTACAGTCGAAGTTCCGCATATTGAATGAGCTTTTTTTTGAAAAGGAGGTCTTGAATGGATCATTCGATAAAGTACTATTCAGGTGTTCGAGAGGATTTTTTGCGTGTTCTCGGAGGGAAGTTCAGAAAGCGAGTTTTAGAAGTTGGCTGTGGCGTTGGGGATACAGGCGAGGCAGCCTTGAAAGCCGGATGCTGTCAGGAGTATTATGGAGTGGAGATATCAAAGGATGCGTTTAGGGTTGCAAAAGGAAAGCTCACTGAAGTGATTTGTGGAGACATTGAAAATATTGAGTTGCCGTGGGGAGAAGGTTTTTTTAGTGCGTTGGTCTTTGGTGAGGTTCTTGAGCACTTGGTTGATCCATGGGGCGTTTTGAAGAAACTTAGAAGTTTGTTGGTGCCAAATTCAACCGTTCTCGCTAGCTGCCCTAATGTAGCATGCCTTTCAAATGTGTCTAGCCTGATTCGAGGGAGATGGGATTACGCAGAGTCTGGTGTCATGGATTGGGGGCACTTGAGGTGGTTTACGCCTGCTACCCTTGCGGAAATGTTCACTTCGGCAGGTTACTCTGTTATTGAGGTGAAGCCTCTTAGGGCTTTCGGTTGGAAGGCAAGGATCTTGAATGCTTTAACTTTAAACAGGTTCAATCATTTGTTCTGGAGGCAGATCTTTTTGCATGCGGAAGTATGACCCTCCCCGGATCCCCGACTCCCCTCGCGCCGCTTTCCCCATCCTCATAGTTCGACGCCCTTGAGCCTCAGGGCGTTGGCGATGACGGAGATGGAGCTGAAGCTCATGGCGGCCGCGGCGAGCATCGGGCTCAGCAACAAGCCGAGGAACGGATAGAGGACCCCGGCGGCGATCGGGACGCCGGCGGCGTTGTAGGCGAAAGCGAAGAAGAGGTTCTGCTTGATGTTGCGCATCGCGAGCCGGCTGAGTCGGCGCGCGCGGGCGATCGCTCGAAGGTCCCCCTTGATCAGCGTGACGTCGGCGCTCTCCATGGCCACGTCCGTGCCGGTTCCCATCGCGATGCCGACCTGCGCTCGGGCGAGGGCCGGGGCGTCGTTGATCCCGTCGCCCGCCATCGCGACGACCCTTCCTTCGGCCTGGAGACGCGCGACGACCTCCGCCTTCTGATCGGGAAGGACCTCGGCCGTCACCTCGTCGATGTCGAGTTCGCGGGCCACGGCCTCGGCCGTGGTTCCGCTGTCCCCGGTGAGCATGACGATGCGTACGCCCTCGTCGTGGAGCCTCCTTATGGCCTCGGGGGTGCTCTCCTTGATCGGGTCGGCCACGCTGAGGAGGCCCGCGAGGCGGCCGTCCACGACGACGTGCATCACGGTCCGGGCCTCCCGCCGGAACTCCTCGGCCCGAGCGGCGAGCGCGCCGGGATCGACGCCGAGGTCGTCCAACAAGGTCCGGTTCCCGAGGGCGATCTCGTGCCCCTCGACCCGCCCTTGGACCCCCTTTCCCGTGATCGACGCGAAATCCTCGACGGGCGCCGGTTCGACCCCGAGTTCCGCGGCCCCCTCGACGATCGCGGCCGCGAGCGGATGCTCGCTCCCCCGCTCGAGACCCGCGGCGAGTCTAAGGAGTTCGGATTCTTCGAATCCCGGCGCCGCCGTCACGCCCACGAGTTTCGGTCTCCCCACGGTGAGGGTCCCGGTCTTGTCGACGACGAGGGTGTCGACCTTGCGCATGACCTCGATGGCCTCGGCGTTCTTGAAGAGGATGCCCATCGTGGCGCCCTTGCCGGTCGCCACCATGATGGACATCGGGGTCGCGAGCCCGAGAGCGCAGGGGCAGGCGATGATCAGGACCGCGACGGCGTTGATCAACGCATGCGCCATGCGCGGTTCCGGGCCCGCGAGGGCCCAGACCGCGAAGGTCGCGACGGCGGCGAGGACGACCGCCGGCACGAACCATCCGGCCGCCTTGTCCGCGAGCTTCTGGATCGGGGCGCGGCTGCGCTGGGCTTCGGCGACCATCGCGACGATGCGGGAAAGGAGGGTCTCCTTCCCGACCTTCTCGGCGCGGATCACGAGGGTTCCCGTTCCGTTGACGGTGGAGCCGATCACGCGGTCTCCGCTCTTCTTCCCTGCCGGGATCGGTTCGCCCGTCACCATGGATTCGTCGACCGAACTCGTCCCATCGACGACGACGCCGTCCACCGGAATCTTCTCCCCCGGGCGGACCCGGAGGAGATCGCCGACGACGACTTCGTCGAGGGGGACGTCCTCCTCATTCCCGTCCGGGGAGAGGCGGCGGGCCGTCTTGGCCTGCATGCCGAGAAGCTTCTTGATCGCCTGGCTCGTCCTGCTGCGCGCCCGAAGCTCGAGCACCTGGCCGAGCAGGATCAGGGTCACGATGACCCCGGCGGCCTCGAAGTAGACGGCGACCTCGCCCTCCTCGCGGAACGCGGCGGGGAAGAGATCGGGGAAGAGCGCGGCGACCAGGCTGTAGACGTAAGCCACGCCGACACCGAGGCCGATCAGCGTGAACATGTTGAGGCTCTTGTTCCGCACCGAGAGGATCGCGCGGACGTAGAAGGGCCCGGCCGACCAGAGGCAGACGGGGGTCGCCAGCGCGAGTTCGAGGAGGGTGCGCCATCTCGTCGAGAGGAAACGTGAGATCGGATGGCCCGGGAGCAGGTCGCCCATCGCGACGAATACGAGGGGAAGGGTCAGAACGGCCGCGAACCGCAAGCGCCGCGTCATGTCCCGGAGTTCGGAGTTCTCCTCCTCCCCGCCCGCGGGGGCGACGCGGGGCTCCAGGGCCATCCCGCAGATCGGGCAGGAACCCGGCCCGTCACGGACGATCTCGGGGTGCATCGGACAGGTGTAGGCGGCCCCTTCGACGACAGGGGGGCCGCCGGAGGGCGCGTCCGCCGTCCCGCAATCCGGATCGAGGGGTCGGTCCCCCGCGCCCGAGGAAGAAGCGTGCCCGTGCCCTCGTCGATGATCCATGGTCCCTCCTTTTCGCGCCTCGGGCGCCTGCCTCCGGATCCTCGGGTGTTCGAGGATGTCCGGCGGGTTGTGGATGCACAAAGGTTTTCATGGAGACCCGCGTTTCGGTTCGGATTCCCGAAGGTTCCCGCATCGCCAGCGGAGAAGGAGGCGGTCAGCGCGACTTGCGGCGGGCGGCGAGTTCGTCGAGGGCCCGTTCGTAGGGCGTGGGATCGATCGCCCGGCCCGCGCGGCGCACGGCGTCCAGCGCCTCGCGCAGCAAGGGGGCCGCTTCGTCGTAGCGCCCGAGACGGAGAAGGCAGCGCCCGAGGGCGAAGCCGAAGTGGATGCGGTTGGCCGGGTCGTCCGGC
>JALUUL010000017.1 GCA_027021385.1 Planctomycetota bacterium | reverse complement strand
AAACGACCCCGGAAACCCGACGAGATCGGGGAAGCGGCTACAGCCTCCCCCGCGGCCCGGCCGATAGGGAAAGCCGAGCCGGTCCCCTCTTCCCCCCCCTTGGATCCGATCCGGAGGGGGCCGGCCCCCTTCGTCCGGAGGAAGGCCCCTCCGATCCACGCATGGACCTGGCCACTCTCGAACGCCGCCTGATCGCCCCCGTCTACCACGACCCCGAACGCCGGGGTCGGGGATGGTACCCCAATCAGCGGCCGGGCTTCTATCGGCCTGCAATCGAACAGGACAAGATCGCCTTCCTCCCCCTCCTCGAAGCCTTCTCCCGGCGGGGAGGAGGGCTCGCTCTCCAGATCGGACTCGGCCCCTTCGGGGGAAGCCATTATGCGCTGGCCCTCGTCGCCTCGAAGGTCCTCAGCATCGATCGGGAACGGAGCTTCCTGGAACGTGCGAGGGCCCGACCAGAGTTCGACCCGGTCCGCGACGTCTTCCTCGAGGGGGACAGCCGGGATCCCCGAACCCTGGACCGCCTCCGCGAGGCCCTCAGCGGACTCGAGAGCCCGGCCCTCTGCCTCATCGACGGCGGAACGGACTACCGGACGATCGCGGAGGATTGGAGGAACTACGCTCCCCTCGTGGAGCGCGGAGGGCTCGTGGCCGTCGTCGATTCGAGGTTCAGGTCCCCGGAAACCCCGTTCGGACCAGCCTCGGATCTCTTCCTGCTCGAACTCCAGCGGGATTTCGTCCGTCCCCTCGGCCTCCCCCACGGCCGATTCGAGGGGGCGCCCGGCATCTTCTGGTACGAGGTCACGGAAGCCTGTCTCGGCAGGCCGCACGTTCTCGAGGGGCGCCCTCCCCTCGATACCGAGCCCGAACCCGTCCCCCTCTTCGAGGAGCGTGGCTTCACCGTCTACCAGTGGGGGGACCGCTTCGCCGCGGTTCCGGCCGAGGATCCCCCCCTCTCTCCACTACGCATCTACCAGGGTTCCTACCACCGCTTCCTCCGCGAGTCCTCCCTTCGGACCCTGCAACGGGCCCTCGAGACCTGGACCGGGAACGAGGCAAGCCTGAACCGGGCGGCGGAAGTCGGAGCCGACGGGGATCTCGAGGCCGCTCTGCGGAAGCTCGCGCCCCTCTCCCCCCTCCGCCCCCTGTTGCTCGAGGCCTTGACGAACGGGTTGAACGCGGACCCCTACGCGACCCGGAATCTCCGGGACCTCGGCCTTCTCCTCCTCTCCGAAGGGCGGACGATCGAGGCCCTCGCTCTCCTCGAGCGTTGCGTCGACCGGTCCCCCTTCTCCCTGGAACCGCTAAAGCTTTCAGCCCGCGTCCTTCGGGCCTGCGAGGGCGAATCGGCCGCCAAGGACTTCCTTGCGAAGCACGCGAGGATCTGGCGGATCAAGGAGATGCAATGGATCTGCCTCGACCTCGCGGACGAACGCCTGCTCTACAGTGACCTCGACCTCCTCATGGATGCGGGCTTCGTCCTCCTCGCAGGAGGCCGCCCGGAGGACCGGAAATGCTTCGAGGCCCTCGGGATCCCCTTCACCGAGGCGGAGAGCGGTCCCCCCGCAGACTCGAAGAGCGTCCTCCTCCTCGTCGACCGGCCCCTCGAACCCGAGAACTGCCGGACTCTGCTCCGCGGTCTCCTCCCGGCCTGCGATGCCCTCTACCTCGATCTCCGGCGCTGTGACCCCGCTTGCAGGCGGGAGATCGAGGAGATCGCCACCCTCGAGGCGAGGTCCGCCGGCCTGGGGAGACTCGAGGAACCGGTGGACACGACTTCCGAACTCAGGTTCCGGCGCCCATGAGGAAGATCTTCGAACATGTCTTCGAACGCCTCGATACCTGGTTCGAAACCGGGGAGGAGTTCTTCCCGTTCGAATCGGGCACGAAGCCGGGGACGCTCCCCTTCTACGCGGAGAAGCTCGCCTACCACAACTTCCAGATCTGGAACTACGAGAACTACGGGCGCTCCGACCGCGACGACCTCGTCGTCTTCGGGTGGCGCGGAGCCCAGGAGAACAACAAGGAACGCAACCTCGCGATCAACGGCGTCGATGGGTTGATGCGCCCCCGATACCGGCCTGAGGCCGAGATCCATTCCGAGACCCTCGGCTCGATCTTCGATCGGATCACGATCCAGTACCTGAAGCTCCTCCATCACCGCGAACGCGATCCGGACCTCGCCGGATACATCGGCGGGCACCTCCAGGAACTCCTCGGCTGCGCGGAAAGGCTCCACGCGGGGATCCTCGCGGGCCGGCTGCGCTGTCTCGAGCTTCCGAGGCTCAAACTCTACTTCTTCGAAGAGAACGGCCGCGAAGAACCCGAGGAGGATCCGAGGTGATCCCCCTCTACCTCTATAATGACCTGCACTTCGGGGACCAGTGCTTCACGCGACCCCTCTACCGGGCGATCCTCGCCTCCGGCGCCGTCGACCTCGCGATCGGCGTCTTCCGCAACCATCTCCCCCTCGTGGAGGACCTCGCCGAGGAAGGGGCGACGATCCTGGTTTCGGACTACGAGGACCGTGGACCGAGCCCGATCTTCTCGCTGCGCCACGAATGTCCGCCGGACCGGATCCCGATCTCGACCTGGCTCGGCGAATACGAGGACACGCGCGAACACCAGTGGCGCAACGTCGTCGAGGTCTTCCTCCGCCAATGCCGTGAGCGGAGGATCGAGAATCCCGTCCATTTCGAACTCGAACCGACCCCGATGATCGACTTCCGCCCGCGCCCCCTCGAGCCCTCCGTGCCGGCCCGCACGGTCTATCTCGACGACTCCGAGACGAGGTCGGGGCATTCGGCCTTCCGCTTCGACCTCGAGAGGCTCGCCCGCCGTTTCCCCGATCTCTACTTCCTCTGCACGGCGGAACCCGGCCTAAAAGCCCCGAACATCCTCGACGGCTCGCGCTTCGACCTCCGGGACCTCTCCTCCCTCTCCAACGCCTGCCTCGCGATCCTGGGCAAGGGAAGTGGTCCGTTCTGCTGCACGTACACCGAGGTCAACCGCTTCAAGCCCCGCGCGGTCTGCGGCTACCGTTCCCGGACCTCCCCGACCTTCTGGGACTATGAGGGGAATCCCCTCCTCTACCTCGACACGATGGACGAGGTCGAGGCTTTCCTCGAACGGGTCCATCGGGGAGGTTTCCGAAGGACCGCGGCGCGGCCCCCCGGGACGCCCTCTCCGGCGGAGGTCCCGGCATGACGCGCCTCTACGTCTACAACGACGCCCACAACGGCGACCTGATCTTCACCCGCCCCCTCTACCGGAAACTCCTCGCCTCAGGCTGCTTCGACCTCGTGATCGGCGGCGCGCGGAACAGGGCCTACATCTTCGAGGATTTCGAGGCCATGGGCGCGACCCTCCTCGTCAGCCCCTACGCCGACGGCTTCGAGGGGCTGTCCGTCGGCCTCGCCCGATTCCGTCCCGAGGACTGCGTTCCGATCTCGACCTGGCTCGGCGAATACGAGGACACCCGCGAACACCAGTGGCGCAACGTCGTTGAGGTCTTCCTCCGCCAATGCCGGGAACACGGAGTCGATGTCCCTGTCGACCTAGAACCCGATCGGACGCCGATGGTCGACTTCACGAGGAGGCTCCTGCACTACCGCCTGAACGGCCCGACCGTCTACCTCGACGATTCGACGCCCAGGGGCAGGCATTCGACCTTCCTCTTCGACCAGGAACGCCTGGCGCTGCGCTACCCGGGAATCTCGTTCCTCTGCACCTCGCCTCCCCGCTACGACCTGCCGAACCTCCTCGACGGCTCCAGGCTCGACCTCCGCGATCTCTCGGCCCTCAGCAACGAATGTCTCGCGATCCTGGGCAAGGCGAGCGGTCCGTTCTGCTGCACCTACACCGAACCGAACCGCTTCAAGCCCCGCGCGGTCTGCGGCTACCGATCCGATGTGACCCCGACCTTCTGGGACTACGAGGGGAATCCCCTCCTCTACCTCGACACGATGGACGAGGTTTTCGACTTCCTCGACGGAATCCTGCCGGATGCGAATCCGGGAGTCCCCCACTCCCCCCGAACGGGATGCGCCTCATGACTACCCTTGACGCTCCACGCAACGAAACGAAGGTCCACGAAACCGGAGGGTTCGAGATCCACGAACTCCCCGAGGGCTTCTTCGCCGTCCCCTCGCCCTCCTCTCTCGGGATCGCCCCGGAGAAGGCTCTTCCCCTCGCCCTAAAGGCCGGGATCCTCTGCCTCCACGCGGAGGATTTCGCCGGGCTCGAACGCAGGCTCGCCGACTTCCTCGCGTTTCTCCCCGAACTGGACCGTTGCCGCAAGGCCTTGAGAGAGGGCGCTGGCGAAGCCGCCTTCGCCCCCTTGAGGGAGAGGAAGGAGGACCTCGAGGAGCTGCGCCGCTCCCTCGTGGATTCCTACAACCACGCCCCGTTCTCGAAGGGGATCCGCGACTCGCTGGCTCTCGCGGCCCTCGCGCTCGGGCGGATCGACGAGGGGCTCTTCCACTTGAAGGGGCTCTGCGAGGACGACCCTGTATCCGAGGAGCGGCCGCGGGACGCGGCCCTCTGCCTGAGGATCTACGGCCGGGAGGAGGAAGCCTCGGCCCTCCTCGCGGAGGCGGAGAGGAGGCTGCGGCAGAAGGAGATCGAGAGCGCGTTGGCCGACATGGGCAACCACGTGCTCTGGGAGAGCCCCGAGGTCTGCGAACTCGTCGAAGGCGTGATCCTGGTCGGAGCGAACATCGGAGACGAGGTCGACGCCTTCTGCAGGCTCGGCTTCACGAACCAGTGCTACTTCGAACCGGTCGATCGCGCCTGGGACGAACTCGTCCGCCAGCTGGCGAAGATCGATCCCGAGCGCTTCCGTGTGCGGGCCTTCAAGCTCGCCCTCGGGGACCGCGCGGGGACCTTCGACTTCTTCGAGGGGCGCGAGAGCGGCAACAGCAGCTTCCTCGATCTCTCCCCCAACCGTTCGGAACACCACCGTCACAACATCCACGCCCGGAGGATCCCTATCGAGACCGAGACCCTCGACCGCCTCGTCGCGCGCGGGGAAGTCGACCTCGAGGGGCACAACCTCCTCTTCATGGACGTGCAGGGCTTCGAGCACCAGGTCCTCCTGGGCGCGCGCCGGAGCCTCGAGTCGATCGATTTCGTCGTCCTCGAGGTCAGCTACGCGGAGATCTACGAGGGCAACCCGCTTTCCGGAGAGACGCGGGCCTTCATGGAGGAACTCGGTTTCGACTTCTACAAGGAATGCCCCGGACCCTTCCCCGAGCAGGGGGACGCGATCTACGTCCGGAGGGGTTCGGAGGCCTGGAAGCGCCTCTTCGGACCTTCCCCGACAAGCGTGTCGTAGACCTCCTCGAGGTCCGCGACGAAGGCTCCGAATCCCCGGGGGGCCGGCAGAGCGCTTACGAGGCGCGCGAAGAGGGCGGGATCCTCGAGAAGACTCCGCAGCTGGGAGGCCAGCTCCGTTTGGTTCCCCGGGGCGTGGAGGAAGCCGTTCACCCCGTGGAGAACGAAGTCGGGGATGCCTCCGATCGCGGCGCCGAGGACCGGCGCTCCCGAGGCGAGGGCCTCGGAGGTCGTGAAGGGGGCGCAGTCCTCCCAGAGGGAGGGGACGGCCACGAGGTCCATGCCCGCGAGCACGCGGGGAAGATCCTCCTGGAGGTAGGCCCCCTCGAATCGAACGCGTCCCTTCCCGTCCAGGGCCTCCAGGCGGCGGCGATACATTTCCGGGCCCTCCCCTGCGATCCGGATCTCGAGCGGACCCTCGACCCGCTGCGCGGCCTCGACGAGGACATGGACCCCCTTGTGGGGAAGCAGGGATCCGATGTAGCCCACGCGGAGCGGGCGGGGCTCGGAGAACGAAGACGGCACCCGGCGCCCCAGGGCGGCCCGAGTGTGGCATTCCTCGACGAGGGGAGGCTCCTGGTGCAGGACCGTGAGCGCCCGCGGATCGGCGCCCCCGCGCGCATAGATCTCGCGGACGCGGCTGCTGACGCAGAGGATGCGGTCGAAGCCCAAGCGCAGGCACAGGCGGCCGGCTTCGATCCGAGCCGCCCGGGCCGGGGCCCCCACCTCCCCTCCGAGACAGGAGGCGCAGGCCCGCCCGTCGGTCGTCGGGCCGTCGCAGAGCCGCCCGTCCGGATCGAAGAGATAGAGCCGGGGACAGATAGGCCAGTAGTTGTTCGGGGAGAAGACGACCGGAATCCCCCGTTCCTTCGCGAGGAACGGCAGCTCGAGCCCGAGGTTGTGGAGGTTCCAGATATGGACGAGGTCCGGGGCCGCCTCGTCCAGGATCCCGCGGAAGGCCTCGGCGATCCGCGGATCCCCGATCTCCCTTCCGGGGTTTCCGAGGTCGAGGAACGAACTCTCGCGGTTCGCGACGCCTACGACCCGGACGCCCTCGACCTCCCGGCGGTGGAGGCCGTAAGGCGGCAGTCCGGGCCGGGGACGGGCTTCCGCCGTGAAGACGAAGACCTCGTGTCCCCGCCGGGCGAGAGCGGGGGCGACCCGGCGCGGAAGGATCGTCCCGCCTCCGCTGTCGTCCCATCCATACATGACCTGGAGGATCCGAAGCCCCCGGGATCCGGCGGCGCTCGACCCGGCAGGACCCGGTCCGGCGGCGCGACCCTCTCCGGGTCGTCCGCGGGACCTACATTCGATCCCGGACCGCCCGGCCTCGAGCGGCACGCCGTCCGGTCCCCCGAAGGCCGCCTCCCAGGCGGGGATCCCGGGCTCCTCGACGGACTCGAAGCCCCGTCCGGAAGCGAGTCGGAGGGCCTTCCCCCGGCGCGCCTCCCGGACAACCTCGTGTTCGAGGCCGCGCAGGGGCAGCCCGCGTGCGTCCACCGGCAGGCCGTTCCGGGCATCCTCGAGGAAACGGAAGAGGAGGTTGAGGTTGTGGTGGCAGATCTCCGTCAGGTTTCGGGCCTCGGGGTGCGAGGCAGGAAGGGCGCGGACCGCGCGCTCATGGAACTCGAGGGCCGCCGCGAGATCGTTGTAGGGTCCGAGCGCGCAGAGCCGGCCCATCTCTAGGCAGGCCGCCGCCAGGGCGTGGGGATCACGGCCCTCCTCCGCCCCGAGACCGGGGAAGATGTCGGTGAGGGGGATTTCGCGTCGATAGCGGCGCAAGACGGCGCAGACCTCCCGGAGCGCCCGTTCCCGGCGGTTCTCCCCCGAGTTGCTGTCCCCGCGCTTCAGGAAGAGTCCGAGATCCTCTCGGAGATGGACGGCTCCGAATTTCCAGGCGATCCGGAGGAACATGTCCTGGTCCCCGGCGATGTCGAGAGAGGGATCGAAGAACCCGACCTCCGCGTGGACCTCGCGCCTCCAAAGAGGCTGCGCCCCGAAGAGGCAGCAGGAGAGGGCGTTCAGGAGGTTGAAATCCGGCCAGGCGTAACGGAGTTCGGCGCTGTTCTTCTCGAAGGTCTCCCCCGCCTCGGTCGTGATCCTCGAATCCGCGTAGACGAGGCCGAACTCCGGCCTGTTCTCGAGCACCTCGGCCATGAGTTCGAGGGCGTCGTGACGGTGGCGGTCGTCCGTGTTCGCGGTCGTCAGGTACCGGCCTCGCGCGAGACGGATCGCGCGGTTGAAGGCCGCGTGGGAGTTCTCCCGGAACGGCGTCCGGTGGTAGGAGATCCTCGCCCCTCTCTCCCGGAACTCGCGCACGGTCTCCCCCTCCCGCCCCGGGGAAGCGCTGTCGATGACCAGGATCTCGAGACGGGGTCCGAGAGACTGCCGGCAGAGGTCCTCAAGACAGCCGTGGAAGAAACGGTCCGCGTCGTAGGTCGAGACGATCGCGGTGACCAGGATGTCGTCCATGTCCTCTCCCGGTTCCTCCGGCCCTAGCCGACCGGCCTGGGATCCCTCGCGAGGGGCGCGGAGGTCATCCGTTCGATCTCCTCCACCGCCCCGCGGCCGAAGACCTCCCGGACATGCGCCTTGTAGCGCCCGCTCTCGAAGAAGGTCCGGAACGCCCGGTCCCGGAACTCGAGCACGGCCTTCCCGTCGAGATACCGGGTCGGCAACGGGCGGCTGGACCGGGAATACTGCGAATACCCCTCCCAGTCCTCCGGGAGAGGCCAGCCCTCTTCCAGGGCCTGGCGGTGGAGGGCGGAGCCCGGATAGGCCATCGCCGCGTTGAAGTTCGCGAACTCGGGGAGGATCTCGAAGGCGAGATCCAGGGTCTCCCGCATCGAATCGAGGTCGTCCTCGGGAAGACCGAAGATGAAATTCCCGAGAACGTGGATCCCCGCCGCGCGGATGTTCGCGACGGCCTCGAGGATCCGGTCCTCCCGATAACCCTTCGAAACGTCCTTGCGGACCCTCGCGTTCGCGCTCTCGATCCCGAGGGCGAGCCACCGGATCCCCGCTTCGCGCATCTTCGCGAGCAGGGCAGGTTTGCCGGCGGTATCGACACGGGCGTAGGCCCAGAGGTTCCTCTCCCCACCCGAACGGATCAGGCGATCGCAGACGGATTCGACGTGCGTGGGATCGAGGACGAAGAGTTCGTCAGCGATCTTGAAGGTCCGGACTCCGTGTTCCCGGGTCAGCAGATCCACCTGGGACGCGACCTTCTCCGCGGACCAGCGACGGTAGCTGTTCGCCCCGGGCTTGTAGCCCAGGGCCCGCTCCCCGCTCCGGAACGGGGCCTGGATGCAGCAGAAGCCGCAGCGAAACGGGCAGCCCAGCGTCGTATAGAGAGCGGCGTAGGGCGTTCTCGCAAAGCCGCCGAAGGACTGCCAGTTGTGGGACCGGTACTTCTCCATCGGAAGGAGATCCCAGGCGATGCCGGGCATCTCCTCGTCGAGGTCGACGACGAGGGGCGCGGGCGGATTGTGGACGATCTCTCCGCCGTCCCTCCACAGGAGCCCCCGCACGCGCAGCATGTCCCGGCCGATCCGCTCCTTTCCCCCGTGGGCCCGGAGCGCCTCCACGAGATCGAGGACCGTGTAGGGCCCCTCCCCGTCGCAGACGAAGTCTGCGGCCTCCTCCTCGAGGGTGCGCTCGGGAAGGGCGGCGATGTGCCCGCCGAGGAGGAGCTGCGCCCGTCCGGGATCCGCAGCCGCGATCTCCCGGCAGATCCGGGACGCGGCGGGCATGACCTGGGTCGAGGCCGAGGGATTGTGTCCGTAGACGACGACCGCGACGAGCCGGGGATCGAGTTCCCCGACGATGCGGGCGACTTCCCGCTCGTCGAGATCGAGGGCGTTCGCGTCGAGGATCTCGACCGAGAGGCCCCGTTTCCCTAGAAAGGCGGCGTGGAGCCCCGCCCAGATCGGCGGCTCGACCGCCGAGAGGTTCTCGCCCAGGGCCTGGTAGACCCCGCGCCTCCCGCCCGGGTTCACGAGGAGGACGTCGAGGCCTCCGCCCGGACCTTCCCGGCCCCTCATCTCCCCGCCCCCGCGAGCCGTTCCCCAGCGAACTTCCTCCTCCCCAAGCACTCCTCCCGGTGCTCCCGGTACCAGGCGACGGTCTTTCGGAGAGCCGGCCGGAGGTCCTCGGGAAGCACGATCCCGTAACGCTGCGCCAGCCTCGTCGCGTCGACGAACTTCGCGCGGATCCCGGTGTAGCGGGAAGCGTCGAAGAGGATCCGACCCTCGAAACCGGCGGCCTCGGCGATGAGGCGGGCGAGGACTCCGATCTCGACTCCCTTGCCGGGCCCCAGATTCAGGGCGCCCGGCTCGAGCCGCGGAAGGAGTTCCGCGAGGCAGGTTGCGAAGTCCCCCGCGTAGAGGAAGTCCCGGACCTGCCGTCCGTCGCCCCAGACGACGACCTCCTCCCGCCCTTCGAGGGCCGCGTCGACGAATCGGGCGACGAGCGCGCCGACGACATGCGCGGTCGACTCGTCGAAATCGTCGTATTCCCCGAACATCGTCGCGGGGATCAGAAAGGCGCCGTGCAGCCCGAATTCCCGGCCGAGGGCCTCGATCCCCTCGTGCAGGAGCCTGCGGGTCATCCCGTAGAAGCGCACGCTTCCGTGGATCGGGCCCCGCAGGAGATCCTCCTCGCGGAGCGGCCCCTCGATCGTCGGGTAGGCGCAGGAGGTGCCCAGCGCGACGAGCCTCGCCCGGGGAAGGACCGACCTCCAGGCCTCGAGCACCGAGAGGTGGATCTCCGCGTTCCGCAGGAACTGCTCGCCCGGATGGCGGGCGGGGAAATCCCCGGCCGCCTGCCAGGCGGCCAGGTGGACGATGCAGGACGCCGTCGGATGCTCCGCGAAGAGGGCGCGCGTGGCCGCGAAATCCCGAAGATCCGCATCCCTCGAGGAAAGAGGGATGAAGTCGATCCCCCGCGCCTCGAAGGCGGCCTGCAGGTGCCGGCCGACGAAGCCCCGGGCGCCGGTGATCAGGACCGGACCTTCGATGAGGCTCATCCGACCCCTCCGGCCGCGACGGGATCGCCGCAGAGCCGGTGCGCGGCCTCCGCGATCCGTTGGACGTCCGGGTAGAAGCGCCGCTCCAGGGGGCCGCTGGCGGGCATCGACCTATCCGGGAAGGTCAACCGCCGCGCGGGCGCGCGCAGGATCCCGGGCCCGGCCTCGGCCACCTGCGCGAGGATCTCCGCCGCGAACCCTCCGAAGGGCGAGTCGTAGTCGACGACGAGGAGGCGGCCCGTCTTCTCGACTGAGCCCAGGATCAGCGGAAGGTCCAGGGGCTTCACGCAGCGGGGATCGATCAGGTCGGCGTCGATCCCCTCGGACTCACAGGCCTTCATCGCATGGACCGCAGCGAGGGAGTTTGCGACGATCGTCAGGTCGCGTCCTTCCCGCATCCTGCGCCCCTCCCCCAGGGGCACGAAGTAGATCTCCTCGGGCACAGGGCCCTCGTTCTTGAACAGCCAGCGGTGCTCGAGGACGAGCACCGGGGAGTCGTCACGGATCGCAGAGAGGAGGAGGCCCTTCGCGTCGTGGGGAGTGGCCGGGGTCACGACCTTGAGGCCGGGGAGCCTCGCGAAGAGTCCGTGCAGGGTCTGGGAGTGCTGGGCGCCGCAGCCCCAGCCGCGTCCGATCACGGCCCGGATCACGAGCGGGACCTTGCACTGGTCATCGAACATGTCCCTCCACTTGGCGATGTAGTTGCAGATCTGGTCCATCGCGACCGGGAGGAAATCGGCGCGCATGTGGATGTGGATCGGGCGCATCCCCGAGAGCGCGAGACCGAGCGCGACCCCGGTGCAGGCGTTCTCGGAGATCGGGGTCCCCATGACCCTTTCGGGGTGCGTGAGGTCCTTCATCGTCCCATAGACCGCGTACCGGTCGTCCGCGTCCAGGCCGAGGCAGAAGACCCGCTCGTCCAACTGCATGGCCTGGTCGATCGCTTCGCGGACCGCGTCCTTGAACTCGAGGATCCGACCCTCGCCGGGTTCGGTCCACTCCCTGTCGAAACGGCTCCAAGGCATGTCAGACCTCCATGGCTTCCGGATCCGGATAGGGGGAGGCCTCCGCGAACGCGAAGGCCTCGTCCAGGTCCCGCTCGATCTCTTCCCCGACCGCCGCCAGTTCCCCCGGGGTCGCCAGACGGGTGCGGAGCAGGAACTCCTCGAACCTCACGATCGGGCAGTCCTTCTCGGGGTCGATCGGGTTGTAGGGGAGATCGTCCTCGAGGACGCCCTGGTGCTGCATCCAACGCTTGGTCGTGCAGTGCAGGTAGGCCGGTCCGCGGGACTCGCGTACCTGGGCGACCGCCCGCCCCGCCTCCTCGTAGACCGAGAGGACGTCCGTGCCGTCCGCTCTGTAGACCGGCATGAACTCCCCGGCGATCCTCGCCGGATCCGCGAACATATGCTCGCTCTTCGGCATGACGTTGCTGAGTCCGTTGTCCTCGCAGAGGAAGAGCACGGGGACCTCCTTCAAGGCCGCGAAATTCAGACTCTCCCAGAACACCC
Organism: Planctomycetota bacterium; assembly: GCA_027021385.1. Lineage (GTDB taxonomy): Bacteria > Planctomycetota > UBA1135 > UBA1135 > JALUUL01. Next base: position 4,188 of record JALUUL010000017.1, on the reverse strand, counting down.
CAGCGTCGGTCGCCCCGTCGCCGAAGTAGGCGACTCCGATCCCCTCGCTCCCCAGGAGCTTCCGTCCGAGACCCAGGCCGACGCTGACCGCGATGTTCCCCCCGACGATGGCCGAACTTCCGGGAATGCCGTGTTCTCCGTCGTAGACGTGCATCGACCCGCCCCGGGCATGCGAGCAACCCGTCGTCCTCCCGTAGAGTTCGGCGACGAGACTCTTCAGCGGAAGGCCCTTCGCGAGGGCGGGGCCGTGCGTGCGGTGTCCCAGGACCATCAGGTCCTCGTCGCGGAGATGGATACAAAGGCCGGCGGAGACCGCCTCCTGGCCGATGCACAAGTGCACCGGAGTCTCCATGACGTCCTTGGGGTAGAGGGGGATGATCCTCTCAGAGAGCTGGCGGATCGTCCGCATCGTGCGGAGCATCTTCATCGCCTGTTCGGGTCGGATTCCGGTTCGTTCAGTCATCGGATCCTCCTTCGGAGGGGGAGAGTGGACTCGGGATCGGAATCGAGGGGACCTCGACTTCCTCGAGCTCCCGAAAGGCTCGGATCGGCCTTGCGCCGATCTCGGCCTCGACCGCGGAGAAATCCTCCTCCGGGTCATAGAAGATCGTCTGGCTTCCGGCATGGTCGAAGCGGAAGGGAACGTGCACGAGTTCCGGAAGGGCGGCGAGCACGTCGCACTGCGCCTCGGGAGGCGCGAAGAGGAGCAGGAATCCGCCGCCGCCGGCCCCGGTCAGTTTGCCCCCGAGGGCGCCGGCGGCCTTGGCCTCCCGGTAGATCCGGTCCACGTCGAGGTTGCTGATCCCCGAACCGAGGCTCCGCTTGACTTGCCAGGCCTCGTCGAGGAGTTCCCCGAAGCCCGAGAGGTCGTAGTTCCCGGAGAGGAGTTCCAGGGCCTCGTCGACGAGATCCTTCAGGATCCGGAGAGGCCGCCGCTTGCCCTCGATCCCGGTCACGTAGGTCGAGGCCACCTTCGAAGCGGTGCGGACGATTCCCGTGTAGAGCAGCATCAGGTGGGATTCGAGGGCTTCCAGGCGCTGGGGCGGAAGGAGGACCGGTTGGATGCGGATCTCCCCGTTCTTCGCGAAATCGATCTTGTTGAAGCCTCCGACCGCGGCCGAGACCTGGTCCTGCGAACCGACGATCTCCTGGAGGAGTTCCTGCTCGACGAAGATGCTCTCCTCCATCAACTGCCGCTTGCCGATCATGCGGCCCTGGAGGGCGTAGAGGGCGTGGAGCAGCCCGACGGTGAAGGCCGAACTCGAGCCCATGCCGCTGCGGGCGGGGAGATCGCCCACGTGATGGATCTCGACGCCGCGGTCGATGCCCATCCAGCGAAGGACCTCGCGCACGACCGGATGCTCGATCTCGTCCACGCTCTTCTTGTTTTCGAGCTTCGACCAGACGACGCGGTACCGGTAGTCGAAGAAGGGCGGAAGCCACCGGCAGGACAGGTAGCAGTACTTGTCGATCGTCGTCGACAGGACCGCTCCTCCGTGAGACCGGTACCAGGCCGGGTAGTCGGTCCCTCCGCCGAAGAAGGAAATCCGAAACGGTGTCCGCGAGATGATCATCCGCAGACCCCCGCGGACATGGACTCCAGGAGGGCGGGGAGGCCCCCGAGGTCGTCGAGGACCGCGTCGGGGAGGACCTCCCCCCGGGCCTCGGTCTCCGCTCCGTACCCCGTTCGAACGAGCACCCCCGACGCGCCGACCTTCCGGGCCATCCCGAGGTCGCATTCCTTGTCTCCGACGACGACGGCCTCGGAGGGATCGAAGCCGAGTTCGGCCCCGGCGCGGAGAACGAGCCCGGTTTCGGGCTTGCGGCAGAGGCAGCCCTCGTCCGGCCGGTGCGGACAGTGGTAGATCCCGTCCAGGAAGACCCCCCGCTCCGCGAGGAGACCGCACATCCTCGCGTGGACGGAGGCGAGGTCGTCCTCCGTGAAGAGGCCCCTCCCGAGACCGGACTGGTTCGTGACGACGACGAGCGCGAAGCCGAGTTCGCGGCAGGCCCGCAGACCCTCGGCGACCCCGGGCAGGAGGCTCACCCCCTCGGGCCGGCCCAGGTAGTGGCGTTCCCGGATCAGGGTCCCGTCCCGGTCGAGGACGAGAGCCTTGCGCATGCGCCCCCGGAGGGCCGGGGAACGTTCCGGCACCCTGCCCCCCCGCCTCATCGTTCCACCTCCACGGGGATCACGGCCTCCGAAACCCTCAAGGATTCCGGGGTCCCTATGTCCAGGAAGGGCTCCTCCACGACGATCGCGCGCAGCCCTCCGCCCGCGAGGGGCTCGAAGATCTCCCGTTCCAGGGAAAGGGGCCGGCGGGAGGGGAAGGACCGGACGAGGGAGCGGGCGACAAGGGCGCAACCCGCATGGATCAGGCCCGGGCTCCGTTCCCCGTCCTTTTCGAGGAAGGCTCGGACCACGCCCTCTTTGTCGACCCGAAGCCTCCCGAAGCGGGAGGCGTCGCGGACCCTCGTCGCGAGGAGGACCGCGGGCGCGCCGAGCGCGGCCGCCCGGCGGGCAAAGGCACCGTAGTCGATCGGGCACCAGCTGTCCCCGTTCAGGACGAGGAGGTCCCCGTCGGGGACGGCCTCGAGCGCGCCCGCGACGGCTCCTCCGGTCCCGCGGGGCTCGGGCTCGCGGACGTGGACGAGCCTCATTCCCGCATGCTCCCCGCCGAATGTCTCCTCGAGACGCGAGGCGAGATGCCCCGTCGCGAGCACGGTCTTCTCGAATCCGGCATCGGCCAGCGAATCGAGCAGGTAGGCGAGGAAGGGGCGCCCGTGGACCGGGGCCAGGGCCTTCGGCAGGTCGCCGAGGACCGGGGCGATCCGGGTCCCGAGCCCTCCGACGAGGAGGACCGGAGTCGTTCGGGCCGGGGGACTCATACCTCGACGGGGCTCCCTTGCGCGGTCCGCGGCCTGCCCGCTTCCTTAGACTCGGAAAGAGGACGGGGGATCAACCGGTCCGGGCGGACCCCGGGGGCGTTCCGCCCGAGTCCGAGACCGAGCATCCGGTAGCCCTTCAGCAGCTCGACGATGCCCTGGTCCAGGCTCCTGGAGGCCTCGAAGCCGGCCTCACGCAACCGCGCGTTCGAGACGATGTAGTTCCGCTGGTCGGGATCCTTCCCGATCTCCGCCTCGTGGATGTAGAGTTCGGGAACGAACCCCTTGACCTTCTCGGCGAGTTCCCCCTTCGAGAGGTTCGCGTCGTCGAGACCGAGGTTGTACGGACGCCCGATCATCCTCTCGGCCTCCCCGAGACACCAGCAGACGGCGTCGGCGACGTCGCGGATGTGGACGTAGTTCCGCTTGAAATCCTTCTCGAAGAGAACGAGGACGCCGTCCGTGACCGCCGCGTAGACGAAATGGTTCACGAGAAGATCCAGCCGCATCCTCGGCGACATTCCGAAGACCGTCGCAAGGCGCAGGGAGATCGAGTTCTCCCGGGAGAGGGCGATCTCCTCGGCCTCGACCTTCGTCTGCCCGTAGAGGCTGATCGGCTCGAGGGGGGTCTCCTCCGTGCAATAGACCTCTCCGCTCTTCGTCCCGTATCCGCTGTTCGTCGTCGGTTGGATCAGGAGCTGGTCCCGGGACATCAGGTCGCAGAGGGTCCGGATCGCGTCCCGGTTGGTCGAGACCGCCAGGTCCGGCCGGAGTTCGCAGGCCGGGGCGCCGACGATCGCCGCGAGCGGGACGACCGCGTCCGCTCCCGCCACGAGAGGGCCTAGGACGCGCGCGTCCCTGGCGTCGCCCTGGACGAACTCGAAGGCGGGGTCCGCACAGAAGTGCAGCAGAGTCCGTTCTCCGTACATCAGATTGTCGAGAACGACGACCTCGTGGCCCGCATCGAGGAGATGCTCGACGAGGATGCTTCCGAGATAGCCGGCTCCGCCGGTGACGAGGACCTTCATGCCAGGGGGGCCTCCCTTGTCGGGAACTGGGGCTGATTCCCCGGCACTATCGGCAGAACGCCCGTCCTCTCTTGACCTCGGCCCCGGGCTTCCCCTCCCCCGGGAGCCCCCCGAGGGATAGGGTGGGGACTCCCCCCCTTCCCGGATCTCCCCCGCGGAGGCTCCCGATGCACGCAGTCCTCCCCCTCCTCCTAGCACTCACCCCCGCACCCCTTCCCGCTCCGGCCGCCCCCCTGGACGCGGGCTCGACATCTCTTCCCGCGAAGATTTCGCA
>JALUUL010000016.1 GCA_027021385.1 Planctomycetota bacterium | reverse complement strand
GGCGGGTCTCGCCGGAGCCTTCCCCGCGGGTCTCCGGCGCCCCGTCCCCGGCTCGATGCGCCGCGATCCGGGCGAAGAGCAGGGCGGCTCGGAAGAGGGTCGCGGGGTGGTCGGGTCCGTTCTTCACGAAGGCCTCCGCGTCGCGGACCGCGCGGTCGGGGTCTCCGGCGGCCAGCCGGACGCGGACGAGGGTCTCGAGAACCCGGGCGGACTGGGAGCGCGGACCGCGGCTGCGGGGGAGCAGGAGGGCCGACCGGCGAGCCGTCTCGAGGGCCCGCTCGAGGAAGGGGATCGCGGCCTTCGGCTTCCCGGTTTCGACCTCGATGCCGGCACGGTTGTAGAGGGCGCGGGAAAGGGAGAGGAGCCGGGTCGGATCGTTGCCCGCCTTCGCGAGGCTGCTCTCGTTCAGCCGGATCGCGCGGTCCAGGGCCTCCTTGCCGGCCCGAAGGTCCTTCCGGAGGAGATGGAGCTTCGCGAGGTTGTTGTAGGTGGAGGCGAGCAGCCCGACGTATTCGGTCCGGTCGGGGAACTCGCGGACGAGGTCCCGCTTCAGGGAGAGAGATTCCTCGTAGGCGCGGCGGGCCTCCTCCCATAGCTTCCGGCGGGAGAGGTCGATGCCGAGATCGTTCCAGAGGCGGGCCAGCTCGCCGCGGATCTTCGGAAAGGCCGCGAGGTTAGGGTCCGCGCGCCGGGCCGTCTCGACCCCCTTCCGCAGCAGGGCGAGGGCCTCGTCCCACTTCCCGACCCTGCGCATGTGCCGGGCGTGGGCGCGCGCCAGGCGGAGGCGGGAGACGAGCGAGCCTCCCGGGGTTTCCAACCCTTCCAGCTCCCGGAAGTCCCGCTCGGCCTCCTGGAAGGCCTCGCCCGCCTCGGCGGTCTCGCCGGTCCGGTCGAGGAAGATCGCGAGCCAGGTTCTTTCCGTCGCTCTCCATTTCCGGTAGACGACATGCTCGGGGAAGTCCCGGACGAGGGTATCGAGGATCTCGACCGCCTTGCGGGCTGCCCGGCAGGCCTCGTTGGGTCGCCCGGAACCGTAGGCGATCTGGCCGATCGTTCCCTCCAGGTAGGCGAGGAGGTAGCGGAGATCGGGATTGCCGGGATCCCTCTCGAGGCCGGCCGCGAGCCGGGTCCGGGCCTCTTCGGCGGCCTCGCGGGCCTTCTCCTGGTCGCCGCGAAGCAGGAGGATGTTCGCGCGGAAGACCCTTATCTCCGAGTGGAGCCTGCGCCACTTCCCGGAGAGCGGGCCTTCGGGCTTTCCGGATTCGAGGATCCGCAAGGCCTCGTCGTATCGCCGGAGGGCGAGATCGAGCCTTCCCCGGGCCTTGGCGATCGTGCCGAGAAGGTTCAAGGTCGCGGCCCTCTCGAAGCGGACCGTGTCGTCTCCGCCCTCCTTCTCTCCGGAAAGGCCCTCGAGTTCGGCGAGGGTGCGGAGGAGGAAGGCCTCGGACTCCCCGAAGCGGTTCCTGCGCTGTTCGATCAGGCCGAGGATGCGGAAGGCCCCGGCGCGGGCGGTCCGGCGCGCGCGTTCCGGGATGTCGCCGGAATCCCCGCCGGCCTCGAGGTCCGCGACCGCGGTCTCGGCCGAGCGGCGCGCCGCCTCGAGGTCGCCCTGGATGCACTGGAGGCTTGCGAGGCTCGTCCAAGCCCCCGAGCGGCGGAGAAGGAGGCCCGGGTTCCCCTCGGTGCTGTCCAGGTAGTTCTCGAAGAGGGCGATCGCGTCCTCGACCAGGCCGCGCGAGGCCTTGGCCATTCTCGGCTCGACCGAAAGCTTCTCGTCGACGAGCCGCAGCAGGAAGCGGTCGACCGCATCCAGGGCGAGTTCGAGGTTCCTTCGGGCCTCCGCCTCGAGTTCGAGGGCGCGGTTGCGTTCGGTCTCGGCCAGGTTCCTGGCCTTGCGGAGGAAGATGTTGGAACGGAACTGCTGGATGTAGAGGGCGCCCGGAATGCCGCCGACGAGCAGGATCCCGGCGAGGAGGGAGACCGCGAGGGTCGAGTTGCGCTGGGTCCAGCGCCGGGCCCGCAGGAGGACGCCGGGGCGGCGGGCGAGGATGGACTCCCGGTTGAGGAGGCGTTCGAGATCGCCGGCGAAGGCATCCATGTCCGGGTAGCGACGGGCGGGATCGGGGTCCATCGCGACCATGCAGACCGTCTCCACGTCCCAGGGGACGGCCGGATTCCTCGAGCGAAGGCCCTCACTCCGCCCCTGGAGGACGAGCCGTCGAAGCTCCTCCCGGTTCCTCGCGAGGAATGGCAACTCGAGCGAGAGCATCTCGTAGAGGGTCACGCCCAGCCCGTAGACGTCGGTCCTCGCGTCGAGAGTCTCCTGCCGGAGCTGCTCGGGCGCCATGTAGGCGGGGGAGCCGACCGGACCGCCGGTCTCCGTCATGCGTTCGGCCCCTTCCTCGAGGGTCAGCCCGAAATCGAAGAGGAGGGTGCGCCCGTTCGGACAGCACATCAGGTTCGAGGGCTTGACGTCCCGGTGGAGGAGGCCATTCTCGTGGGCGTGGGCGAGGGCCTTCGCCGCGGAGAGGACGATCCGCAGGCAGGCGCGGATCCAGTCCTCCTTCCCGCGGGTCCGCGTCGGGTCCTGGTCGTCGTCCCCTTTCGCCCTCGGGGGGATCCCGGCGCGTTTGGCGACGATGCGGGGGATCTCCTCTCCGCTCAGGCTCTCGGGACGCCGGCCCGCGAGGGCCGCGAGGATCTCGGCGACCGTGCAGCCCCGGAGATAGGGCATGACGAAGTAGGGGATCCCCCGTTCCTCTCCGACGGCGAGGATCTGGATGATCCCCGGGTGGCGGAGCTTGGCCAGGGATTCGACTTCCTTCCGGAAGCGGGCGCGCGCGCGCGAGGAAGCATGGAACTCGGGGCGGATGACCTTCAGCGCGACCTCCCGGTCCAGGCTGCGCTGCCGCGCCTTGAAGACGACCCCCATGCCGCCTCCGCCGATTCGCTCCAGGCGTTCGAACTCGCCGAAGCTCTCGGGGAACGGATCCTCGTCCTCGGGGGAGGGGTTCAGGCCGAGCGCGGAAAGGGCGTCGAGGCGCCGGCGGAGTTCGTCCTCGAGATCGGGATACTGCGCGAGGAGGGTCTCGAGGTCCTCCCGGGACCCGCTCTCCCGGCAGGCGAGACACCGGACGAGGGCTTCCTCGAGCTTCTGGCTGTGGGCGTCCATCGGGGCCGGCCCCCGGGCGGAAGCGGCGAGGGGTCGGGTGACGCCCTCTCCGCCCGAGATCGCGGTCCAAGAGGATAACGCGAAAAGCCGGGCCCGGGCGAGGTCCGGGACTCAGTCCTCCCGTTCCTGCGCTTCCTTCCAGTTCCGGTGGCGGCCTCGCAGGGCCTTGACCAGCGGGAAGCTGACGGTCTTGTCGCCCTTTTGCAGGGTGATGACCCCCTTCTTGATGACCCGGGTGGACAGCTTCATCCGCATGACCGTCCCATCGGGGGTGAGGATCCGGACCGTCTGGAGGTTCGGCTTGAACTTCCGCTTCGTGCGGCCCGTGACCCGGCGTCCCACGCCGCCCGCCTTCTTGGCGAGGCCGCGGCGGCTGACGCGGTTCCCGACTCGGGTGCGCTTTCCGGTGACCTGGCAGACTCTCGGCATCGGATTGGTCCTGGGAAGGGATCGGAGGGAAAAGGGTAAAGATCCTACCCCCGTCGAGGACCCCGGGCAAGCCCGCCGCGGGCTTCTATCCGGAAGTCCATCCCTGGGTTTCGGGGTAACAAGTAGTCTTCCGCCGGCCCTTCCCTCGAATCCGGGGCGTGGACCGTTCCGGAGGGGGGAGGGATACTCGGGGCATGAGCAAGGACGCGAAAGTCCGCCCTCCCGCGTCCGCCCGCCGCCCGGTCGTCGCGGTCCTGGGCTCGGGGAAGGAGGCCGTGGGCCCGCGCTGCGCGGCGGTCGGGGAGGGGATCGCCCGCCTCGGCGCTCATCTCCTGACCGGGGGCGGCGGCGGGGTCATGGCCGCGGTGGCGGAGGCCTTCTGCGGGACCCCGGGGCGCCGGGGCTTGAGCTTGGCCGTCCTGCCGGGGGATCCGCGGACCGGCCTTCCCCCCGAGGGATACCCGAATCCCTGGGTCGAGGTGCCGCTGCCGACCCACCTGCCGGGGCGGGGGACGAGGGGCGGGGATCCCTGCTCGAGAAACCACCTCGTCGTGCTCGGGGCCCGGGCAATCGTCGCCCTGCCCGGGGGGGAGGGCACGGCCTCCGAGTGCCGGCTCGCGCTCCGCTACGGCCGTCCGATCTTCGCCTGGCTGGACCGTCCGGCCGACATCCCCGGGTTTTCGGCCGGGATCCCGATCGTGTCCGGCTTCGACGAACTCCGCCTCCGCCTCGAGGAGATCCTGCGTCAGGACCAGGACTGGAGTTCGAGGCCGTTCCCCTCGGGATCGGTGACGTAGCACCAGGTCACGGTCCCGGCTCCCTCGACCTCGTGCCGGACGATCTCCCCGACGGGATGCCCCCCCGCCGCGAGGACCGCCTCCCGCGCGCTTGCGACGTCGGGGACCGCGAAGGCGAGGTGGCCGAAGCCGGGCCGGTGGAGGTCGGTTCCCGGGTGCGGGAGGTCCGGGGTGTAGGCGAAGATCTCGAGGGTCGGCCCTCCCTCCGGCCAGCCGGGAAGGGCGAGGTGCGCCCCCTCGATCCGGGCCCCCGGGATTCCGGTCCCGTCCTCGATCTCCGGTCCCGAGAGCCTCCGCTCCGGCCCGACCGGCTTGCAGCCGAGGACCGAGACGTAGAACGCCGCGAGCGCCCGCCAGTCCCGCGCGACCAGGTTCGTGTGGACGTATCGCGCGCCGGGGATCTCCGCCTCCCCGGGTCCGGGGACCGCGGTCGGATCTTGCGGCTTCCCCGGGGTGCTCATGCCGCCTTGCGTCCCCGGGCTCCGAGAACGAGGAGCGCGAGTCCCGCGAGGATCATCAGGAAGCAGAGTTCCTGCCCGCGGGTGAAGGGCCCGAGCACGAAGCCGAGCTGCGCGTCCGGCTGCCGGAAGAACTCGGTCCCGAACCGGAAGGCGCCGTAGCCGATCAGGAAGAGGCCGCTGAAGAGACCTCGGCTCCGAGGTGCGCCCCGGGTCAGGCGGAACGCGACCCAGAGGCAGAGCCCCAGGAGCAGACCCTCGGTCAGGCCCTGGTAGAGCTGGGAGGGATGGCGGAGGGGGACCTGCATCTTGATCCGGTCCCATTCCCCTCCCTGGAAGGCCTCGAGGATCCGGAGTTCCTGGCCGCGTTTGTCGAGGCGGGCGAGCCCGAGGAGGGAGACGGCCTTCGGATCGGTCGGGAAGCGCATCGCCCAGGGGACGGACGCGTCGGTGATTCGCCCGTAGAGTTCGCCGTTGATGAAGTTGGCCAGGCGCCCGAAGAAGAGTCCCGGCGTGACGGCGAGCGCCAGGGCGTCCCCGAGACGCAGTCGCGGGATTCCGCGACTGCGGGCGAACCAGAGGAAGGCCGCGCAGACGCCGAGGAGCCCTCCGTGGAAGGACATCCCCCCGGTCCAGACCATGAAGAGGCGCCAGGGGGGGGACAGGAGGCTCTGGTCGTAGAAGAGGGCGTAGCCGATCCGCCCCCCGGCCATGACGCCGACGACGAGCCAGACGAGGAGGTCGCCGACCCCTTCCGCGTCGAGGGGAAGGAAACCCCGCCGGGCCAGCCGGATCAGGATGCGATGTCCGAGGAGAAAGCCGCAGATGTAGGCGAGGCCGTACCAGCGGATGTCGATCGGACCCGGGAGGTCGAACAGGACGGGATCGAAGGCGGGGAAACGGATTTCGGCGAGCCAGCCAGGCATCCCGGGGAGCCTAGCATCGTGCCCCCGCCCGAGGAATGCGGAATCAACCCTGCAGCGTGCGCCGCCGTTTCCGGTTCAGGCCGAGGCCGAGGCCTGCGAGGGCGAGAAGGGACAGGGTCCCGGGTTCGGGTGTCGGGCTGCCGTGGGGTTCATCATGCTTCTTACGGTGCTTCCTGTGGTGGCCCCTCTTGTGGCGCTTTCTTCTTTTCTTCTTCTTCCCGTGATCGTTCCTGTCTCCCCCCGAGAACACGGCGGAGTAGGGAGCGGACAGGAATGGAAGACTCGTGAACGAAGCCTGAAGCGGAAGCGCGGGCTGGAAATGAAGAACCAGGGCCAGACTGATGGAAGCGAGCATGATGTGTTTCTCTACGGGGTTTGTCTTGGAACCGGGTTTCCGTCTGGACAAGAACGGATTCGTAGAATCCTAACCCCTTGGTCGGGTCCGGGTAGGCCCCGGCTCGCTTGAAGAATGGATCGTGCGGGGAATCCCCGATGCCGGCGGAGTTTGGCTGATTATTTTTTTGGAGCCTGAAGGCTTTTCGCCGGGATGACGTGGCTCCAGATTTCCTTTCCGTCGGGATCGTGCGCGCTCAGGACGAGCCGGCGGTCCTTCTTTCCCCCGAGGATCCGGATCTTTCCGTAGTTGCGCGTCCTCGTGATCCAGGTCCCCGGCACCCGGGCCGGGTTGTCGCGTTCGGGTTCGTAGCCGTCGGCCCCCGCGCTCAAGGGGCTGCTCGTGAACTCGTACCAGTCGTAGGCCGCTCCCTTCCACCGAACCCGCAGGAGTTCCCCGGCGTGACGATCGCCCGAGAGGAAGACGAGACCGCCGATCCTCTCGCGGGCCAGAAGGGAGAGGAAGGCTTCCTGTTCGCTCCGGAACGCGGCGAAGCCCTCGAAGAAGACCATCGGGTTCAACCATTGATTGCCGTTGACGAGGAACTTGAAGGTCGCCCTCGAGGAGCGCAGGGAGTCCGCGAGCCAGCGCAGTTGCGCCTTCCCGAACATCGTCTTCTCCGGGCCTTCGGGGCTGCGGTTCGGCGAGCGGAAGCTCCGGTCGTCGAGGAGGAAGAACTCGGCGTCGGCCCAGGTGAACCGGAAGAAGGCGCCGGGGACCCCGGGCATGCCCCGGATCGGAGCGGGCCAGTAGTCCTGGAGAAGGCGGAGGCTCTCGGCCTTGAGGGGGAAGCTCCGGTCGCTGTCGTTCGGACCGTAGTCGTGGTCGTCCCAGACCGCGAAGTTCTGCATGCGGGCGAGAAGGGCCTGGAGAGGGGCCGTGGCGCGCACGTGGCGATAGCGGTCGCGCATCGCGGCCGGACTCGACCAGTCGGATTCGCGGAAGTAGCCGTTGTCCCCGAGCCAGAGCATGAGGTCGGCGGGCTCGCGGGCCATCGTCTCGAGGATCCGCAGGTCGCCGCCGTAGGGTTTTCCCGGCCGGTCGGAGAGGGGGTCGTTGACGTAGAGGCAGGACCCGAAGAGGAACGTGAACTCGGGAGGGTCTCCCCGGTACCTCCAGTCCGCCCCGGTCCGGAAGAGGGGAGGGGCGGCGGTCTCGACCGGAAACCCGTCGACGTAGACCTCGTAGCGGAAGCGCGTTCCGGGGGTCAGTCGGGTCAGGAGGAAGCGGGCGATGAGGTCCTCCGTCCTCCGCGTCCTCTTCTCCTCGCTCAAGCGCGCGAGGCGGGGGCGCCCCTCGGGCCAGAAGCGGATCTGGACGCGGGCCTCTCCCTGCGTCTGCACCCAGATCAGGGCGTCGTGCATGTCGGCCCAGGCGTTCATCGGTCCGGCGGCGAGCCTGCGCGGACGTCCGGCGGGGGCGTGGGCGTTGCGGACCTCCCCCTTCCACCAGGCCTCGGCGAGGTCCTTCACGGGAAGGGGGGGGATGGCCTCGGGCCGCTCGCTCCTGAGGGCCGCGTACATCGCCCGGAGGCGCTCCGCGGCGTTCTTCGACCCCTTCGTCAGGGCCAGGAGCCAGTGTCCGTACATCGGGTTCGGGAGGACGATCCAGCGAGTTCCGAACCAGGAGCGGACCTTTTTCTCCTCTTCGCCGGAAAGGGGGGAGTGGAAATCCCCGAGCGAATCCCCGATCGCAAGGAGGATCCGATGGGTCGCCGCGATCCTTCCGCGCCGCGGCCCCTTGTCGCTCTCCTTCGTGCGGAGGAGGAGAGGGGAGGGGTCCTCCGCGAGCGGGAACCCGAGGCGGGCGAGGTTGTCCCTCGTCGGCCGCTCGTTCTCGGCCCGCCGGTTGCTCAGGTAGAAGACACGGACTCCCCGGGAGACCGCGTACCTGCAGAACTCGAGAGCCCCCGGAACCGCGCGGGCCTTGGCTTCCCGGACCCAGGCCGACCAGCTCTTCCGGTCGTAGCTCCGGCCGTCCCGAAGGAGCCGGGTCTGGTAGGGGGAATTGTCGAGGACCGTCTCGTCGAGGTCGAGGACGACGGCGGGGGGCTTCGACCGGAACGCCCCTCTCTGCTCGAGGGCCGCCGTCCAGGCCGGATCGGCCAGCGCCTCGTCGAGGCGGGTGCGCGCGAGGGCGTAGGCCTGCCGGCAGAGGGCGCGGTATTCCCCGCTGCGCTGCACCCAAAGGGCCGCCTGGAGGCCCGGCCGTGGCGAGGGGCGCGGGGCCTGCCCCTTCGCCAAGGGGAGGGTCGCCGCCACTAGGGCGAGAACCTGGAGGAGCTTGGGGGGATTCGCGGTGCGCGGCGGGTTCATGTCGGTCGGAGTCCGTGGAAGGGCGGGAAGAACGGTTCCCGGAAACCCGGGACGACGGCCCCGATCATATTCTCGTTCCGACGATCCCGCCCATGGGCGGATCGTGGAAGGGAGAATAGAATCCTCCCTTCCAAGCCGGTGCCAGGAGCGTGGGACGATCCGGATCGAGGGTCGACGAGGGGAAGGGGGGGAATCCCCCTCTTCGATCGATTCCCGGGTCCGAATCCGGTTTGCGAAGGCGTTTTCCGGAAAAAACGGCAGGACAACCGGTTTGGAAGCACCGAAGTTGCTCCTGAGGGCGCGGGCCTGGAATGGCGTGCACCAAATCTCTCGACACCGACTACCACCAACTGCAACCTACCTCGGGAGAAGCCATCGACCGTTGGTTGGAAGAGCCCGGTGGCGATTCGAAAGACGGAGGAAATGGGTGATGGCGGAACCCTTGGCGGATCAGGTCCTGCGAATGATCGGCGAGGCTCGCGAGTCCTATTACCGCCTGATCCTGATGGTGGGCCCGGCGGGAAGCGGGAAGACGTCCGCGTTGCAGGAAGTGTCGGCCACGACCTCTGCGCCGCTCATCAACGTGAATCTCGAGCTGTCTCGCCGGATGCTGGACCTGACCGAACGCCAACGGGCTCAACAGGCTCCAAGGCTCTTGGGCGACATCGTGGGTGAAGCAACAGGCGAGCTGGTTCTTCTCGACAACATCGAGGTCCTTTTCGATGTCCACCTGAAGCTGGCCCCCTTGCGTCTGCTTCAGGGATTGTCCCGGAACACGACTGTCGTGGCCGCCTGGAACGGGTCCATCGTGGATGATCGTATGACCTACGCCGTCCCGGACCATCCTGAGTACCGTCGCTACCCGATTCGCGATTTTCTGGTGGTCAGTCCGGAGGTGACGCCGTGAAGGAAAGCGAGGACCGAAGCAGCAAGGGTGCATGTGCAATGAAATATGGAGATCTGATCGAGTTCGAACCCATCGAGTCCGTCGTCCAGCTACGGGATGCCGATGAGGCCGTAAGCGCAAGAAATCTGGTCGGCAGCTATGTCATCTCCGACGAGATGGCTGAGAAGTTGACCGGCCTTGTGATCCCACAGCTTCAGTTCGACCAGCCCGCCGACAACAAGGGGCTACTCGTCGTCGGTAACTATGGCACCGGTAAGTCCCACTTGATGTCGGTGATCTCCGCGATCTGCGAGCATACGGACCTGCTTTCCGCCCTAGAGAACTTGCCGGTGAAAGAAGCCGCGGAGCGGATCGCCGGCAGGTTCAAGGTGGTCCGCACCGAGATCGGGGCCACCGAAATGTCGTTACGGGGAATCCTCACAGGATCGCTTGAGGAGTACCTGGCCGCCATGGGCGTGACCTACACCTTCCCGGAGGCCAGCCAAGTCCCCAACAACAAGCGGGCCTTCGAGGAGATGATGACCGCGTTCCACCAGGAATTCCCGGACCATGGCCTGCTCCTGGTCGTGGACGAGCTGTTGGACTATCTCCGCGCCCGCAAGGATCAGGAACTGATCCTCGACCTCAACTTCCTCCGTGAGGTGGGAGAGGTCTGCAAGGACCTACGCTTCCGCTTCATGGCGGGTGTGCAGGAGGCCATATTCGACAGCCCCCGTTTCGCCTTCGTGGCCGATCAACTCCGTCGGGTCAAGGACCGCTTCGACCAGATCCTCATCGCCCGCAAAGACGTGAAGTTCGTCGTCGCCGAGCGCCTGCTCAAGAAGACCGGGGCGCAGCAGGTTAAAATTCGCGAATACCTCAGCCCATTCGCCAAGTTCTACGGCCAAATGAACGAGCGGATGGACGAGTTCGCCCGCCTCTTTCCAGTCCATCCCGACTACATCGACACTTTTGAGCGCGTCACGGCGGTGGAGAAGCGTGAGGTGCTCAAGACCCTGTCGCTGGCCATGAAGAAGCTTCTCGACCAGGAAGTGCCGGAGGACCAGCCCGGTCTCATCGCCTACGACAGCTACTGGACGACCCTGCGCGAGAATCCATCCTTCCGCGCAGTCCCGGACATCAAGGCGGTTATCGATTGCAGCCAGGTTCTGGAGTCCCGGATCGAGCAGGCATTCACCCGGCCGGCGTACAAGTCGATGGCGCTTCGCATCATCCACGCCCTCTCGGTCCACCGGCTGACGACCGGAGACATCCACGCGCCCCTGGGTGCTACGGCCGAGGAGCTGCGCGACGCGCTCTGTCTCTACCAGCCCGGCATCGAAGAGCTGGGTGGCGAACCCGCCGAAGATCTCTTGTCTCAGGTGGAGACGGTCCTGCGCGAGATCCACAAGACGGTCAGCGGGCAGTTCATCTCCTCCAACCCGGACAACCGGCAGTTCTACCTGGATCTCAAGAAGACCGACGACTTTGACGCGATCATCGAGAAGCGCGCAGAGAGCCTCGATGCCTCTCATCTCGACCGCTACTACTACGAGGCCCTGAAACGGGTCATGGAGTGCACCGACCAGACCTACGTCACCGGCTACAAGATCTGGCAGCACGAACTGGAATGGCTGGAACGCAAGGCGGCAAGACAAGGTTATCTCTTCTTCGGCGCTCCCAACGAACGTTCGACGGCAGTCCCGCCCCGTGATTTCTACCTCTACTTCATCCAGCCCTTCGATCCACCGCACTTCAAGGACGAGAAGAAGGCCGATGAAGTCTTCCTTCGCCTGACCAACAAGGACGAAGAGTTTCAGGCCGCGCTGACGAACTACGCGGCAGCACTGGACCTCGCGTCTACCTCGAGCGGCCACGCCAAGGCCACCTACGAGTCCAAGGCCACAGGATTCCTTCGGGACCTGGTGGGTTGGTTGCAGAAGCACATGAGCGATGCTTTCGATGTGACCTACCAGGGACGCACCAAGTCGCTTGTGGAATGGGCCAAGAACAAGTCCATCCGCAAGTTATCTGGGATCGCATCCCATGAGCGGATCAACTTTCGCGACCTGGTGAACACCATCGCCGGTATCGTCCTCTCCGCACACTTCCAGGATCAGGCGCCCGAGTATCCATATTTTTCGGTGCTCATAACGGCCCAGAACAGCGAGCAGGCGGCCCAGGACGCCCTGCGCGCAATCGCCGGGCAGAGCCCTACTCGTCAGGCAACCGCCGTGCTCGACGCCTTGGAACTCCTCGACGGTGAGCGATTCGACCCGAATCGCTCCAAGTACGCCATGCACATTCTGAAGGTCCTCAAGAGAAAGGGGCATGGCCAGGTGGTCAACCGCTCGGAGCTGATCCAGGAGGTTTACGGAGTTGAGTACTTCGCGCCGGATAAAGGCTTCCGTCTGGAGCCGGAATGGACCGTCGTGGTCATGGCCTTGCTGGTCTACTCCGGGGACCTGGTCTTATCGATTCCCGGCAAGAAGTTCGACGCCACGGGGTTGCCGCAACTAGCGGCGACGAGCATTGACGAACTGGCCCACTTCAAGCACATAGAACGGCCCAAGGACTGGAACCTGCCCGCGCTCAAGGCGCTCTTCGAGCTGCTCGGGCTTACGCCGGGCATGGCGCAGCTCGTCACACAGGGCAATTTGGATCCCGTTAAAGAAATGAAAGCGCGAATCGCTGCACTTGTTGACCGCGTGGTTTTGGCGCAACAGGTATTGCAGCAAGGGATCGTTTTCTGGGGCAAAAATCTCCTTGATGATTCTGCACTCAGTTCTCAGACATCAGAACTGGAACGTCTGAAAGGCTTTCTCGAAAGCCTGCAGGCGTTCAATTCACCCGGCAAACTCAAGAACTTTCGCTACGACGCCCAAGTTGTGAAACGCCATGAAGATGGCCTGAAGGCTATTTCGGAGATTGAATCCCTGCAGGAGTTGGTGAGCGATCTGGGCCCTGTGGCCTCCTATCTCTCCACCGCCGAGGCGGTGCTACCCACGGACCATGAATGGGTGGAGCAGATGATGGCGACCCGGGACACGGTGCTCGCGAAAGTGCCGGACCCGTCCCAGCGCAGGTCCAGCGCTTTCCGCCAGCAGACCCTGCGCAAGCTCACCGACCTCAAGAAGTCTTACGTGCAAGCCTATCTCGCCATGCACACCCGGGCCCGACTGGGCGTGAACGAGGACAAGCGCAAGAGCGCGCTATTGCAGGACGAACGGCTCAAGACCCTCTCGAGGCTCTCCACCATCGACCTGATGCCGCGCCAGCACCTGACCGATTTCCAGAACCGTCTGGCCGGCCTGAAGAGCTGCTTCGGGCTCACCGAGCAGGACCTCATTGCTGCGCCGGTCTGCCCGCATTGCTCCTTCCGGCCCGGCACGGAGGCGCCTGCCACACCTGCCGCGACCGTACTCGAGCATCTGGACACGGAGTTGGACAAGCTCCTCGAGGACTGGACCCAGACGCTGCTGGCTAACCTGGAGGACCCCACCACCCGCGACAACCTCGACCTACTCAAACCCGAGGCAAGGAAACTTGTGGACGCCTTCCTCAAGGAACGCAAGCTGCCCGAGGAGCTGGGCCAGGAGTTTATCCACGCCCTCCAGGAGGTTCTGTCCGGTCTGGTCAAGGTCGCGATTAGACCTGAGGATCTGCGCGCGGCCCTTCTCAAGGGTGGCTCACCGGCGACGCCGGCGGAGATGAAGAAACGCTTCGAGGAATACCTCGATGAACTCGCCAAGGGCAATGAGCCCGGCAAGGTCAGGATTGTGTTGGAGTGACCGTGAATCGGAAGGAGCTGGAGCTATTCGTCCAACAAAGCGAATCGGAAACATTGGAGTTCAAGAAATCCACGGCACAGATCCGTCGGGCGATGGAAACACTCTGCGGCATGCTCAACGGCGACGGCGGCCGTGTGCTGTTCGGTATCACACCCCAGGGGCAGATCGTCGGGCAGACGATTTCCGACACGACTTTACGGGAGGTTGCTGATCAGCTCAGGCGTTTCGAACCTCCGGGCACCATTGTCCAGACACGCATTAACCTCGGTGATGGCAAGGAGGTGCTGGTGCTGGAAGCGCAGCCGGATCCGACCCGGCGCCCTTACGCCTTTGATGGCCGGCCTTATCAGCGGGTGGGGCCCACCACATCCGTGATGCCCCAGGAAATCTACCATCGGCTTCTGGCAGAACGCCCCGACAGCCGCACCCGCTGGGAAACGCTTCAAGCCGAGGGATACGGCTTGGCCGACCTCGACCAAGAGGAGATCCTGCGCACCGTACGCTTGGGCCTCGCTGCCGGACGCGTTCCGGAATCAACGGGCAACGATGTGCCCGACATCCTGAGCCGACTGGGGTTGCTCAAGGACGGCCGACTGAACAACGCAGCCATCGTTCTATTCGGAACCCGCTTCCTACCCGACTACCCTCAATGCCAGTTACGCATGGCCCGCTTCCGCGGCGTGGACAAATCGGAATTTCTCGACCAGCGCCAGATCGAAGGGCATGCCTTTGCCCTGCTCGACGAGGCCAGGCTGTTCTTGCGCCGTCACCTTCCCGTGGCAGGACGGATCGTGCCCGGCCTGTTCGAACGGGAGGACGAGCCGCTGTTTCCGCGGGAAGCCCTGCGGGAAGCGCTCGTCAATGGCTTCTGCCACCGGGACTACACGATCGCAGGCGGGGCGGTCAGCCTGGCAATCTACGACGACCACCTGGAGATCTGGAGCGACGGGACGCTACCCTTTGGGCTGACACCTGAGGATCTCAGGCGGGACCACCCGTCGAAGCCGTGCAACCCTCTGATCGCAAAGGTGTTCTACCTTCGAGGCATCATTGAGCGCTGGGGACGCGGGACACAAAAGATCATCGAGTTGTGCGTCAAAGCTGGTCACCCGGAGCCCGCGTTCGGCGAACAAGCCGGCAGCGTCTGGGTGCGCTTCCTGCCCAGCGGCTACATTGCCCCGCATCGTGTAGCGCATGACCTCACTGAGCGACAGCGGGAGATCTTGCACGTCTTGTCCAAGAAACCGTCAATGCCCCTGCGTGAGATTCGTTCCAGGTTAGAGAATCCGCCGTCTGACCGGAGGCTTCGCGAGGAGCTTTTGCACCTGAAGAAGCTGGGCTTGGTATCGTCGTCGGGGCATGGCCGGGGAGCTGCCTGGTCGTTGGTGAGGCATGAGAACGAATAAGGCGGAAAATAAGGCGGCAATAAGGCGGCCGCATTCCGCCCTATCCAGCCCAAAAGAGTGAAGTTCGCATGAACCGCAAAGGCAACCTTTTTAAAACCCAGAATCCCAGGACCCAGGAGCCATTGGAATGTCTTGGTCAGACATTCGACTCCGACGAGGCGTAACTGTTCGGCGGGTGGGTTCCGGCTCCTGCCTTCGGCGGATTCGGTGAGGCTCAGGCCGGCAGCATTTCGAGTCGGGTGAGGATCTCGTGGAGCCTCTGCTTCCGCTGCTCGACGCGCCGCTTTGCCTTTGGACAGTCCTTCCAGCCTCTGGGAGTCAGGCT
>JALUUL010000015.1 GCA_027021385.1 Planctomycetota bacterium | reverse complement strand
GCCGGAGGGGCCGGCTTGCATCCTGCAAGGCGGGGGCCGACAGTGGCTCTTGTAAGATGAGGACTTGAAAGGGTTTGCGGCGAGCATCCGAAAACCGGGATTCCCGGATTCCGCGAGAGATTCCAAAAAGGGGGACCGCCCGGACCCGAATCCGGGCCGCCGAGAGTTATCCACAGGGAATCCACACCGCTTCGCGGATCCCGGATCCGGCCGGGGCCCAGTATCCGCCGGCCCGCATACGCCGTCTTCGCGCGCCCGGCCGCGCAGATACCCACAGGGAAGGGCTGGGCCCGAGGCCCCGGGACCCGCAGGTTCCCGGGGCGAAGGACTGGACCCGGGGCGCGGGGGGGTCGAGCATGGAGCCCGCGCCCCCTTCCCCGTTCCGGCCCGGACCGGAAGGAGCCTCCCCCCGAAGATGCCAGCATCCGCCCCTCTCCTCGAAGCCTCGAAACTCGTCAAGTCCTACAAGAGGCGACGGGTCGTCGACCAGGTCTCGCTGCGGGTCGACCCCGGGGAGATCGTCGGCCTCCTCGGGCCGAACGGCGCCGGAAAGACGACGAGCTTCCGGATCATCGTAGGCATGATCCCGGCCGACGAGGGGAAGGTCCGTTTCCTCGGGAAGGACATCACGAAGCTCCCGATGTACAAGCGGGCCCGGCTGGGAATGGGCTATCTCTCCCAGGAACCCTCCGTCTTCCGGAAGATGACGGTCGAGGACAACATCCTCGCGGTCCTCGAGGCGATGGGGGTTCCCAGGGCCCGGCGCAAGGGCCGGCTCGACGAACTCCTGGCCGAGTTGGACCTGACGGCCCTGCGCAAGAGCGTGGCCGACACCCTCTCCGGCGGGGAACGGCGGCGTCTGGAGATCACGCGCTCGCTGGCGACCCGCCCCCGGCTCATCCTCCTCGACGAGCCCTTCTCGGGCATGGACCCGATCGCCGTGCAGGAGATCCAGGGCATCCTGAACCGCCTGGCCGAGAAGGAGATCGGCATCCTGATCACGGACCACAACGTCCACGAGACCCTCAGGATCACGACCCGCTCCTACATCATCCACAAGGGAAAGGTCCTCGAGGAGGGGAGTTCGGAGGAGCTGATCGCGAGCGAGGAGGTCCGGAGAGTCTACCTCGGGGACGCCTTCAGCCCCCTGCCCGGCGACCGGGAAGCCATCTCCGAGGGCCTCGGGGGCGAGGAGAAAGACGCCCTCGAGGGCTGAGCCCCTCCCGGCCGATAGAGGGGGCATGCCCGGGCATGCCCTCCATGACGCGGGCCCCGACGCGGGCTCGACGGAAACCAAGGAAAGCATCCTGGTCCTCGACCGGGATCCGGGGCTCCAGTTCGCCTTCGTAAAGCACCTCGAATCCTGGAGCGAGCGATGCCTGCTCGCCGAGGACGCCCAGGACCTCCTCGCCAAGATGGACTCCGAGCCCGAGGTCTGCGCCGTCTTCCTGAACATCGCCGCCCCGGGCATGCACAGCGTCGACCTCCTCGAGGCGATCGGCGAGAAGGACCCCGAGACCGCGGTCGTCCTGATGACCGACTACCTCGATCCGAGCCTCGCCCTCTCCCTGCTGAAGAACGGGGCCTTCGACTACATCCGCAAGCCCTTCCTCTTCGAGGAGATCCGCGTCCTCCTCCACCGCATCCGCGAGCACCGCGCCCTGCGCAGCCAGGCCCTCGCCCTCCAGGTCCTCCAGGAGACGAAGCGCGTCGAACGCCAGAACCTGATCGACTTCATGATCGGACTCGCGAACGTCATCGACGCCAAGAGCCCCTACACGAAGGAACATTCGGACCGCGTCGCCCTGATGACGAAGGCCTTCACCCGCCACCTCGGACTCTCGGAGAAGGAGATCGAGGACATCTCCTTCGGGGCCAAGCTGCACGACATCGGGAAGGTCGGGATCCCCGACCGCATCCTCGAGGCCACGGGAAGGCTCTCGAAGGAGGACCGGCAGCTCATGAACGACCACCCGGTCACCGGGGCGAAGATCCTCGAGCCGATCGAGGTCATGCGCGACATCATTCCGATGGTGCTGCGGCACCACGAGAACTGGGACGGCAGCGGCTACCCCGACGGGCTGAAGGGGGAGGAGGTGCCGCTGGGCGCGCGCATCGTCAAGATCGTCGATTACTTCGACGCGATCACGAGCAAGCGCCCCTACCGAGAACCCCTGCCGGACATGGAGGCGATCCAGGTGCTCGAGGCCGAGCGGGGCCGGATCCTCGACCCGTCCCTCACGGACCGCTTCATCGAGCTGATCCGCAAGGGAGGGCTCCGCCAGCCGAAGGTCTCGGGCGTCCTCCCGGCCGTCCGCCTCTGACCCCGGACGATCGGGACGCGGCTAGAAATACGCCCGGCGGGTGGGCGCCCGCCGGGCGTCATGACCCCGTCCTGCAACGAGGTCCTGTCCCTTGCGGCCCGGTTGACGGACGGGAGGCGCGAGGATTCCGGAAGGAATCGGAAAATCCCGATTCGTGGAAAATCTCCGAGGTCCCGCCTCAGCGGGACGCGCGGTCCGCCGCCTCGAGCCAGCCGTGAAGGAGGTCCTCGACCCGAAGGCCCCGCGCCCTCGCCTCGAAGCCGAGGAGGATCCGGTGCCGGAGGGCGGAGGCCGCAAGGACCTCGAGATCCTCCCGGACGACGTGGACGCGGTCCTTGCAGAGGGCGCGCATCCGGGCCACGGCCAGGAGTTCGAGGCCGGCGCGCGGCGAGGCCCCGAGCCGGACCTCCCCCTCCCCGTTGGCCTCGGGCAGGGTCGCCCGGCAGAGGGCCGCGAGGTAATCGAGGATCTGCGGGCCGACGAGGATGCGCTCGGAGAGGGCGCGCAGCTCGAGCACGGCGCCGGGATCGAGCAGCGGGTCGGGCAGCGGGCGTTCCCGGGGGCCCTCGAGCACTTCCCGGAGCGAGGCGCCCGCGGGATAGGGAATCGTCAGGCAGAGGGCGAAACGATCGAGCTGGGCCTCGGGCAGCGGATAGGTCCCTTCCATCTCGATCGGGTTCTGCGTGCCGCAGAGCGTGAAGGGTTTCGGCAGGGGGTGCGTCGTCCCGCCCAGCGTGACCTGCTCCTCCTCCATCGCCTCGAGGAGGGCGGCCTGGGTCTTCGGGGTCGCTCGGTTGATCTCGTCGGCGAGGACGAGGTTGCCGAAGACCGGCCCCTTCCGGAAGCGGAACGCGAAGGACCCGCCGTCCTCCTGCTCGAGGATCTCGGTCCCGGTCACGTCCGAGGGCATCAGGTCGGGGGTGCACTGGATCCGGGAGAAGCCGAGCCCGAGGCCTCGCGCCAGCCCCTTGACGAGGCGCGTCTTCCCGAGACCGGGAAGCCCCTCGAGGAGGACGTGCTGGCCGGAGAGGACCGCGAAGAGAAGGGGTTCGAGGACCTCCTCGCGGGGGCCGATCCAGACCTTCCCGAGCGCGTCGAGGAGGGTCTCGACCGCGGCCCGGAGTTCGCGCGCCCGGAGCTCGAAGGCCTCGGCCTCCGGGCCCGGGGAAGTCCCAAGCTTCTCTCCCATCCCCGCAGCCTATCCGGGGAGCGGGAGGGGCGCGACCTGCGCGCGGCCCGCTCCGTGAACTCCGGGAAGCCCCGGGTTAGGGTGGCCCGCATGCCAGGGTTCCCCAGCTTCCGCCGGGCCGCGGCCCTCGCGGTCCTCGTCCTCGAGGCGGGCTGCGGCGGGCTTCCCCCGGATCCGGCCGCCTTCGCCGCGCGCTTCCCCGAGGGCGGGGGGCGCTCTCCGGAACCGGAGGAGGACCGCGTCCTCGAGCGCATCGAGGCGGACCTCGAGAGCGGGCGCGTCGAATCCGCCGCGGAGGCGGCCGGAGAACTCGCCCGCGCGGCCCCCCGTCTCGCGAAGGCCCACGCGCTCCTCGGGCGCTGCCTGCTCGCCCTCGCCCGCCGTCGTTCCGACCCGCCCGACCTCGACCTCATGAGGCGGGCGGAGGGGGAGTTCCTGGCCGCGGTCGCCCTCGCGCCCAAGGACCCGGCCCTCTACGGCCTGCTCGGATCCTTCTACGAGGCGGACGGGCACGTCGAGGCCGCCCTGGCCGCCTACGACCGCGCGCTCGAGGGCGCGGCCTTCGATCTTCGCGCGCTGCGCGGGGCCGCGCGGCTCGCCGTCGCTTCCGGCCGGGAACGCGCCGCCGCCCGCTACCTCGAGAGCCTTCGGGCGGCGACCCGGCGCCTCGGGATCCCGCTGCCCGCCGAGGCCCTGTTCCTCGACGCCCGGGTCGACCTCGTCCTCTTCGAGGCCCGCGACCAGACCGAGGCGGCGCGCCGCACGTATCTCGAGCGCGCGGTCCGAAGCTTCCGGGAGATCCGCGCCCGCTTCCCCGAGGACCCCCGGGGTCCCCTCGGTCTGGCCCACAGTCTCTGCCTGCGCGCCATGGGCGAGGGCCGGCTCCCGAAAGAGGACCGCGACGAGATCCGCCTCCTCTTCCTGGAGGCCGCGCGCCTCGCGCCCGCGGATCCCCTCCCGCGCTACGACCTCGCCCGCTTCCTCGAGTCTCCGCTGGTCGGGGACGAGTTCGCGGCGATCCAGCAATACCGCGCGGCGCTCGACCGGGACCCCCGCCATCTTCCGTCGAGGCTCAACCTGGCCCGCCTCCTCTGGAGGCGCGGCGAGCGCGAAGAGGCCCGCGCGATCTGGCGCGCCGCCCTCCCCGAACTCGAGGGCTCCGAAAGGAGAAGGGTCCGCGCCCTCCTCTCCCGGACTCCCTCCGCGAAGCCCGCTAGAGGCCCATCACGCTGAAGCCCGCGTCGACGTAGAGCACCTGCCCCGTGATGCCGGCGGCGTCCTCCGAGAGGAGGAAGCGCGCCGCGCGCCCGACGTCCTCGGTCGTCACGTTGCGGCGCAGCGGAGCCTTCTCGGCGACCTGGTCCAGGATCGACGTGAAGCCCCCGACCCCCGAGGCCGAGAGCGTCCGGATCGGACCGGCGGAGACCGCGTTCACGCGGATCCCCCGCGGGCCCAGGTCCGAGGCGAGGTAGCGCACGGAGGATTCGAGCGCGGCCTTGGCGACGCCCATGACGTTGTAGTTCGGGACCGCCTTCACGGACCCGTGATAGGTCATCGCGATCACCGAGCCCCCGCGCCCCTCCATCAGGGGCGCGCCGTGCCGGCAGAGCCGGATCAGCGAATAGGCCGAGACGTGCTGCGCGAGTTCGTAGCCCTCCCAGCTCGTTTCCGTGAAGGATCCGCCCAGCTCCTCGCGCTTGGCCGTCGCGACCGAATGGACGATGCCGTCCAGGCCCCCGAACTCCTCGCGCACGGCCTCGAAGAACCCGGCCACGGCCTCCTCGGAGGTCACGTCGCACTCCCGCCGCCAGGGGTCCCCGAGGCGATCGGCGATCTTGTCTAGGCTGCGGCCCATCCGCTCGTTCTGGTAGTTGAGCGCGAGGGTCGCCCCCGCCTCCCGCAAGGCCTGCGAGATCCCGAACGCGATCGAACGATGATTCGCGATCCCGAAGACCGCGATGACTTTGCCTTCCATCCGATTCTTCCTCTTCTCCGGGTTCTCCGGGCGGGCCCCCGGGCCGGGCGGAGGCTAGCGGACCCGCCGCCCCCGTTCCACCGCTCCCGGATCCGGAGGGGGAGCCCGACCCGGGGACGGCCCCGTCCCCCGCGACGGGCGCGCCCGCCGCCCCTTCAGTCCGCGAAGAAGAGGTTCGCCGCCGTGGGGGTCTCCGGAAGTTCGAGCCCGGGCCCTGCGAGGACGACCGGGCCGACCTCGGCGGAGGCCGGCGGGAGACCGTGCGAGCCCCTAACCCGGGAAGGATCCGTCGGGACCAGGGACATCCTCGTGCGGAAGCCGAGGGTCTTCTTCAAGAGGATCCAGGCGGCCTTGAGCCTGGGGAAGGGAATCGCCGGATCGAAGAAGAGTTCGGCGGGGTCGTAACCCGGCTTGCGGTGGATGTCGACCGAGGTCGCGAAGTCCGGCCGGCGGCCTTCCTCGAGCCAGTAGGGATAGGCGAACCAGCAGCCATGCTCCGAGAGCAGGACGAGATCCCCGGCCCTCGGATGGTCGAGCCCGAGTTCGCGCTTGCCGTCCGGACCCAGGACCTGCGAGACGCCCTCGATTCCTTCGAGGAGACGGCGCAGCCTAATAAGATCCCGCTCCTCCCGCAGGTAGACATGGGCGATCTGGTGATCGGCGACCGCGAACGCGCGGCTCGCCCCCGCGTCGAGGAGTTCCCCGTGCGTCGTCTCCTGCACGCGCAGGAACCCGGCCTCGCGCAGGACGCGGTTCACGAAGACCGGGGTCTTGACCGGCTCGATGCCGTATTCGGAGAGGACGAGCACGCGATACCCCTCGCTCTCCGCCGCGGCCAGGAGCTTCCCGCAAAGCGTGTCGAGTTCGGCGACGGCCTCGCGGCTCCTCGGGTCCTCCGGCCCGAATCTCTGGTGGTCGTAGTCGAGATGAGGCAGGTAGGTCAGGACGAGCGACGGCCGCTCGCGGGCGAGGCAGCGGATCGTCGCCTCGACGATCCAGCGCGAGGAAGGTGCCCCCGCCATCGGCCCCCAGAAGGAAGGGAAGGGGAACTCCCCGAGTTCCCGCTGCACTTGGGCCTGCCAATCCGGAGGCTCGGAATAGAGGGCGAAGACCTTCTTCCCGTCGCTGTGGTAATGGGGCCGCGGCGTCAAGCTGAGGTCGGCCGAGGAATACATGTTGAACCACCAGAAGAGCTTCGCCCAGCGGAAGTCCTTCTCGCGGTCCGCGTAGAGTTCGGGGAACTTCCTTCCGCGGACGAGCCGATCGGACTGCATCCAGAAGCGGACCTCGGCCAGTTCACGGAGGTACCAACCGTTCCCGACGACGCCGTGCTCCCGCGGAAGGGTCCCGGTCAGGAGGCTCGCCTGCACGCTGCAGGTCAGGGCCGGAACGGGGGTCTCGAGGGGGCGGACCCTGCCCCGCCCCGCGAAGGCCTGCAGGGCGGGGGCGTGCCGCAGGTCGCGCAGCCGGAGGCCGACGGCGTCGACGACGAGCAGGGGTCTGTCGAGGGGGAAGCGAGGCTTCGGTGGCATCGGGATTTCGGAGGGCCGGCGCGCCGGGCCCCGGATCCTACGGCCCTCGCGCCGCCAGTCCACTTGTAACGAGGACGTGATTCCGTCGAATCCCTCTACAGCCCGGGGCGCGCCCTGTCGAAAAAGCCCACAACATTCAGAAGCATCCGAAAAGGGGGAAACCATGCTCGCGAAGACACTGTCCATCATCGGGGTCGCGCTCCTTTGCGCGCCCGCGCCCGCGCAGAAGAAAGGTCCGGAACGCCGGCCCGCCGCAAGGCCCTTCGTCGACTGGCTGCGCACGCACCCGAAGGCCCGGCACTGGATCAAGCGCAAGCTCGACCGCGACGGGGACGGAGTCGTCAGTCCGGAGGAGAGGAAGGCCCTGCCCGAGATCCTCCGGGCGCTGCGCCGCCGGCTCGACCAGAACGGCGATGGAAGGATCGGCGAAGCCGAGATCCGCCAGGCCGGCGAGAGGATCCGCGAGCGCCGGGAAGGCCGGGAACACGAGGAAGGCCTCCGGGACCGGATCGACCGGGACGACGACGGGAGGATCGAACCGGGCGAACTCCGGAGGGGACGCAAGGTCTTCGACAGGATCGATCGCAACGACGACGGGAAGATCGGGATCCGCGAGCGGCGCAGGGCTCGCAGGGTCCACGACAGACTCGACCGCAACGGCGACGGAAAGGTCGGACGCCGCGAACTACGGAGGGGACGCAGGGTCTTCGACAGGATCGACCGCAACGACGACGGGAAGATCGGGATCCGCGAGCGGCGCAGGGCCCGCAGGGTCCACGACGGACTCGACCGCAACGGCGACGGAAAGGTCGGACGCCGCGAACTACGGAGAGGACGCAGGGTCTTCGACAGGATCGACCGCAACGACGACGGGAAGATCGGGCCCCGCGAGCGGCGCAGGGCCCGCAGGGT
This sequence comes from Planctomycetota bacterium, assembly GCA_027021385.1. Taxonomy (GTDB): domain Bacteria; phylum Planctomycetota; class UBA1135; order UBA1135; genus JALUUL01. Next base: position 169,053 of record JALUUL010000015.1, on the reverse strand, counting down.
CCACGACAGACTCGACCGCAACGGCGACGGGAAGGTCGGACGCCGCGAACTACGGAGGGGACGCAAGGTCAAACGCCACCTGGACCGCAACCGCGACGGCCGCGTCGGCCCGCGGGAACGCCGCCGGGGCCGCGTCGAGCACCGGGTCCGCAAGACCGTGAGGCGGCGCCGCTGACCCGGCCGCCGGGGAGGCCCGCCCGCCTCCCCGGCCCCCCGCTCCCCCTGCACCCTCCAATCGAGTCTCCGGTCCCCCTATCCTCTGCCCCATGCCCGAGGCCGCGCCCGACTTCCGCAGCTTTCCCCCGCCCTGGAACTACCTGGTCCCGATCGGCCGGAAACTCCTGATCTGGGGGATCTTCTTCCTGGTCCTCTATCTCCTCCGCCACTTCCTCCCGCTGATCTTCCTGACCTTCGTCTTCGCCTACATCGCCGAGCACGGCGTGCAGGGTCTCGCACACCGCATCCGCTCCCGGAAGGCCCGCACAGCGATCGTCTTCCTCCTGATGATCTCGGTGATCGGCCTGGTCGTGACCTACCTCGGCCCCGAACTCAAGAACCAGGCGGCAGACTTCCTCAAGACGGCCCCCGATTACCTCCACGAGGTCGATCGCATCGTCGAGGAACAGCGCAAGACCCAGCCCTGGGTCGGGGAGATCCTCGGCGACCGGAAGGCCAAGGACCTCCTAGGCGACCTCCTCGGGATCCACGGGCAGACCTCCGTCGAAGCAGCGCCTCCGCCCGGGGAACCCCTTCCGTCCCTCCTTCCCGAACAGTCGGGGACCGAGACCCTCCGGAAGCTCTTCTCGATCTTCAAGAACGCCGTCGGCCTGACGACGGCCTTCCTCCTCGCGCTCCTCTTCGCGTTCCTGATCGTCCGGGACCTTCCGAGGATCTCCCGGGGCGTCGTCGCCCTCAAGGGGACCAAGCTGCGCTTCCTCTACGACGAGGTCGCGAACTCGGTGTTCCGCTTCGGTCTCGTCCTCGGGCGCTTCCTCGAGGCTCAGCTCGTCATCGCCCTCGTCAACACGGCCCTGACGACGATCGGCATGACGGCCCTCGGCATCCGCCCGCTCGCCTTCCTCGCGGGAGTCGTCTTCCTCTGCTCGTTCATCCCCGTCGCCGGCGTCTTCATCTCGACCGTTCCGATCTGCCTCGTCGCCCTCAAGATCTCGGGCTTCAGCCTCGTCCTCTGGGTCATCCTGATGGTCACCCTCGTCCACATGGTCGAGGCCTACGTCCTCAACCCCATGATCATGGGGCACCACCTCAAGTTGAACCCGGTCCTCGTCCTCGCCGTCCTCATCGTCGGACACGAACTCTTCGGCCTCTGGGGCCTCCTCCTCGGCGTCCCGACCGTCACCTACTTCTTCACCCACGCGATCCAGGAGGACCCGCCTCCCCCCAAGATCCTCGCCCCCCCGCGCTGACCCTCTTCCCATCCGCGGTCTCCTCCCCCCGGACGGGGGGCCCTCGCCCGCGGCCCCCCCGTCCGTCCCGCGGCCCAAGGGGACCGCGACGGGATCAGAACGGGGGGAGGCCCGGGTCGGCGGCGGGGAGGACGGCCCAGGCCTCGACCTCGATCAGCCAGGCGGGGCGGCAGACCGGGGCGTGGACGCAGAGATAGGGAGTCGCCGGGAAGCGTTCCGCGAGATCGGGGAGGAGGAAGGCGGCGTCGGCGGGGTCGCGGAGGTAGACGATCATCTGGACGAGGTCGGCGAAGGTCGCGCCGGCCTCCGCGAGGAGGGCGCCGACGTTCTCGAAGGTCCGCTCCGTCTGGCCGCGGATGTCCCCCTCGTGGAGCACCCGCCCCTCGGGGTCGATGCTCGCCGTTCCCGAGATCAGGACGTGGACGCGGTCTCCGTGCGCGACGCGGACCCCGCGCTCGAAGGTCACGCCGTATCGGTCCGTCGGCCCGAGGAAGGCCGGGGCGTGGAGGAAGCGGATCCGCTCCTCCTCGACCCCCTGAAGGGCGTAGCCCTCGAGGAGGATCCCCTGCCGCGGGTCCGCCCGCCGGCCCGCGATGCCGGTGCTCGCGATGTAGTGCGTCCCGGGATGCAAGCCCCGCTCCGCGAAGAGATCCCGGCGGGCGGCGCACATGTCCATGTAGTGATGATCGATGCAGCAGACGAAGATCCAGGTGCGGAGCACGTCCGCGGCGAGGGTCGCGCCGGCGCGCGCCAGTTCGGCCTCGTACTTCGTGAACAGGGCTCTCGTCTGACCGGCCGGCGGAAGGTCCCTCTCCTCCCCCTCGAGCGGAAGATCCGCCGTCCAGAGGTGCACGCCCCCGTGCCTCGGGAGGGCGAGACTCCGCCCGAGCCTCCGCTTGGGCGGGGCCTCGCCGTCCTCGTCGAGGTGGTAGGCCCAGAGCGCGATCTTCCCCCCGGCGAGCGGAGCCTGGCCGACGATGGACCTCGCGAAGGGCGCTCCGGTCGAGGCGAGTGGCGAGGCGAGGAGGGCGGCCTCCTGGTTCGCCGGATCGCTGAGGAAGAAGCGCCGGAGCACCGTGCTCTCCCTTCCGAGGCCGAGGTCCGCGAGCGCCTCCCCGTAGGCCCCATCGAGACGCGCGCACTGCTCGCGGAAGTCCCCGCCCGGACCGACCTCGAGACAGAGGTGGGTCTCCCGCGCGCCGCCCGCCGGCCGGAAGCTCCGGCGGCGCAAACTGACGCCCGCCGGTCCGAGTCCGAGGTCCGCCCCGCTCATCGCTTCAAGCCGTCCGGAACCGAGAGGGCCTCAAGGGAGGAGCCTCGAGGCCGAGATCCGCGAAGGCCCCGCGCGAGGGCCCCTCGAGGTCCTCGCCCGCGACCTCGCGGTCCATCGCCGGCGCGAGCGCGCGGAGGCGGCGCATCAATCCCCCGAAGGCTTCGAGGGTCAGGGCCTGCGGGCCGTCGACGAGGGCTTCCTCGGGCCGGTCGTGGACCTCGACGAGGAGGCCGTCGGCCCCCGCGACGAGGGCCGCTGCGGCCATCGAGGGGATGATGTCCCTCCGGCCCGCCGCATGGCTCGGGTCGACGATGATCGGAAGGTGCGTCATCCGGCGCAGCAGGGGGATGTCGGCGAGGTCCAGCGTGGCCCTGCTGTACTTCGAGAAGCCCGTGTTCCCGCGCAGGCAGAGCATGACGTTCGGATTCCCGCCGGCGAGGATGTAATCCGCCGCGCAGAGGAACTCGTCGAGCCCGCAGCCGATCCCCCGCTTCAGGAGCACCGGGGGGCGCGCCGGGTGGCGCCCGATCGCCTCGAGGAGGGGATAGTTGAGTCCGTTGCGCATGCCGACCTGCAGCACGTCGACCCGGGAGGCGACGGCCTCGACCATCTCCGGGGCCAGGACCTCGGACACGACGGGAAGGCCGCTCTTGCGGCCGGCGTGCCCGAGCCGCCGCAGCCCTTCCATCTTCAACCCCTGGAAGGAGTAGGGGGAGGTCCGCGGCTTGAAGGCCCCGCCCCTCAGGACCCGCGCCCCGAGCCGCCGCACGGCGACCGCGATCCTGACGACGCGTTCCTTGCTCTCGACCGCGCATGGCCCGGCCATGACGACGAACTCCGAACCCCCGACGACGAGTTCTCCGCGGATCGGGACCCGGCTGCGCGCCTCCCGAGCGGCGCGCGCCGCGAGGACGTAGGGGGTCCCGACCTCGAGGATCTCGACCCTGCCGGCCGGAAAGGGAGGCGGCGGCGGATCCTCGAATCCAGGGTCGCACTCGAAGACGATCGCGCACTCGCCGGGCATGTCGACCCGCTTGCGCACTTCGCCCCGAGCGCGGACCCAGTCGAGCAGGCGTTCGACGTCTTCTTCCCTGGGATCGGAAAGTTTCAGGAGATGCATTTCGGACTCGCGGATGCCAGGAGGAAGGGGCACGACTTCGGGTCCTCGAAGTCTGCCACTTCTTCGGTCGCCGGAAGTTCGACCCGGGTACCAAGCTTGCACCTTTCGATCGGAGGACTTGCAAACCGAACGCAGGTCGAAGCGGTACGTTCTTTTTGCAGCCCGCTCGGGCTTCGTGTGCGGAGGGAGTTCTAATGCGTTCGAGGAACACCGGGTGCCGGGCAGGAGCGCGTTCGAGATGCGACGGATCCTTTTTCTCTGCGGTTGGCTTTCCCTCGCCGCGACCTCCGTCGAGGGCGTCGCGGTCCCCCTTCCCGGACCGGAGGGCGGCTCCGCCGAAGCCCCTACCTTACAGGCCCGCGCGCCGGCCGCGAGCCGGAGCCTCGACCGCGCGGTCTTCATGTTCCTCCGCAAGCGGGGCATCCCGCACGCCGGGACCTGCCCCGACCACGTCTTCCTGCGCCGCGCGTACCTGGACCTCGGCGGGCGCCTTCCGACCCTCGAGGAATGCAAGCGTTTCCTCGAGGACGAGAAACCCGGCAAGCGCGCGGCCCTGATCGACGAACTCCTCGCGCGACGTGAGTTCGCGGATCTCTGGGCGATGCGCTGGTGCGACGTCCTCCGGGTCAAGTCCGAGTTCCCGATCAACCTCTGGCCGAACGCCGTCCAGGCCTACTACCAATGGGTCTGGACGAGCCTCCGGGAGAACAAGCCCTATGACCGCTTCGTCCGGGAACTCCTGACCTCGGACGGAAGCAACTTCCGCGTCCCGCCGGTCAATTTCTACCGCGCCCTGCAGAGCCGCGATCCCCGCTCGATCGCGAAGGCCGTCGCCCTGACCTTCATGGGGGCGCGGGCGGAGAAGTGGCCGAAGGGGCGCCTCGACGCGATGGCCATGTTCTTCTCCCGCATCGCCTACAAGCGGACCGCGGAGTGGAAGGAGGAGATCGTCTACTTCGACGCGACGCGGCCCCCGCCCGGCGAGGGGAAGGACGAGGTCGAACCGATCTTCCCGGACGGGCGGAAGGCCCGCATCGAGCCGGGCAGGGATCCCAGGGCCGTCTTCGCCGACTGGCTGATCCGCAAGGACAACCCCTGGTTCGCGAAAGCCCTCGTGAACCGGGTCTGGGCGTGGCTCTTCGGCCGCGGCGTCGTCCACGAGGCCGACGACCTCAGGCCCGACAACCCTCCGTCGAACCCCGCCCTGCTCGACGCTCTCGCGAAGACCTTCACGGATTCCGGCTACGACCTGCACGCCCTCCTCCGGGCGATCCTCAATTCCAGGGTCTACCAGCAGGACTCGATTCCGCCCTCCCAAGAGGCGGCCGACGAGTCGCTGTTCGCCTGCTATCCGATCCACCGCCTCGACGCGGAGATCCTTATCGACGCCCTCTGCGACCTGACCGGGACCCGGGAGAGGTATTCGAGCGTCATCCCCGAACCCTTCACCTGGATCCCCCCCTCGCTCGGCGCGATCCGCATCCCCGACGGGAGCATCTCGAGCCCGACCCTCGAGGTCTTCGGGCGACCGCCCCGGGACACGGGGGTCATGAGCGAGCGCAGCTCCAAGGTCACGGCGGATCAGCGCCTGCAACTCCTCAACGCGAGCCGGACGATCCTGAAGATCGAGCGCGGCACCCTCCTGCGCCCGATCCTCCGGAACCTCCGCCGCAATCCGCGCCGCGCGATCACCGAACTCTACCTGCGGATCCTCTCCCGCTACCCGGACCAGGAGGAGCTGCGCCTCCTCGACGGGATCGACATGAAGAACTGGCGCGCCCGGCGCGACGCGCTCGTCGATCTCGCCTGGGCCCTGATCAACAGCGCGGAGTTCCAGTTCCAGCATTGAAGGACGACGGCACCACGATGAAACCCAACACCGACGAAACTCTTTCCCGCGAGGACGGGCCCCTTCCGCTCAGCAGGCGCGACCTCTTGCGCGGGGGCCTCTACGGGAGCGCGGGGCTCTTCCTCTCCGGACTCGGGGCCGAACGCCTCCTCGGCGCGCCGCGCGCCCGCGCGATCGCCCCGAAGGCGAAATCCATCATCCAGATCTGGATGTGGGGAGGGCCGAGCCACATCGACACCTTCGATCCCAAACCTAAGGCCGGACACGACTATTGCGGCTCCCTCGACAACCCGATCGCCACGAACGTCGACGGCGTCCGGATCGGCGAACTCCTCCCCCTGACCGCCAAGCACGCGGACAAGCTCGCGATCCTCAGGAGCATGACGCACGGGGTCAACGGCCACGAGACGGCCTCCTACATCACCCAGACGGGCTGGAAGGCGGGCGGCCGCGTCGTGCATCCGGGCATCGGGGCGGTCGTCGCCAAGTTCAAGGGCTACGAGGCCGGCTACGAGGGCTTGATCCCCCCATACATCGTCCTGACCGGGCCCCAGGGACGCTTCTCCGAGTCCGGGTTCCTGGGCTCCCGCTACAAGCCCTTCGCGACCGGAGGCGACCCCGGGCGTCCGAAGTTCCTCGTCGAAGGCATCGCGGCCCCCGGCATCACCCTTAAACGCCAGAAGGTCCGGCGCGACCTCCTCGATCGGGTCAACACCTTCGCGAAGCGCCGTCGCGGAGACCCAAAACTCGCGGAGTTCTTCCGAGCGCAGGAGCAGGCCTACGACCTGATCCTCGGGGACGCCGGCAAGGTCTTCGATCTCGAGCAGGAGAAGCCCGAACTTCGCGAGCGCTACGGGAAGAACACCTTCGGCCAGTCCTGCCTCGTCGCGAGGAGGCTCGTCGAGAAGGGCGTCCCCTACGTCACGATCAACTACAGGGGTTGGGACACGCACAAGCAGCACTTCGAGACGATGCGCCGCAAGCTCCCCGAGATGGACCGCGGCCTCTCCGCGCTGATCGAGGACCTGCACGAACGCGGGCTCCTCGACAGCACGATCGTCTGGTGGGGAGGGGAGTTCGGCCGCACGCCCAAGGTGCTCTGGAACCCGCCCTGGAACGGAGGGCGGAGCCATTTCGGCTATGCCTTCACGAGCGTCGTCGCTGGCGGCGGTTTCGAGGGGGGCAAGGTCGTCGGCGCGACCGACGAGCGGGGGATGAGCGTCGTCGACCGCCCGATCCATCCCCGGGACCTCCTCGGCACGATGTATTCCCTGATGGGAATCGACCCCGAATCCACCCTCCGCCATCCGCAGGGCGACCGGATCCCGATCCTCCCCCCGCCGGATCCCGAGATCCCGACGAAGGGATTCCTCCGCGAAATCGTCTGACCGTAAGGAAACCCGAAGATGCGCACCCTCGAGTTCTCCTCCTCGATCCTCCTCGGAATCCTCGCGCTGCCCGCCTCCGCCCAGCTTCCGGAGCCCCACCTCGGCTACGCCTATCCGGCCGGGGCCGAACGCGGAGCCTCGGCCCGCGTGGTCCTCGGGGGGCAGCATCTCCAGGGACCCCGCCGCGTCCTCTTCGAGGGGAAAGGCCTCGAGGCCCGGATCCTGCACTACTGCAAGCCTCCGAACCGGGGTCAGTTGAACCGCCTCCGGCAAAAGATCCGGGAATGGCTTCTGGCCCGACACCCCGAACTTGGGAGGAAGGACCGCAGGAGGGATCCCAAGGTCCAGGCCAAACTCCGGCGCATGCGGGCCAACCCCTTCGCCGTCCTCGACGAGATGGGGCCCGAGGTCTTCAAGCGGATCGCGCGCTCGGTGCGGCTGAACGCCTTCGACCTCGACGACCTCAAGCGCTTCCTGCCGAAGTTCCGCGACCCGAAGCGACAGCCGAACGCCCAGATCGAGGAGACCCTGACGCTCGAGGTCTCGGTCGCCCCCGACGCGAGGCCGGGGCTCCACGAACTCCGCGTCGAGACGAACCGCGGCCTCAGCAATCCGATCCTCTTCGAGGTCGGTCAATACGGAGAATCCCTCGAACGGGAGCCGAACGACGAGCGTCCCGACACGAGCGCCTGCGCGACCCTCCCCTGCACGATCAACGGCCAGATCCTGCCCGGGGACGTCGACCGCTTCGCGTTCTTCGCGCGCAAGGGGACGCGCATCGTCGCCGCGGCTCAGGCCCGCAGGCTCGTCCCCTACCTGGCCGACGCGGTGCCCGGTTGGTTCCAGGCCGTCATGACCCTCTACGACGAGGCCGGGAACCGGATCGCACTCGTCGACGACTTCAAGTTCGACCCGGATCCCGTCCTCTCGTTCAAGGCCCCGAAGGACGGGACCTATGTCCTGGAGATCCGCGATTCGATCTACCGGGGCCGCGAGGACTTCGTCTACAGGATCACGATCGGCCGGATCCCCTTCGTCACCGGCGTCTTTCCCCTGGGAGGGCGCCCGGGGCAGGCCACGAGCGTCAAGCTGTCCGGCTGGAACCTGAGCAAGCCGACGGCCACCGTCGTTCCGGGGAAAGCCCGCGACGGCCGGATCGAACTCCGCTTCCGGCAGGGAAGGCGCCTCTCGAACCCCATCCGCTTCGGGGTCGATCCCCTGGTCCCGATCCGGGCGCGCGAGCCCGACGACTCACCCGACCAGGCCCGGAAGGTCGAGCTTCCAGTCTTGATCGACGGGAGGATCGAACATCCGGGAGACCTCGATGTCTTCCGATTCGAAGGCAAGGCCGGCGAGTGGATCACCGCCGAGGTCCGGGCGCGACGCCTCGGCTCGCCCCTGGACTCCCTGCTCGAGATCCTGGACGCGCGGGGGCGGAGGCTGGCCTTCAACGACGACTTTGTCGACAAGGGAGCCGGACTCACGACCCATCACGCGGACTCGAGGCTCCGCATCCGCCTGCCCGAGGACGGGACCTACATGATCCGCCTCGGCGACGCCCAACACCATGGCGGCCCGGACGCCGCCTACCGCCTCCGGATCGCGCCCTCGAGGCCCGACTTCGCCCTCCGCGTCACCCCCGCGAGTCTGAGCATCCCCCCCGGCGGGTTCGGCGTCCTGACGGTCCACGCGCTGCGCCTGGACGGCTTCGACGGGGACATCCGCCTGAGCCTCCTCGATCCGCCTCCGGGCTTCCGCCTGGACGGGGCCTGGGTGCCGAAGGGGGTCGACAAGATCGAGTTGACGCTGGGGGCTCCCAGGAAACCCCAGGCCCCGTTGCACTCCATCCGGATCGTCGGGCGGGCGGCCCTCGGCGAGGAGATCCGCGAGCACGAGGCGATCCCCGCCGAGGACATGATGCAGGCCTTCCTCTACCGCCATCTCGTCCCGGCGGAAAAGCTCCTCGTCAAGGTCCCCGGGCGCGCGAGGCGCGGGCGGACGACTCCGCGCCTCGCCGAACCCGGCCCCGTCCTCCTCCCCCTGGACGGCGGCCGTTGGGTCCGCTTCACCGGCCTTCCGAAGGCGAACGCCCTTCCCCGGGGGCTCAGCTTCGAACTCCACGACGCCCCGAAGGGAATGAGCCTCGTGAAGACCGAGGTCCCCGAAGACGGCATGCTCGCCTTTCTCCTCCGCCCCGACCCCGCGTCCCTCAAGGCGGGGACGAAGGGCAACCTCATCCTGCGCATCTATCTCACGCGCACCCTGAACCGCCCGGGCGCACCCCGCCGGACCCGGCGGATCTTCGCCGGCAACCTTCCCGCGATCCCCTTCGAGGTCATCCGCCGCCTCTGAGAGCCTTCGCCAGCGGGCGGAGGATCAGCCGCGCCGGCCGAGGGTGATGCAGGTCGTGCGGTTCGGGAAGAGGTGGGCCGCCGCGGCGTCGCGGACGTCCTTCGCGGTCACCGAACGGATCAGCGAGGGATAACGGGCGATGTAGTCGTCACCGAGCCGGTAACGCTCGCAACGGATGAGGAACTGCGCGAGCTTGGCGTTCCGTTCGAGGGCCCAGACGTAGGAGCCGGTCAGGTAGGCCTTGACGTCGTCGAGTTCCCTGCGGGTCGGCAGGGTCTCCCGGATCCTCCGGATCTCCGCCAGGAAACCGCGGATCGCCCCGTCCTCCTTGCCCGGGGAGGTCCCGATGTAGGCCGTGAAGAGGCCGCGGTGAAGTCCGGCGGAATTCGTCATGCCGGCCCCGACCGAGTAGCAGAGTCCCTTCTCGTCGCGGAGCTTCTTCTGGATCCGGCTCGTGAAGCCCGGCCCGGATCCAAGGATGTGGTCCATCACGACGAGTTTGTAGTAATCGGGGTCGAAACGGTCGATGCCCAGATGCCCGAGGTAGACCTGGATCTGTTCGCGGTCGTACTCGAGGTGTTCGCGCACGGCCTTCGCCGGAAGCTCCGGCTCGACGACCTCGGGATCGGGGTGCTCGGAAGCCTTCCAGGGGCGGAAGGCCCGCTCCAGGGAATCGAGCATGCGCTTGGGTTCGACGTCCCCGACCCCGGTCACGATCGTTCGGCCGGGCGTGTACCAGCGCGCGTGGAAGGCCCGGAGCTTGTCGGGGGTCGCCTTCGCGACCGACTCGAGGGTCCCCTTCGGCGGACGGCCGAGGGGATAGGACCCGTAGACCTTCGCGCGGAAGGCGTAGGAGGCGACCGTCTGGGCGTCGTCCCGCTCGGACTGGATCTCGGCCGCGGTCAGGGCCTTGATCCGTTCGACGGCCGCATCGGGGAACGACGGGCGCTGGACGACCTCGGCGAGGACCCGGACCGCGAGCGGCAGATCCGAGGCCGCGAACTGCACGGCCGCGCCCTGGCTCGAGGTCGAGAGATGACCGCCCGCCCCCTCGACCGTGACCGCCAGGGCGTCCCCGTCGTAACGTTCGGTCCCCTCGGCGAGGGCGGCGCCGACCAGGTGCGCATACCCTTCCTCCCCCCGCTTCTCGACCATTCGCCCGACCTCGACCGAGGCGACGACGGCCAGGGTCGGCGCGGCCCGGTTCCGGGCGGCGAGCAGGATCGTCCCGTTCGGAAGGATCCTGCGGTGGATCTTGAGCTTCGGTGTCTTCTTCTCCGCTGCGACCGCCATGATCAGACATCCTCCGGGCGGGACCAACCGACCGTGCGCCGGTCCTCGTGCATGACCTTCCGGAGGACTTCCCGCACCTCCCTCGCGGTGACGGACCGCAGACCCTCCGGGTAGTCGCGAAGAACCTTGAACCCCTTCCGGCAACCGACCTGGGCCCGCCCGATGCGGTTGGCCTGTTCGCTCACCGTCTCCATGTCGAACCAGAACGAGGTCAGGATCGCCTTCTTCACGCGTCTCAGCTCGTCGGCCTTAGGACCCTCGTCCCGGAGCCTGTGGCATTCCTCGAGGACGGCGGCCTCGAGGTCCTTCGGGTCGACGCCGGGCTTGGGCTCGGACAGGACCCAGAAGAGTCCCGGATCGAGTCTCGCCTCGTTGTAGGTCTGCGCGAAGGATGCGATCTCCCGGCCCTTGACGAGGCCCTTGTAGAGGCGGGAGGACCGCCCCGAGGAGAGGAGGAAGCTCGCGACATCGAGAACGACGTCCTCCCGCGTCCCCATCTCGAAGCTCTTCCAGGCGATCGCGAGCCTGTGCATGTTGCCCGGGAAACGGAGAGTCACGCGGCGCTCCCCGTCCTGGGGGGGTTCCCGAAGGACTTCCCGGCGCGGCTCCTTGCAGGGGGGAATGCGCTCGAGGTGCTTGCGGCAGAGGGCGAGCGCCTCCTTCTTGTCGAAGTCCCCGACGAGGACGAGGTTCGCGCGGTCCGGCCCGTAGTGCCGGCGGTAGTAGTCGAGCATGCCTTCCCGCGTCAGTCGCTCCAGGTCCTCCCGCCAGCCGATGACGGGGTGATGGTAGGGATGGACGTGGAAGGCCGACGCCTCGACGGCTTCGAAGAGAGGATACCAGGGCTCGTCCCGACCCAGTTGCAACTCCTCGATCACGACCTGCTTCTCCAACTCGAACTCCTTCTCGTCCAGAAGGCATCCGCGCATCCGGTTCGCCTCGATCTTCAAGGCCTCCTCCCAGCGGTCGCCCCTGAGGTTGAAGAAGTAGGCCGTGTAATCGTGGGTCGTCATCGCGTTGTTGAACCCGCCGAGCCTGGAGGTGATCGCATCGATGCTCCCCTTCGGGTATTTCCGCGTCCCCTTGAACATCATGTGCTCGAGGAAATGGGAGAGTCCGGTCTCGCCGCTCCGTTCGTCGCGACTTCCGACCGTGTACCAGATCCAGTGGCTGACGACCGGGAGGTCCGGAGCGCGGACCAGGAAGATGTTGAGGCCGTTGTCGAGGACCGCGCGGGTCACGGGACGCGTCGCCTTCGGCAGTGGCGAGGAACCGCGGCCCGAACTCTTGCCGGGTCCGCGGAGGGGATGCGGAACGGGGAATCTCATAGCGGCCTTTCCGGTTCCAGGAAGCGGGAGGAACGCACTTCTTAGCCCATCGACGCGGGCGCGGCCAGCACCCGGGCCCCCGTGGACAAGGGCCTGAGCGATCAATCTCCGGCCGAGGCCGCCTCGAGCAGCGCCCGCACCTCGGCGGGTTTCAGAAAGCGCCATCGCCCGCGTCCGACCCCCCGGATCGAGAGGCTTCCGATCCGAATGCGGCGAAGCCTAAGGACCGGATGTCCGACCCTCGCGAAGATCCTCCGGAGTTCCCGGTTGCGGCCTTCCCTGACCGAGACCTCGAGATAGGAACGCTCGCGCCCACGCCGGCGCACCCGGATGCCCAGCCCCTGCGTCCGGCCCTCGGCCAGCCAGACGCCGCCCCGGGCCTTGCGCAGGTCCGCCTCGTCGATGCGCCCCCGCAGCACGAGGGAGTAGATCTTCGGCACTCCGTACCGGGGATGCGTCATCCGCGCCGCGAAGGCCCCGTCGTTCGTCATCAGGAGCAAGCCCTCGGAATCGGCGTCGAGACGACCGACCGGAAAGATCCTCCCCTTGACCGTCGCGCACAGGTCGATCGCCCTCGGTTTCCGCTCGTTCGGGGCGTTCGTGCAGACGACCCCCTTCGGCTTGTGGAGGAGGACATAGACCGGCTTCTCGGGACGAAGCCGCTCCCCGTCGACCCGGACCTCGGCCCGCAACGGATCGATGCGGGTCCCGAGTTCGCGGACGACCTTCCCGTCGACCTGGACCCTCCCCTCGGCGATCAGACCGTCGGCCCCCCGCCGGCTCGCGACCCCGCAGCGTGCGAGATGGGCGTTCAGGCGGACGAGACCTCTCGAAGCCTTTTTCCCCCGGGCGCTCTCGGCGAGGATCTTCGCCCAGAGCCCCCCCGCCGGCTCTCCCCCGTCCTCGAGGATCCGGGTCCCGGCTTTCTTCGGAAACCGGGGCGCCCCCCGCTTCGATCCCCCCTGCTTCGGCCGCCGTCCCGCCTTCCCCGAGGACGGACGCGCCCCGGCCGGCCGGCCCTTTCGTGCCGAGCCTTCCTTCCTTGGCTTCCTTCGCTTCTTCGCGGCCATGCCTCGCTCCCGGGCCCAGGATCGGGCCTTCCCCGGGGAAATCAATCCTTCGCCGGAGGCCGGGTCAGGAGGAGGGTCGCGGGGCCTCCCTCGGGCCGGATCTCGACGGACCCGGCCGAGGCGCTCAGGACCGCGGTCTCGAACGCGCGAAGCCGCCCCCGCTGCCGGCCGGCCCGCAGGACCGCCTCGCCCTCGAGGAGGGTCAGCAGCCCGAAGCGGTCTTCGGACTCGACGGAGGCCGGGCCCTCGAGGAAGAGCCGCTCGAGACGGAAGGCCTCGTGTTCGAGCAGGACCCCTTCCGTCTCCGGCCCCGCGACCCGACCCCCGCGGGCCCGGGGCCGGATCGCCGCCCTCGCGGCCTCGAGGTGCAGCTCGCGGGGACGGCCGTCCAATCCGAGCCGGCCCCAATCATGGAGGCGATAGGTCAGGTCCGAGTTCTCCTGGCATTCGTAGAGCGTCAGACCGGCCCCCAGGCAATGCAGGCAGCCCGGCGGGAGGTCGTAGACCTCGCCGGGGCGGGGCTCGTAGCGGTTCATCAGGTCGCGGGGATCCCCCCCCTCCTCGAGGAGCGCGAAGAAGTCCTCGACCCCAACCCCCGGCGCGAGGCCGAGGTGGAGTTCGGCTCCCGGCTCGCAGGAGAGCACGCACCAGCTCTCGTGCTTTCCCGCGTCCGCCGCGCCGAGTCCCCGGGCCGTCTCGTGGTCCGGATGGAGCTGCAGACTGAGGTCCTCCCCGGTGTCCAGGAACTTGAGCATCAACGGGAAGCGGCCGAAGGCGTCGGGCGGACTCTCCCCGAGGAGGGCCTCGGACGCGCCCTCGACGAGCGAGCGCAGATCGAGGCCCGGCAGCTCGGCCTCGAGACCGAAGGCCGAGCGCAGGATCGAACTCCGCCCCTCGCGGTCGTGGATCTCCCAGCTCTCCCCGATCGGGGGCGCGGCGGTGCCGGCGATCGGGGAGCGACCCTCGAGGTCCCCCCCCGGCCCGCCGGGGAGACGCAGCCGTCGCCACAACCGCCTGCCGCCCCAGATCCGCGGCACCGGCATCCGGTCGAAACACAGGATTCCGGGAAACCCTCCCATCGGCGTCCTACCCTAACCGCCGGAGCTTCCCCGCGCGCCCCCGGATTCCCTCTCCCCGGTCCCGGGGGAGGGGTGCGGAGAATCGCCTTGCGCCCCTCGGAGGGGGGGCCGAAGCTTTCCGCCTTCTTCGCATCGAGGACGAGACCACGACATGCATCCCGACCTGCGACTCGCTCCACGGACCGAAGCCGAACTCGACGCCGTGCGCGGCCTCCTCCGCGACGAGGGGATCGACCCGACCGGCCTCGAGCGCGGACCCGGGTTCATCCTCCTCCTCGGGGAGGAGGTCGTCGGTCACATCGGCATCGAACTCGTCGGGCAGGGGACCGCGGTCCCGCAGTTCCTCGTGATCGCACCCCCCTACCGCGGAAGGGGATTGACGGACCTCCTCGCCCGGCGGATCGAGGACTGGGCCCGCGAGCGCAGGGTGACGGACCTCGTGATCTTCGCCCTGAACGAGGCCGGAGACCGCTGGGCCTCCGAACGAGGCTTCCATCGGATCGACCCGGAACGCATCCGCGCACGCGTCGAGGCCTACTCCCTCTTCGGGGCTCCGGCCCTCGAATCGAGCCGCTGCTGGTGCCGCCCCGTTCTCCACGGCCTTCTCTTCCTCGGACCGGAGAACGCCGGGCGGAGCCTGCTCGCGGAGGGGATCGCCCGCGCGATCGCGCCCCCGGACCTGCCGGTCTACAGCGCGGGACTCGCCCCCGCGCCGATCGACCCCTCGACCGCGCGGGCCCTGCGCGAACTGGATCTCGACCCGACCGGTCTCCATCCCAAGCCCCCCTCCGAGATTCCGATGAGCGAGATCAACGTCGTCGTTTCCTTCGACGAGAGCCGGCTGAACGCCCTGCCCGAGGCCGCCGAACAGCGCCTCCACGAGATCGTCTGGGAACTCCCCGATCCGCGCCGGGCTCCCGGCGACGAGAACTTCCGCTTCACCGCCTTCCGCGACGCGCGCGACGAGATCCGCAAGCGGCTCGACCGCTGGTTCGGGGGAATCGCCTATTCCAAGGCCTGCCCCTGAGGTCCGTCCCTACTTCCAGGTCATCCCCGTGAGCCGGATAGAGGCCGACCAGTCGGGGATCGGAAAGGCCTGGAACTTGGTCGGGCTCGGACCGTCGACGACGTAGCGGATCTTCGCGACCCCCTTCGCCCCGACGGCCTTCGCCTCCTTGACGAGGGCGCGGAAGGTGCGGTCCAGGTCGATCGGCACGATCGGGATGAACCCCAGGAGATAGAACCCGTCCTGTCCGATCGCGAGGCTCTGCAAGGGCACGGCCCCGCGCGGGGGTTCCCCCTCGCTCAACGAGATCCCCGTCTCCTCCTGGATCGCGGCGAGGTTCGCCTTGTCGACCGACCAGCAGGACGCGAGTCCGAGAAAGAGGAGGCATAGGACGCGGGGGCGCGGCGGACGGGGGACGCGTTCGAGGAGGGATCGCAGAGCCATTGGACAGGTTCCCGGATTCGCGGTCGTACGTTCCCCGAAAACTACCCGCGCGGCCCCGGAAGAGACAGCGCCGTTCCCCGAACCTATGATCGGATCGAAGGCCGCCGGCGGAACCACCGGGCCCTCGAGCCCGCGGCGGCGACAAAAAGAACCCCGGCAAGGAGGCGAGGGCATGAGGCGAGGATGGAGGTCGGGGATCGCGCTCCTCGCGGCCGCGCTCCTGGGGTTCGGGTGCCGGGGCGGGAGGACTCCCGCCCGAGGGGTGGAGGCGGGAAACCGGCTCGCCTGGTGGATGAGGGCCCGTTTCGGGATGTTCGTCCACTTCGGGATCTACGCGATCCCGGCGGGGACCTGGAAAGGCCGGACCCATCGGGGACCCAGCGAATGGCTGCAGGCCTACGCCGGAATCCCGAGGAAGGAATACGCGAAGCTGGCCCGGAAGTTCGACCCCGCGGACTTCGACGCCGAGTCCTGGGTCCGGCTCGCGAAGGCCGCGGGCATGCGCTACCTCGTGATCACCAGCAAGCACCACGACGGCTTCGCGCTCTGGGACAGCGCGGTCTCGGACTTCGATCTCGGGGCGACGCCGTTCCGCCGCGATCTCCTCGGGGAACTCGCGCGCGCCTGCCGGAAGGAGGGCCTGCGGCTCGGCTTCTACTACTCGATCATGGACTGGCACCACGAGGCCCAGATCGTCGACGAGGCGAAGGCCGCCGCGCTCGCCTCGGCCGGCCGGAACGCGGTCTCGGCCTTCAGCCCGACCCGGACCACGCGGGACGGGAAGCGGCGCTACCTGGCCTTCATGAAGGTCCAGCTCCGGGAACTCCTCGACCGCTACGACCCCGACCTGCTCTGGTTCGACGGCGAGTGGGTGCCCTGGTGGACGCGGGAGGACGGGAAGGCCCTCCTCGCCTGGCTCCGCGGCCTCGATCCCTCCCTCGTCGTCAACGACCGTATCGGCAAGCGCGCCGGGGACGGGGACTATGGAACCCCCGAACAGAGGATCCCCGCGGTCGGACCCGAACGCCCCTGGGAAACCTGCATGACGACGAACGACTCCTGGGGTTTCAAGCGCGGCGATAACCGCTGGAAGAGTCCGGAGTCCCTCCTGTGGGCCCTCCTCGAGATCGCGGGCAAGGGCGGCAACTTCCTCCTCAACGCCGGCCCCGACGCGAGGGGCCGCATCCCGCGCCCCCAGCGCGAGATCCTGCGTTCGATCGGGCGATGGCTCGCGCGCCACGGCGAGGGGGTCTACGGGACCGAGCGGGGCCCCTGGCGCAGGCCGCGTTTCGGGCAGGCGACCCTGTCCCGGAACCCCGGCGGGACCAGGCTGCACGTCTTCGTGAAGGACTGGCCGCGGAAGGGCTTCCTCGTCCTCGAGGGTCTGCGGACCGAACTCCGCCGCGCCTGGATCCGCGCCCCGGGCGGGACCCTGCCGGTTCCCTGGCAGCCGATCGAGGAGGACGGCGCCCTGTCGGTCGCCCTGAGAATGCCGGCGGAAATGCCCGAGCGGCCGATCACCGAGATCGTCCTCGATTGCGAGGACCCGCCGCGGGTACGCCTCCCGCTGCCGGCCGTCGGCTCCGGGAGCCTGGTCCTTCCCGCCTCGGAAGCCGTCACGACCGGGAGGATCGCTCTCGAACAAAGGATCCCGGGCGGGAACCTCGGCTTCTGGACGCGGCGGGGGGACCACGCGTCCTGGGACTTCCGCGTCCGGAGCGAACGCGCGTTCTCGCTGCACGCGCGCTACGCGGCCCCTCCCGCTTCGAAGGGACTCCCCTGGCGCCTGGAGATCCGCCGCCTCGACGAGGAGGGCCGCGAGGGCCCCCTCGTCCACGAAAGCCGCCACCTCGTCCGCTCGACGGGCTCCTGGACCCATCCCCTCTCCTTCCACCTCCTCCGCCTCCCCTTGCCGGCCGGCGACTACCGGTTGCGCATCCTCCCCCTCGCCCCCTGTCCCCAGGGCCTCTTCAACCTCGCCTCCGTCCGCCTCGAAGCCGCGGGTTCGTGAGCTGCGGCCGGAGAACCGGCGGGCTCTCCGCCCTCGCGGCGGCCGCGCCGGAAGGAACCCGGATCAGAGGAAGCAGACGAGGAGACGCCGCGGGCCGTGGGCCCCGTAGACGAGGGTGAACTCGATGTCGGCGGTCTTGCTCGGCCCGGTGACGAGGCTCCCGCAGGCCGGAAGGCCCTCGGCCTCGAGACGGGAGCCGTGCTCGGGGAGGTCGGGGAGGAGGGCCGCCTCCGGAACGAGGAGGCAGAGCCCCTCGGGCAGCAGGCACTGGGCTCGGGTTTCGAGATCGGAGAAATCGACCCAGAGGGAACCCGTGCGCGCGACGGCCCAGCGCGCGGTCGCGGCGAGCCAGGGCAGGCCGTCGAGCTTCGAGGGGGCGAGGGGCGCCTCGCCGACCTCGAGGCCGCGCTCCTCGAGCAGCGCGCGGGCCTTGCGCGTCGCCGCCAGCGGCCGGGGGAGTTCCTCGACCCGGACGCATTCCCCGTGGGCCTCCTCGAGGGCCTCCAGGAAGAGCTCCCGGAGCGGGCGCTCCGGCTTCCAGCTCCGAGGAGCGGGGGAGGCCCGACGCAGGACCCCTCCCGGATCCTCCGCGACCTCGAGGTCGGGCGGAGACATCGAACGCTCTTTCGGCCCGAGCCTCTCCCGCCCCCGCCACCAATCATGGAACCCCTCGCGTCCCGGGTCGGGAAGGCGGCGGAGCCCATGGGCCCTCCAGGCGCGGACGGCCGGGATCCTGCGGAGAATCGGAACGCTGAAATCCGGAAGGAGGCGGCCGAGACGGCAGAGCCTCCGGAAGAGTCCGGGACGGCGGAGCACGAAACCCGCGCCGCGGGGGACCGAGGGGGCCAGCCTGCCGGAAGCGCGCAGCGCCGCGCGTTCCTCGCGCAACAGGCCCGCGAGGTCGATGCCGGCCGGGCAGACCTCGCTGCAGGCGCCGCAGAGGCTCGACATCTTGACCAGTTCCTCGCCCCCCGGCCTTCCGAGATGCGGGGCCAGGACCGCCCCGATCGGGCCCGGAACGACCTGCCCGTAGGCGTGCCCTCCGACCCGCCGGTAGACCGGACAGGCGTTCAGGCAGGCGCCGCAACGGATGCAGGAGAGGGCCTCGGCGAAGTCCCCGCTCGACAGCGCGCGCCTTCCTCCGTCCAGCAGCACGACATGCAGTTCCCGCGCTTCGGGGAAGAGGACCTCCTCCGAGGGGCTGCGGGGCTGCGGGCCGCTGTAGTGCGTCGTGAAGGTCGTGAGCCTCTGCCCGGTCGCGCTGCGCGCGAGCAGCGCGAGCCCCGCCCCGAGGTCCGCGAGCCCGGGCACGAGCTTTTCCATCCCCGCGACGACGACGTGGGTCCGCGGCAGGCTCGTCCCGAGGAGGGAGTTGGCCTCGTTCTCGACGACGACGACGCTGCCGGTCTCCGCGACGAGGAAGTTCGCGCCGGTGATCCCGAGTCCGGCCTCGAGGAAGGCCCGCCGGAGGCTCCGGCGCGCGGCCTCGGCCAGCAGGGTCGGATCCTCGACCCCCTCCTCGACGAGTCCGTGGGAGGCGAAGAGTTCTCCGATCTCCCGGCGCGTCCGGTGCACGGCCGGGGCCGTCAGGTGGCTCGGGGCCTCGCCGAAGAGCTGCACGATGCGCTCGCCGAGGTCCGTATCGACGACGGTGACGCCCCGGGCCTCGAGGAAGGGATTGAGCCCGCATTCCTCGGTCGTCAGGGACTTGCTCTTTACGCAGAGGGTCGCGCCCTCGGCCTCGCAGATCGCGTGCACGATCCGGCAGGCCTCGTCCCGGTCGCCGGCGAGATGGACGCGGGTCCCCCGCTCGGAGGCCTCGGCGACGAAGCGCTCGAGCATCGTGTCGAGTTCCTTGCGCACGCGCGCCTTCGCCTCGGCCAGGCGGGCGGAGAGTTCCTCCCATTCGGGAACGGCGGCCCGCGCCTCCCGGCGCCGGAGGTCGCGGCGCGTGACCGCCTCGTCGTGAGCCGCGACGAAGGCGCTCCACTTCAGGACCTCGGAAACGCGCCGCATCAAGGGCGTCGTCCCGCCGAGGCCGGCACTTCGTTCCGGGGGTGCTCGCCGGGTCGGGCGAGGAGGGGACGCGGGTCGGCGAGCCCCTCGTAGCGGAGGTCCGCGGAGGTCATCGGAACGCCTCCCAGAGGATCTCGACGACATGGTGGAAGGGCACGAAGGGGTCGGCGAGGGACTGGAGATGCAGCATGCACGAGCAGTCCGCGGAGACGACGCCGACCGGAGGGTCCCGATCCCCGGGGTCGAAGAGATCGCGGAGCTTGTCGCGGCCCATGCGGGCCGAGAGTTCGGGGAACTGGACCGCGAAGGTCCCTCCGAAGCCGCAGCACTCGTCGTCTCGCCCGGCGCGGTGAAGGCGCAACCCCTCGATGCGCCCGAGGAGCCCGTCGACCGCGCGGGCCGTCCCCGTCTCCCGGAGGGAGGCGCAGGAACGGTGGAGGGCGAGGCGGCGGCGCACGGGGTTCGGGAAGGTCTTCGGGCAGCGGGGTTCGAGCCACTCGCAGATCTCGAAGATCGGCGGATCCCGGCGGGTCCCAGTCCGCCGGAGGTAGGCCGCGCAGGAGGCCGAGAGAACGAGAACCGCCTGGAAACCCGAGGCCGCCTTCGACCAGCGCTTCCGGAGGCCCGAGGCTTCCTCCCGCTCCCCGGCGTTCTCGAGGGACTGCCCGCAGCAGGCGGCATCGAGAGGGCGTACCATGTAACCGAGATCCTCGAGGAGCAGCACCGCCGCCTTGGCCGCCCGCGGCCAGAGCTGATCCACGAAGCAGGGAACGAAGAGACCGACCTCTCCGCTCATCGGCCCGAGCCCCCTTTCGATTCCTTCCCGGAGGGCTTCGCCGCCCCGTCTCCTTCCCGCGCCCCTTTGGAAGGCATCGAGTCGAGGATCGCGCGGGCCATTCGTTCGGCCTGTGCGTCGCCGCAACCCTTCAAGGCCTCGAGGGCCGGGCGCGCTTCCGAGGGCTTCCAGCGGGCGAGGAGCCGCAGCCATTCCCGGAGGGCCGGGCCGCGCACGGTCGCGATCTCCCGGACCGCGAGGGGCCGCGCCTCCGCCTCCCGCCGGAGAAGGGAGACCCGCGCGCCATCGCGCACGGTGAAACTCGGGTCCCCGAGGAGCTGCGCGAGTCGATGCAGGGCCTGTGTTCCGGGGATTCCGGCCAGGGCCTGCGCCGCGGTCCTGCGGTCGGCGGGATCCTCCGAGCGGATCAGGCCGTCGAAAGCCGGCAAGGCCTCGGCCGCCCCGAAGGCTCCGAGCGCGACGGCCGCCTTGCGGCGCACGCTCCCCTCCGGATCCCCGCGCAGGAGGCGGATGAAATCGGCGATGACGCCCTTCTCCTCCATTCGTTGCAGGAGGTCGATCGCGTTCCAGCGGCGCACGGGGTCCTCGTCCTTCAGGGCCTCCCGCAGGTCGGGGACCAGCACCGCCCCGATCTTGGGAATGACCCCGCGCAGCGCACGGCGGTCGAGGGTGTGCGCGGCCCCGAGCTTGTTCCGGATCATCCAGCGCCCGGCCTTCGGACCCAGCGCCGCGAGGATCGCCCGGGCCCTCGCGACGACGGGAACGTTCTTCCCGACCTGCCACAGACGCGCCTTCGCATACAAGGCCTCGAGGTTCCCCTCGGTCGGCTCGGGAAGAGGCTTCGGAAGGGGCGGCGTCCTCGACCCGGCCTTCGGTCCGGGCCCGGCGGCTTCCGCCTTCCGCCCGGGAAGATCCCAGCAAAGCCCCCATTCGCCCCGCTCCCAGACCTCCTCCCCCTCCCGCGGGCGGTGCGCGAACACGTCGTCGCCCCCGAAGTCGAGACAGAGCCCGACGGACCCGAAGCCCCGGGCCCGCTCGCCGTAACCCTGCATGCCGATCCGGCCCCCGACCCGGGCCCCGGCGTAGCAGTCGTTCCCCGAGAGGTCGAGGAGGAAGGCCAGGGCGTTCGCCTTCGCCCCGCCCTGCGTCAGACCCGCCCCCTGGTAGTAATCGTCCCCCCCGCCCTCGAGGAGCCAGCCGACGGCGAGGTCGTGGGCGCCTCCCTGTCCGACTCCGTGGTGGAGGGTGTAGTCGTCATTGCCCCCGAGATCCCAGAGCATGCCGGCCGCGAGATGGATTCCGGCCCCCTGGCCGTATTGCCCGCAGACATACGCGTCGTTCCCCCCCTCGTCGACGAGGGCGCCGACCCCCATCCAGTATCCCGCCCCCTGCCCGTAGATGTCCGCCAGGTAGAGGTCGTTCCCCTTCCCCCCGCTCCAGAGGAAGCCGAGTCCGCCCGAGGCGTCCCGATACCGTTCTCCGATTCCGAAACCCTGCGAGAGCGACTGGTAGCGGTCCTGGAAGAGAGGAGCGTGGAGATAGACCCCTCCCGCGCGGTAGAGGTCGTCGCCCCCCGTGTCGAGCAGGAGGCCGAAGCCCCGCACCCCCCCGAAGCCCTGCGCGAAACGCGCGGCGTCGAGGCGGTCGTCGCCGTCCCCGAGCGCGCAGACCCCGAACCCGAAGCCGGCCGCGCCCTGGACGAGCCCGCGGCCCGCGAGATCGTTCCGCCCCCCGTCGTCGAAGAGCATGCCGAGCCCCAGGATCCCGGCGCCCTGCGCGAGGTCGCCGGCCCGGTAGAGGTCAGCGCCCTTTCCCACGTCGAGGAGGATTCCGACCCCGCAGAGCGCCGCCCCCTGGTCGAGGGCGCGGTCTCGTTTCCCGAGATAGAGATCGTTCCCACCGAGATCGAGGCAGATCGAGATCGGACGTCCGAAGGCCGCGCTGGCCGCCCCGACGCGGCCCTCGTAGCGGTCGTCCCCCCCGAGGTCGAGGACGAGGAAGAGATCGCGGCGATAGATCGTCCGGCCCGGACCGCCGAGCGCGATCCCCCCGGCCGGAGTCTCGAGGAAGAGCCGGAGATCCCCCTCGATGCCCTCGACCTCGATCCGCGGGGGCAGGCTCTCCTTCGACACGACGGCCAGCATCCTCCGGCAGCGGTCGAGGAGCTGGAGTCCGCCGAGGGCGTGCGCGGCGAGACTGTCCCAGTCGAGACGGAGGGCGTCGTGGAGGGTCGGTCCCAGGTCCTTCGGCACTTCGACTCCCTCCAGCGCCCCGTCGAGAGCCGGGGGATCCTCGGTCCACATCCTCGACAGGGCGGCCATCGCCCGCCGGCGTTCGTCCCCCACGAGGGGCGTCCCCCAGTGCTTCGTGAAGCCGATCCGGAGGGAGGCCGCGGCCTGGAAGAAGGCCGCGAGCCCCTTCCCGAGCGTGCCCCGCAGATTCCAGGCGAGAGCCCGCCGTTTCAGTTCCTCGTCCGGGGCATCCCCGACCGCGAGGAGAAGGGCCTCGCCCGGAGTCCGCGCGGCCGAGGCTTCCCGGGGCCGACTCGGAAACGGCGGCATGCCCGCCATCGAGGTCCCGACCCTGAAGGCGGCGAACAGGCTCCGTTCGGCCCCGAATCCGAGGGCGGCCATCCTCCAGCCTGAAACGAGATTCGGCATCGTCAAGGGGGCGTCGAGAACGCTCGTCGCGGCCCGGAGGGCGAAATCGTCCTTCCTCTTCTTGTCGAAGCCGAGCTCGGAGGGTTTCAGGTTCAGGCGGTCGAGGGCCTCGAGGAGCCGCGGCCGCGCTCCCGCGATCGGATCGGGGGGAACGGGCGGTCCGCCCTGCGCCCCCAGCCCTCCCGCCAGCGCGAGCAAGACGGGGAGGAAACGAAAACGCCTCCGGGCTCCGGTCTTCCTCGAGGCCTTCCTTTCCGAACCGGACTCCATTCCGCCAAGGTTAGCGAAGGGTCATCCCGGCTTCCGGTCTCCTCAGGAAAATGCCCGCCCCCCGACCTTCCGCGTCCAAGTTGCCCCGCCCGCAGCCCCGGGCTAGAACGTTCCCGGACCGGAGCGATTCCGGAATCCTCCGGAGGGTCCGCGATGAACCCGTTCCCGCGACTCCATTCCCCGGCCGGGATCCGGAGGCTGCTTCCCGGTCGCCTCGAATCACGCCAAGGACGTTTCCCGAGATGCCCTCCGATTTTGGAGAAGGAATCCTCCCCGACGAACCCGACGAGCCGGAAGCTCCGACTCCCTCCGAAAAGAAGCAAGAGATGAGCGAAACCGAGGAGAGCCCGGCGAAGAGGACGCACCGCTCCAGGAGCCGCCGGAAACCCGCGAAGGAGGAAAGAGAAACCGCGGATTCCGAGGTTTCGGAGGAGGCGGAAAGGGATGCCGGGGGGGACGGGAAGCCCCGCTCCCGGCGCCGGCGTCGCAGCGTCGAGGAGAAGGCCGCGCGCCGACGCGAGGTCGCGAAGGCGAAGGGAGAGGACATCGAGGAGCCCGTCAAGATGCCCGGGGCCGGGACGGACTACGCGATCGCGCAGGAAAACGACGTCTTCGGAGAGGGGCTTCTCCCCCCCGAGGAGCTGGACACCTTCCCGGCAGAGGAGCTTTCCGTTCCCCCGGAGGAAGAAGAGGTGGAAAGCGCTCCTCCCGCCAAAGTCGCCTCCGAACCCGCCCGAGGGGCGCCACGATCCCGCGGAGGCTCCGGGCGGGGCCGGGGAAAGCGCGATCGAGAGGACGAGGGCCCTCGCCGGAGCCGCCGGAGTCGCCGTGGCGAACGGACGGAGGGCCGCCTCCGAGCCGGTTCAGAGAGCGCTCCGGCCGC
This sequence comes from Planctomycetota bacterium, assembly GCA_027021385.1. Classification (GTDB taxonomy): domain Bacteria; phylum Planctomycetota; class UBA1135; order UBA1135; genus JALUUL01. Next base: position 144,788 of record JALUUL010000015.1, on the reverse strand, counting down.
CAATCTCCCAATCCCCCTGTTGCGGCGGAGCAGCCAGCGCGTCGCGATCCTCGTCGATCTCGACGGCCTCGACCGGGAAGCGCACCGCCGCTTCGAGGGGGAACTCAGCACGAGCGGACTCCTGGACCAGCTCTGCCGGGGACGGTTGAATCCCCGCGCGATCGCCTACCTCTCGAAGGGGGATCGAAGCCGCCAGGAAGTCCTGCGCGCCCAGGGTTTCGACACCCTCGCGATCGAGAAGGAACGCAAGCGCTGCCTCGTGCGCCTGGCGATGGACGCGGTCGCCGTGTCCACAAGGGTCGATGCCATCGCGATCGCGAGCACGGACACGGCCCTCCTCCCCCTCGTCGAACATCTGATCAATCTCGGCCTGAAGGTCGAGTTCGCGGGGTTCGATACAACGGAGGGGCTTTCGGAGATCGAAGCCACGGGGGCTCACATCGTGACCCTGGGCTCCGAATCCGTGCTGCTGCCCTGACTTCCGCTCCATCGAGGGGAAAAGAGCCCGTCCTCCCGGCCCTTCGGAGGGGGCGGGAATGGTATCATTGCCACAATCATCGGCCGCGTTCCTGCCGCCCGGCCGTGGGAGGACCAGGACGACGTTCGCTGCAATGCTCCAACCGGCATGGACCGCCTTGCTCTGCTTGCTTCCGACCGCGGGCGGCCCGGGGTTCGTCCAGGGTCGGAGCGGTCCCGCGGCCAAGATCGTCTCCCCAGCGAAACCCGCGAACCCGGACCCGAAGGCCCCTCGGCCCGGAGCGGCCCCGAACCGCTCGATCACGGCCTTCCGGCTCTACGAGAAGCAGACCTCCCGCGAACTCTTCGCCGCCTGCGACCTGAACCGCGACGACCGGCTCTCCTGGTTCGAGGCGCGCAAGACCCTCGCCCACGACCTGGACCGCAAGAGCTTCCACGAACTCCTCGACCGCAACCGCGACGGCGTCGTCACCTTCGACGAGTTCGACGCCTATTTCCGCAGCACGACCGAACTCGGCGGGGAGCTGCGCATCCTTCCCGCGGCGCTGGAACGCCGCACCCCGGGTCTCTCCCGCCTCCTGAGCGTTCCGAAGGAACTCCAGCGTTTCTTCGCCCTTCTCGACCGCGACCATGACGAGAGGATCACCCCAGAGGAGTGGAAGGCGGTCGCCGCCCTCGCAGACCCGAAGGGCGAGGTCGGATTCGAGGGCCTGGACCGCGATCTCTCCGGCGCCCTCGAGATCGAGGAACTGCGCCCGCTCCTCCCGATGCTGACCCTCCTCGACAAGACCCTCCGGGCGCCCGCCTCCCCCCGGCTGCGCCCCCTGCCCTCCGACCTCGCGCCCGCCGACCTGAACGGCGACTCCCTGCTCGACGAGAAGGAGCTGCGCCGGGCCTTGATGCGCATCCACCCCTCCCTGGGCCGGCACGCGACCACGGTCCTCGTCCAGGCCGACCGCAACGGCGACCGGAAGATCTCCGCCACCGAGATCCCCAGGACCCCGCGCTGATCAGGGGGCGGGCTTGCGGGCCTCGATCGAGGCCGAGACGACGTAGCGTTCGACGCCGGTGCCGGGAGCCCAGTCCTTGATGAAGGAGCGGCTCTCCTCCCAGGTCCGGATCGAGATCTCCTCGAAGCCGGCCTCCGCGAGCCAGGCCTCGAGGGCCTCGATCTTCGCCGCGCCCGAGATGCAGCCGCAGAGGAGATCCCCGTCCTCGAGGAGTTCGGCCGACATGTCCGCGGTCGCGACGATATCCGAGATCGCGACCCGTCCGCCGGGTTTCAGGACGCGGAAGGCCTCGCGAAGGACCGCGGGCTTGTCCGGCGAGAGGTTCACGACGCAGTTCGAGAGAATGACGTCCGCGCAGGCGTCCGCGAGCGGAAGGTGCTCGATCTCCCCCAGCCGGAACTCGACGTTCTCGAAACCATGCTCGCGCGCGTTGCGGCGCGCCTTCGAGACCATCTGGGGCGTCATGTCGACCCCGATGACCCGGCCTTCCGGCCCGACCTTCCGGGCGGCGAGGAAGCAGTCGATCCCGGCGCCCGAGCCGAGGTCGACGACGGTCTCGCCGGATCGCAGGCCCGCCAGGCTGTGGGGGTTCCCGCAACCGAGCCCCAGGTTCGCGCCCTCGGGCAGGTCGGCGAGTTCGGAGGGGTCGTACCCGAGAGCCCGGGCGATCTCCTCGGGGGCCGCCTTCGGGTCCCCGGTTCCGCAGCAGTTGCTCCCCGTGTCGCAGCCCGAGGGGCTCCGGTCGGCGGTTTCGGCCAGCCCCGCGTAGCGGGAACGGACCCGTTCTCGGACTTCTTCGCTTCGGTCGATCATCGCGGTCTCTTCTCCTTCCGGCCGCGGGGGGGGAGTGCCGCGGAACGGGAAGATAAGACGGAAAGAGGCCCGGGTTCCAGTCCGGACCGATTCTTCCGGCTCCAGCCGGGGAGGCCCTCTCTTCGGGTGTCGGACCCGTCCGGGTCGATTCCCGCGGACCCGGGATCGAGGGATCAAGGAGGAAATCGCCCCGCTTACCGTCGGAAGGCCTTCTCCCGGCCGCCGCGGGGTGACCTTCACCCCCGGTCGGAGTAGAACCTTCCTCTCGGTTTTTCCCGAACGGCACCCCGCGCCGGGCCCCCGGCCCGGGCGCCAGACATCGAACCCCGGACCCGCACATGTCCGCGACCCTTCTCACCCTGGCCCTCCTCCTGCCGGCGCAGGCGCCGGTCGTCTCCACGAGGAACCCCTCCACCGCGATCCTGGAAGCCAAGGCCGAGGGTCGATACCACCGGGCGTACGACCTCGCCGTGGATCTCCTGCGGAAGCTCGCGGCCGGCGAGCGGCTGGACGCGGGAGGCGCCGCCGACCTCGCCTTCGCCCTCGAGCTGGCCGACAACCTCGCGGTCAAGATGGCCGACCACCGGGGCTTCGCGGCCATCCTCGGCGACCTCGCCGCGAGGACGGCGGTCCGCGGGCGTCCGCTCCTCGAGAGCCGGGTCCTGCACGCTCGGGCGCGACACCTCTTCTTCGCCGGCGAGGTCGAGAAAGCGCGCCGGGTCCTGGACGACCTCGGGTACCTCCGGGATTTCCTGCTCCTGGGACCTCTCGACAACGAACGCGGATCGGGATTCCGGCGCCTCTTCCCCCCCGAGAAGGCCCCGGGCCGACCCTTCGATCTCGGAACCCCGGTCGAGGGCAAGAAGCGCCCGCAGCGCTTCCGCACCGTCGAGGCCTCGGCCCCGCTCGCCCATCTGGATCTCGGCGCGCGTTTCGAACCGAATACCCAGGTCCTGGGGATCTGCGCCTTCCGCCTGACGACCGACCGGCCTCGGGAACTCGCGCTCAGGATCGGCTCGACCGGCAGCCTCCTCGTCCGGGTCGACGGGGTCGAAGTGCTCCGCCGGGAGGTCTTACGACGGCCCCTCGATTTCGACCAGGATGTCGCCGGATTCCGGGTCGAGGCCGGGGACCATCTCGTCCTCGTCAAGGTCTGCACCCGTGAGGGACCTTTCGCGGTCCGGATGCGCCTGACGGCCGCCGACGGAGGCCCCCTGCCCGAGGGCGTGGCGGTCGACGCCTCGAAAGCGGGCCTGGAACGCGCCTTCCAGGATGCGGGGAACACGAGTGGAACGAAGCCGATCCGGGCGTCCCGGGGGGTCGAGGATCTCTTCGAGGCCCGTCTCGGGAAGCTCCCCGACCCCCTCCCGGAGCCCGGGACCGAGGGCGCGCGGAAGCTCGGCATGGAAGCCTTCCGCTACGGGATGATCCTCGCGATGCATCCCAGGGACGACGAATCCGTCCGCCGAGACCGGAAATTCGCGCGCCTCGCGACGCAGCTCCTGCCCGATTTCGGGCCGGCCTTCCACCTCTACGGGTACACGCTGATCCCGAGGAGGAGTTCGGAAGCCGACCGGGAGGAGAACGCCCGGCGCCTCGCCTACGAAAAGGCCATCGCCGCCTGGCCTCGGAACGCGGAGTCTATGCGCGCGCTGGCGCAGATGGAGAACGATCTCCGGGACAACACGACGAAGGCCGAGACCTGGATCGACCGGGCGCTGGGAATCAATCCCGAATACATGTATGCCCGCCTCCTCGAGATCAAACTCTTCGAGAACCGGGACATCACGATCCTGGGCGAGCGCGAACTCGACCGCCTGCTCGCGGGCCCGACGGCCGAACACCCCGAGGTCCTCGACCTGGAGATCGACCGCAGGGCCCTGCGGGACGACATCGACGGCTTCCTCGCCCTCCTTCGCAAGAGATTGGCCCGGCGCTACGAATCTAGGGTCCTCCTTCGACTCGCCCGCACCCTCGAGCAGCGGGGGGAATCCGAGGAGGCTTCGAAGCTGATGAAGCGGGCCCTGCTGGACTTCCCCCAGAAACGCGCGGTCTACCGGACCTTCGCGAAGATCCATCTCGGTCGCGGAGAACCCGCGGCGGCCGCGAGAATCTGGAACGCGTGGCTCGAGATCAGGCCCGAGGACGCCGAGGCCTGGGTGAGCCTGGCCCGCATCGCCGCACGCATGGGGAAGAAGGACCGCCAGAAGGAGACCCTCGAGAGAGCCTTCGCCCTCAACCCGAACCTCAAGGACGTCCAGCGCCAGCTCGAATACCTCGCGGCGGGCACGAAGCCTTTCTACGACGGCCGCGAGATCGACGCCTCGACGGTCCTCACCGAGGACGGAGGCCCCGATCCCGACTCGAAGGCCAAGGGCGATTCCCACTACTACCTGCTCAAGCACGTCCTCGTCCGCGCCTACCGCGACGGCACGACGAGCCGCTACGAACACCTCCTCGTCAAGATCCTGAACGAAAAGGGCGCGACCGACTTCGACGTGTGGCAGCCGACATTCTCCGGCACCGACCAGACGGCCCGCATCCTGGAAGCCACCGTCGTCCACGAGGACGGGCGCAAGGCGAGCGCGCGCCTCGGCCGGGCCTACTACGTCGATCTTCCCCCCCTGCGGCCCGGAGACCTCGTCGAGATCAAGGCGCGCGTCGACGACAGGTCCCCTTCCTTCTTCGGGGACTACTTCGGCCTCTTCCACCTCTTCCACGGAGACGAGGCGGTTCCGGTCCACCGCTCGGTCCTCGATCTCGTCCTGGATCCTGGGAGGAAGTACCACTTCCGGACGAAGGGGAAGGTCGGAGAGCCCTCGATCTCGGAAAACGCCGAGGGCTGCGAGGTCCGCCGCTACGACCTCCGGAACCTGCCCAGACCGCCCGTGGAGTCCAACGCGCCGAGCCTCCGGGAGACCGGCCCCTGGGTCCAGGTGTCGACCTACGGAACCTGGGACGAGTTCGCGTCCTGGTGGTGGAACCTGATCCGCAAACAGACGATCCCCACTCCGGAGATCAAGGCCAAGGTCGCCGAACTGACGAAGGACGCCGGAAGCCTCGAGGAGAAACTCCGGAAGATCTACGACTTCGTCGTGACCGACATCCGTTACAAGGCCTGGGAGTTCGGAGTTCACGGATACAAGCCCTATTCGGTCGGCGCCATCTACGCCCGCCGTCACGGCGACTGCAAGGACAAGGCGATCCTCCTGAACACGATGCTCGGAGAGATCGGCCTGAAGGCCTATCCGGTCCTGATCCACGCCGTTTCAAGAAGAGAGCGCGACGACCTCTCCCTTCCGCTGGTCGAGCATTTCAACCACTGCATCAGCTGGTTCCCCGCGCAGAAGGGGCTCCCCGAACGCTACCTCGACGGGACGGCCGAATACCATCCGGTCGACACCCTCCCGGACATGGACAGGGGCGCACGGGTCCTCGTCGTGCGGGAGGGGAAAGGGACGATCAAGGACATCCCCTGGACCGACCCCCTGGACAACCGCAACGAGGTCGTCTACCGCGTCCGTCTCGCCGAGGACGGGAGCGCGGAGATCGAGCGGATCCACAGACCCCACAGGAACTTCGCTCCGCCGATCCGCATGCGTTTCGGAAACGAGGTCGGGAAACGGCGCCAGCATCTCTCGGACACCCTCGGCAACCTCTTCGGGAAGGTCGAGATCCTCGACTTCGAGTTCTCCAACCTCGCGAACCTCGACGAGGAAGTCGAATACCGCGTGCGCTTCAAGGTCGAGAACTTCGCCGCGGTCGACGACCGGGGGATGCGGGTCAAGGCCGCCTTCCGGCCCCGGAATCTCGTGAGGTTGACCGCCGCCGCCGAACGGCGCATGGACCTCCTGCTCACGACTCCATCCTCCTACGACCTGACGATCGAATACCTCGCGCCGGAGGGATGGAAATGGGCGGATGCGCCGAAGGACCGGGAACTCGAACGGAAGGGGATCGGGGCCTCCGCTCTCTCCGTCTCGCTGGACGGGCGGAAGCTGACCGTCAAGAGGATGACGGTCCTCGCCTCGCAGCGGATCCCGAGCGCCTCCTGGTCGGAGTTCCAGGAACTGGCGCGAGAGATCGACCGGCAGGATCGGACGACTTTCCGCCTCGTGCGGGTCCGCAAGGAGGGTGGAAAATGAGGAACTTCCCGAGGAACGACGAACGGACCTCCCCGGCCCGGAAGCGGACGATTCCGCTCTCCGCGGCCTGCTTCCTCCTGCTCTCCGCGGGCCCCATCGCCTCCCAGGAGACAGGCGGGGCGAAGGTCCCGGGCGACCCCGCCCGCATCCTCCTCGAGGCGATCAGCCCCTCCGCCTGGGACGCGGACGAGACGATCGAATCCTGCGCGGCCGCCCTCCAGGGGCCTCTCGGGGCGAGTCCGCTCGCCGAGATCCTCGTCGAGCGGCTGCAACGCCTCGCGGGGGAGCCCGGCGTCCCCCCGACGATCTGGAAGCGCCTCGAACGCCTGGTCGCAAACCCGAAACTGCACGGGCTCGCGCGCCTGCGGGGGCGGCTCGCCCTCTTCGCGCGTCGCCTCGAGACCGGAAGAGAGGCGGGTCCCGACCCCCTGGACGCCTATCTCTCCAGTGGGCTCGCGATCGGACCCTTCGGCGGCGAGGGATCGCTCTGGCACGGCGTCGTCTTCCCCCCCGAGGAGCGTCTCCCCGCGATCGGGGAGGAGGTCCGAGGCCGTTTCGGCCCGGTCTCCTGGCGGCCGGTCCGGCGGCCGACGGGGAAGAGGGGGTTCGACCTCGCCCCCCCCTACCCCGAGTATCGCCGGAAGGGATGCCAGTACGGCCTCTTCCAGTTGCGTTCGGGGAAGGCCCGCGGCGCCTGGCTGGAGGTCCGCTGCGCGGGTTCCTTCGAGGCCTGGTGGAACGGAAAGCGCATCGCCTCGGTCAACCGCAGCCTCGAGCCCTCGGGACTTCGAAGATTCCTTCCGATCTTCCTCCTGCGAGGATGGAACCGCCTGCTCTTCAAGACCGCGCACGCCGAGACGAGCACTCTGGCCCTCAGGATCGTCGACGCCCGGGGTGAGACGGTCGCGGGGCTCGAAGAGGAGGGGGCGCGGAAGATCCACCCCCTCGAGGGGAAGGGGGACGAGATCTTCGACCTGCCCTTCGAGGACGCTCTCGCGGCCGCTTCGAGGCTCGGGGATGGGCTCGCGGCCCGGGCTCTTCGGGGCCGCCTCCTGCAACGCGCCGGGAAGCGGGACGAGGGGCTCGCCGGGATCGAGAAGGCCTTCGAGGAGGACCCGAAAGACCCCACCCTGCGCAGCACCCTGATCAGCGCCCTGCGCGGCGCCCGCTATCTCCCCGCCGACGTCGTCCGCGTGCGGATCGACCGGCTTCTCGAACTTCCGGAGGAGACGGTCCTCGGACACGTTCGGCTCTTCCTCCAGAAGATCCGCCGACTCCGGAACGACGACAAGGAGGAGAAGGCCCTCGCCCTCTGCGAGAAGGCTCTCGCCGCCCACCCGAAACACCCTCTCCTCCTCAAGACGAAGCAGGACATCTTCGAGGATCTCTCCTGGAGCGGGGAGGCGGTGAGGGTCCGCGCCGAACGCTTCCGGACCTTCCCGCATCACCCGGCGATCGTCCTCCTCGAGGCCTCGCGCCTGGAGAACGAGGAGGAAACGAGCCGGGCCCTGGCCCTCGTCGAATCGGAACTCGCGAACCTTCCCGGGAACCGGTCCCTGATCGCTCGCGCCCTCTCGCTCTCCCGCAGCCTGGGCGACTCGGACCGCATCGAGAAGTGGCTCGCGAAGCTCCACGAGCGGAACCCGAAATCCCGGAAGGCCCGTCTCGATCGAGCGGAGAGGCTCGAGGACCGAGGGCTCCCCGCCGAGGCCGTCGCGGAGATCGAGAAGATCGAGGGCCACGACCGGGACCCCTCCCTGCAGAAGCGGATCGGGGATCTCCACCTGAAAGCCGGCGCGGAGGCGGAAGCGATCAAGCACTACCGGCGGTCTCTCGAACTCGCCCCCGACCAGCACTATCTGCGATTCCTCGTCCAGAGGCTGTCCGGGCTCGAACCCTTTCCCGAGTGCCGTCCGTTCCGGCTCGACGCCCTTGCGGAGGCGGCCGCGTGGAAGGCGCGGGCGGAGGATTCCGCCGCCCCTTCGACCCTCGTCCTCGACCAGATGGTCATCCGCGTCTACGAGGACGGATCCCGCATGGAGGAGACGCACCAGTTGCGGCGGATCAACGACCGCAACGGAGTCGAGGCCCACGAGGAAGCCTCGGAGGCCGCCAGAGCCGATGACCTGCTCGAGCTGCGCACGATCCTCCCGAACGGGGAGATCTATCTCCCGCACCGGGTCTCCGGGGGTTTCAGCATGCCGAAGCTGGAGCCCGGCGCCTTCATCGAGCAGCGGTTCCGGAACTACGTGCCCGCGCCCGACCCGGGACCGATGGGATTCCCGCAGTTCTTCTTCCAGGGCTCCGACGAACCTTTCCGCTTCAGCCGCCTCGTCGTCCTGCTGCCGAAGGGGGTGCGGATCGGGTCCTTCACGCTTCACCATTTCCCCGAGGAGGGGCACAGCGTGCAGGAGGTCGGCGACCTCGTCGCCCACGTCTTCCTTCGCCGGGACATGCCCCGGCTCGAGCAGGAGGCCCTGATGCCTCCGATGCGCGAACTCGTGCCCTGGGTCGAATTCACGCGCGACCGGGACAGGGAAGCCTTCGTCCGCGCCCGGCGCCTCTCCTTCCTTGCCTCGACCCGCCCTCTCCTCGAGATCCGCGAGAAAGCCGCCGCGCTCTGCCGGGGCCGCTCGACGGACCTCGACAAGGCCCGCGCGATCCACGAGTTCACGCAGGCTCACACCCCCGACGCGGACATGAGGCCGGGATCCCCCCAGCCGATCAGCGTCCTTCTTAAGGGCGAGGGTGACCGCTTCCTGCTCGAACTCTCGCTCCTGAGGGCGGCCGGCATCCCCTGGACTCCGGCCCTGATCCATCCCCTCCCTCCGGACATGGACGACGAACCCGAACCCCGGAACGAGCCCGAGAGGTTCTGGAGGGTCGGAGCCGCCCTCGTCCGCCCGAAGGGAGCCCCCCCCTACTGGCTGATCCAGGGCGCGCCTCGATGGTCCCCGCTCGGGAGGCTTCCGACCCTCGTCGCGGGCAACCCCCTCGACCGCTGTCCGGTCCTGCTCCTCGAGGGCGACGCCGGGCTCCCCCTCCGGATGCCCGGCATCGATCCGAGAGACCTCGCCCGCAACCGCATCACCGCCGACCTCCGACTCGAGAACGGGGACGGGATCCTGAAGGCGCGCATCGACTTCCCCGGAGACTCGGGGTTCCGCCTCGCCGAGTTCCTCCGTTCGACGAACGAGAACGTGCGCCGGCTCATCGCGCGTCGCGTCGCGGGGAGCACGTTCCGGGGCTTCTCGATCCGGAAGGTCTCCTTTCCCGGCCTGGAGCGCAAGGGCGTTCCCGCCTCGATCCTCCTCGAACTCCGCCGCCCGAGACTTCTCGAGAAGACGCCGTCGGGTTACCGCCTGCCGGCCGTCCTCCCCCCCCTCCGGCTGCTGAGGGTCTTCGGGGGACGCGCGCGACGGACCCACCCCCTCGTCTGGAAGAGCCCGAACATCTCCGACCTCCAACTCAGGATCCATCCCGGGAACCTGCGCTTCCCGAAGGCGCCGAAGGGACTCCTCCTCCGCAGGCTGGTCCTCGATTACGGATTCAGCACGGAACTCCTCCGGGATGGGAGCCTCAGGATCCGGCGCTTCGCCTCCGTCCTTCCCGGAAGGATCCCCCATTCCCGTTACGGGGAGTTCCTCGAACTCTGCCGGAAGGTCGACGAACTCGAGAACCGGGCCCTCGAACTCGAGGGGAACTGACGGAGGCGCGCTCCGGGATCTCTTGCCGGCTCCGGAGGGAGGCCCGCGTTCAGGACAGGGTCGGGATCCGGGTGCCGAGGTCCTCGAGGAGCGCGGCGGCCCGCTCCGTCTCCCGGCCCGAGCGGCAGCACTGTTCGAGGCGGGCCGCCGCGTTCGAGAGGTCCTCGAAGCCGTAACCTCCCGCCGCCCCCTTCAAGCGGTGCGAGAGGACCTCCAGACTCTCCCAATCCCCCTCGGTCAGGGCGGTCTTCATCTCCGCCAATCGGTCCTCGAGATCTCCGACGAATTCCCGGACGAGGGCTCGAAACTCGGGGTCCTCGTACAGATCCACATCCATGTCCATTCCCCCCCCAGGTCCGTCCGCGACGGCAGAGTCCTATCTATGATCGACCGATCCGGACCGGATCTTTCGCCGCCCGGACGGAGGAAGAACGGCGGACCTTCGAGGTCCCGGTCCGCCCCCGGGCCCCCTCCCGATCTCAACGGAGCTTCAGGCGCGCGCGGAAGTCGAAGGGGCCCCGCCCCAGGCGGATCGCGGGGAATACCCCGAGCACGGGAACGACCGGGAGACGGACTTCGCGGCCCGCTGCGCCGGTGATCTCGAGACGGAAGAGCCAGGGCAGGGCTTCGAGGTCGAAGGTCCGCACGGTCTCCGTCACAGGGAGCGGGGTAGGATCCCAGGCGAGGACGAGCCAGGTCGGACGCGTGCAGCGTCCCCGGACCCTCCAGGACCACACGAACCCTCCCGTTTCTCCGCCGGGTTCCTCCCGAAGCTCGAAGACGGCCGCCGGACCCTCCCCGGGGACGGCGGGGGCGGTTCCCGATTCCGCTTCCCGCGCCCGTTCCGGTTCGAGGGTCCAGGGCAGGGACTCGAGGGGGAGCTCGGAACCGGCCATCGGCCCGACTAGGAACACCGGGTCCGGGCAGGCTTCGAGGTGGTCGAGCAACCAGGCGCGGGGCGCTGGTTTCCGCGCGAGGATCTCCTTCAGGGAGACGGCCTCCACCCGGGAACCCCGGTATTCCCAGATCTCGATTCCCCCGGCCTTCGCGAGATCCAGGCTCCGGGGGAGGAGGATCCCCCTGCGAGTCGTCGGGACGAAGACCCGGGGCCATTTCTCGACCTCGACATCCGGGCCCAGGACCTCGCGCAGGGCCGGAAGGTAGTCGAAGGGGAGGTTCCAAAGGAGGGGAGGGGCCCCGCCGGCCCGGGCCCTCGCGAGGGCGTGGAGATCCGCCCGCAGGCCTTCGGAGACCCTGAGGAAATGCCCCCAGGGCGCCTGGAAGGCGCGCGAGCGCGGCACCCAGAGTCCGAGCACGAGGAGACCCAGGACGACCCGCATCCTCGCGGGCAACCGGGCGAGGAGAGCCGCGAGGACGAGACCGGCCCCCAGTGCTGGAAGATAGGCCTGGTGCTTGGAGTTCTCGCCGGGGAAGAAGGAGGCCGGGAAGTTCGACAGGAGGAAGATTCCCAACGCCCAGGCGAGACCTGCGGCCCAGCGGCGCGCGGCGAGGAGCGCGGCGAGGAAGAGCCCGAGAAAGAGGAAGCCCGCCTGTCCATCATGCGCGACCCCGATTCCGTGAAGGAAATAGCGCTCGAGGTTGCCGCCGACCCGGCCGAGCCAGGCGATCGGATCGGACCCGAGGGCCGAGAGGAGTTCGCCCAGCCGGCCGCCCTTCCCGCCCTCTCCCGGGATCGCGCCGAGGTGGAGGATCCCGAGGGCGAGGGTTGCGGCGAAGAGTCCGAGCGCCGGGGCGAGGCTCCGTGAGGGGCGCCCGGCCGGCGGGCTCTCCCGGCCCGCGCGGCCCCGCAGCGCGAGGCCGAGCGGAAGGAGGAGGATGCCGAGATACGCGTTCTCCGCGCATCCGAGCGCGGCGACGAAGCCGAGAAGCGCTCCCACGAAAGACGCCCGCGGACTCCGCGCGAGGAGTGCAGACCGAAGCCCTAGGGCAAGGAAGAAGAACACGCAGGCCTTGTTGCCCGCCGCCAGCCAGGACAGGGCTCCGACCGTCCCTGGAGCGCAGAGCGCGAAGGCAGCCCCGAGAAAGGCCGTGAGTTCCCCCGACCCGAGCCCCCGGAGGATGCTCCGGACGAGGAGGGCCCCGCCCAGGTGCAGGAAGAGCGGAAGGGCGTGGAACGCGGCCTCTCCGATCCCAAAGGCTTCCCGGATCTTCAGGAGGAGGAACCAGAGCGGCCGGTAGTAGGTATAGCTTTCGAGGGGCAGAAGGACCTCGAGCCAGCCCGCCTCCCGGAGCCGGATGCCGTCGACCCAGTCCTCCGGCGAACCCGGGAACCCGAGCACCGGGCCGTGGACCAGGAGGCCGAGAAGGATGAGGAGAGCGGGTATGCGCAGGCGGGACCAGGTCACGGCGTTTGCACGATCCCGCGGCCTTGGCCCCCCGTCAATGGAAGAGAGCGGCCGAATCCATTCGCCGAGGGCCGTCCTCGTCGCAGACGACGTAGGCTCCGGGCCGAAGGGAGGCCGCGCCGTGCCTTCCCTTCGCCGAGATTGCGTAGAAGAAGACCTGGAAGTTCGGCCGACCCTTCCCGTCGAGGAGCCGCGCGACCCGCGTCGTCCTTGCGATGTACTTGCAGGCCTCCAGGCAGGCGTCCGTCGGCTCGAGCCCGCGCCTCATCGCCTCGACGACGGTCCGCGATCCCCCCGTCGCGATCACGGCCTCCCCGCGTCCTGTACTCCCCGCCGAACCGACGTCCCGATCGAGATAGAGCCCGCAGCCGATCAACGGGCTGTCCCCGACCCTTCCCGGAATCTTGAAGGCGAGCCCCGAGGTCGTCGTGCAGGCGCCGAGGCGCCCGGCGGCGTCCCGCGCCGAGAGGTGGATCGTCCCGGTCGGCCGTTTCTCCTCTTCTTCCTCTTCCTTCCTCGGGGTCGATCGGCTCGGGGCTTCCCCGCCCCCTCCACCGCCTTCCCCGGGAAGGGCGTTCTCTCCCGGACTCAACCAATCGTCCCTCGTCGAAAGACCTTCCTTCCAGCGGAGCCAGCGTTTCCGGGAACCCTCGGTCAGCAGTTCCTCCTCCTCGAATCCGTGCATGCGCGCGAAGCGGAGGGCGCCTTCCCCGACGAGGAGCACATGGTCGGTGCGGCGCATGACCTTCAGCGCGACCCGGCTCGGGTTCTTGATACGCCGAAGCGCCGCGACCGCTCCCGCGAGGTGGGTCGGTCCGTCCATCACGCAGGAATCCAGCTCGACGACGCCGTCGGCATTCGGAAGCCCCCCGTATCCGACGGACATGTCCCTCGGATCGTCCTCGACGATGTTGACGCCGGACACGGCCGCATCGACGGGACGCACACCCTTGGCCATCAGCGCGACGGCCTTCTCGACGGCCCGTATCCCGTTGCTGCTGGCGACGGCGATCGGTCCGACCCTGCGCCGGGCGAGGACGTGGAACCTCTTCCGAAGCGGCGAGGCTGCGACCATCCCCCCGACCCACAGGCCGGCGGTTCCTCCCAAGAAGACACGGCGACTCGTTCTACGTCCCGGCATGACGACCTCCTGAAGTGACGACCCATGATAGGACCGCTGGCCCGTTCCGGCGCGTTCAGAATTTGAGCCGGAGCTGCAACTCGACTTTGTGGGCCGTATTCCTTTCATTGAAAGCGCGGCTCGGATCGAACAGCCCCGCGACGAGTTCGAAGCTGAAACGGCTCGACGGCCGGTAGCCAAGAATGCAATCGAGGCCCCAGCCGAGTTCCCTGGATCGCCCGTTCGGAGAGGCCTTCAGGCGTCTCGCCCCAGTGAAGGCGGCCTCCGGCCGGTGTTGTCGATACTTGTGGAACACGAGATCCACGGAGGCCGTCCGGATCGGACGGGCCCCGACGGCGATCGTCAGGACCTGGAGATTCGAGAGTTCGGGTTCGAGGACCTCCCCGTAGTAGCGGAAACTCGTGACCCCGCCGAACTTCCCGTTGTTGTCCTGCCATCCCGATTGGCGGTAGCCCTCCCGGCCGGCCGGGTTCGAACTCCCGGTGCCGAGGGCGTAACCGAGGACGAAGGTGGGTCGGCCGGGAAGGTCGGGCCGGAACATTATGCCCCCATCCATCGCGTAACCGAGGATCCTCTTGGTTCCGTGGTATCCCTTCGCACCGCCGAGTTCGACCCAGTGCCCGAAACCGCGCTTCCGCTTCGCGTACGAACGCAGGCCGAACAGGAAGGGCTCGAAATTCGCGAGCGTCCAGTCCTTGCGCTGAAGGACGTAGACGCTCGTCCGCCAGACTTCATCCCAGTACTTCGCCAGAAGAGCCGTGTAGGTCGCCGAACTCTTCGTCGCGTTGTTGTCGTCGAGAAACTCCCGGCCCGCGGCCACGGCCCCCTCGAAGCGCCACTCCTCGCCCCGATAGAGCAGGCGCAAGGCATCGAGGACCTCGTCATAGAGCCACTCCCGCTTCTCGTAGAAATCCTGCCGTCCGACTTGGAGGCGGAAGCCGTCCCCGAGAAAACCCAACGGCAGGTAGGCGTAGGCCCTGGAGACGCTCGCCCGATCGTCGCGCGTATCGGGCGAGCCTTCCCGAAACCGATCCGTCGTCCCGGTCGAGACCTCGAGAAGGGCGAAGGCCCCTCCGTCGCTCATCCTCCAAAGGAGGTCGATCTTGAAATCCTCCTTCAGGGAAATGCGGTCGCCCCGTTTCTTCGTATCCAGGTCGTACTCGTCACGGATCTCGGGCTTGAAGGAGAACTCCCCCCCCGCCCGGAGGCGATCGTGCAGGCGGAGGGTGAAGGGCACCCCCTTTTGTTCATCCTGGAGGAAGAGGGAGAGAGGGTCGTCCTTGCCCGAGGTCAGGAGCCGGAACTTCGCGCTCTCCGAGACCTCCAGCGGGAATCCCCCGATCGAAAGGAGACGACCTTCCGGACGGGTCTCCCGAATCGTCCCGATCAGCTTGAAACGATCCCTGCGGACCGTCCGGCGGACCGTCCGGGCCCTCAGGACGCCTCCCTTCACCCGCAGCTTGACCTTCAGCCATTCCCCGGGTTCGGGATGGAAGGCCTCGATCCGCTCCCGGTCCCGGTTCTCGTAGACGGTCTTCGGCCCTACGAGGATCTCCCTGCCGAGCATCTCGATCGAGCCCTCCCCGGCCGCCCCCGCCTTGGCCGTCAGCTCCGCCTTGACCGGGCGGTCGCTCGGCTTCGGAACGATCTCCCGGAGGGAATCGATGACGGGCGGATCGCGGTCGGCGGAACCCTTGACCTCGACCCGCATGCCCGGGTGGAGATCTTGGAAGGGGTCGGTTCCCTTCGTCACGTCGAGGATGCATCCGGCGAGCGGAAGCGGGGTGAGGACGAGAAGGAAGCGGAGGGCGGTCGGAAGCGTGGGTCCGGATCTCATCGGGCTTCGGAATCGTAGAGGCGCAAACCCTCCTCGAGCAGGGCGCGCACGCGCGCGGGCCACTCGGAGGACAGAGAACGGAAGGGGAGGATCGCGACCCTCAGCAACGCGAAAGCGCGATGCCAGCGGAGGCGCTCGGGGTCGCGCGAGGCGCAGAGGTCGGGAACCGGATGCTCGGCCCCCGAGGCGCGGAGATGCGCCTCGAAGACCGCGGCGTCCCATTCGGGATCGCCGAGCCCGCTCCGATCGAAATCGAGGAGAGCGGTCACGCCCCCGCTCAGGAGGACCTGTCCGGAATGGAAATCCCCGTGCACGAGCACGGGGGGACGCTGCGCGGGAAGCCGGGCCTGGAGAACGGCAAACAGGCGTCCCGCACTCTCCCCGAGGGAAGGGTCCAGGACCGCGTAGTCCTCGCGGAGCGAGGCGGCCTGCGCGAGCAGGGAGGCTGGGCTCCGGTCAGGAAGCTCCTTAGGGGGCGGAATCCGATGGAATCGTTCGAGGATTCCGGCCGCGGCCTCCAGATCCTTTGGCTCTGCGGGGTCGAGGGGCCTTCCCTCGCATTCACTCTCGAGGACGAGTCGATCCCTCTCGGCATGGAGGAGTCGAGGGGCCGGGAGGGCCGCGGCCCGGCAGGCGCGGAGGACCCGACAGGCGGTCCGGGCGTCCGGGCGCGCGTGCAGCCGCAGGTAGAGGCCGAGGGAACGCTCCTCCCCCGCCGGTCCGACGAGCCCGAGGCTCCAGCGGAGGACCGCGCGGCGCTCGGGCTTGTAGCGAACGAGGAGGGAGCGGCTGCGGCGCTTCGAGATACGGAATCCCTCGGGAAGGATCGATGGGACGTTCTCCTTCACGAGATCCCGGAAGCGCGAGACGCGGGAGAGCCGCCGAAGATCGGGGATCGCCCGGTCGAGGGGATAGGAGAGGACCAGGAGCCCCTCCTCCTCGCAGAGGGCGAAGGCGCGCAGGCCGTCGCGGATCTCCCCTTTCTTCCAGGCGAGTTTCGCGGCCTCGTCCCGGAGTCTCCGGGAATCGGCGGCGCGCAATGTGACATAGCCGCCGATCGCCCCGCCGCCGGACCTCTCGATCTCGACCCTCCATCCGACCAGGGCACCGTCGCCCCCCTTGAAGCGAAGGTAGTCGGGTTCGAGGTCGAGGATGCGCGCACCGACGCAGATGCGGGCCTCGAGCAGATCCCGGGTCGCCTCCCGATCGAGGGCCTTCTCGAAGCCGCGCGGCCCGGCCCTCGCCGGCAAGGGGCAGGCGAGACTCATGCCGGGGCCTCGTCGGGACGGAGTTCGACCGCACGGCCGTTCTCGAGCCGAAGGACCCGATCGAGTCGTCCTGCGAGCTTCTTGTCGTGCGTGATCAGGAGGACCGTGCGCCCGCGCAGCTTCCTCAGCAAGCGTTCGGCGAAGTTCGCCTCGCTCTTCGCGTCGAGTCCCGCGGTCGGCTCGTCGAGGATGACGACCTTCGCGTCCCGAAGGAGGGCGCGAGCGAGCGCGATCCGCTGGCGCTGCCCCCCCGAAAGGGCGACTCCCCGTTCGCCCACCTCGGTCTCGAGCCCGTCGGGAAAGCGCGCCGCGAACTCCGTGACCCCGGCCTCCTCGGCCGCGCGCTCGATCTCCTCGTCGCTCGCCTCGGGCCGGCCCATCCGCAGGTTCTCGCGCAGGCTCCCGTCGAAGAGGAGCGTGTCCTGGAACACGACCGCGACGGCCCTCCGGAGTTCGGCCAGGTCGAGGGCGCGAAGGTCCTTGCCGTCGAGGAGCACGCGGCCCAGTTCCGGATCCCGCAGGCGCGGCACGAAGCTCGCGAGCGTGCTCTTCCCCGAACCGTTCGGGCCGTAGAGCCCGACCGTTTCCCCCGGACGGATCCTGAGATCGAGCCCTTCGAGCACCCTCCCCTTACCGGGATAGGAAAAGCTCAAGTTCTCGAAACGGAGTTCTCCTTCGAGGATCCCGAGGGGAACGGGTTCCTCGGGGAGTTCGAGATCCGGACGGGTGTCGAGGACCTTGAGAACCCGCTCTCCGCAGGCCGCGGACTTGAAGAGCCGCGAGCTGCGGGTCACCGCCTTGCGCAGAGGCTTGTAGAGCGCGCGGACGTAACTGAGGACGACGAGCAGCTCGCCGGGGCTGAGGGCTCCGGCTCGGACCTTCCCGACACCGACGAGGAGGGTCAAGGTGACCCCCGTCGCGATCGCGACCTCGGTCCAGCCGCTGAGCTTGGCCTCGAGTCTCGCGCCGGCGACGCCGGCCTTCAGGCTCTTCCGGTTGCGGCTCGCGAAGCGCTTGGCCGCCTGCTCCTCGAGGGAATAGGCCTGGATGACCGGGATCGCCGAGAGGGATTCGTTGATCGCCGCTCCGATCTGCCCTTCCTTCTTCCGTTGCCTGCGGGCGGTCGCGCGGAGGCGACGGCCGTAGACGTACATCAGCCCGACGATCAAGGGCACGACCAGCGCCGCCAGCAGGGCGAGCAGGGGTTCGAGCACGGTCATGACGGCGAGCACGCCCGCGACCATCAGGAGTTCCTGCCCGACGGCGAAGAGCCCCTCGACGAGAAGCTGCCGCATCATGACGGTGTCGCCCGCGATCCGGACGAGGAGATCGCCCGAACGCTGTCTCCCATGGAAGGCGAGGGAGAGTTGGAGGAGGCGGTCGTGCAGGTCCTCCCTGAGTTTGGCGACGACGCGCTGCCCGGCCACGGCGACGAGGACGGTGCGGAAATACCCGAGCAATCCCGCCAGCCCGGCAAGGACGAGGATCGCGAGGCAGGAGACCCAGAGGAGGCGGTCGGGGTGGGATCCCGGATCCAACCAGCCGGGCAGCATCCCCCAGTGCTTGCCGAGGATGACCTGGTCGATCAGGACCTTGATCGGCCAGGGACGGAGCAGGCCGACTCCGATGTAGGCGAGGGTCAGGACGGCCGCCACGGCGAGACGCGCGCGGTGCGGGCGCACGTAGGGAAGGAGCCGGCCGTAGACCTTGCCGAAGATCCGCCACTTGCCGGCAGTCATCGTTGGAACTCCCGGACCCACGCAAGGATGCGTTCGGCCTTGGACGCCCAGGTCCGTTCCGGATCGGGCGGCTCGCCCGCCGCCCGCGTCTCCCCATGTTCCCAGGCGTCCAGCGCCCGCGACAGGGCGTCCCGGAAGGAATCGCGGTCCCCGGGCCGGAAGAGGAAGGCGCGTGTCCCCTCCTCGAGGAAATCCGTCACGCAACGCTTCTCCGAGGCGAGGATCGGACGTCGCAGGGCCAGGGACTCGACGAGCTTGAGCGGACAGAAGTAATCCGGGGCTTCCCCTGGATAAGGGATGCAGGCGAAATCGGCCGCCAGCAGCGCGCGGGGCACGTCCTCGTGCAAAACCGCGCCCCCGTACCGGATCCTTCTGGGGTTCTTCGAGGCGGCCTCCTCGACCAGGCCGCGGAGAGGACCGTCCCCGAGGACCCAGAGGAAGGGATCCCTCGGGTCGCCGGCGGACTCCAGGGCCTCGATCAGGAACTCCAACCCGTGCCAGGGCTTGAGGCTCCCATGGAAGAGGAGGAGAGGCCGGCCCTCGCTCCCCTCGGGCCTCGGAAGGGGCCGCGCGCGGGCGAAGGCCTCGCCGTCCACGCCGTTGGGGAGCACCCGGATCCGCGAGGGGTCGAGCCCCGCGGCCTCGAGATCCTCGGCGAGGGCCGGGGAGACAGCGAGCACGAGGGCCGCCCCCGCGAGGGTCTCGAGGGCGAGGGCCCGGGCGCACTCCCGGAGCCTCAGACTCCGATAGCGGGCGGCCTCCTCCCAGAGGGGAGCGTTGACCTCGATCAGGTGCGGGACCCCGTGCCGGGCGGCGTAGGCGCTTCCCCCTGCGGCAAACAGAGCGAGGCGTTCGAGAACCGCGTCGAAGGGCCCCTCCTCCTCGAGGGCCTCGAGCATCCGGGCCCCGCCTCCGAGCTGGGCGAGTTCCCGGCCGATCGCGTCCCCCCCATCCGGGGGGGCGATGAGACGGACCCTGTCGAACGCGCGTTTCGAGGGCCGGGAGACGAAGACCCGCAGTTCGGCCCCCGCCGCGCGGAGGGCGCTCGTGATCGCCCGCAGGTGCACGGAGGCTCCCTTGCTCCCGTCGAAGGGGATGCCCGGATCCGCGCAGACGTAGGCGAGCCTCGTCACGAGGCCGCGGCCCCCGGCTCCGTGTCTGCGGCCCCCCGCTCGAACCAATGCGCGAGGACAGCGACGTTCTTCCGCAGATCGAAACAGGCCTCGGCCCTCGCGCGGCCCGCCCTCGCGAGGGCCTCCCTCCGGCCGGGATCGTCCAGCAGCTCCCCGAGGGCCCGGGCCAGGGCCCCGGGGTCGCGCTCGGGAACGAGGACCCCGGCCCGCCCCCCGTCGCAGATCTCCGCGACCCCGGCGACCGGGCAGCTCACGACCGGCAGGCCCGCGGCCTGGGCCTCGAGCAGGACGGTCGGCAGCGCGTCCCGGTTCCCGTCCTCCCCGACGACGCAGGGGAGAGCGAAGACCGCGGCCTCCGCCATCAGGCGACGCACCTCGCCCTGGGTCCGCATGCCGGCGAGTTCGATCCTCCCGCGGCCGCCGGCCGCGATCCTCGCCTCGATCTCGGGCCGCTGCTCCCCCTCGCCGACGATCACGCAGCGCAAATCCCGCCCCTCGTCCAGGAGGGAAAGCACCGCCTCGACCAGGTCGAGGAATCCCTTCTTCTCGACGAGGCGGCCAACGCCGAGGATCAGCGGAGGGTCGGCCGGCGCCCGATCTTCCGGATGGAAGCCGCGGAGATCGATGCCGTTGTAGAGGCGGGCGACCCGAAGAGGGCGTCCGTCCGCGAGATTCTCGAGGATGTGGCTCCGATTCGCGTCGCAGACCGTGACCACGAAATCCGCGGCTTCGGCCAGATAGCGGAACTGCACGGGATCCACGGTCTCGCGGTAGATGTCCTTTGCATGGCAGGTGAAGCTGAACGGAATGCCGGTGAAGGCCCGCGCCGCCCGGGAGACCTGCGTCGCGATCGTCGCGAAATGGGCGTGCAGCCGGTCGATGCCGAGGGTCTCGGCCTCTCTCGCGACCTGGAGTCCCCAGAAGAGGATCTGCCAGAGATCCGGCCGTCCGAACCGCAGGAGGGACGCGGTCGCGCCCAGGATCTCGTCCTTCCGGGTCTCGAGGGCCTCGACCCGTTCCCGGCAGAGATCGAGGAAGGCCGGGCCCTTCGGCGGCGGAAAGTATCGGACCGGGCGCTTCAGTTCCGACAGGGCCGCGTGGAAGATTCCGTCGTCCGGCCGGTGCAGGGACAGCACCGTGACCTCCATCCCCCGGCGTTCGAGTTCGAGGATCTCGTTCAGGATGAAGGTCTCCGACAGGCGCGGAAATTTCTTCAGGACGTAGCCGACGTGCATCGAACGGACCTCCGGGCTCAAAGGCCGGGGGCCCTGCGCACCCTGCGGCCTGCATGTTCTCCGGGGCAGGTTTCCGGCTCCCCGGCGAGGCGGGAAAGGATACGGTCCGCGGCCAGGGCCGCACCATCGAAGGGAAGGTGCAGCTTTCCGTGGACCTCGGGACCCGAAAGGGCCTCGCGGATCGCCTCGCCCATCCGTCGTCCGGTCTGATCCGCGGTCGGGGACAACACCCGGACGAGCCCCATCTCCGCGAGGCGCTTCCCCCGCTCCCACTGCTCGCGCCTAGGATGCACGCGGGGGAAGACGAGGACCCTCCGTCCGTAGCGCAGGGTTTCATAGACGGAGTTGTAGCCCCCCATGCTGACGACGAGGTCGGCCTCCCGGATGGCGGGAATCAGGCTGCGCACTCTCTCCTGGACCGTGATCCTCGGATCCTCCGCCACCAGACGCCGGAGCGCGGTGACCTCGGCCGGATCCATCAAGGGCCCTGTGACGAGAAGGGCCTCGATCCGCTCGTCCCGCATCGGCCCGAGCAAGGCCAGCGCGACCTGCGAGAGCAGGCCGAACCCGTCCTCGCCCCCGCCCGCCGAGGCCAGGATGCGCATCGGCCCCGCCCGCCGATCGGTGATCGCATGCGGCACTCCTGGGGGACAGACGAAACCCAGATAGCGGAGCTTTCCGTTGAGGTCCCCGTGCATTCCATAGGCCCGCGCGACATCGAAGACCCTCGGATCCCCGTAGACGAAGATCTCGTCGTAGACATTCCTCATCAGGTCGAAGGAACCGTCGCTCTCGAGCTGCCGCCGGGCCTCCTCCGGAGCATCGATCAGGTCCCGGAGCCCGAGAAGGAGGACCGTCTCCGGATTCCGGGTCCGGGCCTCCTCGAGTACTGGCCGCAGTTCGCCGAGCAGGCCAGTGGGCGTGTGGTCTACGAGCAGTGCGTCCGGCCGGAAGCTCCGGACGGCCCCGCCGAGGATCGCACTCCGCTGGGCAACGACCTCACGGACCGGGAGGTCGAACCTCCGCGGCACGTAGGCCCCGGTCTCGTCCTTCGTGATGCTCGGGAGTTTGAGGATCTCGACCCTGGGGGGCAGGTCGAAGAGGCAGGGGAAGGGCGCGCCGGTTACGAGGAGCATCTGTGCATCCCGGTCCCTGGCCGCGATCTCGGTCGCGATCGACAGGGACCTGCGCAGGTGCCCGAGCCCGAAGGAATCATGGCTGTAGAGGAGGATCCTCCTCTTCCGGGTCTCGGTTCCGGCCATGTCCTTCGTTTCCCTCATAGGGGTTCTCCGATTCGCCCCCGATCAGCGGATCACGAGTTGGAAACCGTCCTTGTCCATCTCCGCTCCGGTCAGCGGATCCTCGACGCGGAACTGGTACTTGAAGACCTTCCCGAGGTTCGCGGTGTTCACGAGCGGGACCGGGAACGGGAGGTTGACCGCAGCAACCGCGTAGAAACCCGGAAGCGGGAGGGTGATGGGCTTGATGACGTAGGACCAGACCCCGTTCGGATCCTTCACCGCGAGACTCATCTTCGCGTTCACCGTCGTGGGGCCCATGTTGACGAAGACCAGGGACGCGGTGACGGACCCCCCGCGGGTCGCGGTCGGGATGCCGACGCTGTCGAAATAGACGCCCACGGGAACGAGACTCAGTTTCTTGACGATCGTCTTGGGCCCGTTCATGACGAGCCCCTTGATCGTCGTCGACCTCGAGAAGCTGAGCTTCTTCGTATGGATCTCCAGGTTCCAGGTCCCGGGAGGCGCCTGGATCGTGAACTTCCCGAGCGTGTCCGTCAGATCCCCCGCGGTCGGGATCACGGTCCCGGTCACCGGATCGACGAGGTCGAGGTTGGCCCCGACCTCGGGGGCGCCGTTCCAGCCGGTCAGGGTTCCGGTGATCGGAACCCCCTTCACGAGGTTGAAGGTCGGGACGGCGGTATTCGCCGCGACCTTGAAGGAGGCGGAGACGGCCCCCGCGAGCGTGGATCCTGTCGGGGGTTCGACGGAGAGCCGGTAGGTCCCGGCGGCCACGGCGACCACGAACTTACCGGAGGCGTCCGTCGAGTCATTGCTGAGATAGAGGGACGTATCCCCGGGGGATGTCAGGAGGTCCAGGTTGGCCCCGGCGACGGGCGTCGCCCCCGGCCCCAGGACGGTCCCCGTCAGCAGGAAGCCGCGGTCCAGGGCGGTAACGCCGAGGTTCGCGGCCGCGGTGATCCGGACGTTGTAGATCCTCTTGCCGACGTGGTTCCGGCCGCGCGGGGGATCGAAATTGAGGTGGTAGAGGCCGGGGGGGAGGATCAGCTTGAACACGCCCAGGCTGTTCGTGTTGTCGAGGGGGGTGACGATCCGCGTTCCGGTGATCGCGTCGTCGGCGTCGAGATCGACGCCGGAGAGGGGGAGCTTCGTCAGGCTGTCGACGACGGTTCCGGTCACGAGCACCCCGGGCTTGATGACGAAGGTGTTCAGAACGGTCAACTTGTTGACGAGGACGTTCCGCGCCTCCTGGGCGACGAGGAGCCGGCCGACGGGAGGGGTCACCCGGACCCGGTAGGTGCCGCCGGGAACGATGATGCTGAAGACCCCGAAGGCGTCGGTGTTGTCGTCCGGCGTGTAGAGCTTGACCCGCGTCTTCTGGTCGTAGACGTTCAAGTCCGCGTTGAAGAGGGGCAGGTTGGACGGCGAGGTCACGACCTTGCCGGTCAGCTTGAAACCCTTGCCGACCCGGACGGTCCCGACGCTGGCCGTCAAGAGGACCTTCACTCCCTTGATCAACGTCGGGACGAGGAGGGTTGACTGGCTGGGAATGATGCCGACGTCGTAGGTCCCGGGAGGGACGGTCACCGAAAAGGTCCCGAGCAGGCTCGTCTTCGGGGGAATCGGAAAGTTGAGCCCCTTGATTCGGATCTCGGCTCCGGCCACCGGCGCCCCGAGGGGGCCGATGACCTTGCCGGTGATCGTGCCGGCGCGCAACGCGCCCGGGCAGAAGGCGGTCGCGAGGAGGAGAAAGAGTTTTATACGTCGCATTTTGGAGACTCCCGCCGCCCCGGCGGGGACGGCTTCGACAGGATCCCGGGCCGATGGGACCGCATTCCCGCGCGGCCCCCCCGCCCCGCGTTCTTCTCGGGAAACACGGGAAAGAGGTTCATCGGACACCCAGAGTGAGAAAGATCGGAACGGCGAGGGACAGGCCGTCCGTCGAACGGAGACCGCGGTGGACCGTGATCTCGAGACGCGTCCCGGACCAGCCGCCGGGGGGAGGGCTCAGAACGAGCTTCGTCCCCTGGACGGATAGCCCCGGAGAGAGCCGTTTGCCGTTCGAGTCCTCGATCACGACTCGCCCGCCGCCCACGGTCGCGGGATCGAGGGCCCGGGAGAACTCGATCGTGAGGGCCTGCGCGCGGGTGAGCCCCAGGGGGGCGGCCGGCGTCGTGCCCGTCGGATAGAAGAGCGGCGGATAGAGCGCCCGCCCGTCATCGATGTCCCCGGAACCGGGATCCTCGGGAACCGGAGCCCCCCGTGGTCCCGCGTCGCTCTTCGAACCCGGGGGAGCGAGGCCCGCCCCCTTCGCGGCGGAGCCGGCCGGCAGGCGGAAATCCTCCGAGACCTTCGCGACCTTCCCGTAGACGAAAAGGCTCGCGGGAAGGCGGACGAAGGAGGGCGCCTTCGCGAGGCGGATCTTGCCCGGACCCAAGGGGGTCGAACCGAGGCCGAGACCGTCGTCCGCGAGTTCGACGAGGGCCCCGGCGGGGACCGCCCCGAGACGGAAGGTCGCGACGTTCCCGGCCAGGGCCGTGACGAGGGCGTAGGCGGTCGGGGCACGAACGAAGGTCCCGGCCCCTGCGTCGAGGCTCACGGTCGTGACGACGCCGGCCGTGGGGGCCGCCTGGAACTGGAAGACCGTCGAATGGGCCGTCGACGGCACGACGGGGCTCACGATCCCTCCCTTGAAGTTCCCCGCGAGGACGCAGTGGGAGACGAGCAGCCCCCGGCGGCCCTGCGAGGCTCGGATGCCGTAGCCCTGGTTCCCGAGGAAGGCGGAGGCCGAGACGGGGATCGTTCCCGCGAGGATCTCCGAGGTCACCCAGAGCCCGTCGCCCCGATTTGCGGTCGCGGAGAGGTCGTGAACGAGAAAGGTCCCGGGCGCGTCCGCGTCGATGTGCACTCCGGCTCCGAGGTTCGCCCGCGCCGTACAGGAGCGGACGACGAAGCTCCCGGTCCACGCGGGGGCGAGTTCATAGTCCTGGTCGAGGAGAAGGCCTTCGAAGCCGTTCTCCTCGAAGCGACACCCCTCGATCAGGACGTCGAAAAGCCCTCCGACCGGACCAGGAAGCAGCGGGGCGCTGAAGTTCACGTCGAGCCCCTCGAAGAAATTCCGCAGGAATCGGGAGTTCCGGACGCGCAGTACCGCAGCCTGACCGGAAAGCGCGATCAGGTCGTTGAGATCGAGGCCCTCCTGTCCGTTCCCGACAAAATCGCAACCCTCGACGTAGAGACGGAAGGCCCCGCGCCCGGCGAGACCTTCGAAGCCGTTCCCGAGGAAGAGACTGCGGGAGACCCTCACTGGATAGACGTTGTTCCTCGATCCGTTCCGCAGCCGCAACCCCGACTGCAGGAAACCCCGGATCGTGCAGTTGCGGAACTCGAAGGAGGAACGAAAGACGTCGACGCCGATCAGGGAGGACTTCCGGCCGTCGAGGATCAGACCGTCCATCGTCGCGCCGAGGCCCCCCGAGGGAACGAGGAAGCAGATGCCGTTCGGACCGGTGCGCAACGTCGTCGGCTCCTTGGCCGGATCGCGGTCCTCGGGAACGAAACCGGCGGCGAAGCCGCCGAAGAGGTGTACGCCCTGAGGCAGGCCCCATCCGGTCTCCTCGTAGTCGCCGCCACGCAACCAGATGTTCCCTCCCCCTGCGCCGAAGGCTGCGGCGAGCGCCTTCGACAGGGTCTTGAACGGACGGAGCGGCGTGCGGCCGTCCGGGTTCGGGGCGTTCGAGGATCCGTCCACGTAGATCGGCGGTCGGGGAGTGACGGACATCGGCATTCCGGCCGGTCGCCAGACCTTCGCTCCGACCGCGCGGATCCCGAGCCCGAACCAATAGGAGAGCCCGTTCACGAGACCTCCGATCTCGATCCCATCGCCCTTCAGGTCCTTGCGAATCGGAATCCCGAGATAGAGGGTATTCGGGTCGCTTCCCAGGAACAGGCCGGTCTCGACCTTGTCCACCCCGCCCTTCGGCAGAGCCCACCGGAGCCAGGCCGTTCCGTCGCCCGCGAAAGCGCTCAGCAAACCACCTGGTTCGTAACCTCGCGGTGGAGCCTTGATCGAGGTATTCCCGCCGTTGCCCTTGCCCTTGTTACCGCCGCCGCTTCCACCTCCCAGACCGGGAGCCGCCCACTCGGGAGAGGAGCAGGCCGTAAGCAGCAGGCAGAACCCTGCGTGAAGCGAATTACGGACGAGAGAATTCCCGGTCATGAAAGCGACGGAGCGGAGAGAGTCGGGTCGGTGCGAGCCGGGAAGGGATGCCGGAATGGCCTGGCAAGGCCCTTCGAATGGAGAGGGAAAGAACCTGACGGAATCCGGTATGTGCCCGGAAAAAGATACAGGATTCCCGGAATCCGGCAATCCCGGCCGTTCAGGGCCATTCGGGAAGAGCCAGGGCCTCCGCCGCCAGCCGGGCGGATAGCTCCTGCCACTGCGGGCGCATCGCGTAGACCCCGGCCAGGCGGGCCCGCACGAGGATCCGAAGGCTCCGGACCCGGAGATCCCTCTCCCGGATTCCGAGGGCCCGGGACCAGGCCGCCTCCCCCGGACCGGTTCCAGGCCCGCCACCCGCCTGCAATTCCCGTAAGCGAATGTGTTCCAGGAGGTTGACGAGGTCGCAAAGAGGGTCGCCCCGGGCGGCGTTCTCGATGTCGATCCAGGTGAAGGCCCCGCCCTCCTCGTAGATCTGTTTGTCGTGCAGGTCGGTGTGTACCAGAGCATTTCCAGGGCCCGGGTCCGGCAGGGGCAGGGACTCGCAGATGGCGAGCAGGGGGGCGAGGGAGGGGTCCACGAGAGCTCCCGCCCGGAGTTGCCGGAGGGTCGAGCGCCGTTCGTCCTCGAAGGTCCTCGAGGGAAGTTCGTCCGGGGCGGGGATCCGGTGGAGGGCCTCGAGAGAAGCGGCGAGGCCCTCGGGGGAGAAGGCTCCCCTCGCTCCCAAGACCTCGTGGAGTGAACGCCCCGGCGCCTCGGGGAGGAGGAGGGCGGCCTCCTCCTCGAAACGCCGGAGCGGAAGGCAAAGGACAGGCGGGCGCGGATCCTGCAAACCGCAGAGCCTCGCCTGGAGAACCCGGAGGGCCTCCAGCCCCGGAAGGACTCTTGCAAAACCCTTCCTCGTGAAGAGTTTCAGGTAGAGCGCGCACCTTTCGATCCGACAGCGGAGGACCGCCCGCCCGAAGGGACGCCAGGCGAGGACCTCGACCGGGGGAGGTTCCGGGAGCCCCAGGAGGGCGGCGAGTCGTCGCGGTTTCCGGAGCAGCCGGGTCCCCGGCAATCTTCGATCCTCCTCGATCCGGAGTTTCCGGACCCCGTCCTCCTCCGCGAGGAAGGCCCGTGGCTCCCGGCCCTCCTTCCTCGAGACCGCCCATCGCCGCCCCTTCCTGTCGGCGCGAAGCACGAGCCCCTCGATTCCGGTTTCCGCGGCCGCGGTCTCGAACAGTTCGAGAAAGTCGGGGTCCGCGATCCCCCACGCCTCGCGGCCGTCCCGACGCCTCGGACCCTCATCCACCATGCCCTGCGATCTTAGCCCTCTCCACGAGCCCCGGTCCTAAAGAACCCTCGTCGAGAAGGAGGGGGGAGAGGTTAGCCTTGAGGCATGGACGGGGAACGAACCCTGGCGCTCGACATCGGAGGCAGCCGGCTGAAGGCCTGCCTGCTGGACTCCAAGGGCCGGATCGAGGAGGGTCCGCGTTCCCGGGCCACGCCCCGCCCCTCGAATCCGGAGGTCCTGCTGGACACCGTCGCGGATCTCGCGCGGGAATGCGGGACCTACACCCGGATCGGGGCCGGTTTCCCCGGTGTCGTCGAGGAGGGCCGCACGCGGGGCGCGGTCAACCTGGCCGAGGGTTGGACGGACTACGATCTCGCGGGCGCGCTCGAACGCATGCTCGGGGCGCCGGCGAGGGTCGCGAACGACGCCGACGTCGCCGGGCTCGGCGCGGTCGAGGGACGAGGGAAGGAACTGGTGCTGACCCTGGGCACTGGAGTCGGTTCCTCCTTCTTCCTCGACGGCCGCCTGATCCCGAACCTCGAGTTCGGACATCTTCCGATGGACGGCGAAGGAAGTTTTGAGGAACGTCTCGGCGACCCGGCCCTGAGGGAGGCCGGGGAGGAGGTCTGGCGGGCGCGCCTGCGCGAGGCCCTCGAGATCCTCCTTCCTTGCCTCTCCCCGAGGCTCTGCCATCTCGGCGGCGGGAACGCCCGACTCCTCGAGGAGGGGGACCTCCCGCCGAACTGCCGGAGGGTCTCCAACGACTGTGGCCTTCTCGGCGCGCACCACCTCTGGACCCCCCGCGCCTGAAGAATTCAAAGGCCGCCGCGCCCTCCTCGCACGCGATCGCGTCCGTCGTGGGTCTCCTCGACTCCCCCGGAGGGCCCGCGGTCCTTGACCCCTTCTTGACAGAGGGGTCCTAGCATGGAGGACATGCGGGGACCGCGCCTCTTCCACCCTCTGCCCCTGATGCTCGCCGGAGCCCTCGGCCTCCTCTTCATGGGCATCCAGGGGATCCGCGGGCGGATCGAGGGAATGAACGCGCGCGAGCGGGTTCGCCTCGAGAGGGCGGCGAGGGAAGAGGCCGCCCGGCTGCGCGCGCTCGCCCTCTCCCCCGCGTTCGGGAAGGACGAGGAGGATCTCCTTCGCTTCCGGATCGAAGCCGGAAGGCGCCCCGTTCTCGACCCCGGACCCGCGCCTCCGCGGGTCGTCCCCCCCTTCGGGAACTTCCGCGCCGACCCCCTCCTCCGGGCCTGGCGACGGTCCGGGGACGGGAGGGGACTCTCCGATCTCCGCCGGCGCGCCGCGGACCGGGGTGACGCTCTCGGCCTCTGGGTCCTCGCCCGCATCGCCTGGAAGCAGGGGGGGAAGAACCGCGCACGGGACATGCTCGCCACCTACCGGAGGCGGCCGCCCCCCCCGGGCTTCGAAGGCCCCTTCCTCCGCCTGTTCCTCGACCTCGATCTCCCTCCGCCGCCCTGGGCCGAGGACTGGCTCGCCGGACGGGAGGAAGCCGAGATCCTCGCCCTCGCCCCCGGAATCGCCGCCCCCCTGCGTGAACGCGCCCTCCTGCGCGCGCGCGCGCGCAGCGCCCGCCGCGAACTCGAGGAACTCGACCTGCAGGATCGCTCCCTCCCCGCCGCCCTCCCGCTCCGAGGCGGCCGCGAACTCCTCCTCGTCCGCCGGGACCCGAAGGGCGGGGTCGCGGGTCTGCTCGTTCCGGCCGAAAGGATCGCCCGCATGCTGCGGTCAGCCCTCCGCCGGGACCGTGTCCGGGCCCGCCTGCTCGTCGGGGAGGGGAGCGGGGGGATCCCGATCCTCCCCGGACTCGCCCTCCTCTCCGAGGACCCCTCCGACGATCCCGGCGGAGGCATGACCCTCCTCTACATCGGAGCGGCCGCCGTCCTCTTCCTCGGGTTGGGCCTCGCCTGGCGCTCCCTCATGAGGGAGAGGCGCGCGGCCCTCCAGCGCGAGGATTTCTTCCGGGCGGCCACGCACGAGCTGAAGACGCCGCTCGCCTCACTCCGTCTCCTTCTCGAGAGCCTCGTCGAGGGGCGTATCAAGGACCCCGGCAAGCGCGACCAGTACCTCCGCCTGATGCAGGGAGAGGCCGAACGACTCGGCGCCCTTCTCGG
This sequence comes from Planctomycetota bacterium, assembly GCA_027021385.1. Taxonomy (GTDB): domain Bacteria; phylum Planctomycetota; class UBA1135; order UBA1135; genus JALUUL01. The sequence continues at coordinate 115,028 of JALUUL010000015.1, read as the reverse complement.
ACAGGCCCTGGAGTTCCGGGAGGCCCGAGGCGGAACGCCGAACCTGGAGACGAGGACCCTCGAACTCCAGGGCTTCCTCGAGGAGATCGCCGCTCTCTACGCCCCCCAGCTCGAACGGGACGGGCGGAGTCTAGAACTGCGAACGGGGGAGGATCTCCGGGCCGCCTGCGACCCCGACGCCCTGCGCCGCATCCTCTGGAACCTCCTCGAGAACGCGCGCCTCCACGGGAGCGGAACCGTGGGAATCGAATATGGAAGCTCCGGCGGGAAGGACGTCGTGATCGACGTCGTCGATCAGGGCCCCGGCATCGCCCGCAAGGACCGGGAGCGAGTCTTCACGCCCTTCGCGCGGGGACCGCGGGCCGGCGAAGGGCGCGCTCCGGGCCTGGGACTCGGTCTGGCCTTCGCCCGCCGTCTCGCGCGGGCGATGGGAGGGGATTGCCGGATCCCCTCCGATTCCGAGGATGCCAGGGTCCGGGTGAGCCTTCCCCGAGCGAAGGAGGAATCATGAGGAAAGCCCGCATCCTGCTCGTCGAGGACGACCGGAGCCTTCGAACCGCCCTGCGCGACAACTTCGAGGTCGAGGGGTTCGAAGTCGTGACCGCCGCCGACGGCCGCGCCGCGGCCCGCGCGTTCCGGAGCGGGGGCTTCGACCTGATCGTTCTCGATTGGATGCTCCCCGGCCGGAACGGCCTCGATCTGCTTCGTGATCTCCGGAAGGACGGCGACCGCACGCCGGTCCTGATGTTGACCGTACGCAACGAGGTGCCCGACCGCGTCCTCGGGCTCGAACTCGGGGCCGACGATTTCCTGGGGAAACCCTTCGCCTTGCAAGAACTCCTCGCTCGGGTCCACGCCCTCCTGCGCCGCCGCTCAGGATCCTCCGGGATCGAGGAGGAAGCCGGGGCGTTCCGGATCGGCGAGGTCGAGATCGACCTCGGCGCCTTCCGCCTGCGGCGCGGCAAGGAGGAACGAAGGCTCTCCCCGAAGGAGGCCCGGATCCTGGCCGCGCTCCATCACCGCCGGGGTCGGGTCGTCTCCCGCGCGGAACTTCTCGACCGGGCCTGGGGCTCGGGGATCTACGTCGGCCCCCGGACGATCGACACCCATGTCCTGAACCTCCGCAAGAAGCTCGAGTCCCTGGGCGCCGACCCCGCGCTCCTCGAGACGGTCCACGGGGTCGGATACAGGTTGCGTCCATGAGGCGATCGAGGCAGTCCAGGGCATTCCCGCGGCCCGGCGCGCGGTCTTCTTCTCTTGACGGGATCTTGACCGCGATTCGATTCCTTCCCGAACACCCGGACCCGATCAAGGGGTCGAATGTGCGTTCCGACAAACCACGACCCAGGAGGTTCCGATGTTGATCCCCGCGATGTTCCTTGCCGCTCTACTCTCCCCTCAGAACCACGGCGAGGACCCGAAGGTCCTTCTCGAGCGCGCGCGCATCCTCTACGAGGAAAAGGGGGACGCGACCGCGGCGATGCGGCTCCTCGCCGGCGAAGTCGTCTGCCGCCCCGGGCTCCCGGCCGAACTCCGAGACCGGGCGATCGCGATGCTCGTCGCCTACAACTCCGAGCAGAAGGCCTCCGAGGGGAAGGAGGAGGCCCCCACCCCCCTTCCCCTTCCGCAGGCCTCCGAACTCGACCGATTGATCGACGCCGAGATCGAGGCCTTCCTCTCCGGCGGGAAGAAGACTCCGAGCGACATCCTCTGGTACGGAAAAGCGGCGATTCCTCGGCTGATCCGCCGCTTGGAACGTGATTACTTTCTCCCCGGCGTCGCGAAGAAATGCGTTCCCCTGATCCTCCTCGGCCCCGACCCCGAAGCCGCCCGCCGGTTCCTCGCGAAGGTCCGGACGAGCGGGAACCCGAAGCTCCTCGAGATCGTCGGAAAATCCTTCCCCTCCACCGGATTCACCCGCCGCAAGAACCAGCCCGCGGCCTACCTCGCGGAACTCGAACACTGGGTCTTCGACGTCCCGGACGAGGTCATGACCGAGACCCTTCCGGTGCTGGCCTATCTCCTCGAGACCGAGGCGCTCCTGCGGCTCGCGGAACGCAAGGGCGAGAAGATCGAGGACATATGGATCCTGAACGCCCTTTCCCGGCGGAAACCCCGGCGACTCGAACGACCCGAGCCCCTGTTCCGTCTCTACCGCTCCCTCAGCGCCGGGGGGATCTCCACCCTCCATCCCGGGATCTTCGCCTGGCTTCTCCACCAGAAAGGCGGCCTCGAAGTCCTCGGCCGCAGCCTCGCGGGTCATCGGAACGATCGGAATCGGGGCTTTCCGATCTCTTTTTCTGATCTATCGAGGATCTTCGAGGAGGCGCCCCTTCCCTCTCCGAAGGAGGCGCTGAAGGCGATGGATCCCGTCCTCGGGAACCGCCGGGAACTCCAGAACCTGGCCCTGATTTGCTTCAAGGTCCTGGTCCAGAAGTGGCCCTTCGAGGACTTTCGGGAGTTCCTCCTGACCGCGCCGGAGACCGTTCTCCAGACCTGGAATCTGAGACCCCGGTTCCAGAAACTCACTCCGAAGGAGACCCTAGCCCTCGGACCGCGCTTCCGCGAGAGAGCCATCCGGCTCTTCCGCGACGAGAAGACCTCCGACCCCCTCTATCTCTATTTCAATCGCCTACTGGAACTTCTCAAGGAAGTGAAGGATCCCAGCCTGCGGGGGAAACTCTCTTCGGCCCTGTGCGAGATCCTCGCCGTCCCCCCCTCCTTCTTGAGGGACTCGGCCCATTCGGCCCTCCTCGCCACGAGCGCGCAGGGGTTTCCGAAGAAGGACCTTCTTCCTTGGATGCGCATTCTCAATAAGTGGGAAAACCAGGGATCCGATTTCCGGGCCTGGAAAGGGCAGCTCGTCTTCCTCTCCCTCGGAGAGGACCCCTCCCTTCAGAAGCGTCTCCTGAGCGAGGCCATGGAAAACCATGGGTTCCTGGTCAGCGTCTCGCCCGAAAAGGGGACCCTCGTCTCCTCGGTGAGCGGGGGTCGATTCGATCCGGACTCCCCGACACTCGATTTCTCCGTTCTCTTTTTGAAGGACCGGCGCAGAGGTTCGGACCTGTTCCCCTCGCCCCTGAACCGCGCCGACCGTATCGACCTGGTCCGGACCGCCCTGGAACGCATGGAGCCGAGAAGGGCCATGGAGGCTCTCAGGAAGGTCTTCTTCGAAAGGGACTTACCTCCCTGGACCTCGGTATCCTCCGACACGAAGGAGGAACTCGCCTCCCTCCTTTTCGAAAACGAGGGCTTCCTCCGAAAAGCCGCCGCCTCCGCCTCCGTCTACCTGGGGAACCTCCCATGGGAACTCCTCCCCTGGAAGCGCGCCGAACGGATCGCGGCGAAGGTCCTGGCCTTTCCGGGGATCCTGGCTTCCCAGGTCGAAGCGGTTCTCCGCAGGATGTTCGAACTGGCCGAGGATCCCCTGGCTTACATGACAAAGGTCACGTCCATGGGATTCCGGCCCGGCTGGACGACGATCTTCCGGACCTCGGTCCTCCGCGACGCCGCGACCTTCTACGAGGCCCTCGACCGTTTCACGAAGGCGGACTCCTCGGCCCTCTTCTATGCCTCGGCGACGGAGCCGCTGAAGAAGTTCTTCGCGATGTATCCCTCGCCGCGGGGACGCCCCTATCTCCTGGAATGGCTTCGCTCCGGGAACGAGAACCAACGGAAGGCTGCCCGGACCATTCTCGACGACTGGAAGCGGGCCGAGCGCGAGCGGAAGGACGAGGAGCGCGCAAAGATCCTGAAGGCCCTCTGGGCGCGGACGCAGCGGGGAAACTCCGTGGATCTGCGGATCACCGCCCTGAAGGGGCTCTTCGATCTCGGGGAGGACCGGGCCTGGACCGTGCTCCTCGACTGGATGGAGGGCGGAGACTCCGCGCTGCGCGAGAAGGCCTCCGCCCTCGCGGCCCGGCTCGGCCCCCGGAAGTGAAGGCCGCCGGGCTCTCCTCGGGGAGCCTCAGCGGAAGGCCCGCTGGTCCGCGCCGCGCTCGACCGGAAGGCGGGCGCGGCGCCACGCCTTCATGCCGCCGATCAGGTTGCGCGCGTCGGTGAAGCCATGGGCGTCGAGCCAGGAGACGAGGAGGGAGGAGCGCCAGCCCTCCTCGCAGACGACGAGGAAGGTCGGGTCCTTCCGGAGCGCCGGGACGAGGCGCGGGAAGTCGTCGGGATACACGAAGACGGCGGCGGGAACGTGCCCCTCCCCGTATTCCGCGGAGGTGCGCGCGTCGAACAGCACCGCGCGGCCCTTTCGGAGCAGGGCCCAGGCGGCCTCCGGGCCGATCGTCTTCTGGGACCGGACGCCCGCGCCCTCCGACGGCGCCTCCTCCTTCAACCAGCGCATCTCCTCGAAGCGGCCGGAGTGCCGGCGGGCGAGCGCTTCGGCCCGCTCGGGGTCCGCGGCCGCGAGGCAGAGACCGGCTCCGTTTCCGAAGAAACGGCGGGCGCGCAGCTCGAACTGCCCGTAGCCCTCCTGGAGGTTGACCGCCCCCTCGAGGTGGCCCCGCGCGAAGGCCCGGGGTTCGCGGAGATCGACGAGGAAGCGCCGCTTCCCGTTCCTCAACCAAGCGGGGAGGTCGGAGAGGGAGAGAGGGGCGGCTTCCCTCGGGGCGGCCCCTCCGGCCTGGACCTCGTTCCCGGCCTGGAGGAACGGATCGGGCGGGGGACCCGGAACCTCGTCGCAGCCCCCCGCGTGGAGGAGGATCAGGCAGACTCCCAGGGTCCCGATCCTCCTTCCCCCGCGGGGGAAAACGAGCTTCCGCCCGGCCGCGGCCCCGCTCTTCCGTATGATTCCCGCCATGATCCTCTCCATCGGAACCGACCTCTGCGAGGTCGACAGGATACGCCGCCTCCTCGAGGAGCGGGGGGACCGTTTCCTCGCCCGGGTCCTGACCGAGGACGAACGCCGCTACTGCGAGGGGAAGCGGGACCCCGGTCCCTCGGTCGCCGCGCGCTTCGCGGCCAAGGAGGCGGTCATGAAGTGTCTCGGCACCGGACTCGCCAAGGGGCTGTCGTGGCGGCAGATCGAGGTCGGGCGGGACGCGGACGGAGCCCCCTCGATCCGGCTCTCGGGCGCGGCTGAGGAGAGGGCCGCGGCCCTCGGAGCCGCCCGCCTCCACCTCTCCCTCACGCACACGGAGAACCTGGCCCTGGCCTTCGTCGTCGCGGAATCGGCGTCCTGAGCCCCCCGCCCTTCGGAGGCCGTCTCCCCCGCTTCACCGGCCCGCTGCGACGGGAGGGATGAGGCGCCCCTACCGCGCCACCGGGCCCCCGGGGACGCCCTCAAGGCGGACAGGGACCGGGTCGATGGGGGAGACGGATCCACATCGTGGACGTGGATCACGGCGAGATCCCGGTCTCCTCGCGGAGCCGGGAAGGGGGGATCGCTGCCATGGGGGGCTTGTTCGAACGGGGGACCCTGCTCGCGCTCTGCGCCTGCACGGGATGCGCATGGCTCGGGGAATCCCTGCCGCCGCTGCGCCGCTCGTCCTTCGACTGCTCCCTCCCGCCGGAGGCCGCCGCCTGCTTGAGCGCGGAACTCCTCGCCTGGGACTTCACCGGAAGGCAACGCGATCCCCTGCATCCGAAGGCCTGGGCCTTCGACCTCGGGAACGGGGACTACGAGATCGCCTGGCTGCGGCCTCCCGACGGCCCGCCCGCCCCCGAGGCCAACGGAAGCTTCGTCCGTTCCTTCGATCCGGATCCCTGTCCCTCCTCGATGACGGACCTCCCCGCGATCCCGGGCCTCGTGCGATTCGAGAAATCCCCCAGGACCTACGGGCTCCCCGGTCCCGCGATCGAATCGATCCGGGTCCGCGTCACGAGGACTCCCAAAGGATCGAGGATCACGATCCTGGAACGCGAGGGGGCCCTGTCCCGGCTCGACCGGAGGCCGGACCGCCTGAGGCGCCTTCTCGATCTCGCGGCCTCGCTCGAGGGCGTGCGCAAACTCTTCGCGCGGGGACGGGCGCGAGAAGCGCGGAAGGCGCTCCGGGCCTGCCTCAGGCGGCACGCCGCGGGCTTGAGCGAACTGCACGACCATCTCCTCGCGACCGGCTGGAGCCTCCTCGCCCGCTCGACCTTCGAAGCCGGGGCCTACGAGGAGGCCTGGCGGGCGATCCAACACGGCTTCCTGCTCGCGCCCGACTCGGGCCGACTCGCCCTGCTACGGGCCAGAATCCACGAGGCGCTCGCCGAACCCGTCGCGGCGGAGCGCTTCCTCGAACGCTCCTTCTCGCTCAGCGACCCGGCGACGCCGCTCGCGCGGAGTCTCGGACTGCGGCTCGCGGGACGGCGTCCCCCGGGCGGCCTCGCGCGGGCGCTCGAGAGGGCGAAGGCCCTCCTCGCCTCCGGCGCGCATGCCCGGGCCGCGGCCTGGGTCGAGCGCGCCCTCGACCTCGCCCCCGGCGATCTCCGCGCCCTCAAGCTGCTCGCCGAGGTCCGGGAAGCCTCGGGGGATCGACGACTGGCTCGGGATCTCCGCCTCCTCGCCCTCCTCCGGAACCCGCGCGATCCGGAGCTCGAGCAGAGGCTCGCCCTGGACGCGCTGGCCCTCGGACGTCCCGAACTCGCCATCCGGCGTCTCCTCCGCGCCGGGAAGCCGGCGAGCGAACTCGAGGGTTCCCCGCTCTTCGCCCGCCTGCTCAGGCTCTGCGGCCCCGAGGAAGCCGCCCGCATCCTCCGCAGCGAGGGCCTGCCGCTCGGCAGCTTCCTGCCCCCTACGGCCGCCCTCCCCCCGCCCCTGTTGCGGGAAGGTCTGGGCACGATGGCCGCCGCCGGCCGGGGAGAGGGCTGGACACGCGGGGAACAGGGCCTCGTCCTCGGACCGAACGGCCTCCGGGCCGAGCCGGACTTCGCCGAACGGCTCCGCATGCTGGGGATCGAAAGTCCAAAGGTCCCCGCCTCCCCCGGACGCTAGCGCAGCGGATTCAGCAGCACGCGACATCCGCCCCAGAAGCCCGCGAGAACGAGATCGAGGTCGCCGTCCCCGTCGAGATCCGCAAAGGCCGCGCCCGCGAACCCCCCCGCCGTCGTCGGGAGCATGCCTGTCTTCTCGGAGAGCCTCCCGTCCCCCCACCAGTAGAGGTGGTTGTTCCCCCAGAAATGGGACGCGAAGAGGTCGGGGTCGCCGTCGAGATCCACGTCGCCGAAGACGACGTGCGCGCCCCCTCCCAGCGCGGGCCGGAACACTCCGATCGGAGCCTCGAGAAAACGTCCCCTGCCGTCGCCCAGGAAGAGCCGATTGACCTGGGCGCCGCCGTTCGCGACCGCGAGGTCCAGGTCGCCGTCTCCGTCCACGTCCGCCGCCGCGACGGCGTAGGTCTGGTCCCCGGGCCGGGCGGGGAAGGCCCCCTTCCGCTCGGCGAACCGTCCCTTCCCGTCGTTCAGGTAGAGCCTGAGGGGCTGCTTGAAATTCCCGACGACGAGGTCCCTGTCCCCGTCTCCGTCGAAGTCCCCGAGCACGAGGCCGCGGCTGTCGTCCGCGGCGAAGCTCGAACCCGAGAGGGGGACGAACTTCATGCCGCCGTCGTTGCGAAGCACGACCTCGGGACCTCCGACCGCGAAGACGAGATCGAGGTCGCCGTCCCCGTCCAGGTCTCCGACCGCGACCTCCTCGGCCCCCTTCGAGGGTAGCGCGGGCCGCAGCGGCGTCTTGAAGCTCCCGTTCCCTCCGCCCTCGAGGATCCACGGCTTTCCCCCGGCGTCCACGACGATGAGATCGAGCCTTCCGTCCCCGTTCAGATCGGCGAGTTCGACCTCGTTCGCGCTGGCGGACATCTTCGGGAGGGTCCCCTTCCTCATGAGGCCGCCCTTCTTGCTAAGACGCAGGCGGGCGCCGCGGTTCGTGTCCGCGAAGACGAGATCGGGGAGACCGTCTCCGTCGACGTCGCCGGCAGCCACCGAGGCCGTGGAGCGCGGCTCGGACCCGAGCACGAGAGGGGTCGCGTCGAGGAAGGCCCCCTTCGGCGGGACCTCGTATCCGAAAGCGCGTTGGACGCGGATCGGTTTCCCTCCGGGAGGGGTGACCGTGAGATCGACCTCCCCCGGAGCTCCCGGGGGGATCCAGCCGTTCATCTGGCGGTCGTTCCAGAGGCTGACCCCGGTTACGGGCCTTCCCCCGATCGAGGCCTTCATCCCCTTGACGAAGTTCCGGCCTCGGATCGTGACGTAGGTCGGCAAGCCCGGAGGACCGTAATTCGGCTCGACGCGAAGGACCTGGACCTCCTTCGGACCGGGCGTCTTCGTCCGGGAGAGGTAGAGGGCGTCCTGGCGATCGCCCCAGACGGCCACGAAGAGGTCGAGCGCACCGTCCCCGTCGGCGTCGAAGACCTCGATGTCGTAGGCCTTGTCGTCGGGGGAGTGGAAGTCCTTCGCTTTTTCGAACCGGCCCTTGCCGTCGTTCAGCATCAGGACCGAGGGGTTGCTGCTGTTCGCGAAGAAGGCGTCCAGATCGCCGTCCCCGTCGAGATCCGCGAGGGCGACGTCATAGGTCGACATCTCGCCGGCGGGGATCGCGCGCCGGTCCTCCGCGAGGCGGAGGCCGCCGTGATTGCGGAGGACGAAGCTCTGCCCCTGGAAGGTGCCGACGAGCACGTCGAGCCGCCCGTCGCCGTCGAGATCCCCGACCGCGGCGCTGGTGTGGAAACCGCGGTCCGTCGTCGGCGCGAGCCCCAGGGTCCCGGCCGGAAGGAAACGACCACGGCCGTCGTTCTCGAGGACCGTGCAGGGCTCTCCGTAGTTCGCCTGGAAGAGATCGAGGTCGCCGTCTCCGTCGAAATCCGCGAACTCGACGTCGTAGGTGCGCGTCGGAGCCGGGGGGATCCTTCCGGCGGTCCCGTCGTCGAAGACGCCGTTCCCCCTGTTCAGGTAGAGGCGCGCCCGACCGCCCTTCCTGGGGTCCTTCGGATCGACGAGGTTCGCGGTCACGAAGTCGAGATCGCCGTCCCCGTCCACGTCCCCCGCACGGAGGTCCTCGGAGTAATCGTCATCGAGGGGGAGATGGGTCGCGGTCACGTCCCTCATCCGGCCGTCCCCCTCGTTGAGGTAGAGGCGGTTCTGCCCGCCCTCTACCGCGAGGAGGAGGTCGGGGTCGCCGTCTCCGTCCACGTCGCAGGCCTCGATGTGGACGGTGTCGTCCCTCCGGTCGGGCAGCCAGCGAAGGCCGACATCCTCGAAGCGGCCTCCCCCCAGATTGCGGAGAACGCGGTCGCGCTGCCCGGCGTAGCTCGGAAGACAGATGTCGGGACGCCCGTCCCCGTCGAGATCCGAGATCGTCGCGTCCTGGCTGAACCCGTGGCTCCGGGGGAGCCCCGTCAGGGAGGCGTCGAGGAATCGGGCGGGCCCTCGGCCCCGCCCGATGCGGCGCTTCGTGTCGAGGCGGAAGAGTTCGCGCCCCTTCCCGTCGAGCCCCCTCAGGACGAGGGGACCGGGGGGGAGAGGCGGGAGGAGGAGGGGGATGATCACTCCGCTTCCGTCCGCGGCCGGGAACGACCTGCCCCGAGTCACGGGGTTCGGGCCCGCGAGGATCCGCGCGAGCCCCGTGACGCCGGAGACGCGCAGCGCGGCGCGCGCCCCGCCGCCCTCGGCCAGGTAATCCGCCGCGAAATCCAGGGCGCGGACGCGGACTCCGGCGCCCGCGAGGGCGGTCGCCGTCCGGACCCTCATCCCGGTTCCGGACGCGCCGTCACGCACGGAGTCGAAGGTCAAAGCGAGGGTCCAGGCCGCCCCCATCGCCTCGGCCGGAAGATCGGCGACCACGAGCCAGTCCTCCCGTCCCAAGGCCGGCAAGGCGCGGCGGAACGGGGCCGCCGGGACGAAGCGCCCCTTCCCGTCCGGAAAAAGGGCGCCGAGCGTCGGATCCTTGCGCGGGTCGAAGGCCCCGTCCCCGTCCGCATCGAGCACCAGCCGCGCGCGGCGCAGCGGCGGGCGGTCTCCGAAGGTCCCCACGGGCCGGAAGCCCGGGTTCTCGAGGAGAAGGGAAGGGCCGAGGCTGCGCAGCCGCCAGCGGGCGACGACGAGGTCCCCCTCCCCGGGTTCGAGGAGAGGGACGGGGAGGCCCAGGGCTCTCAGCTCGAGCCCCGGGGCGCGCCCCCCTCCCCCGCCGCAGCCTCCCGCGACGAGGAACAAGGCCGCCAGAACGCCAGGCCCGCCCGCGCGCATGTTCCGGGTCCGCCGCGATCAGGGACGAAGAGCGACGGCCGCGGGGTTGGAGGCGATCCACGGGCCCGCCCCCGACGGGAAGACGACGGTCGCGAAGAGCAGCGAACGACCGGCCAGGGTCCGGAGGCGGGAGCCGGGCATCACGAAGCCCGCCTTCCCCTTGCCGGCCGTATCCAGCAACCCGACGCTGCCGGGGAAGACGGCGGGGTTCCCCGCGAGGAGGAGGGAGAAGTTCGTGAAGAAATCGAAGTTCAACGGGAGGCGCGCCCCCCCGGGAAGCAGGATCCCCGGAATCGAACCGCTCACGCCTCCGAGCAGCAGGTAGACCCTTCCCGCGTTCGCGGCCTTGAAATCCATCGTAAGGTTCACGGTCCCCCCCACGGCCGTCGAGATGCCGGCGCGGTCTGCCGCGAGAGTTTCCTTCGCCGCGAGCCTGAGGTCGAAGAAGTCGTAGTCGCCGGTCGTCGGCGTCTTCGACGTTCCCCACCAGAGCCAGTAGCTGGTCGCGATGCCGACCCGGAGGGTTCCGGTCACCTTCCACTTGACCGATCCTCCGACCGACCAGGTCTTGCCGTCCGTTCCGTAGTAGGACGTGAAGAGATCTCCGACCCGCGTGATCCGGAGATACAGGGCGTTCGCCGAGACCCGCTTGTTCCCGTGGAAGGTCGTGCGGGCGTTCGCGATGTTTCCGTAGTAGAGGACGTTCTGATTCCCGTAGCCGTTCGTCCGCTTGAACTGGAGATTGTTGCTGCGATCCTTCCAGATCATCAGCCCGCTCTCCATCGTCGTCGGAACCCGGGGGTAGTTGACGGTGACGTGGGTCGTGATCGTGAAATCCCCCGCCGCGGGGACCGTCAGCATCGGACCCGCGTAGAGCGGGGCTCCGTGGCCGGTCGTGTGATCGTTCCCGGGGGGGACGATCATGCGCAGCATCCCCGCCTTGGGGAGGAGCTGGTATTTCGCGTCCTTGCCCGGATCCGACCAGGTCCAGGACGCCCCGAGACTCGTTCCCTTGAAATCGTCATGGAACTGGGCGAAGGCCGGCCGGGAGAGGAACAGGCAGGGAATCACCGTGAGAAGAGAGACGATGGACCGCATGACAGACCTCGATGTCGAGTAAGGAAGAAGGGAGTGGAGCGGCCAAGTTCCCATGCCCGTGCAACCCTGTCAACCGCTCCCCTTACCGCACGGGTCGAAGGGAACCCGAACGAGGAGGACGCACGCGACAGAAGGTCCAGGGACGCGGTCCGCGAAGGAGGAGATGCAGCGGGAAGGAGAAGGGGAGGGCCAGGTCGGAGGAGGAGGGCCCTCCCCCCTCGGGATGGCTGTGGAAGATCCCGAGGATCTCGAGACCCTCCCGCCTGGCCTCCTTCTCGACCCGCATCAAGGCGAGGGGATCGATCAGGAAGGCGCGGAAGGGGTCGGCCGCGAGGTTCGGAAGGGAAACCGCGAGATGGAGCCGGATCCCCCGAGGACGGGTCCGCTCCGGCCGCGGGGGGGAAGGTCTCCGGACCTCCGACCGCCCGGCGACGCCCCTCCCGAGGAGCACCCCGCAGGCCTCGAGCGGGAAGGCCGCTTCCGCCGCGCGGACGCATTGGTCGCGCAGGGACGGACCGAAGAAAGGGGAATCCCCGCGCGGACTCATGCGAGAAGACCTTCTATGCGCCGGATGCGCTTTTCGAGAGGGGGATGGGAAGCCAGCGCGCCTCCCCCGCCCCGTCGCTTGCGCAGGGGATTCACGATGAAGAGGTGTTGGACGCCGCGGTTCGCGAACTTGAGCCGGGCGGGGTCCTTCGTGAGGGCGCGGAGCGCGGAAGCCAGGGCCGAGGGGTTGCGCGTGAGTTCGACGCTCGTCGCGTCCGCCAGGTACTCCCGCTCCCGGGAAACCGCCGCCTGGAGGATCCGCGAGATCAGCGGGGCGAGGAGGGCGAGGAGCAGCAGCGCGACGAGGATCAGGGCCGGGCCGCCGCCCTTGCTCGAGCGCGAACGCGACCTCCCTCCCCAACGAAGGGTGTGCCAGGCCAGGTCCGCGAGGATGACGATCGTTCCGACCATGACCGCCATCAGGACCATGTAGCCGGAATCCCCGTTCCGGATGTGTCCGATCTCGTGGGCCACGACGGCCTGGAGTTCGTCCCTCTTCAGCTTTTCGAGGAGTCCGGTCGTGACGGCGACGGCCGCCCGATCCGGGCGGAATCCGACCGCGAAGGCGTTCGGGCTCTCGTCCTCGATCAGCCGGATCTCCGGGCAGGGGACGCCCGCCGCGATCGCGACCTCCTCGACGACGTTCACGAGCTGCGGCCGATCCAATCGCCGGACGGGCTCCGCCTTCGCGACCGCGAGCAGGATGCGGTCGCCCGCGCTCCTTGCGACGAGGAACTGGACCAGGGCGATCGCGACCCCCGCCAGGGCTCCGAGAGGCCAGGAGCCCCAAGCGGATCCGAGCGCCGCCCCCGCGCCGCCGAGAACGAGGAACAGGACGAAGCCCAGCAGAAACGCCCGCCGGCGGTTCTGTCTCTGCAGTTCGACGAAGGTCGCGCGCGTCTTCGTCATGATCCGGGGAGCAACGGCCCGTCCGGGGTCAGAATTGGACCTTCACCGCCTCCCGGGCGGCCTGGTCCTCGAGTTCGAAGAACTCCTCCTCCCGGAAGGCGAACATGTTCGCGATGATGTTGCCCGGGAACTGCTGCACCTTGTTGTTGTAGCGAAGGACCGAATCGTTGTAGTGCTGGCGGGCGAAGCCGATCCGGTTCTCGGTGCTCGTGAGTTCCTCCTGGAGGGCGAGCATGTTCTGGTTCGCTTTCAGATCCGGATAGTTCTCGGAAACCGCGAACAGCGAGCGGAGGGTCGAGGTCAGCATGTTCTCCGCCTTGGCCTGCTCTCCGACCGTCTTGGCGTCGATGGCCACCTGGCGGGCCTTGATGACCGCCTCGAGGGTCTCCCTCTCGTGCTTGAGATATCCCTTGGCCGTCTCGACGAGATTCGGGATCAGGTCGTAGCGGCGTTTCAACTGCACGTCGACCTGGCTCCACGCGTTCCTGCACTGGTTCCGCCCGGCGACCAGTCCGTTGTAGAGCCCCATGAAGATGAGGCCGAACAGGACGAGGACACCGAGACCGATCCACAACCCCGTCGCACCAAGAAACGCCGTCACCATGCTTCCGCTCCTCGCCGAAGAAGAGTTCCCCCCGCGAGTGTATCGGCGGAATCCCCGCGTTTCCTCGGGAAGGAAGGGAAACCCGCCCCCCCGCCCGCGGGGGATCCGGACGGGGGAGGCAAAGAACGACGAAGGAAGCGGGTTCGGTTTCGGGGGGGAGGATCCCAGAATGCGCGGATGCGCTGGAAGAAGACCCTGGTCGCGATCGGGTTCGCGGGAGCGGCCGCCCTCGTTTTCGGGCGGAATCTCGCGGGCGTCTGGGAGTTCACGATCGACGACGCCTTCATCATCTTCCGCTACGCCGAGAACCTCCTGAAGGGGGCGGGAATCGCATTCAACCCCGGGGGGCCTCCGACGGAGGGGGTCACCCCGGTCCTCTGGCTCTTCCTGGTCGCCGGAGGGCGGGGGCTTTGGATCGATCCCCGGCTCTTCGTCAAGGTCCTGGGAACCCTCTCGGGCTTCGGCCTCGTGCTTTTCGTGCTCCTCGCCGGACGGCCCGCGGGCCGGACCCGTCCCCCGGGCCCGGGATGGGGGGTCGGAGCGGCGGCCCTCGTCCTCGCGGCCTGGGCTCCCCTCGCCGTGCATTCGGTCTCCGGGTTGGAGACCAGCCTCGCCGCGCTCCTCGTGTTCGCCCTCTTCCTCGAATCCGCCCGGGAGGCGGGGCCCAGGTTCGGCCGCTTCGGCCTCCTGGGCCTTCTGCTCTCCATGCTCCGGCCCGAGGGGGCGATTCTGGTCCTCCTCCTCGGAGGCGCCGGGCTTCGGCGCGCGGGCCGGGGGGCCCTCCGGAACTTCAGCCTGTCGTTCCTGCTCCCGGGCGCGGTCTACTTCACGGCCCGGGCCTTCTACTTCGGACTCCTCCTGCCCCTGCCGATCCTGATCAAGGTCTTCGGCGGCGGGGCCTCCGCGCCCGGGGAGCGCGGTTGGGCGCAACTGTCCTCCCTCCTCCTGGGTCCGGGCCTCTTCTGGCTGCCCCTGACGATCGCGGGACTCCTCCTGGCGGTCCCGCCGGGCCGGAAGGGGGCCGGGCTGCGCGAGGGAGCCTGTGCGCTCCTCGTCATGCTCGCGTTGATGGCCGCGCCCCGCCACATCATGGGATACGAATGGCGTTTCTTCTTCCCGTTCCTCCCCCCCCTGCTCCTCCTCTCGGGCCTCGGAGCGGAAGCCCTGTGCGCGAGGATGCGCCTGCCGGCCGCCTGCGCGGCCCTCCTCCTGGGACCCGCCCTCTGGTTCGGACTCCGCTCGGCTCCGGAGACCCTCGCGGCGTGGCGCGGCTACGCCCGCGGTCTCCGGCGGGCGCACCTCGCCCTCGGAACCGAACTCCGGAACCTGGCCTCTCCCCTCCGCCGGACCGGCGACTCCTCCGGCGCGGAGCCGAGGCCCTCCCCGCTGCTGGCGATCGGGGACGCCGGAGCGGTCCCCTGGCGCAGCGGCTGGCGCAGCCTCGACAGCTTCGGCCTGAACGACCCCCGCATCGCCCTAAGCGGCCGGCACGACCCGGAATCGATTCTCGACGAGGATCCCGACGTCCTCGTCCTCCTCTCCGGGGACCACGGAGCCTTCGTCCCCCTCCTCCCCTGGGAAGGCCCCCTGGAGGCGGCCGCGAGGACCGCGGGCTATCGCACCGCCCACAAGCTGGCCTTCGCGGACCGCTACCACCTCTTCGTTCTCGCTCGGCCGGACTCCCCCTTCCTCGGCCGGCTCCGCGCCTGGCGACCGCCCCTGCCGGAGAGCGGCAGCGCCCTCCTCGGCGGGAAGGAAGCCGGATCCTTCGCGGAACGGATACCCTCGGACCCCGAGGCCCGTGCGATTCCCGGAGAACGGTCGTTTCCCGAAGGCCTCCGGATCCACGGCCTCCGTCTGTCCCGCAGGACCGTGTTCTTCGACCTGAGCCTCGACCGCCCGCAGCGCTCGGACCTCCTGATCGCCCTTCGGGCGGGCGGCGACACGAAGGGGCGCCGGCTGGATTTCCGGACCTGGCACGATCTCCGGCGTCTGCCCCCTTCCTCGACGCTCCGCTGCTGGAGGCGTCTGCCCGAGGAATCCTCGGGGGAACTCAGGCTAGGACTCTACGACCTGCGCCGCGGGACCTTCCTCCGCGATGCTAGGGGCCGTCGCTTCCTTCGTCTCCAGCGTCCCTGAAAGGAGACCGAGGCCGTAGACGGCCCCCCCCTCCAGGAGGGGACGGGCGGGGTCCGGGGTCCGGGATCTAGCGGCCTCGAGGCGCGCGGCCTCCCCGGCCCCGCAACCCTCGCAGCGGATCTCCGGGATCCGCGGACCGCTGCCTCCGGCCGCGCCCCCATCGAGCACCGCGTCGGGAAAGCGGGCCTCGTGGGTGCGCCCGCAAAGGGGACAGGACCAGATCCAGAGGTCGCGCCGGAAGAGCCGGACGACCCCCTTCGGCGGCCGGTCCTGGGGCCAGTCCCGGTAACGGTTCGGCTCCCATTCCCGGCCCCATTTCTCCTCGAAGCGCCGCTTGTTGGCCGCGAAGAGCGCGTGGTACTCGGGACGCTCGAGCTTCCCGAAGGAGGCCTCCCCGTGGTGGTGCACGAAGACGTCCTCCGCGCAGACCGTTCGGAATCCGGCGGCCCGGACCCGAAGGGCATAGTCGTCGTCCTCGAACATCCCCCTCTCGAAGCGCTCGTCCAGAAGACCGACCCGCTCCA
Organism: Planctomycetota bacterium; assembly: GCA_027021385.1. Lineage (GTDB taxonomy): Bacteria > Planctomycetota > UBA1135 > UBA1135 > JALUUL01. The sequence continues at coordinate 99,041 of JALUUL010000015.1, read as the reverse complement.
CGATCTCCCTGCGCATCGCGACGCAGAACATCGCGGGCACCGGGATGTCGAAGTGCATGCAATCGTGCATGACGGTGTAGCGGGCGGCGAAGGCGGGCATGCCCGAGGGATTCCGGTAGTCCACCTCGATGCGGGCCTCGTTGCCGGTCCAGTTGGTCACCGGTCCCACCATGCCGATCTGGGGATTCCGCAGATACCGGATCAATCGGCACAGCCATCCCCGGGTGACGATCGTGTCGTTGTTCAGGAGGACGAGGAACTCGGAATCCCGGCACATCTCGAGACCCTGGTTGTTCGCGGCGGCGAACCCCCGGTTCTCGCGGTTGCAGACGACCCGGACGCGCGAATCCTTCCTCTCCAGGTCCCGCAGCCAGCGCGTGACGTGCGGACCCGAATCGTTGTCGATGATGACGATCTCGTAGTCGGGCCAGATCGTCCTCGATTGGATGCTCTCGACGCACTCGCGGATCAGGTCCAGGCTCTTGTAGCTGACGATGATGATCGAGGCCTTGGGTTGCAGGGGCCTCGCGGCCTCGCGAAGGGTCTCAAAACGCTTCTCCCAGGTATGGGCCCGGGCCAGGGCCTTGCGCCGCTCGATCGCCTCCTGCCCCCGGTCCTCGAGGGCGCGCTCGGCGGCCGCGACCAGTCCGCCGGGACCCTCGATCCGATGGTACTCCCCCTCGAAGGGTTCGAGTTCCCTCAAGGGGACGGACGCGATCGGCACGCCCGCGCTCGCGTACTCGAAGAACTTGACGGGGTTCGTCGCCCGGGTCAGTTCGTTGTCGAGGAAGGGGATGCACGCGACGTCGAAACCGTGGAGCCAGGAAGGGATCTCCGCGTACGGCCGTTCACCGAGGAGCTCGACGTTGGGAAGATCCTCCAGCGGGGAGACGTCGGCCCCGAAGGTGGATCCGATCAGCACGAAGGTCCAATCCGGACGGGCCCGGGCCGCTTCCTCCACCATCGCGACATCGAACCAGTCGGAGATCGCCCCGTAATACCCGATCACGGGCTTGCGGAGCCTCGCGTATTCCTCGTGCGGGCGGGCGTGGTGGAAATGATCGTAGTCGGCCGCGTTCGGAAGCCTGCACAGCCTCCTCGCGATCCCCCGGGCCTTCTCCTCGAGGACGGCCGCCGTCACGAGGACGAGATCGGACTCCCCGAGGAGTCTCTCCTCGAGGGCGATCATCTCCTTCTCGTTCGTCGAGAAGCCCGCGTGCTCGTCCATGCAATCGTAGAGGATCGGCCAGCCGTGCCGCCTGCGGAGTTCGAACGCGAACGGAGCCCAGAACGGCAGGTCCACGACGATCATCGCGTCATGGATGCGTTCTCTCCGGCGGAAGCGCTCGAAGGCCGCGAGGGCCGACTCGAGTCCGGCTTTCGTCCACGAATCCTTGTAGACGCTCGTCTCCGGCCTCCCCGGAAGGCGGGGACCGTAGATCCCGGGCCGGATCTCGTCGAGAGCGACCTCTCCCCCGCGGTGGAAACCGTTGCGGAAGAAGAACACCCGGTGCCCGTGCTCCGCGAACCTCTGCATCAACTGCTGGGGCCTCTGGAAACGGAACTCCCAGTCGATGATCGGCAGGCAGAGGATGTCCGGCTTCCGCGGCAGGGGAAGGCTCGGAAGATCGTAGGCGAACAGACCCTCGGACTCCCTCTCCTCCGAAGCCTGGCCGGCCTTCCCGTTCGAACGATGCCTCCGCAAGGGCTGCAGGACGAAATCCAGGGTCCTGCAGGCGAGACGCGCGAGACGATAGGTCTTGGAGGCGAAGATCCAGCGGATCGTCTCCTCCTTCATCCTGAGTTCGTCGGCCATCCCGGTCGCGAGGCGGTCCTTTTCCTGCAGCTCGCGACGGAGCCTCTGGACCTCGGCCTCGAGTTCGGCGATTCGATCGTGCTCGGATGCTGCTGGCACGGAAGGGCGTCGTTCGGGTTCGAGAAGGGAGTCCGGAGTGGATTCCGCCGGATCCCGCTCTGGAGAAGGGGGTTGGGAACGGGTTTCAGGATAACCGCGCGCGCGCTCCTTTTCCCCCCGCCTTCCCGAGGACCCTGTCTTCCTCCGCCGCGTCATCCGGCCCCCACCGGCTGGGCGGAGTGCAGATATCGCTCGACGACCTTCGCCGGATCCCCGATCTCCCGCACCCGTCCCTCCTCGATCCAGATGACCTTGGAGCAGATCTCCCGCACGACGCGCATGTCATGGGATACGAGGAAGAGGGTCGCTCCCCGGGCGATCATCCCCCGGATCGTCTCCTCGCATCGTTGCTGGAAATCCGCGTCCCCGACCGCGAAGACCTCGTCCACGAGCAGGATGTCCGGGTCGGTGTGCGCGACGACCGAGAAGCCGAGCCTGGCCGTCATGCCGGTCGAGTAGGTCTGGATCGGGCTGTCGATGAAGGTCCGGATCCCGCTGTAGTCGATGATCGACTCGAGCCGCGTCTCGACCTCCGCCCTCGAAAGGCCCAGGAGGGAGGCGTTCAGAAAGATGTTCTCCCGGCCGGTGAGGTCCGGATGGAAACCCGCCCCCAATTCGAGGAGGGGTCCGACGCGCCCCTCGACCTCGACCGTGCCGGCCGTCGGGTAGCTCGTTCGAGCGATCAGGGAGAGCAGGGTGCTCTTCCCCGAACCGTTCGTCCCGATGACGCCGACCGCCTCCCCCCGTTCGATCTCGAAGGAGACGTCCCGGAGGGCCGTGAAGGTCTCGGTCCTCGAGGGTTTCTGCAGGAGACGCCTCCAGAGTTCCCGGGCGAGGAAAGGCCGCTGGTGCACGAGCCGGTAGGCCTTCGTCACGCCGGCGAGTCGGATGACGGGTCCCATCAGATCAGGTCCGCGAACTCCCGCTCGTGCCTCCAGAAGGAACGGACCCCGAGGTAGCCGATGCAGAGGGTGACCGCGAGGGCGGCCAACAGCGGTCCCCCCGCCGGGGGCCGGCCGAAATAGAGGACGTCGCGGAACCCCTCGAGGATTCCCGCCAGCGGGTTCAGGAAATAGGCGTATCTGAGCCACCCCCAATCCGCGAGGCCCGACTCGGGACCGGCGGACCACAGGACCGGGGAGGCCCAGAAGAGGATCGTGAGCAGCGAATCCGTGATGTACTGGACGTCCCGGTAGAGGACGTTGAGCCCCGCGACGAGAAGACCCGATCCCACGACCAGGCCGATCTCGAGGGCGACCAGGACCGGCAGCCAGAGAAGCTGGAGACCGAGGACCTTCCCCGGGGGAGGGAAGAGGACGAGCACGAGGACGATCAGCAGGGACTGGATCGCGAAATGCACGAGGTGGGTCAGGATGATCGATACCGGGAGGATCTGGCGGGGGAACGAGACCTTCTTGATCAGCGAGACGTTGTTGCGGATCGCCCCCGAGCACCCGGTCAGGCAATAGGAGAAGAAGTTCCAGGGGATCAAGGCGACGAGGACGAGGCTCGGAAAGTCCCGGCCCGCTCCCATGAAGATCGTCCAGACGAGGCTCAGCACGACGACGAGGACGAGGGGGTTCAGGAGCGACCAGAGGAAGCCGAGCGCCATGTTGCGGTACATGGCCTTCAGATCCTTGCCGACGAGATTGGCGAGGACGAAACGGTAGCGGTAGATGTCCGTGAAGGTCTGCAAGGACGGCACCCCGCGCGGGCGGGATCCGATTCCGGAGCCCCGCGCGGCCCGCGGATGCTACGAGCCCGGAAGCCCGCGGTCCAGCGGGGGGACTCCCCGCTCCAGGGCCTCTGCGAGAACGTCCGCGATGCGACCGGCCGCCTTCCCGTCCCCATAGGGGTTGACCGCCCTGGCCATCTCCACGTACGCGCTCTCCTCGTCGAGGAGACGGGAGGCCTCCCGCACGATCGCCTCCTCGTCGGTGCCGACGAGCTTCGCGGTCCCCGCGTCCACCCCCTCGGGGCGTTCGGTGTTCCCCCGGAGGACGAGGATCGGTTTGCCGAGCGAGGGGGCCTCTTCCTGAACCCCCCCCGAATCCGTCAGGATCAGGTCGGAGGCCTTCATCGCGGCGAGGAACTCCGCGTAGTCCATCGGAGGACGCAATCGAATCCGGGGATGACCGCCGAGGACCGACTCCGCCGGGCCCTTGACCCTCGGATTCGGATGGACGGGGTAGAGGATCTCGACGTCCCCGCGATCCGCGAGCCGGCGCAGCGCGCGGAATACGGACGCGAAGGGGGCGCCGAAGTTCTCCCGGCGGTGGGCGGTCACGAGGAGGAGGCGGCGCCCCTCCCCGGGACGGAAAGGCCGCTCGTCGACCCGGGCCGCGGCGTCGAGGAGCGCGTCGATGACCGTGTTCCCGGTCACGTGGATGCGGGCCGGATCCACCCCCTCGGCGCGCAGGTTCGAAGCGGCGCGCTCGGTCGGCGAGAAGTGCCAGGAGGCCATCCGGCCGACGAGGCGGCGGTTCATCTCCTCGGGAAACGGGGAATACGGATCCTTCGTGCGCAGGCCGGCCTCGACGTGTCCGAAGGCGCACCGGCGGTAGAAGCAGCACAGTCCCGTGACCATGACGGTCGTCGTATCCCCCTGGGCGAGGACGGCGTCGGGCCGTTCGCGGTCGAGGACACGGTCCACGGCCGCGACCATCCGGCTCGTCAGTTCGGCCAGGCTCTGGTCCGGACGCATCAGGTCCAGATCGATGTCGGCCCGGATCGAGAAGAACTCGAAGATCTGATCGAGCATCTCCCGGTGCTGCGCGGTCGCGAGTACCCGGACGTCCGCGAAGGCCCGCGACGAGAGTTCGCGGATGACCGGGGCCATCTTGACGGCCTCGGGCCGGGTGCCGACGGATATCAGGATGCGGGGCTTGCCCATGTTCGTCCTCGGTAGCCCGGGCGGCGGGGTTCCGCCCTCGAACCGGGACGGGGATCCCGGCCGCCCGAGGATAGGGGAGCGCCCCCGCTCCTCCAGCCTTCTTCCCCTGTCGTCATGGAGCCTCCGGGAATCCCGCGGGAGGAGGCGGAGGAATCGATTCGGCGGGAATGCCGGGGAGGGGGGGACTACGATGCCGGCGGTCATGAAGCAGGAGGGTGGATCGCGCCGGGGGCTCCTACCGCCCGGAAGCCGCAGGGCGAAGGTCGCCTGGATCGCCTGGCTCGCGATCCGCAAGATGAGGGAGGGGCCGGGGCCCTGGCTTCGCGCGGTGCGCCGCGGCCTCTTCGACACCCTTCCCGAGAGCTGGAAGGCGCGGATCGCGAAGCGACGGCTCGGCTTTCGGGAGAAGGAGAGGCTCAAGCGGGCGGCCCTTTCCGGGCAGGAGGCCTTCGAGCGGAGGGGAAGGATCAGCGTCGTGCTGCCCGTCTACCGGCAGGCCGACCTCCTCGAGGAATCGATCCGGAGCGTGCTCGCCCAGACCCATCGCGACCTCGAGCTGCTCGTCGTCGACGACGGATCGGAAGACGACATCGATCCCGTCCTCGCGCGTTTCGTCGAGGATCCGCGGGTGCGCGTCCTCGTCCAGCCCAACCTGAAGCTCCCCCACGCGCTCAGCAACGGCTTCGAGTTCGCCCGAGGGGAATACCGCACCTGGACCTCGGCCGACAACCTGATGGAGCCGGAGCAATGCGCGCGTCTCCGGGCCTTCCTCGCAGAGCACCCGGAGACCGGCATGGTCTACGCGGACTACCTCGTCATCGACGCGGAGGGACGCCCCCTGAAAGGCTCGGATTTCCGGCCGCAGAACCGCCGTTCGCCCGACTCGGCCGAGGTGCGGCCGCCGCGGGACTGCGCGGCGCTGAACCTCCTCCAGGACAACTTCATCGGACCCTGCTTCCTCTACCGGGGCTGGATCGGGAGATGCCTGGGGGCCTACGCCGCGAAACTCGGGGTCGAGGACTACGACTACTGGATGCGCGTGAACGCGGGTTTCGGTATCTCCCACCTCGGAGAGGACCTGCTCCTGTATCGCTACCGCTGGCACGACAACAGCCTGAACGCCAGGGCGCGGGAACTCCGGCTCTTCGAGGCGGGCAGGGAATTGATGGCGCGGGAGCGCGCGAGGGCGCGGTTCCGCGCGCGGCCCTGGAAGGTCCGTGACGAGGAGGGGCTCCTCGGGGGGAGCCCCCAGGCTCCGGGGGGAAGGGAGGACTCCCCCGGGGAGGACGGCGGGAAGCTGCTGGAGGTCCTCGATCCGACCGGGCATCCCGAGGGACCGCCCACGGGCGGAGAGGGGCGGATGTTCGCCTGTTTCTGGCCCGAGGACGAGGAAGCCCCGTTCGAGGGGACCGCCTGGTTCGACCGCGGAGACTGCCGTCATTTCACCCGCCATCCCGGCGCCGCGGCCTCCCTCGCCCTGTTCACGAACGAGGCCCTGTTCGTCGAGGGCGACGCGCGGGCGCTGGTCGAGACCTGCTGCGACGAGGCCGCGCTCCGGGCGGAGGAAGAGCGGGACGAGCCTCCCCGGCCCCTCCCCCGCGTCTGGAGACCCGAGGGCCGCCGCGAACGGGTGCTGTTCCAGGCGGAGGCCTTCGTCCAGGGCGGTCTCGAACGCGTCGTGCTCGACCTCGCGGAGGCGCTCGCCCCCGAGGGCTTCGACGCGGAAATCCTCGTGCTGGGACCCGCGGGCGCGGACGCCGAGCGGGCGCGGAGGCAGGGCCTCCCGGTCCACGTCCGCCCGCGGATGAACGGAAGGGAATACGCAGCCTTCCTCGACGAGCGGGGCGTCGATCTCGTGCACGCCCATCACTCCCCCTTCGGCGCCGACCGCGCCCGCGAACTGGGGCGCCCCTTCGTCCAGACCCTCCACAACACCTATGTCTGGCTCCGGCCCGACGAGATCGAGGCCTTCCGCCGGGCCGACGAGGCGACCTCGGCCCTGATCTGCGTGTCGGCGCGGGTCGCCCAGTACGCCTTCGCGGGCCTGGGCCTGCCCCGGGACCGCATGCTCGTCGTCGAGAACGGCGTCCGCCCCCCGGAGGCGCGGGACCGGAAGGCGGGGTCGGAGCTGCGCGCGCGCCTAGGATTCGGGGACGGGGACTTCGTGTTCCTGAACGTCGCCTCGCTCTACCCCCCGAAGGCGCAGCGCCCGCTGCTTCGAGCCTTCGCGAGCGCGCGGCGCGAGGCTCCCCTCCGGCTCGTCCTGCTCGGCCGCACGATGGACGACCGCTACGAGAGGGAACTGAGGGGCGATCTCGCGGACCTGGGTCTCGAAGGGGAAGTCGTGATCGCGGGCTACGCGGAGGATCCCGCCCCGTTCTACGAGGCCGCCGACGCCTTCGTCCTCCCGTCGTTCTGGGAGGGTTGCTCGCTCGCGGCGGAGGAGGCCCTCGGGCGGGGCCTGCCGGCCGTCCTGTCCGACGTCGGCGCGGCCCGCGAACAGGCCCGGCGGGGGGCGGTCGCGCTCGTTCCCCCGCCCTTCGGGCGGATCACGGAACTCCACTACGCCAAGCTCAAGCCCCTGCTCGAGGGGGCGCACGAGGAATGGATCCCGGACCTCGCCCGCGCCCTCCTCGAGATCCACGGCCGGCACGCGGGCGAGGGGGAGGAGGCGCGCAGGGAGCGGGGGGCGCGCGCGGCGCGGGCCTTCGACATCGGAACCGTCGCCGCCCGGCACGCGCAGATCTACCGCTGGCTCCTCCAGGGCGGGGAAGCGGCCGCCGCGAGGCCATGGACCCGGGGAGACATCGTCGCGCGCGAGGACCTGCCGCGCGGGATCGGCGGAGCCCTCCCGGCCGGAGGACGCGCCCGGTGAAGGCCCTCCCGGAGGTCAGCGTGCTGATGCCCTGCTACGACCCCGATCCGCGGCTCCTCGGGAAGGCGCTCGCGAGCCTCAGGGCCCAGACCCTGCAGGACTGGGAATGCCTCGTCCTCGAGGACGAAGGCCCCCGCGGCGCGGCGGGAGTGCTCGAAGGACTCCGGGACCCGCGCATCCGGCACCTGCGGAGCGCGAAGCGGCTCGGAATGGCGGGTTCGAGAAACCTGGGTCTCGAGGAGGCCCGCGCCCCCCTCGTCGCCGTCCTCGACGCCGACGACCTCGCCGAACCCGACCGGCTGCGCCTCCAACGCGCCCGTTTCGCCGCGGACCCGGACCTCGCGGTCTGCGGCACGGCGATCCGCTGCGTCGACGCAACGGATCGCACGCTGGGCTTCCGCGGCTATCCGGTGACCCACGAGGGAATCCTCGCGGCCCTACCCCGCTACAACCCGATCGCCCATCCTTCGGTCATGATGCGGAGGAAGACCGCTTTAAAGGTCGGCGGATACCGCGACCGTGTCTGCGAGGATTACGATCTCTGGTCGCGCCTCGCCCGCGCGGGGGCGCGCTTCGCGAACCTCCCGGACGTGCTGCTCCGCTACCGGATCCACGACGCCGGAACGAAGTGGCTCCGGCTCCGCGACAGCCTCCGCGACACGATCGCGATCAAGGGAGAGCACTGGCGGGACCGTCTCGACACGCGCGGGCGCCTGCGCCTGCTCGGCGAGCGCATCCTCCTCCGCCTCCCCCCCCGCCTCGTCCTCCGCCTGTTCCGGATGCTCGAACTCCGGCGGACCCCCTCCTGAAAAGATGAACCCGCGCCCCTTTCGGATCGTCCGCGTCCAGCCGCAGTTCGCGCCGGCCTGGAGTTTCGGCGGCGTCGTCACGACGGCCGAGGCGGTCGTCCGGGAACTCGCGCGCCGCGGACACCGCTGTCGCGTCGTCACGACCGACAACGGCGTCGAGCCCGGCGTTCCGCGCGACCGATGGGTCGAACGCGACGGGTACGAGGTCTACTACGCGCGCACGGGCGCGTTGCACCGGCGGGTCCCCTACTGGTCGCCGATGCTCCGGGCGCCCCTCCGGGAAGCCTTCGCCCGAGCCGACCTCGCCGACCTCCACGTCGGGCTCTCGCTGGCGACGGTCCTCGCGGCGGACCTCGCCCGGCGCGCCGGCCTTCCCTACGTCTACAACGCCGAGGGCGCCCTCTGTCCGCGCCGCCTCCGGATCAAGGGCCTGCGCAAGGCGCTCTTCCTCAGGCTCTTCGAGCGCCGCACGCTCCGCGGGGCCGCGGCCGTCCAGGCCTTGACCGAGAAGGACCGCCGGGACGCGATCGCGCAGGGCGCCCCTCCCGAACGGGTCCACGTGATCCCGAACGGCGTTCCGCTCCCCGCCCCCCCCTCCGCCCCGCGCGCGCCGGGTCCCCTGCGCCGGCGCCTCGGGATCCCCGGGGACGCGGTCCTCGTCCTCTTCCTCGGGAGGCTCGCCCGGATCAAGGGCGTCGACCTCCTCCTCGAGGCCTTCGCCCGGGCTCGGCGGCCTTCCGACCGTCTCGTCTTCGTCGGCCCCGCGGAGGAAGGGGTCCGCGCGGATCTCGAAGACCGCATCCGAAAGGCCGGCCTCGGCTCCCGCGTCCATCTCGAGGACCCGGTCCCACCCTCCGCGCGCGACGCCGTGCTCCGCGACGCCGACATCTTCGCGCTCTGCTCCCGGACCGAGGGCCTGCCGATGGCGGTCCTCGAGGCCTGCGCCGCCGGTCTCCCCTGCCTCGTCACCCCGTCCTGCAACCTGCCCGAGATCGCCGAGGCGGGCGCGGGCGCCTGCGCGCCGGAGGACCCCGCGGCCCTCGCCGAGGCGCTCCGGCCCCTCCTGGACGATCCCGCGCTCCGCGCGCGGAGTTCGGAGGCCGCCCGCAGCCTGATCGAGGAACGCTTCTCCCTCCCCGCCGTCGTCGATCGGCTCGAGGAGCTCTACGCTTCGGTCCGCAACCCCGGAAGCGGAGCGACCCGAGGATGAAGACTCCCGGACACAAGGCCCTGACCCTCGCGCTCGGAACGGCCTTGCTCGCCCACCTCGGGCTCGGGCTCCTGCGGATCCCGAAGAAGGCCTGGCTCGCGCGGATCGCGGAGGTTCGGCGCTACGAGCGGGAGGGTCCCGTGCGCTTCCACCTGAAGGTCTACGGAGAGGAGAGCATCCGCGCGATCGAGCGCGTGCTCGAGGAGAGCCCGCCTGCGAGCGTCGTGCTCTTCCGCGGGGAGTGGCGCGGGCCGCTCGAGTTCGCGCCGGCCCTCCTCCACCCGCGCCTGGTCGTCCGGGAACACGCCCTTCCGCCGGGCGCGACCAGCTACCACGGCCGGCCCCTCGCCCGCGATCCCGAGGGAGTCTTCGTCCTCGTCGGCCGGAGCGACCGCATCCTGCTGGAGAGGCGCTGATGGCCCGGGGGGAATGCGGGAGCCTTCCGCCCTCGGGGGATCGGCCCCTCATCGAGGACGCCTCCTCGACGAGCGGCCTCCTCCTGTCCGCCTTCGCTGCGGGGCTCTGCCTGTACGCGCCGGCGGCCCACCTCCTCCTGATCGCCGGCCTCCCCCTGCCGGCCGCCCTCCTTCCGCTCTGCTTCGCGCTCGGCTGCGCCGCGGCCATCCTCCGGCATCGCGCCGGGGCGCCGGCGGAATCCCCCCGGCGCGGCCTCCCCCTCCCCCCCGCGCCCCGCGTCCTCCAGGCCGCCGCGCTTCTCGCGCTCGCCTCGCTCCTCCTTCCCGCGGTCTGGGGCGCGCTCGCCACGCCGCCCCGGACCTGGGACGGCTTCGCGGGTTGGTGGTTGCGGGCCCGCGCCTTCACCCCCCCCGCCGACCTCCACGCCCCCTTCTTCCGAGACCCCGCCGTCTTCGCGCACAGCAAGACCTATCCGGCCCTCCTGCCCCTTCTCCAGGGGGGGCTCCGCGCCCTGTCCGGTTCCCCCGAGGGCGCGGCCCTCCATCTCGAAAACCTCTGGGGGCCCCTCTTCTTCCTCGCGCTCTGCCTCTGCGTCTTCGACGCGGGCCACAGGATCGCCGGACCACGGACGGCCTGGCTCGCGACCGCCGCGGTCGCCCTGACCTCCGCCTGGTTCGCGCCGGGCGCCGCCGCGATCGACTCCGGCTACGCGGACCTCCCCCTCGCCTTCGCGCTCGCGCTAGCCGCCTCGGGCCTCGTCACGAAGCGCCCCCCGGTTCTCGCCGCCGGGATCCTCCTGCTGCCCCTGCTGAAACCCGAGGGGCTCCTCTGGGCCTTCCTCGCCCTCGCCGCCCTCTTCTTCGCGAAGCCTAACCCCGCCCGCCCGCGGTTGCGCCGCGCGGCCCTTCTCGCCGCCGTCCTCGCCGCCGTCCTGCGCGGCCTCCTCGCCCCCCGCCTCCTCGGCCTCCCCCCCGCCCTCTCCCTCCCGCTGCTCGCGAGCCTAGGCGCGTTCCTCCTCTGCCATCTCCTCGGATCCCTCTGCCTGGACCGTGGTCCCCGCCGCGTCGCCCTCGCCCTCGCCGCCGCCGCCCTCGCCGCCCTCGCCGCGGCCGCCTTCCTCGCCCCCGAACTCGCGGCTTCCGGCGACCCCGCCCTCCAAGCCCTCGGCCGCGGCATTTTCCGCCTCGTCTCCTTCGGCGACCTTCCGGACCTCGTCCTCGGCGGCCTCCGGTCCCTGTTCTTCTTCCGCAAGATCGGTTTCGTCTACCTCCTCCTGTTCCTGGTCCTCGCCTTCCGGCCGACCGACCTCGCGACGAGGCCCTCCCTCCGCGCCTTCCTGTGCCTCGGCCTGACCGCCTCCTTCCTTTCCGTTCCCCTCACCGCGGAGACCACCCTCTCCCACGAGTTCGTCTCCCGATTCGGCCGTCTCCTGCTCCAGTGGTCCCCGGTCGCATGGATCGCCCTCCTCCCCACCCTCGGGACGATCCTCCACCGGGGCCCCGAGCCCCGCGGGCGCTCAGGCGAGATCGACGCCGAGTCGTGACGCGCAGTCGCGGGCGAGTTCGTAGCCCGCATCCGCATGGCGGGCGATGCCCAGGCCGGGATCGTTCCTCAGGACCCGGGAGAGACGGAGGGCGGCCTCGGGGCTCCCGTCGGCGCAGGTGACCTGGCCGGCGTGCAGGGAATAGCCGATTCCGACCCCCCCGCCGTGGTGGAAACTCGTCCAGGTCGCTCCGCCCGCGCAGGAGAGGAGGGCGTTCAGGATCGGCCAATCGGCGATCGCGTCCGAACCGTCCTTCATCGACTCGGTTTCGCGGAAGGGGCTCGCGACCGAACCGCAGTCGAGGTGGTCCCGCCCGAAGACGATCGGCGCGGAGATCTCGCCCTTCGCGACGAGGTCGTTGACGGCCAGGGCGAAGCGGTCGCGCTCGCCGTAGCCGAGCCAGCAGATCCTGGCCGGCAGCCCCTGGAAGGCGACCTTCGCGCGCGCGAGTTCGATCCACCGGCAGAGGAACTTGTTCTCGGGGAACATCTCGAGCACGAGGTCGTCCGTGCGGTGGATGTCCCTCGGATCGCCGGAGAGAGCGACCCAGCGATAGGGGCCCTTGCCCTCGCAGAAGAGATCCCGCACGTAGGCCGGCACGAAGCCGGGGAAGGCGAAGGCCCTCTCGACCCCCTCCTCCTCGGCCTGCTTGCGGATGTTGTTCCCGTAGTCGAAGACGACCGCCCCGCGGTCCAGGAGCGCGACCATGAGTTCGACGTGCCGGGCGACGGTCCTGCGCGAGGCCTGGAGATAGGCCTCGGGGTCGGAACGCCGGAGATCGAGGGCCTCCTCGAAGGACATGCCGGCCGGCACGTAGCCCTGCAACAGGTCGTGCGCGCTCGTCTGGTCGGTCAGCATGTCGGGCACGAGGTCGCGCTCCACGAGCCGATCCAGGAGGTCCATCGCGTTGCCGATCCAGCAGACCGAGAACGGGCGTTTCTCGTCCCGCGCCGCAACCGCCTTCCGGATCGCGGCCTCGAGGTCGTGCTCGATCGCGTCGAGATAGCGGGTCTCGACCCGCTTGGCCGCGCGGCTCTCGTCGACCTCGGCCATCAGGCACACGCCCCCGTTCATCGTGATCGAGAGGGGCTGCGCGCCGCCCATGCCCCCGCAGCCCGCGGTGACGACGAGCTTGCCGGTCAGGTCCGCGTCCCCGCCGTAGTGCTTGCGCGCGGCCGCGGCGAAGGTCTCGTAGGTCCCCTGGAGGATCCCCTGCGTGCCGATGTAGATCCAGGAGCCCGCGGTCATCTGTCCGTACATGAGGAGACCCATCCCCTCGAGCCTCCGGAACTCCTCCCAGTTCGCCCAGGCCCCGACGAGGTTGCTGTTCGCGATCAGGACGCGGGGGGCGTGCGCCTGCGTGCGGAACACCCCGACCGGTCGGCCCGACTGCACGCAGAGGGTCTCGTCCGGCTTCAGGCGCCGGAGACATTCGAGAATGCGGTCGAAGTCCTCCCAGCTCCGGGCCGCCTTCCCCGACCCCCCGTAGACGACGAGGGCGTCGGGGTTCTCGGCGACCTCGGGATCGAGGTTGTTCTGGAGCATCCGGTAGGGCGCCTCGATCTGCCAGTTCGCGCAGTGCAGCTCCGCGCCCCTCGGGGCGCGCACGGTCCTCGGTCCCTTCGCACTCATACCCGACTCCTCCTCGTCTCCCCCGCCTTTCTCGCGGGAACGCGGTCTTAGGGCCTCCCGCCCTCCGGACCCCGCGGATCCGTCTCCGGAACGGCGCGTCCCGACCGCCTCCATTCTTCCACGCCCCCCACCGGTTTCCATGCCGGAACCGGTTCCCGCCGGCATTATCCTCGGGCCCCATGACCGTTCCGAACCCGAAGGGTCGCGACCGCTTCTCCTCCCGTCTCGCCCTGCTCCTCGCCGCCCTGGGAATGGCCGTCGGCGCCGGCAACATCTGGCGCTTCCCCCGCATCATGGGGAAGTTCGAGCACGGAGGGACCTTCCTGATTCCCTGGGCGATCTTCCTCTTCACCTGGTCGATCCCCCTTCTCCTCGTCGAGACCGCGATCGGCAGGAAGACCCGCCGGGGGATCCTCGGCTCGATGGCGGTCCTTATGGGAAGGCGCGCCTGGATCGGCTCCTTCGTCGCCCTCTGCACGGTCGGCATCATGGCCTATTACGCGGTCATCGCCGGTTGGTGCGGCGCCTATGTCGTCGAGTCGATCCGGGGGGCCGCCCTCTCCCTCGACTACGCGGGGGCCAAGGCCCACTTCCTCGAAGTCGGCCAGGGATGGATCGCGGCGGGCTGCACGATCGCCGCCTTCCTCTTCGCGGCCTGGTTCGTGAACCGCGGTCTCGGCCGGGGAATCGAACTCGCGAACAAGGTGTTCCTCCCCCTGCTCTTCGTCCTCCTCCTCGTGCTCGCCTTCGTCGGCCTCGGCCTCGAGGGAGCGGGGGACGGGCTCTCGTGGATGTTCTCCCTCGACATGGACGAACTCCTCGCCTCGCCCAGGCCCTGGCTCGAGGCCCTCTCCCAGTCCGCCTGGTCGACCGGGGCGGGCTGGGGGCTCCTCCTCGTGCTGTCGATCGGCGCGCGCGACCGCGGCCACGCGGTCGGCGACGCGGTCCTCACCGGCGTCGGCAACAACCTCGCCTCCATCCTCGCCGCCCTCGCGACGATCCCGGCCGTCTTCGCGCTGGCCCCGATGCTCGCCCCGGGAAAGCCGGTCCTCGAGGTCCTGCAGGACAACGGCCCGGGAAACACCGGCATGGCGATGATCTGGCTTCCGCGGCTCTTCGCGCGGCTCGGCGCGGCGGGCCCCTGGACCTCCGCCGCGTTCTTCACGGCCCTGACCTTCGCCGCCGCGACTTCCCTGATCGCGATGGTCGAACTCGGGACGCGCTGCTTCATGGACCTCGGCTGGCCGCGCGGCCGCGCGATCCTCGGCTGCCTCGCGGTCGGGCTCTCCTGGGGCCTGCCCTCGGCCCTCTCGCTCGACTTCCTCGGAAACCAGGACTGGGTCTGGGGGCTCGGCCTGATCCTCAGCGGCGCGCTCTTCGTCCTCGCCATCGCCCATCACGGCATCGACCGCTTCCGGCGCGAATGGATCACCGACGAGGAGGGCCGCCCCGGCATCGGACCCTGGTTCGGCCTCGTGCTCGCCCTCCTGATCCCGCTCCAGTTCCTCGCCCTCCTGGGGTGGTGGTTCTGGCAGGCGACGACCTGGGAAGGCGTCTCCCCCTGGGACCCGCGCGACCCCTATTCGATCGCCACCTGTCTCGCGCAGTGGGGCCTCGCCTTCCTCCTTCTCTTCCTCCTCTCCCCGCGCCTGCCCGGGCGCGCATCGGAACCCGGCGGGGGTTAGGATCTCCGAAATGCGGATCCGCGACTTCTTCGAGCGAGGAGACACGGTCGTCTCCTTCGAGTTCTTCCCGCCGAAGACGGACGCGGGGGCCGAGATCCTCTTCGAGACGGTCGGCGCGCTTCGCCGTCTCGCACCCTCCTTCGTCTCCGTGACCTATGGAGCGGGGGGGAGCACGCGGAAGAAGACCCTCGAGGTCGTCTCCAGGATCAAGAAGGAGACCGGGATCGAGGTCATGGCCCACCTGACCTGCGTCGGACACGACCGGGACGAGATCCGGCGCATCGTCGAGGGGCTCGTGGACGCGGGCATCGAGAACCTCCTCGCGCTGCGGGGGGATCCGCCCGAGGGCGCGGAGGGCTTCGCCCCTCCGCCCGGCGGTTTCGCCCACGCGAGCGAACTCATCGCCTTCCTCCGCGGGGAGGGCTTCCCCCTCTGCATCGGGGCCGCCTGCTACCCCGAGGGGCATCCCGAGGCCGAGGGGCGGGACGCCGACCTGCGCCACCTGAAGACGAAGGTCGAGGCCGGAGCGGATTTCCTGATCACGCAGCTCTTCTTCGACAACGCCGACTTCTTCGTCTTCGTCAAGCGGGCCCGCGAGATCGGCATCGAGAGCCCGATTCTGCCGGGCATCATGCCGATCACGAACTACAAGCAGATCCGGCGCTTCACCGGACTGTGCGGGGCGAGCCTCCCCGATCCCCTGACCGCGGAACTCGAGATGGTCAAGGACGACCTCGAGGCCGTGGCGGGGGTCGGGATCAGCCACGCGATCGACCAGTGCCGGGAACTCCTGGCCCGCGGCGCGCCTGGCCTCCACTTCTACACGCTGAACCGCTCCTCGGCGACGCGGGCCATCCTCGCCCGCCTGCGCCGGGATCGGGGGATCTGAATGCACGAGAACTCTCGCAGAAACAGGCCCCGGATCGGAGCCCTGCTCCTCGCCGGGATCGCGGCGGCATGCGCCGGAGGAGGGCCGATGCCGGAACGGACGATCGCGGTCACGGTGCTCGCAGGCCCCGGCTGAGGGAACGCCGGTCTCGCGGTCGCGAGGCTCGAGGAGATCGCCCACAGGCTCGGGCTTCGACTCGAGGTGCGACGCATCCCCGTCGAGGAGGAAGCCGACGCCGAGGGCCTGCCCTACCTCAGAAGCCCGACGGTCCTCGTCGAGGGGCTCGACGTCGATCCAGCGGCCCGGGGCGCGACGCCCACGGGACCCGGCTGACGCCTCTATCCGGGGACCGACCCCGAGACGCCCGGCGTGCCGAGCGTCGAGATGCTCGAAGGGGCCCTGCGCGAGGCCTCCGGAACCTGAAGACGGGCAACCGGCCGCGCGGCGCCCGAAGTCGCCGTCCCGGAGGAGTCGCCCGAGGATCCGGCCGAACGGCCCCCCGCCTCGGCGGGGCCGCGTCTCGAGCCGTGTTACGATGATCCAGGCTCCAGGAGGAATCCACCGAGGAAGAAACCATGCCGCGTGCTGACGGCTGGCCCCCTGTCCGCGGGCCCCTTCGAACTCTCGTTCCCGGTCCTCGGCCTCGACCGGTCCCGATTGCCGGCAGTCACGAATACCCTGCGCGAGGCGCTCCCCGGCAACGTCCACCGCGTCGTCCTCGCCCCCGACCGATGGATCCTCGAACCCTCGACCGTCGGCCTCGAGGTTCGGGTGCGGACTCCGATCGGCCTCGATGCGATCATGAAGGGCCTCTCCGCGCACGGCCTCGAGCGGCGCGGCGCCGTCCTGACGCCGAAGGGCGCGATCCTCGTGGTGTCGATCGAGAAGCCCATGCCTTACCGCAAACTTTCCGAGATCCTGAAGCCGCACGCCTCGCAGGAGTCGAGATCCAGCAATTCGGGAGGGGACGCTGGGACTCGACCTCAGGATTCCTCTTCTAAAAGCCGTGGGAGATCACGCGCCCCATGGAGGATGCGCACCACTTCGAGGTCGTCTCCGTCGGGACGGTAGAAGATCAGGAAGGACTGGAAGCCGCTCACCCCCCACGACCGTATGCCTTGCGCTCGTGGAGAACGGAAGTTCCGCAGGCCGCCGGCTCCGGGGTTTTGGAGGAGGAACCGGATCGCCTCCTCGACCGCATCGAGCAAGCGCTCGGCCGCGTCGGGGGAGTCGGCCCCGATGTAGAGGTAGGCCTCGGTGAGATCCTCCTCCGCGAGACGGTGCCAGATCACCCTCCCTGCCACGAGGGCCCGTTCTACTTGACCTTCCGGCGCTTGGAGAGTTCCTTTCGCAGGGTGCTTCGGAGTTCCTGCCAGTCCTCGGAACTCATCTCCCGCGTGGGGGAGTCGAGCCCTTCGAGAATCTTGCGCTCGAACTCCTCCTGCTCGCGGGCCCTCTGGTCCGCATAGATGAGCCGCCGCACGTACTCGCTCGGCGTGCTGCACCCCGAGGCCGCAGCCTGGGCCTTCACGTAGGCCTTCTGGCTGGCGGGGAGGGACACCGTCATGCTGGTCAGCTCGTTGTCGCCGCTCATGGTGAAAAAATAGCCTGCCTGTGAGAAACTGTCAATATCTAACAAATCGGTCGAAACTTCGGAGAACTTGAGGGTTGGGGGGAAGAGCGGTGAAAGGGTGAACTCGGCCGCGGCATTGAGGGAAAAAGTTCGCCGGTTTCCACGCCCGCCAGCGGGCCGCTTCTTCCGGCGGGAAGGGCAGCCCGGTCCGACGCCGCTAGCCTTCAGACGTCGGCGAGCAGCTTCGGGATGATGTCGGGATCGGCGAGGGTGGTCGTGTCTCCGAAATCCCCGGTCTCTCCGCGGGCGATCTTCCGGAGGATGCGCCGCATGATCTTCCCCGACCTCGTCTTCGGCAGGCCCGGGGTGAAGTGGATCCTCTCGGGCGCCGCGAAGGCTCCGATCTCCGAGCGGACCTCGTCGACGAGCGCCTTGCGTAGGTCGTCGCTCGGCTCCTCGCCCGGGGCGAGCACGACGAAGGCGTAGATCGCCTCCCCCTTGATCTCATGGGGCCGGCTGACGACCGCGGCCTCGGCGCAGGCGCGATGGGAGACGAGCGCGCTCTCGACCTCGGCGGTTCCGATGCGGTGCCCCGAGACGTTCAGGACGTCGTCGACCCTTCCGACGATCCAGTGGTACCCGTCCTCGTCGCGGATGCAGCCGTCTCCGGTGAAGTACTTCCCCTCGACCTGGCTGAAATAGGTCCGTCGGAAACGCTCGTGGTCGCCGTAGACCGTGCGCATCATGCCCGGCCAGGGGAACTCGATGCAGAGCCGACCGTCGTTCGGGTTCCCCTCGCAAACCTTCCCCTCGGTATCGACGAGGACCGGACGGACCCCGGGAAGGGGGAAGGTCGCGGAGCCCGGCTTCAGGGGCGTCGCTCCCGGAAGCGGGGAGATCAGGATGCCCCCGGTCTCGGTCTGCCACCATGTGTCCACGATCGGGCAGCGGTGTCCGCCAACGACCTCGTAGTACCAGAGCCAGGCTTCGGGGTTGATCGGCTCGCCGACCGTTCCAAGAAGACGCAGACTCTTGCGGCTCCGCGAAGTGACGTAGTGGTCTCCCGCGGCCCGGAGCGAGCGGATCGCGGTCGGGGCAGTGTAGAAGATCGTGACCCCGTATTTATCGACGATGTCCCAGAAGCGCCCCGCGTCGGGGTAGTTCGGAACGCCCTCGAACATCAGCGTCGTCGCGCAGTTCGCGAGGGGGCCGTAGACGATGTAGCTGTGGCCGGTGATCCAGCCGATGTCGGCCGTGCACCAGTAGATGTCGTCCTCGCGGTGGTCGAAGACGAGTTCGTGCGTGTAGGACGTGTAGACGAGATAGCCCCCGCAGGTGTGGAGCACGCCCTTCGGTTTCCCGGTCGAGCCCGAGGTGTAGAGGATGAACAGCGGGTCCTCGGCTCCCATCTCGACAGCCTCGTATTCGTCCGCCACATGGGGGGCCCGGTCCAGCTCATGCGCCCAGAGATCCCGCTCCTCCCTCATCGAGACCTCGTTCCCGGTGTTCTCGAAGACGACGCAGTGCTCGATGCAGCCGCAACCCTCGAGAGCCTCGTCCGCGATGTCCTTCAGGCGGATCTCCTTCTTTCCGCGGTAGCTCCCATCGGCAGTGATCAGGACCTTGCAGGTCGAATCGAGGATCCGGTCGCGCAGGGAGTCCGCCGAGAAGCCCCCGAAAACGATCGAGTGGATCGCGCCGATTCGCGCGCAGGCGAGCATCGCGACCGCGAGATCGGGGATCATCGGCATGTAGAGACAGACGCGGTCCCCCTTCGACACGCCGAGGCCCGTCAAGACATGCGAGAATCGACATACCTTGCGCAGGAGTTCCGCGTAGGTCAGGGACGCCATGTCCCTGGGTTCGTTCCCCTCCCAGATGATCGCGGTCCTGTCTCCTTTCCCCGCCCGGACATGCCTGTCGAGACAGCTCTCCGTCACGTTCAGGGTCCCGTCCTCGAACCAGCGGATCTCCGGTTTCGAGAAATCGTGGGCGAGCACCTTCGTGAAGGGCTTCCTCCATTCGATCCGCCGCGCGACTTCCCCCCAGAATCCCTCCGGGTCCTCGATCGACCGCCGGTAGAGGTCTCTGTATTCCTCCATCGAGGAGATCCTCGCGGTCTTCGCAAAGCTCGGGTGGGGGGGGAAGAGTTGCTGCGAATGCCCGTAACTCATCGTTCGTTCCCGGTCGGGGTTCGAGGCGGCCGCGCCGCGGGAACGGGTCCGCGGGAGCGGGACGAGGAAAGGCTCAGGATAGCGGTCCGCTCCACCCCCTCCACCCTCCCGGGGAGGCCCCGGGTCAGCGGGAGGCGAGCCTCAGGACGGCGAGGACCGGACGATGATCGGAGGCGAGGTCCTCGGGAAGCACCTCGCAGCGGACGGCGACCCAGGGTCCGCGTACGAGGAAATGATCGATCTCCCTCCTCGGATTCCGCGAAGGCCAGGTCTTCCCCCCGCCCTTGCCCAGGATCCTCCAACCCTTCTTCCGGAGAAAGGCAAGCGACGGCCCTTCCGGTTCCGCGTTGAAGTCTCCGGCGAGGATCGCCGGAATCCGGATCCCGCGGAGAGCCTCCTCGAGAGCCTCGACCTGCCGCAGGCGGAACTCCTCCCGCGTCCAGTCGTGGTGGATGCAGACGAGGGAGACCGCCGTGGGCGAACCTTCCGGGCGGACCCGGACCTCGAGGGCGCAACGAGGCTCGGCTCCTTTGGGGAGGCGATGGACCCTCGACTCCAGGATCGGGAAGCGGGAGAGGATCGCCATGCCGTACTCCCCTCCCTGGTATTTCATGAAGGCCCCGAACCTGGCCTCCATCCCGAGCCGGGCCCCGAGTTCGGCGGCCTCGTCGACGCCGCCGCTCCTCCGGCATTTCCGGTCGACCTCCTGCAGGGCGACGAGGTCCGGTTCGGCCGCGGCGAGGACGGCCGCGATCCGCGGGAGATCCACCTTCCCGTCCATCCCCCGGCCGTGACGGATGTTGTAGGACAGGATGCGCAGGGCCGGCGGCGGAGCCTGTTCCCGCACGGCCGCGCCGCCGCAGCCGAGGAGGAGAAGGCAGAAGGCTTGGAGGATCGTTCGCATGCGGGCCTCGTCCCCGAGGGACTCGGGACGTTCTCCCGGGGACTTCTCGGGGGACATCCTAGAGCCCAAGTCCGGTCGGGCCGAGAGGCGTTCCGACCAGGCCCCCGGGAGGGAGGGCGGCAGCCGTGCGGGCGGGGGTGGAGCTTGCCGGTATCGGCGCGGGACCGCGGGCGCTAGCGTTGGACCCATGGCGACGAGAAGCACGAAGCGGACTCCCCGCGAACCCTACGATTCCCGCCTCGCGAAGGTCCTGAAGCGGCTCGGCGCGCCGCTCCTGCTCCGAGCGGCTCCCGAGGTCCTTCGGAACGGAGACGTGCACCACCCCTACCGGCAGGACAGCGACTTCCGCTGGCTGACGGGCTTCGACGAACCCGAGGCCCTGCTGCTCGCCTACGCGGACGCTTCGGGAGAGCCCCATCGCATCCTCTTCGTCCGGCCCCGGGATCCGTTGATGGAGACCTGGCACGGGCGGCGCGCGGGGGTCCGGGGCGCCCTAAAGGATTTCGGGGCTTCCGAAGCCTTTCCGGTCGGGGATTTCTGGAAGGTCCTCGCCGAGCGCACTCGGGATTTCGACCGGCTCGCCTTCCCGCTCTTCCAGGACCCCGAGTTCGACCGGCGTCTGTTCGCCTTCTTCCAGAAGCGCATGCAGGGCCGCCCGCGGCGGAACCGGGGCCAACCGACCTACATCGATCCACGCCCCGTTCTCCACGAGTTCCGCCAGATCAAGGACCCCACGGAACTCGAAACGATGCGTGAGGCCGCCGCGATCACGGCGGCCGGCCATCTCGCGGCCATGGCGCTCACCGAGCCCGGCATGCACGAGTACCAGGTGCAGGCGGAGATGGAGGCGGTCTTCGCCCACGGTGGATCGCCCAGGGTCGGGTACCCGTCGATCGTCGCCAGCGGAAACAACGCGAACACGCTCCACTACGTCGAGAACCGCAGGAAGATGCGCCGGGGAGACCTTCTGCTGATCGACGCGGCCGCGGAGTTCGGACACTACTCGGCCGACGTGACCCGGACCTTTCCCGTCGGGGGCCGCTTCAGCGAAGCGCAGAAAGCCGTCTACAAGATCGTTCTGCGCTGCCAGAAGAAATGCGTGCGGGCCGTGAAGCCCGGTTGCACGTTCAAAAGGCTCAACGAGACGGCGCGCCGCGAACTCACGAAGGGTCTCCTCGAACTGGGGGTCCTCGAGGGACGTCTGGACCGGCTCCTCGCAAAGGAGGCCTACAAGCCCTGGTACATGCACGGAATCGGCCACTGGCTCGGCATGGACGTGCACGACGTCGGCCCCTACGAGGACCGGGAAGGGAGGAGCCTCCCGTTCCGTCCGGGCATGGTCCTGACCGTCGAGCCGGGACTCTACTTCCGGGCTGGGGACAGGCGGGTCCCAAAGGAGTTCCGGGGGATCGGAGTCCGCATCGAGGACGACATCCTCGTGACGAGGAACGGACACGAGAACCTGACGGCGGAGATCCCGAAGGAGATCCGGGAGGTCGAAAGGGCCTGCGCCTGAGCGGAGGACCGCGGTGGCGAGACGCCGGAGAGCGTGGGGCGAAGCCGGCTGCCTGGCCTGGCTGCTCGTCGCGGCCCTCGTTGCCTGGAAGGCCGGTCCGGACCGCTTCCTCGCGGCCTTCCTCGCGGTTTTCGTCAGTTTCCACCTGCTTCGTTTCTTCTGGCGGCAGGCCGCGCGGGCGCGCCTGCGGGCGCGGCTTTGCGGAATGAGCCTGGAAGAGTTGGACACACTCACCGGGCGCGAATTCGAGGCCTGGATCGCAGCGCGGCTCGAGGCCGACGGGCTCAGGGTCCGGAATCTCCCCGACTCCGGAGACTTCGGGCTCGACCTCCTCGTAGACCTCGGGGGAACGACCCTCGGGATCCAGGCGAAACGCTACAAGGGGAAGGTCGGCAACGACGCCGTCATGCAGGCGATCGCGGGTTGCGACTACCACTCTTGCGGGCTCGGGGCCGTCGTCACGCAATCCCACTTCACGAAAGCCGCGCGGGCCCAGGCGAAGGCCTCGCATCTCCCGCTCCTCCTCGCCGACCGCGAGGACCTTCCTTACCTCCCTGAGGTCCTGCAGGCCTTCGCCCGGGACTCGAGGGGCTCACTCCTTCCAGAGGGAGAGGATCCAGCCGAAGGGTAGGCTCAGAAAGGCCGGAACCAGCATCAAGGCCGCCGCCGACCCGGCCGTGACGCCGAGTCTGGAGGCGATCCGAAGGTAGTCGTTCTCCCCGCCGAAGGACCCACTGCCCGCGTACCAGGCCTGCACCGAGGGGAAGAGGAGAAGGCCGAAGGAGAGCCACAGATTCGCCCCGAGGAGCATGAACCCGACGGCCGCGTAGAGCGCGCGTTCTTCCGCGAAACGGGAGAACCCTCCCTGGAACATGCGCCAGAAGAAGATTGTTCCGAACAGGATCTCGCCGAGATGGCCCCCGTAGAGGACGAAGAGATCCCGCATCGGAGTGAAGGCGAGCAGTCCGAGGAGGGGGACCGCGACGGCGGCCGGAATCGCGAGAGCGAGATTCTCCCGCCAGCGCCACGCGAGCCCGCAGGGGACGAGGAGCATCAACGCGGCGAGCCAAGTCCGCGGCTCCAGGTGCATCGTCGCGGCGTGCCCGCCGGGATTCAGGGCGGGGATCGAGGGAATCCCCATCGCCCAACCCGCCAGGGCGTGGCCGATCTCATGGAAGAACGAACGCAGGATCCAGGCCGTGTGCGCGAGCCCGGGGACGAGGGACCAGAGGGCCGCCGCGGCACCTCCGGCGAGGAAGGCGAACAGGAGGGGCGGAAGTCCGAAGGGGCCTGCGTCCCGCATGCGCCGGACCTCGGCCGCGTAGTTCCCCGGAGGCGACAGGTCGTCCGTCGACCGCGCGGCGCTCTGCACGTGCATGGCCTCGAAGGGGTGGAAATCCCGTTCGTCCCGGTCCCGCCCCGCCCTCGGTGGAGGCGGAGGAGGGAGCGCTCCATCCTCGGAATCCAGAAGGGACGACATCCGAGCAGCCCCTCTCGAAGGCCCCCCCTCCTCGGCCCGCGCCGGGAGGGGCGCGCCCTCCTGGATCTCGGGTCCTCCCGCGGAAATCCGGACCTTGGACGCATCGGCCCTCCGCACCGCTCCGCAGAGCGAACAGACTTCGTCGGTCGCGAGGTTCGGATAGCTGCAATGAGGACAGGGCAGTCGCGACTCTTCCATGAACCCTCCGGACTCCAGTTCCTTATCGGCAGCGGAGTCGGGGTCACGCAACCGGAGCGGGGAGACCCATCGGAATCCCCGCCCCCACGGACCGGTGCACCCCCTCACGGGGAGGGAACTCGTTTCCGGACGCTCAGTTCAGGATGTGGATCGCCCGGCCGTGCAGGTTCTCCGCGGCCTCCATGACCGCTTCGGCGAGGGTCGGATGTGCGTGGATCGTCATCGCGAGATCCTCGACCGTCAAACCGGCCTCGAGGGCCAGGGTCCCCTCGGCGACGAGTTCGGTGACCTCGGGACCGATCATGTGGATCCCGAGGAGCCGGTCGGACTCCTTGTCGGCGACGACCTTGACCCACCCCTCGGTCTCGAGGAGGGACATCGCCCTTCCCGAGGCCCGGAACGGGAACTTCCCGGTCGCGACCTCGAAGCCCCGCTCCTTGGCCTCCTCCTCGGTGAGTCCGACCGTGGCGATCTCGGGATCGGTGAAGACGACCCCCGGGATCCCCACGGGGTCGAAAGCCGCTCCGGCGTCCCCCGCGATCGCGGCGGCGACCGTGAGCCCCTCGGCCGATCCCTTGTGCGCGAGCATCGGCTGTCCGGTCACGTCGCCGATCGCCCAGATGCCGGGGACCTTCGTGGCCCTGCGCCGGTCCACGGCGACGAAGCCGCGTTCGTCGACCTCGACCCCGCATTCCTCGAGACCCAAGCCCTTGCCGTTCGGGGCCCGTCCGACCGAGGAGAGGACGACGTCGCAGTCGAAGCTCTCGATCTTCCCGTTCCCGGTCTCGACCTCGACCTCGATCCCCTCGCCGGACTCCTTCCATCCCCGGGCCCTGGCCCCGAGATGCACGGGCACCTTCTTCTTCTTGAGGCTGCGACCCATCTCCTTCGACAGGTCCGCGTCGAGCCCCGGCAGCAACCGGTCGAGGAACTCGACGATCCGGATCTCTGTCCCGAGTCTCCGGTAGACGAGCCCGAGTTCGAGGCCGATGACCCCGCCGCCGATGATCAGCATCCGCTTCGGGAGGGACTTCGGGGAAAGAGCCTCGGTCGAGGACCAGATCCTCTCCCCATCGAAGGCGAAGCCCTCGATCTCGATCGGTCTGGATCCAGTCGCGACGACGATGTTCTGGGTTTCGATCCGGCGTACCCCCTGTGCCGTCTCGACCTCGACGAGATTCGGCGAGGCGACCCTTCCTCTCCCGGCGACCAGTTCGACGCCGTTCTTTTCGAGCAGGTGTCCGATCCCCCCGGTCAGCTGCGCGACGATCTTGTCCTTCCAGCCGATCAGCTTCCCGAGATCGACCTCCGGCTCCCCCAGCCGGATCCCCATCGTCTCCGCATGCTTCGCGCGGTCGACGAGACGCGCGGCCGAGATCAAGGCCTTGCTCGGGATGCAGCCCACGTTGAGGCAGACCCCGCCGACCCGTCCGGCCTCGACCACGGCGGTCTTCCTGCCGAGTTGGGCGAGGCGGATCGCGCAGACGTAGCCGGCCGGACCGGCTCCGATGACGACAGCGTCGAAGGACATCGTCTCTCCTCAGGTACGACCCTCGCGGGTGTTTCGAAAATGCTCGACGAGACGCGGGTCCGGCGTCTCGAACACGTCCTGGATCAGGGTCTCCTCGGGAACCGGCCCCGCCGCTTCCGCCTCCCGGATCGCCCGATTGATCTCTCCGGCGATCCGGTCCTCGGTCTCTTCCTGGCGGCTGTCGTCCCAGAGCCCCCGGTTCTCGAGGAAGCGGCGGAAACGGGCGATCGGGTCCTTCGCCTCCCAGCGCTCGACCTCGGATTCGTCACGATAACGGCTCGGATCGTCCGAACTCGAATGACCGAGCCTCCGGTAGGTCAGGCACTCGACGAGGGTCGGCCCCTCGCCCGCCCGCGCTCTGGAGAGGGCCTCGGCCATGACCGCGCGGACCGCGAGGACGTCGTTGCCGTCGACGCGGACTCCCGGCATTCCATAGGCGACGGCCTTGGCGGCGACCGAGCCCGAGGCGGTCTGCTTCGAGAACGGGACCGAGATCGACCACTGGTTGTTCTGGCAGACGAAGACGACCGGGGCCTTCCGGACGGCCGCGAAGTTGAGTCCCGCGTGGAAGTCGTTCGAACTCGTCGCGCCGTCCCCGAGGAATCCGAGCACCGCCTCCGATCCTCCCCGATGACGCACGGCCATCGCCAGGCCTGTCGCGTGCGAGATCTGAGTTCCGATGACGGAGGACATCGAGACGTAGCGGCCGGGCTTCCAGGTGTAGTGGCAGGGCATCTGCCGGCCCTTGCAACGGTCGAGGGCGTTGCCGATGAGCTGGGCAACGGCCTCGACGAGCGGGAGCCCCCGCATGATCGCGATCCCCCCCTCGCGCAGGGCGGGCACGATCCAGTCCTCCTCCGCCGCGGCCGAGGCCGAGCCGACGATCGCCCCCTCCTGGCCCGTGACCGGCCCATAGAAGCCGATCCGGCCCTGGCGCTGCAAGGCCAGCATCCTCCGGTCGAAGACCCGGATCCGGACCATCTCGACGAGCATCCGCACGAGGTCCTCCTCCCCGATGTCGGGAAGCCGGCCTTTCGGGACGCTGTCCCTGTCGTTCAGGATCCGGACCAGGGCGTCATCGATCATGACCACGTCCTCAAGCCTCGAGAAGGAGGCGCCTGGGGTCCTCGAGGCAGGATTTCAGGACGTTCAGGAAGCGCACCCCGTCGGCTCCGTCGACGATCCGGTGGTCGATCGAGACCGAGAGGTACATGACCTTCCGGATCCGGATCTCCCCCTCGACGACACGGGGCGCGTCGTGGATCTTGTGGACGCCGAGGATCGCGACCTCGGGGAAGTTGATGATCGGGGTCGCGAAGAGACCGCCGAGATTGCCCGCGTTCGTGATCGAGAAGGTTCCTCCCCGCAACTCCTCGGGTTGCACGCGGCCCTCGCGCGTCCGGGCGGCCAGATCCCGCAGCTCGCGCGCGAGATCCACGATGCTCTTGCGGTCGACGTCGCGGATCACCGGGACGATCAGCCCGTTCTCGGTGTCCGTCGCGATCCCGAGGTTGTAGTAGCGTTTCAGCACGACCTCGCCCCGGCTCTCGTCGAGGGAGGCGTTCAACCACGGGAAGCGGCGAAGCCCCGCGACGACGGCCTTCATCAGGAAGGGCATGTAGGTGATCCTGCATCCCTCGTCCGCGTAGCGGTCCTTGACCTCCTCGCGGAGGGCGACGAGTTCGGTGACGTCCAGATCCTCGACGACCGTGAAGTGCGTGGCCGTGAACTTGGAGCGGGACATCGCCTCGGCGATCTTCTTCCGCACGCCGCGGAAGGGGACACGCTCCTCGAGTTCGGGGGATGTGGGCGGGGCGATCGACACCGGTTCGAAGGTCCGGCCCCCCGGGGCGGCGGGAGCGGCATCCCCGGCGAGGAAGCGTTCGAGGTCCTCGTTCGTGACGCGCCCCCCCGGTCCGGTCCCGGGAACAAGGGCCAGGTCGACGCCGGCCTCGCGCGCCCGTCGGCGCGTCGCCGGAGCCGCGAGGACCTTCCCGGGTTCGGAGGGCGCCGTGGCAGGCGGTCCCCCCGGCCCGGCCCCGGGCGCGGCCGGAGCCGGGGAAGCCTGCGTCTCCCCTTCCCCGGAGGCCGGGGCCTCCTCCCCCCCCGCTCCCTGGGTGTCGATGACCGCGATCACCGAATGGACGGGAACGACCTCTCCCTCCTTCACCTTGAGTTCCTTGATCACCCCGGAATGGGGCACGGTGATCGTCACCGTCGCCTTGTCGGTCATGACCTCGACGAAGTCCTCTTCCTCGCGGACTTCCTGGCCGACCTCGACCTTCCAGCTGACGATCTCTCCCTCGGCGATGCCCTCGCCGATGTCGGGAAGCACGAATTCCTTGAGCGCCATGATCCTCGGTCCTCTCTACCAGTCGAAGGTCTGTTGGATGCCCCGCACGACGCGGTTCGGGTCCGGCATGTAGAGGCCTTCCAGCGTGTAGGGGAAGGGGGTGTCGAAACCCGTCACGCGCCGGACCGGACCCTCGAGCCAGGCGATCGCCTTCTCCGCGGCGAGCGCCGCGATCTCTCCTCCGAAGCCGCCCGTCCGGGGCGCCTCGTGGACGACGACGAGGCGGCCGGTCTTCTTGACCGACTCGAGGATCAGCTCCTCGTCTAGGGGAACGAGAGTGCGCGGATCGACGATCTCGATGGTCCGCCCCTCGGCTTCCATCGCCTCGGCGGCCTTCAGGCAGGTCTCGATCATCGCCCCCCAGGCGACGACCGTGCAGTCGCGGCCTTCCCGGACGATGCGCCCCTTCCCGAGGGGGACCACATGCTCCCCGTCGGGTACCTCGCCTTTCATCGTCCGGTAGATGCGCTTGGGCTCGAGGAAGAGCACCGGGTCCTCGTCGCGAATCGACGAGATCAGGAGGCCCTTCGCGTCCGCGGGGGTCGAGGGGATTACGACCTTCAAACCCGGGGTATGGCAGAAATAGGCCTCCGCCGACTGGGAATGGTAATGCCCACCCCGGATCCCCCCCCCGTACGGGCTGCGGACGACCATCGGACAGGTGTATTCCCCCCCGCTGCGGTAACGCATCTTCGCGGCTTCGGACACGATCTGGTCGAAGGCCGGATAGATGAAATCCAGGAACTGGATCTCCGGCACCGGGCGGAGGCCGTAGACGGCCATCCCGATCGCCGTCCCGATGATCCCGCACTCGGAGAGGGGGGTGTCGAAGCAGCGTTCCTCGCCGAACTCCTCCTGGAGACCCTCCGTCGCGCGGAACACGCCCCCGTTGCGTCCGACGTCCTCCCCGAAGACCAGGACGCGGTCGTCGTTCTTCATCTCGGTGCGCAGGCCGTCGTTGATCGCCTGCAGCAAGGTCATCGTCGTCATCTGCGTTCCCTCTTCCTCGCGGCCGCCCCTCAAAGGGGGAATTCGCCGATCTGTTTCGCTTCCCGGTCCCCCATCGCCTCGAGATCCGCGAGCTGCTCGTCGAGCTGCGGAGTCCTCTCCCGGAAGACATCCTCGAACATCGTCGAGGCGGCGGGCGGCCTCTTGCCCTCAGCAGCCTCGACGGCCTCGTTGATCTCCTTGCGGCAGGCCTCCCTCAGCTCCTCCTCGAGAGCCTGCGTCCAGATTTTCTTCCTCTTCAGGTAGGCCCGAAACCTCTCGATCGGATCCCGTTCCACCCAGGAGTCGACCTCCGCCTGTTCGCGGTAGCGGCTCGGGTCGTCCGAGCTGCTGTGGGGCCCGACCCGGTAGGTCAGGGTCTCGATCAGGGTCGGACCCTCGCCCCTCCGCGCGCGGTCGACGGCTTCCTTTGCGACCTGGTAGACCGCGAGGATGTCGTTCCCGTCGACGCGCACCCCCGGAATGCCGTAAGCCTCGGCCTTGATCGCCATCGTCTCCGAGGCGGTCTGTCGCTCCAGCGGGACCGAGATCGCCCACTGGTTGTTCTCGACGACGAAGACGACCGGGGCCTTGTAGACCCCCGCGAAATTGAGCGAGCAGTGGAAGTCGTTCTCACTCGTGCCCCCGTCCCCGCAGTAGGTCAGGAAGGCCGTGTCCTCTCCCCGGTAGCGGGCGGCCATGCCCGCCCCGACCGCGTGCGTCAACTGCGTTCCGATCGGGGAACTGATCGAGACGAAGCGGATACTCCGGAACGTGTAGTGGACGGGCATCTGTCGGCCCTTCCCGATGTCTCCCTCGTTCCCGTACCACTCGTCGACGATCTGCTGCATCGGGGCGCCGCGGAGGATCAGGATCCCCGGCTGGCGGTAGGCGGGGAAGATCCAATCCCTGTCCTCCAGGGCGTAGGCGGTTCCGATATGGCTCGCCTCCTGCCCCCTGCAAGGCACGTAGAACCCGATCCGGCCCTGTCGCTGCAGGTTGAGCGCGCGATCCTCCATGACCCGCGTCATCAGCATCGCCCGGTAGAGCCGGAGGCACTCCTCCTCGGGCAGGTTCGGATCGCGCCCCTTCGCGACCTTTCCGTCCTCCTCGATGACCGTGAAGAGGACGCCGCCGCCGCCGAGACCCCGCTCCCGCGGGGCGGGTTCCTCGCGCGTCTTCGTCCGGGATCGACTCGTTCCGCTCATGTCTTCTCCTTCGGATAGGCGGTTCCGACCTCCGGAACCCCGAAGGGGTCGAAGGACGGAGCCAGGCCCGGCCGGGCGTTCCGGCCCGCCAGGCGACTTTGCAGCCAGAACTCGGCCGCCTTGTACGAACTGCGGACCATCGGGCCCGCGGCCACGTAGGCGAAGCCGAGCGCTCGGGCGCGCTCGGCGAGCGCCTCGAAGCGGGCGGGCGTCAGGTACTCCCGCACCGGCAGATGGCGGCGGCTCGGCCTCAAGTACTGTCCGAGTGTCAGCACCTCGACCCCGGCGGACCGGAGGTCCGCGAGGGCCTCGTCGATCTCGCGTTCGGTCTCGCCGAGCCCGAGCATCAGTGAGGATTTCGTGACCAGTCCCGGACGCATCGCCCCGGCCGCCTCGAGGACCTCGAGGGAGAGGTCGTATCCGCACCTGCGGTCCCGGACGCTCGGACTCAGGCGCCGCACGGTCTCGAGGTTGTGCCCAAAGACCTGGGGACCCGCCTCGACGAGCCGCCGGATCGCGGCTCGATCGCCTCCGAAATCCGGCACGAGGCATTCGACGAGGACCTCCGGGCAAGCCTCATGGATCGCGCGCACGCAGGCCGCGAAGTGGGAGGCCCCCCCGTCCTCGAGATCGTCGCGGTCGACCGAGGTCAGGACGACGTAGCGCAGCTCCATCAGACCGACGGCTTCCGCGACCTTCGCGGGTTCGTCAGGATCGAGCGCGCCTCTCGGATTGCCGGTGGAGACCGCGCAGAACCGGCAGGCCCGCGTGCAGGTCTCCCCGAGGACCATGATCGTCGCCGTGCCCCCCTTCCAGCACTCGCCGAGGTTCGGGCAACGGGCCTCCTCGCAGACGGTGTGCAGGCCCCGTTCGTGGAGCCACCCCCGGATCCCGGCGAAGCGCTCCCCGCTCGGAAGGTCCATGCGGATCCAGTCCGGCTTGCGTTCGAGGGCCGCCGTCTTCTGCCTCGGGGGGGAAGGATGCGGCGGCCGGCTGCGCTTCGGGGGAGTCATCCGTGTCGGGGCCTCTTGCAAACGGCCTGCAATCGTTTCGAGGGAGGGAAAAGGTTACGCCCGCGGATCCCTCCGTCAACGATCGGCTCGGGCTTGTTTCATACTTCAGAGAATGTAATAGTGACATACTCAGGAGTATGTCATGCCTCGTCCGCCCCGCCCCCATCTCGCTCGTTCGATCCTCGAGAAAGCGCTGCAAGTCTTTGCGGAAAAAGGCTTCCATGCAGCCAGTCTGGAGGAGATCGCGGTCTCCCTCGGCCTCAGCAAGGGGGCTGTCTACCTCCATTTCCCAAGCAAGCGGGACCTCTTCCGGGCGGTCCTTCTCCAGGTCGAGAACCGGGAGACGGAGTTCCCGAGGCCGGCCGAGGACAGGGATCCGGTCCTGCGCCTCCGCGCCCTCCTCCTCCGCCATCTCCGCTTCTACCAGCGCTTTCCCGAGGCCTGGCGCCTGCGCTGGATCCTCGAGACCGAACTGCGCGGGGATCTCCCCGGGGCCTCGAACTCCGGGATTCGAGCGGTCCACCGCCGCCTGCGCGCCGAGATCCGGACCCTCCTCCAGCAAGCCGCGCGCCGGGGTCGAGTGCGATCCGGGGATGCGGCCCTCGACGCCTTCCATCTCGCCTGCGGGCTCGAGGGGGCCCTGGCCCAGGTCGCGGCTTCCCCCTCCGAGGTCGCGTCCTTCCTGAGCCCCGAGGCCTTCGTCGACAGCTTGCTCGCCCCGATCCTCCGGGAGAGCCGGCGCCGCCGGCCCTCGGGTCCGCCCCCCCCCGAGCCTTCCCCGTCCCCGGAACCCGACCCGGAGGATTTCCAGCCGCCGTTCTGACCCCTCTCCCTATGATGCCCGGCCTTCGTTTCCCGATCCGATGATCCCCGCCGCCGACCGCAACCTCCGTTCCGTCCCGGGCGTCCTCGCCATGGGCCTGCTCCTCGCCCTCGCAGGATGCAGGAGCCCGAAGCGGATCTCGCCCTCGAGCCGACCCACCTCCCGCGCCTCGCAACCTCCCCCGGACGACCGCCCCTCCTCGGTCTCCCGGCCCGCCCCGAGTCCACCGGAGAACCGGCCCGATTGGATCGAGGCCGGCCCGATGCTCGGCCATGTCGGACCCGGAGAGGCCCGCGTCTGGCTTCGTCTCCCCGAAGGTTCGCGCCTCGACGCCGAGGCCGTCCAGGAAGGGCGCGCCCTCCCCCGCCCCGAGATCGCGGACCTCGGAGACCGCTGTCTGGTCCTCCATGTCGGCAGCCTCCTCCCCGGCACCGAGACCCGCGTCCTGCTCCGGCCGGACCCCGCCCGAGGGGAGGAGGACACGAGGGTTCTCAGATTCCGGACCGCTCCCCGGCCCGGGGGGCGCGGCATCATCCGCCTGGCCTTCGGATCCTGCGCCAACCTCGGCCTCTATCGGAGTGCCCCCGTCTTCCAGGCCGTCGCCGACCTGCGTCCCGACTGCATGCTGATGCTCGGCGACAACATCTACTACATCGTCGGGGACGGAAGCCGCCGGAACTGGAACACGACCGGACCCGACGGGGACTGGAACCACGAGGATCGCATGCTGGCCCGCCAGCTCGCTCTGCGGCGCGACCCCTTCTTCCTGACGATGGCCTCCAGGGTCCCGGTCTACGCGATCTGGGACGACCACGATTTCGGACCCAACAACTCGGGAGCCGCTTTCCCCCACAAGGACACGGCCTTGCGGGTCTTTCAGAAGGTCTGGGCCAATCCCGGATACGGCGCGCCGGGGGTTCCCGGGGTCTTCGGCTCCTTCCGGAGAGGGCCGGTCGAGGTCTTCCTGATGGACGATCGATACTACAAGTCGGTCCGCGGACCCGCGCCCGGAGAGGAACGCCCCGGCCGCGGCCGGATCCCGAACGGCGGGGCGGAGGACTCGACGATCTGGGGCGCGCAGCAATTCACGTGGCTCTGCGAGGGCCTGAAGCGCAGCACGGCCGCGGTCAAGATCGTCGCGAACGGCACCCAGCTCCTCTCCCTCGAGAACCGGGGGGAGGGACATTGGAGGGAGGCCCGCGGCGAACTCGAACGCCTGATCGCCTTCCTCGTCGAACACCGGATCGGCGGGGTCGTCTTCCTCTCGGGCGATCGGCACTTCAGCGAATTGATGAGGATCCGGCGCAAGGACGGGGCCGCCCTCCTGGAAATGACGAGTTCCCCCCTGCAGCAGGGGCGGGGGGTCGGCCCCTTGAAGGGCCACGGAAACCCCGCCCGGATCTGGGGCGCGACCGGCAACGGCTTCGGCCTCCTGACGATCGAGGTCGAGGGCCCCGCGAAAGGGCGGCTGATCTTCGAAATGCGCGACGCCCGGGGACGCCTCGTCTCCGCCGGCGGGCGTCCCTGCCGCAGCGAATTCCCCCTCGCCGACCTCCTCCCCCGTGCCCCCCGCTGACCTCCGGGGAACCGGAACCGCGGGGAGGACGCCCTCCTATAATGGCGCCATGCCCAAGACCGACCTCCAGGCGACCTGGCCCAGGCTCGAACCGGACTGGGAGAGCTTTTACCGGGATTATCGAAAGCCCGGCTACATACCGGGTTACGTCCTTCGGGCCAAGCTCGGCGCCGGGTCCTTCGGAATCGTGTTCCGGGCGGAGAAGGAATCCATCGGGAAGGCCTACGCCGTCAAGTTCCTGAGAGTCGAGGAACCGGCCCTGCTCCGGCTCGCGATCCGCGAGTTGCAGGCCATCAGGACGATGGCCTCCCTCGACCATCCGAACCTGGTCTCCATCGAGGACCAGGGAATCCGGGACGGGATCCCCTACATCGTCATGGCCTTCGCGGGAGAGGAGACCTTGAAATCGCGCATCGAGGAAGGCCCCCTCGCCCCGGACGAATGCGACCTTCTCTTCCCCCAGGTGCTCCACGGGGTCCGAGAGCTGCACCGCCATTCGATCGTCCATTTCGACCTCAAGCCCTCGAACATCTTCCTGAAGGGGGATGCCGTTCGAATCGGGGACTACGGCCTGTCGAAGATCCTCTCGGAGTCGCAGGGCAGCCTCTCGATCCGAAGGGGCACCCCGCACTACATGGCCCCCGAACTCCTGAAGAGGAAGGGCGACTTCCGCAGCGACATCTATTCGCTCGGGGTTCTGCTCTTCGAGTGCCTGACCGGCCACCTCCCCTTCGACGGGGAGAACGAATGGGAGATCCTGAAAGCGCACGAGGAGAGCGAACCCTCCTTCCCCCCCTCCCTTCCGGACACGGAACGGGGGATCCTCGAGAAATGCCTGGCGAAGGCCCCCGACGCGCGCTTCTCCTCCGTGGACGAACTCCTCGAGGCCTTCCGAACGCGGACCCGCAGGGGAACGGCCCCCGTCCCCGAGACAAGGGCGGACGGGACCTCCGCCGCGGAAGAGGGAAGCGAGGCGGAGCGCGTCCGGGAACCCCCTGCCTTGGCCTGGAAACCGGAGATCGCCTTGCATCCCGTCCAGGAAGAAGCCGTCCGGGCCCCCTCGGGTCCGCTCCGCATCGTGGCCGGGCCGGGCTCGGGGAAGACCCGCGTGCTGACCGAACGGATCCGGTTTTTCGTCGAGGATGGACGGTGCGCGCCCTGGGAGATCCTCGCGGTCACCTTCACGGTCAAGGCGACGCACGAAATGTGCGCCCGCCTCAAGCGGAGCCTCGAGTGGAGGTCATCCGCGATCTCGGTTCAAACGCTCCACTCCCTGGCCCTGTCGATCGCGAAGCTCTCGCCCGCCGAGGCGGGGCTCCCCCGGCCCTACGAGATCGAGACGCCACGGACCCGAAAAACCGCTCTGATCCTCAAGACCGTCGAACGCCTCCGCCGGCGGGACCCGGAGTTTCCGCCCTTCCTCCTCGATCCCCAGAACGCCCTCGACGCGATCACCGCGCTCAAGCACCGGGAACCCCTCCGGCTGCTCGAGGGGGAGGATTCGCCGGAAGTCGAGCTGTGCAGGACCTTCGACGACATCGTGCGCGAGGCCCACATCCTGCTCTTCGACGACTTCAGCCTGGCCGCTCTCCGGCTCCTTCGTTCCAATCCCGAGATCCGGGACTTCTGCCGGCGCAAGTACAAGGCCGTCTTCGTCGACGAGTTCCAGGACCTCGACGCGGCCCAGTTCCTCCTCGTGAAGGAACTCGCCGGTCTCGGGGAGAGCCTGACCGTCGTCGGGGACGACGACCAATGCATCTTCACCTGGCGGGGGGCCGACCCCTCCTACCTGCGGGATTTCGAACGCCTCTTCGAGGGGACGCGCACCCTGCACCTTCCGGTCAACTACCGGTCCTCCCCGGCCGTCGTCGAGGCGGCCGCGCAGGTGATCGCCCACAACCACGACCGCATCCCCAAGAAACAGACCGCGATCCGGACCGAGGGGAGAGATCGGATCCTGGTTCGCCGCCATGCCTCGGTCGACGAGGAGGTCGCCTTCGTCTGCCGCGAGGTCGCCCGACTCCTCGAGGCGGGAACCGAACCCGCGGAGATCGGGGTCCTCGCGAGGAACAACGACCTGGTCCAGTCCTTCCGGCTCGAGGCCCGGACGGCGGACATCCCGATCCAGGCCGAGAACCCGCTTTCCCGTGAGCCGGGCCGGTCGGTGCTCCACCTGCTGCGCCGCGTCCTCGAAGGTCCGAGATCCTCCTCGTTCCCGTCGATCCTGAACCTCGGAAGGAGCCGGATGCCCTTCGAACGGATCGGTTCCCTGTCGAAGGCAGACCTCCTCAACCCCGAGGACATCGAAGGGTTCCTGCGTTCCTGGGCGGAGGAGGGTCGCGAAGACGATCCGGCCGCGCGGAGCCTGCGCACCCTCTTCGCCGCCCTGGACCGAGCCGGGGCGGACCTCCTCTCGCAGCCCCCCCTGCCCGTCCTCGAGGCCCTGTTTCCCGCCCTCGACCTCCCCGAGACCGTCTGCGGAGATCCGGAGCGCGACCGCCTCCAGGAAGCCTGCGCCCTCGTGCTCGAAGTCGCGCGGCGCCACGGCGGGACGGCGGGACCCGAAGCCTTCGCAGGGGTCATCACCGAGGTGGAGGAACTCAGCTTCGGAGACGGCGGACTCGCCGGGGAGTCGGTGCACGTCCTGACGATCCACCGGGCGAAGGGGCTCGAGTTCGACCATGTCTTCATGCTCGGCGCCCAGAACGGCATATTCCCCCATCGGAAGATCGAGTACGACCGACTCGAGGAGGAACGAAGGCTCTTCTACGTCGGCATGACCCGCGCGCGGGCGAGTCTCACCCTGACCAACCATCGGGGCGTCCCACATGCCCCCCCCGACTTCGAGGAAGACGGCTTCATCGCGGAGATCCCCAAAGGTCTTCTCGAATTCGACGACGAGGCCCTTCCCCCCCCGCCCTTCACCGCCGCCAGATCGAAAGCCGCTCGAGGGAAGCGCGGAGGACGGGGTCCTGGGGGGAAGAAGTAGGGATCCAGGGCCTGTAGCCGAGTTCGAGGAGACGGGCCGCGTCGAGGGAGCGGCGCCGGCGGAGGCTGACGACCCAGCGGGTGGAAGGGAGGGCCGCGGCCCGCATCAGGTCGGCTGGAAGGATCGCGAGCGGGGGGGGTGGTCTTCGGCCCGCGAAGAGATGGAGGCGCGGGAGGTCCGTCGCGAAGGGCGCGTCGCCGAGCACCGTCGCGATCTCCGGGAGGGCGGCGAGGATCGCGCGGCGCGGGCGGAAGAGGCGCAGGCTGTGCGGGAGCAGGGCGAGAAGGAAGAGGGACCAGGCGAGAGTCCGCCGGGACTTTGGGATCCGCGCGAAGGCGAGGGCCGGGGGGATCAGCAGGATCGGCAGCCAAGGCGTCCAGAAGCGGCGGTTCCCGAAGAAGAAGGGGACCACGAGGAGGGCCGCGAGGACGAGGGCGAGAGGCAGCCGGAACGGAGCCCCGGGCCCCTTCGCCCCGCGCAGGATCCGGGTGGCGCCGAAGGGGAGCAGGAGGTACGGGAAGTAGCCGAGACCGTCGAAGCCCTGGAGCAGGAAACGGCCCGCCTCGCGCAGCCAGTGCCAGGCCGCGTCCCCGGCTCCCCCCTCGGCCAGGGCCGAGAGTGAGGCCATCGTCGCCCCCTTCGGGAAGAGCAGGAACTCCCCCGTCGCTCCGGCCCGCAGGTGGAGGTAGAGGGCGCGGGGAAGGAGGGCGAGTCCGAGGGCCGCGAGGGCGCGCAGGCGGCCGCGGCCGGGCTGGATGGCCAGGGGGGCGAGGACCAGGCCCTCCGGTCTGGTCACGGCGGCGAGTCCGGCGGAGAGCCCCGCCCCCAGGGAGGAGCCCCGGACCCGGAACACGAGGGTCGCGGCCGCGAAGAGTCGGAAGAGCGGGCCGCTCATCCCGTCCGCGACCGTCCAGCCGGGCAGCATGCCGAAGGCGAAGGCGATACCTGCGAAGAGCGCCGCCCTCCTTCCGGCCCTCTCGGCCAGAAGGCCGAAGAGGAGCCTAAGCGTCGCGAGGTCGGCAAGGAGCCCGACGACCTGAAGGCTCCTCCACCAGCCCTCCCCCCCCGTCCCCAGGGGACCCAGGAGGGCCGCGGCCAGGGGGTGCAGGGGAGGAAAGACCGAGACGAGGGCGCGGGCGGTCTCGCCCGCGTGGAAGCGGGCCGCGGCCCAGGCATACCACGCCGCGTCCCGGTCGGGGGCATGGGTCCCGGCCATGCAGACGAAGCGGGCAACCAGCGCCCCCGCCATCAGCAGGAGCGGAGGACCTGTCGCGATCCGCCCCGCCGGGGCTCCGGGTTCAGTTTCCGTAGGGGAATCCGTTGAAGTGGACGATCTTCGGAAGCAGGTCCTTCTCCGCGAAGTGGATCTTGAGCTTCATCCGCACGACGCGTCCGGGAACACCCGGCTTGATGCGGACCTCTATGCGCCAGAGCCGGTCGGCGGGGATCTTCTTTTCGAGCCCGGGTAAGGCTACGGGCGCAACTCCGGAACCCGGCATCGCGGGCGGGAGGATCTCGATCTCGCAGTATTCCTTCGGATTCAGGGCGTAGATCGGTTCGACCCTGCGGACCGTGAAACCCTTCGTCCCCTCCGCCGGCCAGAGATGGACCGTGTGCTTGGCCCCCTTCGAACGCTCGAAACGCCCGTAGCTCCAAAACGAACGATCGATGTTCACGCGCTGGCGTACCTCGGCATCGACCTGGAGCTGGATGTTCTCGTTCGGGTCGTCGGTGTGGAACAGCAGGAAGCCTCCCACCGAACCCTCGGGGATGCCCGGTCCGTAGACACCCTTGATCGTGTAGACCGTTCCCTTATCGGTCTTTTCGGGCGTCATCGAGAGCACCGCCATCGACTGCGGGATGTTCTCGTTGACCTTGACAATCTTCCAGTCCTTCTTGAAGCGGTGGCGCACCTTGACCGTCCACTCCCGGCGGTCCATCGGATCCATGCGGCCGAGATCCACGATCTTGGGAACGATTTCGAAGATCGGGTCGATGATCGCCTCGGCTGTCAGGATGAAGGCGGGCATGCCCGCGTCGCTCGTCTCGATCCGGATGTCGCCCGTCCGGTGCTGGGGGCCTCCCGTCACGTTGAGCCGCAGGCGGAGTTCTCCCTTGGCGCGGGCCGGGATCGGAATCGGCGCCTTCAACTTGAGTTCGTTGTCTCGCTCGATCTTCACCTCCTTGCCGTTGACGATCAGCTCTAGGTGCTGGCACTTGCAGGAGGGAACGATGTCGAGGATCTTCTGCTCGGCGTCGGTCGGATTCTCGAAGTGAAAAGTCCCTTCGACGAATTCCCTCGAGTTCTCGACGACGTGTCCGAAGTCGAGGTGGATCGGACGGAACCAGCACCCTGGAGGGATCGGCTTGCCCTTGTTCGTGGAGGGGGGGACGACCTCGCCCCCATCTCCGACCTGGCCGGCGGGACTCGGTCCGACCGGGAGCGGCTTCTTCTCCCCGGTGGTCCCCTTCTCCCCGGGGTTCTGCGAGGCGGGTCGCGAGGTGGAGCCGGTCCCCTCCTGCGGGAATCCGGGAACGGTGAACAGGCAAAGGCCTAGGACGAGCGAGAAGAGGGAAGGCATCGGAACCTCCGAACCGAGCGAAAGAACGGCCGGGAAAAGGGTTAGGATGGGTCGATGGCCCAAGGGACGAAAAGGACGAGGGATTCTAACGGCTCGGGGCTGCTTCTGCTCCCGCTGATCCTCTGCGCCGGGGGACTCCGGGCGCAGGGAGGCGGAAACGAGGAACCGCCTTCCTCAGCCACCCGGCCGGCCGGGGAGCCGAGGACCCTCGTTCTCGCCCGCTTCGGCGTCCGCAACCCCTCTCCCCGGCCGAGGCTCGAACTCCTTCGCGCCTCGGTCCCCTTCGCCGAAGGGCGCGTGCGGAAGCTCGACGACCTGAGGGTGCAGGGCTTCCCGACCGCGTGGCGGGCGCTCACCCGATGGCCCGACGGCAGCGTGCAATGGGCACAGGCGCAGTTCTTCTGCCGGCTCGGCCCCCTGGAACAGCGCGGATTCGCGGTCGTTCCGAAGGAACCGGGGGAATCCCCGGGTAGGCTTCCCGAGCGTTGCGCCCCGGGCCCGAGACTCCTGCGGATCCTGGTGGGGGGGGTCCTCGAGACCGAGGTCGAGGATCCCTTCGGCGCGATCTATCGGTGCCGGATCGGCCCGGACGGCCGCGACGGAACTTTCGAGACTCTCGTCGCGACCCCCTATCTCCAAGTCTGGCGCTTCCATGGCTGGCACCGCCCGATCCCGGGGACCGGCCAGAAGACGGAGGAAGGGGCGCGGGGTCTCGGGCGGGATTTTCTCTCAGTCACCGCCTACCTGAGCCTCGAACACGGGATGGAGCACGCCCGCCTCCTCCTGATTCTCGGGAACGACTACCTCGGCGCCGACGATCCGGCCGGCCGGGACGACCCCAATCTCCGGCCCCTCGGGACCGTGCGCCTGCGCCGTTTCTCCCTGCGGGTCCGGACGAAGGAACTGGCCTTCGTTCCCCGCTTCATCCGTGAAAACGCCCTGAAACCCCCGATCGAGGAGAAAGAGGGTTTCCGCCAAGACCTCCTCGGGCCGGGGGAGGGGATCTACCTCGGGGACGCGAGCTGCAAGGGTTTCCCCTTCGTACTCTTCGCGCCCGAGGGCGGACCGCGCAAGGCCCCCGCAAGCCCCCTCGAACTCCTGCGCCGCCAGACCGCGCAGGCCATGGCCGAGCTGCCGCTGCGCCCGATGCCCGATCTCTCAGATGTCCGCAAGAGCCTCGCGTTGAACGCGCACGGAGGACCCGCCCCCCTCGCCGACGCGAAGCAGCGCGCTCTCGCGGCCTACGCCCGCTGGCGCGACACGAAGCACTTCGGACCATTCGGAACCTGGGGGGACACCCCCCACAGTGCGACGACCGGAACCCCCCGCAACCGCACGATCGGCCTCGACCTCGCCGTACGTGCGCAGAGCCCCGAACTCATGCTCGTCGCCGAGGGCTTCTGTCTCCAGCAACTGCTGCGTCCCTACCACCTCTGGAAGCTCCGCGTCGAGCCCGAGGACGACATCTACCTCGAGGGCCTGCCCAAATACAACGGGGGTTGGATCAGCGCCGAGACGCTTGGCCGTAGCAAGCTTCCCCCCGAGACCGAACGCTACCGGAAGGGTCTGAAGCTTCCGTGGAACGGCCCCTACGGCATGAACGCCTTCGACTTCGAGCACTTCACAGTCGACAAGCTCTACGACTACTACTGCCTGACCGGCGAAGCCTGGGTCCGCGAAGAACTCCGCATGCTCGGAGAGCAGTTGATGGCCCTGCTTCGGCCGAGGAAGTACTTCTGGTCCAGGGCGGGTTCTCCAAGGGGTGAGGGCTGGTGCCTGAAGGCTCTCGTGCTCTGCTGGCTCGCGACGGGGGACGATCGTCTGAAACGTCACGCGATCGACCGGCTCGTCCGGATCCAGGACAAGGGCCGCGGCAAGCCGCCAAACGCCTACGCCGCCCGTCAGGGGCCCCATCCCCTGGCCTTCGGCAAGGGCGTCTACTGGGACGCCCCCTGGCAGGAAGCAGCCTATGTCATGGGCATGCACGCCGGATGGCGCTACTTCCGCCATCCCCTCTTCCGCACGATCGCGATCGACGTTGCGGGCTACATGGCCCGCCAGGGTTGGGTCGAGGGTGTCGGCCCGAAGTACTTCGTCGATGTCGATGATCCGAGCCGATACAAGCTGCCTCAGGGCTACGGACCGCTCGGAGGAACCGCCGAGTTCGAGAACCCCGCCTTCGTTCTGGCGGCCGAACTCGCCCGGGAAGTCGGAAAGGATGAAGAAGCCCGCCTCTTCATGCGGAGGGCCAACACGATCCTGAACGCCCACAAGAGACGCGGCTTCGCCGCCCTCTGCGCGAACAAGTGGTTCCAGATCCACCTCGACAGGATCTTCCCGAGGTGACCGGCGGCTGGCCGGAGTTGGGGCCTTCCTGTTCCAGGGTGTCGGCCCCGGACCTGGTGGGAGAAGGAGCGCGCGGGCAAGGCCGCCCGCAGGGCCCTCCTCTTCTGGGGGATCCTCCTCGGCGCCCTCCTCCTTCTGATCTACGGAACCCCGCACTGAGCCGACCCTCCTCCGCTATGTTCTCCGCATGGAAACCGAACGCGGACTCTCCGCCTGGCGCGCCGAATTCCCGATCGTCGAAAAGACGGTCTACATGATCAGCAATTCCCTCGGGGCCATGCCGAGGAAGGCCCGTCTCGCCCTCGAGGAATACGCGGACCTCTGGGAGACCCGGGGCGTGCGGGCCTGGGGCGAAGGCTGGTGGACCGCGCAGGATCAGGTCACCGAACACCTGGCTCCGATCCTCGGCGTCCCGCAAGCCGCCCTCTCGATGCACCAGAACGTCACGATCGCCTCGGCGGTCTTCGCCTCGAGCCTCGAGTTCCCTCCCGGCCGCGACAAGATCGTCTGCACGGAACTCAACTTCCACTCCCTGCTCTATCTCTACGAGGGACTCGCGCGCGCCCGCGGCGCCAGCCTCGTGCGCGTGGAGAGCGATGACGGCGTCTCCGTTCCCACCGAACGCCTCCTGGACGCGATCGATGAACGGACCGCCCTGGTCCCCATCAGCCACGTTCTTTTCCGATCGGCCTACATCCAGGATGCAAGAGCTGTCATCGCGAAGGCCCGGGAAGTCGGAGCCGTCGTCCTTCTCGACGTCTTCCAGTCGGTCGGCATCGTTCCCCTGGCCCTCGAGGATTGGGGTTGCCA
Source organism: Planctomycetota bacterium (assembly GCA_027021385.1). GTDB lineage: Bacteria > Planctomycetota > UBA1135 > UBA1135 > JALUUL01. The sequence goes on along the minus strand of JALUUL010000015.1, from coordinate 57,110 downwards.
TGCAGCCGTCGGCGGGGTGCTCAAGTTCTGCTGCGGCGGGCCCGGGGGTTGTTTCCTCTACGTCGAACCCGAACTGGGAAAACGTCTGCGACCGACCCTCACCGGCTGGATGGCGCACAAGCGCCCCTTCGACTTCGACCCTGGTCCCCAGGACCTCAGGGAAGACGGGTGGAGGTTCCTGCACGGCACGCCGAACGTCCCCGGCCTCTACGCCGCGCGGGAAGGCGTCCGGATCCTGGCGGAGATCGGCGTCGAGAGGATCCGCGAGCAGAGCATGCGCCAGACGGCCCTGCTCGTCGACAAGGCCCGAGACCTCGGCTTCGAGGTCAAGGCCCCCCTCGACCCGGAGCACCGGGGCGGAACGGTGGCCGTCGACGTCCCACACGGATATGAGGTCTGCCGGGAGCTGAACGCCCGCGACTTCATCGTCGATTTCCGCCCCGGCGCCGGCATCCGGATCGCCCCCCACTTCTACACCCTCGACGAAGAATGCGCCGCGACTCTCGAGGAGATCGCCTCTGTCCTCGAGTCCGGAGCCTGGAAACGCCACGCCGGGGGCGAACGCCGTCCCGGTTGAACTTCAAGGAAGCGACGAACCCGATGGAGATCCTCGACATCAGCCGGAGCCTCTCACCGGGAACCCCCGTCTGGCCCGGAGACACGCCCTTCTCCCGCGATCCGGTCATGAGCCTGGAAGCGGGCGACTCCTGCAACGTCTCTCGGATCACGATGTCCCCTCATTGCGGAACGCATGCGGACGCCCCCCTTCACTTCCTGGAGGGGACGGCAGGGATCGACGAGGTTCCCCTCGAGGCCTACCTGGGTCCCTGCCTCGTCCTGCCGATCGCTCCGCGGGGGGCGCCGGCCGAGGTCCCGGCCCCGGCGATCCGCGCCTTGGAAGGCCGTGGGATCGAACGTCTTCTCCTCAGGACCCGGTTACCCGGGCAAGGGGAAGAGGAAGCCTTCGACGAGGATTTCTGCTGCCTGGGGGTAGAGGCGGCGAGGGCCGCGGTCGACCTCGGTCTCCGTCTGATCGGACTCGACACGCCCTCGATCGACCCCTTCGAGTCGAAGACCCTCGAGGCGCACAAGATCCTGCTCCGTGGCGGAGTGGCGATCCTCGAGAACCTCGTCCTCGACGGGGTGGAGGAAGGCGAGTGGGAACTCCTCGCCCTCCCGTTGAAGATCCGGGAAGGAGACGCCTCCCCGGTCCGCGCGGTGCTTCGCAGGGCTTGACCCCCGCCCCCCTGAATCCCGAACCGAAGGTGAGGATCCTCCGAGGCCCCATCGATCAGAAGATGACCGAACGCTTCAAGACCGAGGAGACCTCGAAGGGGGTCTTGAAGGTCTTCGTATCGATGCCCACGGCCTGGAAGTAGAAGGTCTTCCCGGCGAGTCCGAAGGGAAGGATCCAGGTGAACTGGACGTGTCCGGCCTTGTCGGCGGCGCTGCCGGTGAACAGGAAGAGGCTCCGGAAGCCGTTTCCGATACCGAGATTGATCAACCCCGGAATCGTCGACCCCTTGTTCGAACCGGAAAGGTAGACGAGGGTGAACCACCCGGCGTCGGTCCAGACGTGGTCGGTGTACTTCGCGAGCGAGAAGAGCACGGGCGAGCCGATGAGCTTGATCGGATGCACGCCCTTGATCGTCAGCTTCAACGCATTGCTCGTACCCGCGGGGTTCACGACCTTGACCTGGTAGGTCCCGAGCCCTCCTAGATCCGTCGGCAGGGGCGCCGCAAACTGGATCTGGGTGTTGGACACCGAGGAGGGCGACACCTTCACCGAGCCGACGAGGACCTGGGAGACGGTCTGCAGGTTCTGGCCGGTTAGGACGATCTTCTGTCCGCTGAAGGCCGAGGTCGTGTTCGGACTGATCGAACTCAGGACCGGAGGCTTGGGGGGAATCGGCTTACCGCCTCCAGCAACCGCGAAGTCGAGGACCGAGCTGAACATCGCCCCCTTGACGGTCACGACCGCGCGGTAGGTTCCCGCCGAGGGAGCCGTGAACTCGACACGCTCATAGGAGTTGGCGTAGTTCCTCGTGCTGCTTCCGAGGAGGTTTCCCTTCGGGTCGTAGACGTAGAGATCGAGATCGTCGTTCGAAGTCGTGGAGAAACGCTTCCGGTGCCAGGTCACGGTGACCGCGTGCGTCACGCCCTGCGCGAGCTGGAAAAAGAAGGTCTCCTTCGTCTTGACCCCGAAGGTGAAGCGCTTCGTCAGGACCTCGTTCGCGAGCGCGGCCTTGACGGCCTTGTCGGCGCGCATGAACCCGGCCCCCCGGCCCGTGCCTCCGCTGCGGATCAACACGTTGTTGATCAGGAGAGCCTTGGTCTCGAGGGCCGTGAGTTTCGGGTTCGCCTGCCGGACGAGCAGCGCGGCGCCCGCGACCATCGGGGAGGAGAACGACGTTCCGCTGGAACGCGTGATGCTCGTTTCACGGTCGCGGACCGCCATGTAGACGCTGGCTCCGATCGCCATCAGGTCGGGAATCTGCTTCCCGTAGGCCGTCGTTCCGTAGGAACTGAAACTAGAGGTCGACAGACTCCCCTTGTTCGCGGAGCCCACCGAGATCGCGTTGAAGGCGTTCTGAGTCCGGCTGATGCGGTTCGCGCCGCTGTTCCCGGAAGGAAGGGAGATCAGGACGTCCCCGTTGTAGGCGGTCGAATCGACGGCCTGCTGGATCGAATCCGTCGGTTTCGGGGAACCGCTGAAGGAATTGTTCGCCGCCTTGATCTTGTACTTGACCCGATTCGTCATGACGACCTGCCAACCGCTGATGATCCAGGTCGAGGCCGCGCTTCCGCTGTTCGTCGAGACCTTGATCGAGACGATGTCCGCCTCGGGGGCGAGCCCGTTGTCGACGAGGGAGGAAGTGGCCCACTTCGCCCCAGCCGCGCAATGCGTGACCGCTGTTCCGTGGAAATGGTAGTCCTCGACGCCGTAACCCGAAGTTCCGAAAGCGGCGACCAGCCGCTTCCCCCCGGTCGTGCTGCCCCCCGAGTAATAGAGGCGGTGCGGGCGCCCGGTGCCTCCCATGTCCGTGTCGGCGCCGGTGTCCAGGATTGCGACGCCCTGGCCGAAGCCCTTGATCAGCTTCTTGTTCACGTCCTGCATCGTGTTGACCGCGTCGCTGTTGTGGTGCGAGGAATTCGTCGCGGTCGTCAAGACGGGTTCGTGCACGAGGTTCCTCTCGACCCGGAGCACGTTCGGAAGTTTTTCGAGGGCTCCGAGCTTGGATTCGGCGATGCGGACGGCCGAGGCGTTGATGATCCAGTAGTTCTCGAGGACCTTTCCGCCCAGGGCCGCAACCGCGCGGACGAAGGAGGAACGTTCGACCTCGTTCTTGTCCCGTATCTCCGCGACGAGTTCGGCGTAGTGCGCCTCGGAGACCCCCGACAGGATGGCGCGGCGCAACGGGGACAGATCGAAGCTCCTTGTCTTGAACTGGACGATGAACTCGTCCTTGATGAACCTCTCCCCGCCGGCGCCGGTCACGATGACCGGAGTCTCCGGGGTCGGTCCCTGGATCGGGGCGGCGGCGAGTCCTCCGAGAACGTGGACCAGGAAGGCGGAAAGACTGGAAAGGGAAATCATCTGATCTGGACTCCGAAGGGAAGATCCTCGTCCTCGACCGGGCTTCCCCGCCTGGGGTTCCTTCCGGTCTCGGGGAAGGCTCGGGCGAGGTGGGGGACGGGACGGGAGATGAGGAAGAGGTGGCGGAAGACCGCCGACGGGAAACGAAACCGGGGAACCCCGATTCCGGAAAACTTCGAGGGATTTCAACCCCTGGGGGCTACCGGGACTAGATAGGCGCCGGAACGAACAAGGATACAGGAAGACGGCCCGGGACGCTCCGGGGATCGGGGAGATGCGCCCGGCCGATATCCATGTTTCCCGATGGCGAACCGAGAGTATACGCTCTACGGTTTAGGCTTGTAGCAATCCCCCCCTCCGAAGGGATGTTCGAAGGCTCGAAGGCGACCTCATGGCCAAGACATCCGAATCCCCCAGTCCTCCCCCAAGGAAGCTCGGACTCAAGCTCTTCTTCCTCCGGACGCGCGAACGGAGGATCTCCCAGACCCGGATGGCCCGGGATCTCGGAATCCGTCAGGCCACGGTCTCGAATCTCGAACAGGGGCTCTCCTCGCCCGGTCTCGCCCTTCTCAAGGCCCTTTCCGAGTATTTCGGCGTCAGCGCCGACTACCTGATCCGGGACGAGATCCCCTGCAGGCCGCTCCCGATCCACCGCCTGGACAACCTCGGCCACCTCGCGGCCCCCGCCCAGTACCTCGAGGTTCCTTCCTCGGCCCTCCACCGACTCCCCCAGGGGACCTGGCTCGTCGCCCTGATGGCCGGAACCCCGGCCTACGACGAGGAAGCGGCTCGGCGGCGGACCCAGGAATCGGAGGTCGACCTCATCCAGGCCTGGAGAAAGGAATGCATGCGGCGGCAGCGCGAAGACCGCGCTCTCCAGGAGGAACTCGATCGCGAACGCCAGCGCAGCCGCCTGCGGCGCCGCGGGGTCTCGCGCCAGGAAGCCGACAGGATGCTCGGACCGGGATAGACCTGGACGGGGATCCCTTACAGGTAGAGTTCGGCGAGAAGGAGGAGGACATAGAGGGCGAAACCCAGCAGGGCCCCCCGGAAGCAGAGGGCCAACAGGCCGGGTTCACCGCGGTCCGCCGTCAAGAGTCCTCCCCGCCGGGCTGCAAGGATTCCAGCAGGGCGAGGAAGGCCTCTTCCTCGAGGATCCGGATCCCCAGCTTTGCGGCCTTCTCCCGCTTCGACCCGGCTCCACGGCCGATCACAACATCCGTGACCCGCTTCGAGATCCCGGAAGCCGTGCTCGCCCCCAGGGCTTCGACCCGTTCGCGGGCCTGATCCCGAGTCATCGAGGAAAGCCCGCCGGTGAAACAGAACTTCCGGCCCGTGAGCCCGCCGGTCCTCTTCTCCCCCCTCCTGGGACGGACACCGGCCTCCTCCAGGGCCCGGAGAAACGCGCGGTTCGTTTCCGACTCGAAGAAGGCCCGGACCTGGGCCGCGACCTTCGGCCCGACCCCCTCGACCTCGCAGAGGGCCTCCTCCTCCGCCCGGGCGAGGGCCTCCAGGCTTCCGAAGGCGTCTGCGAGATCGGCCGCGACCTTCTCGCCGACATGCCGGATTCCGAGGGCGAAGAGGAACCGGGCCAGGCTCGGCCGGCGGGCGCGATCGAGTTCCTCGCAGAGGTTCCGGAACGAAGTCTCACCCCACCGTTCAAGTTCAAGGATCTCATTCCGCTTCCGATCAAGGAGGAAGACGTCCTCGACCCGGCGGATCAAGCCCGCCTCGAGACATTGATCGACGTACTTGGGCCCGAGACGGCCGATGTCCAGGGCGCGCCGGCTCGCGAGATGGATGATGCGCTGGCGGACCTGGGCCGGACAATCGATGTTCGGGCAAACCGCGTAGGCTCCCTCCTTCCGGACGGCCTCTCCGCAATCCGGACATTCCCCCGGGGTCTCGAACGCTCGGGCCCCGGGCGGGCGGGCGTCGAGATCGACGCGGACGACCTCCGGAATGACGTCGCCCGCCCGCTCGATCTCGACCCGGTCCCCGATCCGCACGTCTTTCTCCGCTAGCCATTCGAAGTTGTGCAGGCTCGCCCTCCTCACCGTGACTCCGGCGAGGTCCGTCGGAGCGAGAAGCACGACCGGCGTCAGGATTCCGGTCCTTCCGACCTGGACGACGATGTCCTCGACCGTCGTGAACGCACGCCGCGGCGCGAACTTGTAGGCGAAGGCCCACCTCGGGGCGCGGGCCGTCCTTCCAAGACGCCGCTGCATCTCGAGGGAATCGACCTTCGCGACGATTCCATCCATCTCGTAGTCCAAGCCGTCGCGCTCCGCCTCGAGCTCGTCGCGGTACCGGCACACGGCCCGCGCCCCCCGGACGACCTCAAGCTTCCCGGAGACCCGGAAACCGAATTCCCCAAAGGCCTCGACGAGGGCGGAATAGGTCTCGAAAGACCGGGGGGCGACGAGATCCCCGACCCCCCAGAAGAAGAATTCCATTCCTAGGTCCCCGAGCCCCTCGGGCGAGACCCTCTTCAATGAACCCGCGACCGCGTTCCTTGCGTTCCGGAAGGGCTCCTTGCCCTCCGCCTCCTGTTCCCGTTGCAGCTCCCGGAACCGGTGCTTCGCGAGGATGACCTCCCCCCGGACCTCGACGAGTTCCGGAGGGTCTTTCCCCTCCAGGCTCGGGGGTACTCCCCGGACCCGGAGGAGGTTTCGGGTAATCTCCTCCCCCCTCGTCCCGTCCCCGCGCGTCGCCCCCCGGACAAGGCGGCCGCCCTCGTAGGTCAAACTCGCGCTGACCCCGTCGAGTTTGGGCTCGCAGACGTAGGCGATCTTGTCCGGGTCCACCTCGAGAGTCCGGGCGATCCGCTCCGCGAACTCGAGGACCTCGGCTTCGGAGGTCAGGGACTCAAGGCTCAGCATCGGCACCCGGTGTTCGACCTTCGCGAAGGCGCGGCCCGGCGCCGGGGCCCCGACCTCCTCCGTCGGGGAGTCCTCGGGCTTCAGATCCGGGAATCGGCGTTCGAGTTCGCGGAGTTCACGGAAAAGACGGTCGTACTCGGCGTCCCCGATCTCAGGCCGACCCTCGTTGTAATAGAGTTCGTTGTGCCGGCGGATCTCCGCGGCGAGAGCTTCCATGCGCCGCCGGATTTCCCGTCCTTCTTCCCGGTCCTTCTCCTTCTTTCTGCCCATGCGCCGGCAACCCCTCCTCGGCCCGGATCACGGGAACCGCTCCCCGGCCCCCGGAACGCGCATCATAGGGTGCCGTCCGCGGCCTCGCGTTCCTCCTCCGGACTTCCTTCTCCTTTGCGATCCTCCCTCCCCCGATCCACCGGCCGGATGCCTCCGAACGGGACCCGGTTGCGCAGGGTCTCGACTCCGCTCCTCGGGTCCTTCCACAACTCCTCGACGAGGGTCACGTAGACCTCCCGCCCGAGGAGGTCGGAAGGGGAGAGTTCGACCCGGCCGCTGTGGGGAAGCCCGAAGGCTGCGAGCACCTGCCGTGTCCGCATCTCCGCGCGGGGGGAGAACACCAACCCGTCCCAGGCCCCGAACCGACCGGTTTCGGGGCCCTCCGAGATCACGAGCTTGATCCCCCAGCGCACGTGCCCCTCTCTCGTCTCCCCGGGGCGGACCTCGGCCACCCGGCAGCGGTAGGTTCCCGGGGGAACCGAACGATATTCCTGAACGACCGGATTCTCTCCAAAGACATAGATCATCGCTCCTCTCCTCCTCGTCCGGCTGGGCGCCTCCGCGGGCTTCGCCCGACCCTCCGCCCGCTCTCTTCTCCGAACGACGGGGAGCGGAAAGGTTTCCTTCGTTTCCCGCCCTGGGATCATCCGGCCAGGGCCCGGGTCAGCAGCGGGAGGGAGCGGTCGTAGCGGTAGGAGAGGGAGAAGTGGTCGTCGTCGAACTCCTCGTGCACGTGCGGGATCCCGAGAGACGTCAAACGATCCGTCATCCGCCGCGCCCCGAAGTCGAGCTGGAATTGGTCCCGGAGTCCGGCATCGAGGAAAAGGACCTTCATCCCCCGCAGGGCCTCGACCGCGGAGGGCTCGTCGAGCATCCGGATGGGGTCCTGCGCCTCCCAGCGGGTCCAGACCTCGGGAATCCTCCGGAGGTCCCGGATCTCGAAGGGAAGGTCGAAACCGCCGTCCTCCCTCGGGGAATAGGCGGCGGCCATCGCGCAGATGTTCAAGGTCTGGATCTGGGGCGCGGTCTTCTTCTCCTTCCTCCCGAAATCCCGCAGAAAGCCCGCGACTCCGCCCGACCGGGTCAGCATCCGGGCGGCGGTCGGGAAATCGGGGGGGTAACAGAGTTCGAAGGCCATGTCCCCCGAATGGGAGGCGACGGCCTGGAAGAGGTCCGGCCTTCGCATGCCGAGCCTGAGCGCGCCGTAACCTCCGCTCGACTTCCCGAGCACGCCGCGGTGCCCGTTCCCGAGGGTCCGGAATTCCCGGTCCACGAAGGGGAGGATCTCCTCGCAGAGATGGGTCTCATAGGCGCCGAGCGCCGGTGAATCGAGGTATTGGCTACCTCCCAACCTCGTGAAACAGTCGGGGAAGACTACGATCGCCGGCTCGACCTCGCCCCGGGCCAGGAGACCCTCGAACCTCCGGTCGAAGCCCGGCGACCAGGGATTGTCGTTCAAGGCCATCCGCCCCCTCCCCGTGAAACCCGTCAGGACGTAGAGGGTCGGGTATCCGCGCTCCGAATCCGCGTAACCCGGCGGCAGCCAGACCCAGAGGTCCCGCTCGAAGGGGTCCCCCAGGGGGTTGTCGCGGAGGACCTCGCTCTCCACCCGCAACCGACAAAGTTCGCCCCTCGGAAACTCTCCGGTCATGGCCGACCCTCCCCCTCCTCGGGTTCCGACGGAACCGGAAACCTCACCGGCGGCGCCGGCGCCTCTTCTTCTTCTTTTTCTTTTTCTTCTTGGGCTTCTCTTCCCCGCCACCCTCGTCGTTCCCGTCCTCCGAGACGGCGGTTTCGATCGGGGTGAACGGAGGTTCCCGGTCAGTCTTCGTCGGATCCTCGTACTGTCCGCGGTAATGCTCCGCGACCCAAGCCTTCCACCCCTTCTCGAAGCGCTCGCAGACCATGCGATACAGCTCGTCGAGGCGGTTCTGATTCTTCGTCTTCTTGAGCAGGACCTTGAGTTCGTCCTTCTCCTGTTTCGTCCCGAAGGCGCCGACCATCGCGATCCGGAACGAGGGGACCCGGTTGCATCTCTTGATCAGGTCCCGCCACTCCTTCGTCCGTGAACGCAACAGGTAATCGACGATGGACCAGGACATCGCGAGGTCCAGGTCGCTGAGCTGGTTCAGATCCGCGCGCGTCAACTGGTAGAAGTTCTTGGCCCCGTCTTTACGGCCGATCTGTCCGGTCGCGAGTTCGTAGGCCAGGGCCACGTAATCGCTGTCCCCACCCTTCTTCGCCCTTCCGACATTCGAGTAGCGCGTCTGCGTGATCCGGAAGTAGTTGTTGAGTCCGATGGCGTCGAGCGAGGCCCAGATCCCGACTCCTTCGTGGAGCCAGCTCAGGAGGTCCTGGCGGTCCCGACCCCGGCCCATCGGCTTTCCGGTCCGGATGTTGATCTCACGCAGCGCCGAGCGGGTGTTCCAGGCGAGCCAATGGTGGCCCATACCGTTCGCGGCCGCAGAGGATCGATTCCGCCCCTTGTTGAAATGCATCGGGGGATGGGCCAGCGCCAGGCTTGCCCCCCCGACCTTGTCGGCGATCTTCAGGTAGTACCGAACGAGTTGCTTGGTCAGGGTCCTCGGGAACTTCTCGCTGAGCCAGACAAGGAGATCTTCGTAGGAGTCCTTGTCGACCATGTAGTAATGGTGCTTCCCTCCGGCGGGTTTGAAGGTGTCCGCTTCGGTCTTCCCGAAGGTGATCCAGTTCAGCCTCCGGTAGACGTATTCTGCGATCTGGGTGAGCTGAACCGCCTGTTCCTCTTCGACCTTGGCCAGCAACACGACGTGATCGGAGATGCAGCAGGAATACTCGGACTCGTCGACCCCGAGCTGGTCGACGAACTCCGCCTTGAGCTTGGCCGCCTCCTCCTTGTTCTCCTCGATCTGGTCGAGGACCTCCTTTCGGGAAGCCTCTTCGTCGGGAGGTGTGAGCCCGACCTCGTCCCCTTGGAACGGGAAGAGGGCCGAATGGGCGCCGGGCGCCGGGAGGATCAGGGCGGCGGCTAGGAACAGGATTCGAATGGTGCGGGTCACCGGAACACTCCTCGATCAGGCCGGGCGCCCGGAGTCCGCGGGCGCGGGTCGCGTCCCTTTCGTTCCGGGCCTCACGATGTCCGCCGGAAGGGGCCCCGGACGACCTCGTGAATCTCCAGGCTAAACGAGGACCGAACCCATGCAACTCGGACCGCCCTCCTCTTTCGGCTCCGCGGGGGGACACCTCTCTTTGAACGCAGCTCCCTTCATCCCCCCGATCACGCGGAGACCCGCCGGACGAGAGAACCGCCCTTTCCGTTGCGTCCGTTCACCACCCGTTGCGGCGTTGCAACGCTGATCCGGCCCACCCTAGGCCGGACCCTGGAACCGAAAGCTGTAACTCCTTGCCAGCAATCGACTTGGGGTTTCCTTCAATCCTGGCATGCCCGCTGCATTCCCCCCTCCGTCCGCCGGTCGAGACCACGGACCCATTGACCCGCGCAACCTTTCGACGAACGAGCTGAACATGAGCGACAGCCCCCCACAACCCGACGAATCCCCCCGAGGTTCGAGCGGAATGAACTCCGCCGAATACAAGCAGCGGCTGCTGCACAAGCTCGACTGCCTGATCAACGTCCTGGAAACGGCCATCGGGAAGATCGAAACGACCCTGTCCGCGGCCCCCGAGAACCGGGACCGCCTCGAGCGGATCAAGAGCAACCTCAACAACACCCTCGAAATCTGCCGCCGGGCCCGGACGACCCTGCTCACGAAGATCGAGAAGGACCGCAACGCGGGGTCCGCCTCCATCCGCCCCCTTTCGGCCCGCCCGAAGGGAGAACCCATGACCTTCCGAAACTATGTGGAACTCTCCTCGATCGAGGAATTCCGGAAGTTCCGGGACATGAAGGCCATCACGAACGAGGAAATCCGCGGGACCGATTTCGATGAACTCGCCCGCAAACTCCTGGAAGAAGGAAACGACTCCTGAAGGAAGACGGTCCGCTCCCTCGTGGGAACGGACCGTCTTCGTTTTTTTTGATTCCCGATCCACAGCATTCATCTGACTCGCGCTCCTTGAATCTCCTCCCCTCCCTTCCCCTTCGGCCCCGGCGGACCCGCCCGCCGGGGCCGACTTTTTCTTTCCAGGGACGAAAGAAGCTGTTTCCCGAGACCGGCCCGATACTCTCCCGAACCCTCCCTCCGTAGACTTGGCTCGACGTGTTGACAATCGTCATCCCCGCGCTGAATGAAGAACAATCGATCCAGGCCATCGCCAGGCGTTGTCTGGAGGCGGGCCGCGAGATCCTGGACCGGACCGGGGAGGAAATCGAAGTCATCGTCGTGGACGACGGCTCGACCGACCGAACGGCGGAACTCGCCGGGGAAATCGAGGGCGTCCGGGTGCTTTCGCTCGGGCGGAATCGCGGTTACGGGGCGGCCTTGAGGGCGGGCTTTCGGCTTGGCCGGGGGGACCTCGTGGGGTTCCTCGACGCGGACGGCACCTGCGATCCCCTCTACTTCATCCCGATGATCCGGGCCGTCCGCGGAGGGGCCTCTGTCGCCCTGGGCAACCGTCTCGGACGGGACTCGGAAATGCCTAAAGTCCGCCGCCTCGGAAACCGCTTCTTCGCCTGGCTGATCCGGCGTCTCTCCGGCGCCGAAGTCCAGGATTCGGCCAGCGGAATGCGGGTCCTGACCCGTGAAGCCCTCGCATGCCTCGAACCCCTGCCCGACGGGCTGCATTTCACCCCTGCAATGTCCTGCAAGGCAGCCCTGGATCCGCGCTTGAGCCTCGCCGAGGTTCCGATGCCCTACGCGGAACGCCAGGGCCGGAGCAAGCTCGGAGTCGTCCGAGACGGATTCCGCTTCCTCCGAGTGATCCTCGAGACCTCGATTTCCTGGCGGCCCCTCCTTTTCTTCGGCACGGCCGGACTCCTGATGCTCCTCACCGCCGGACTCTACGCGATCTCCCCGGTCCTCACCTGGGTGCGGACCGGGGGCCTCCCCCCCGACCGCGTCTACCGCGTGTTCACGATCCTCGTGCTCTCCGCCGGGGGCCTGGGGTTCCTCTACGCGGGGGCTCTGGCCGACCGCGCCCAGGCACTCGTGAACCCCCCGAGACCCCGATCATGGACCTCGCGCCTTCTCGAGCGCGTCCTGTTCCGGAAGCCCTTCCTCCTCGCGATCCTCTGTCTCGCCTCCGCCCTCCTCACGAACGCTCGCGCCCTCTACCAATACCTCTCCACCGGCGCGATCCAGGTCCATTGGGCGACGATCGCCTTCGGCGCCCTCTTCACGCTGGCTGCGCTGGAACTCCTCGCCTTCGGCGTCCTCCAGCACGTCCTGTCCCTCCTGTCCCGCGCCCGTCCCCGGGAATCCGAGGAAGGCTGACTTCCCGGAACCCTCAACCCTCCCTCCCTTCTTTCTCCCCCCCTACGCGACCATCAGGAGTCCAAGAAGGACCTCGATTCATCGTCGCTCTCGCCTGCGCACAGCGCCGTCGGAGGGCCGGGAAGCGGGTTCGGTCTTCGAAGGCATAGGCCCGGAGGCGGGAGTCTCCTTCCCGGCAAGGATCTTGCGCAGGGTCTCGACGAGCGAGGATCGGAATCCCCCGCTCCAGCCCGCCGCCCGGTGCAGCGCCTTCCCTTCCGGGGAGAGGAGGAGGAAGGCAGGAAAGGCCTTGCCGATCTTGAGACGGGCAAGCGTCTCTTTCGAAAACGGCCGGGCCCAGCGGGGTCCCGGCAGATCGACCCTCCGGCAGAAGGTCAGGGAGACGCGTCGCGGAAGGGTCTTCTCGAAGGTCTCGACCGCTTCCCGGAATCCCTTTCCCGATTTCCCCTCCGGAGGTACGAGGACGATCAGCCGCCATTCCTTCCCATCGCCGAGGGTGAGGCTTCGTCCTTCCTCGTCCTTCCAGTCGAAGCGATAGGCGCTGGTTTTCTTCTTCGTCTTCGGCTCCGGAGGGGGGTTCTCGGAGAGGGCCTTCTTGATCCAGGCCTCGATCCTTTCAGCACTGTCCGGACCGAATCCGACCTCGAGATGATCGAAGGCGAGCCCTCTCTTGAAGAAGAGGAGGGTCGGATACCCCCTGAAGCCGGGAACCTGGGCGCGGATTTCCGGCGTGCCCAGGGCCAGCGGATAGGGAATACCCATGCGCTCCGCGAAGGCCCGGACCTTCGCCAGCGCCTGTTCTGGCCGCACCCTTTCGTAGTTCAGGCCGACGATCTCGAGTCCCCTCGGGGCGTAGACCTCGTACAACCGGGAAAGCACAGGAACCGCCTTGCGGCAGGGCCCGCACCAGGTTCCCCAGAAATCGACGAGGAGGACCTTGTCCGCGAAGTCCTTCTCGCGGATCTTCTCGCCGTCGATCGTCGTCACCGAGAACTTGAAGTCCCGGATCTCCGGCTCCCCTCCCTGGGCGCGGAGGAGAGGAAGTCCCGCGAGAAGGAATAGGACCGCCGGTAGCGGAATGCGCATCGTGTAAGCCTCCTGCAGGAGCGGACGGACGGTCCCTCTTTCCGAACACGAAGGACCGGGAACCCTTCCGAACAGGCTATCTCCGGAAAACCCTTCCTGGAATCGGCTCGAGGGAAACTCCTCCCTTCCCGGAGGATCACCCTTCCTCGAGAGCTCCGCCCGGGGATCTGCCTCGGACCCGCCGTCCCCGCGCGATCCCCCCGAGGCGCGACAGGGCCCAGAGGGAGAAGAGCCCGAAAGCGTAGGACTTCGGATTCATCAGGGTCCAGAAACGGCTATCCGCCGCCCAGGAAGGATCGACGAAGGACTTGAGATGCAGGACCGGGAGGACGAGGAGGAGGATCGCGTTCCGGCGGAGACCCCTCCCGGAAAACCGCAGCCCGGATCTCCAGGATCCCGCCAGGTCCTTCAGCCCGAAGACCAGGGCCGGAAGAAGGAACACGAGATGGTGTTCCCAGACGACGGGGGAGAGGAACAGGGCTCCGGCGAGGAAGTAAGCGAGGGCCTCGCTCTCCGCGCCCCCCCGCAGCCGCGGGAAGGGTCGGACCATGACGGCGAGAAGCGCGGCGGCCATGGGAAGACACAGGATCGGAACCCATCCAGGTCGGTTCCAGAGAGGCAAGGTGAAGGACATGTCGATGAAGAACCTGGAAACGATGCCGTTCAACCCGAGGTTTCCCGGATAGGCCGGAAGAAAAGGAAAGCCCTCGACCCTCTTCCCGTATCCCAGGGTCTCGAGGACATGAACCCGATAGGCGGAGATCGTCCCCTCTGGAAGAAAGACCTGGCAGGCGCCGAGGAGGAGGAGAAGAACACCGGTCGCCCACAGGAGGAGCTTCCACTTCCGCATCAGGACGAGGGGAAGAAACGACAGGATCGGAAAGGTCTTGATCGCCGCGGCGAAGGCGAGAGAGGCGCCTCCCAGCGCATGGCGCCTGGGATCAGGCAGACTCCAGAGGAAGATGAGAAGGAACGCGAGAACGAGGATATTGACCTGACCGAAGAACACGGTCGACGCGACCGGATAGAAGCTCGCGAAATACCCGAGAAGGAACAGGGACGGCCATCCCCTTCCCGCCTTCGCGACGAGGCCTAGCATCCCTGCGCAGAAGGGGACGAGCAGGAGGTTCGCTGCGAAGACCGACCATCGCAGGGTCTCGAACTCGACAAGAGAGAAGAGGCCGAAGAGGAAGAGACTCGGAGGGGGATTGAAGATCGGGTGGATCACGGGCGCTGCCGAAGCCCGGTGGACCGCATCGATGTGCCGGCCGTAGGGAGGAACCCCGGCCCCGAAGGCGGTTTCCCCCGCCCACTGGAACGAGGCCAGATCCCAGACGATGCGGTTCGAATACTTCCAGGCCAGAACCGCGGAAAAGGCGAGCAGCAAGACCGCTCCCGCGAAGAAAAGGAAGCGGGTCCCCGGAGGGGGACGAGAGGGGGCTCGAGCAGGCATGGTTCGTAATAGAGATGTAGGGTCTTCTTCTCACCAAAACCTTCTCGAGGATCAGGCGAGGATCATCGAGGCCCCCGTTGGGAGCTTCTCGACGAGGTGGTCGGTCCGGTTGTGGAAAACCCAGGGCCGGAGCTTGGAAAAGCGCTTTCGAGTCCGAGGATGACCGGACAAGAGTATAAAGCGGAATCGCATGGATCGCCCCGAGCCTATGAGCGTCGAGGATTCCGCCTTCCCCGGCGATCAGGTAGAACCTCCGGGACCATGGGAAGCCTTCTCGCCTTCTCGGGTCTCGCGCTCCTCCTGCTCCTTCTCGGCGGAAGTTCCTGGGGGCCGGGGATCCATCTGGACCTGGCCCTTCGGGCACTGAAGAGGCGGACGGGGGCCTCGGAAGGACTCCTCCTCTGCCGGGAACACCGGGAGGACTTCCTCTACGGAACGATCGCCGCCGACATCGTCACCTTCAAGAGCTACGGGGGGGCCCGAGGCGCCTGCCACCGTTGGACGGTGATCCAACGCCTGCGGAAGCTCGTCCGGGAACCGGCCGAGGAGGCCTTCGTACTCGGTTACGGAGCGCACCTCGCCGCCGACACGGTCAGCCACAACAACTTCGTCCCTTACCATCTGTGCAGGTATCCCCGCTACGGCGCCCTCGGCCATCTCTACTGGGAACTCTGCGCCGATCAGGATGCGGACCCGAGGGTCTGGGACCTGATCCAGGACCTCCAGCGCCGAAGCGGTCTCCGAACGCATGACGACCTGATCGGAAGAGCGGTTCCGAAGAGGGTCTTCTCGATGGGCGTCAACAAGCGCATCTTCAACCACCTCGTCCTCGCCGCGGGCAAGGAGCGGTGGCGCCGGGGCATGGCCCTGGCCCGCCGCCGGACCCGCGACCCCCTTCCTCGCAGCCGCCTCGACCGCTTCCGGAGGCTCGCCCTCCGGCGCGTCCGGCAATTCCTCGAAGAGGGTCTGACACCCGAACTCGTTCTTCTCGATCCTTCGGGGAAACGGGCTCTCGCCGAGGCCGCCGGGGCGAGGCGCCGCTTCCGGAGGACGAGGGGCAGGGGCGAACCCGCCCGTCCGGCGGAGGGACCGCGTGAGGAGAGCATCGAAAGCTTCTCCCGCCGCTATCTTCCCTGAGCCTTCGGTTTTTCCGGGTCCCGGATCCGGAAGCTCCGGCGGAGCCAGTCCCCCTCCCGGATCCGGCGGTCGATTCCGGGGTCGGGGGTCAGGTACCAGGCGATGAGGGACCGGCCGCGGTCCAACGGGAGTTCGACGAAGACCGCATTCTCGGGCATGCGGGGCTCGTACCGGCACAGATTCCGAGCGATGCCCCCGGCGAGATCCGCCGTTCTCGGCCGGGAAAGGAAGCCCGAGGGAACCTCGAGGGGATGCCCGAGGATGAAATGGACGCCCCGCTTTCGGAGGTAGGCGAGCGGGGCGTGGCGCCGGTGACCCGGTCGAAGGAAATCCGCAGGCACGGGATTCCCCCGTCTCGCGACGAAGGGATCGTTCAACCCCCACATGTCGACGGTCCGCAACCTCGAGGCATAGGGGATCGCCCCCACGGGCTGCAGGGCGAGGAGCGGGTCGAGCCCCTCGAAATCCCGGGCCAGGAGGCGGCCGATCCTCCCGAAATCCCCATCCCCGGCCAGGCCGTAGAAGCTCGCGAGTTGAGGGATCGAATCGAGGGCGAGATCCTCGGTCGTCCCGCGGAAACGGAGGGCGTGCGCGAGGGAGGCGGCGGAAAAGAGGAGGCAGCCCAGGGACAGGACGAGACCCGGCCTGCCCGCGAGGCGCGCGCCGACCTCGACGAGAAGGATCCGCGCCGTCAGGACCGCCAGGAAGGGCGTGACCGGGATGAAGAAGCGGTATTCCATGAAGTCCCCGCCGCTCCAGCAGAGATACCCGATCCAGACCAGGACCCACGAGAAGAGGAGGCGGAGGACGGGTTCCTTGGCCTTCCCACGAGGCCGGACGAACAGGACGGCCGGCAGGAGGAACGGAAACAGGTAGTCGGAGGCGTATCTTCCGAGATACCGGAGCCCCGACTGGATTCTGGGGCCGAGAGGACCCCCGACCTTCGCATAATAAGTGTTCGGAAGAAGGACCCCGTAATAGGCGGACTTCCACACAAGCCAGGTCCCGAGGACGCCGAGGAAGATCCCGGCGCACAGGAGCTTCGCCCGCCCGGAAAGAGAGGTCCGGACCTGGAGGAAGAACAGGAGGACGAGAAGGAGCGAGTCGGGGTGGAGCAGGACAGCGGCCGCGCCGAGCAGGGCGAGGGAGATGGATCTGCGCCGGTCGCAGCGGTCCTCCTCCTCCCCCCCGTCCTTCCGGATCTCGAGGACGAGGACCGCGCAAAGAGCGAGCGCAGCGGTCTGCGCCATCGTCTCCAGACCTCCGGTCGCGTAGGCGAGGACGCTGAATTGGCTCCCGAAGAGGAAGAGGGCCGCGGGTCGGAGCAGGGGACCTCCCTCCAGACGGCCCGCGATCCTCCAGAGAGCGGCGAGAGCGACCGCGAGGGAGAGGAGGCCGCCCGCCTGCGACCAGTCCTCGGCGCGGAAACCCAGGCGCAGTCCGAGGGCGTTCCAGAGGACCCACAGGAAGTCGGTGTAGCCCTCGACGCGTTCCCCGAACCAGGTCAGGCCCTTCCCCTCGACGAGATTGCGCGCGTAATGGAACGCGATGAAGGCGTCGTCCTGGAGGAAGCGGAGAAGGTAGGCCCCGAGAAGGATGCCGGCGGCGAGGATCGCGAAGAGCCGTCGCTGTGCCATCCTCCTCATCGACTCCGATTCAGGCCTGGGGGCGCACGAGGAAGACGGAGGGGCCGGCTTACAGATCGTTCAGGAAGTTGGATCCCTCGAGCTTCTTCAGGTAGAGATGGAACTCGAGCCTCTCGTCGACTCCGATCGGGTCCTGCTGCGCATCGCTGCCGAAGATCCGGTCGAGGACCCAGTCGCCGAGGTAGACCTCGCTCGTCAGCTCCCTCCCCTCGAGCATCTCCTCGAGTTCGAGGATGCCCTTCTTCCGGAGAGTGCCGAAGGGCATCAGGAGTTCCCGATTCCGCAGGAGTTCTTCCTCGGAACCGGAAACGAGCTGGAGGACCTGGACGCCGTCGGCGTACGGGTTCCCCTCGAGGAGCTCCAGGAAGAGGAGGTGGAGGACGATCAGGACCTCGGGTTCGGAGAGCTTGAACTCGTCGATGAAGCGGAGCAGCGGGAACCGCTTCGGCTCCTCGGTCTTCGCGAGCCGCTTGTGGATGCGGGATCCTTGATTCTGGATCCGACGATCGAGGGCGCGGCAAGCCCGCTTGACCGCTCCGCCCCTCAGCCGCCACCAGCGATCGGGATGGAAGACGCGCCGCGCGCGGGCGAGATGGAGGTTGTGGTAGACCTTAAGGTCGACGAGGTATTCCCTCTGATTCGCATAACCCTTGAGACGCGCCCCGCGGCGGCGACCGCGGAGACCCATCTCCTCCAGGAAGGCCTCGACCAGGCTGGGGGCCAGACGGAAACGGGCCTCGAGCAGATCGACCTCTTCCTCCTCGTCCGTCTCCATCAGGATCAGGTCCTCGGAACGGAGGATGCTCTCGGGCTGGAGGAGTTCGAGCCCCTTCAACATCTCGAAACTCGAATCGAAGATGGCGGCGAGAAGCGCGCGGCCTTCCATCCAGGGCTGGGTCGAACGAAGATGACGGCGCAGCAGCGTCGCGATCATCAAGAAGTGTTCCGGCTCGAGCTTGCGATGAAGATGGCGCAGCGGTCCGCCGAAGCGATGGGTCTCGAGTTCGGTCGCGAGCCGGCAGAGCTTCTCCTTGGATCTCCGGCGCAGGCGTTGCGCGGTCTCCGCCTTGAGACCGGGATCCTGGATGCGCCGCTTCAGCGCGCGCAGTTCGTCCGCGAGATCCAGGAGGCGCTGCAAACCGCCGTCACTCGACGCCTTCGACATAAGTTTCTTTTCTACAAAAAGTTGTGATATTGGTTTGGTTGGGCGTCCCCGATTATAGACTGGTTCCCGGACCTGCTGGGAGACCCTCCGGGGGAAAGCCCCGTACCTTTCGAGGACGGCCGGGACACCCGAGGAGGACTCCCCTCCCTCCCCGGGACCCCGAAACCCCTCGTATTATTCGGAACTACTTTTTCCACAGGCACTTGCAGAGGTAGCACGAGGCCATGCCGGAACGGCAGAGACTCCAGGTTCTGTGCCAGGCCTTGCTGGAGGACTCGAGTCTCCCGCGCCGGGAGATCCTGGAGGCCCTGGAAACGGCTCCGGCGCCCGACATCGCATGGTTCCTCGAACAACTCCCCGAGGATCAGAGCCGGGATCTTTTCCTCGAATTCAAGCCCGAAACCGCCGGAGAGATCCTCGTTGAACTCGAGGAGGGCTTCCAGAAGGAACTCGTAGAGAGCCTCCCGATCCGAAAGTTGACGGCCATCGTCGACACCCTGGCTCCCGACGACGCCGCCGACATCTACAACCTCCTTCCCCTGCCGATGCAGACCGGGGTGCTGGCGGCCGTCGACAAGAAACTCGCCGAGGAGATCAAGCTCCTCAGCCAGTACGAGGAGGAATCCGCCGGCGGGATCATGACGACCCACTTCCTCTCCGCGAAGCGGGGGGAGTCCGTCCGGGACGTCCTCGAGGCGGTCGCCAGGCATGAGGACACGGAAAGCGACCAGATCTACGTGACGGACGGGGAGGGGATCCTCGTCGGCGTGGTTTCGATCCCGGAAATCCTCCAAGCGGACGATCCCGAGACTCCCGTCGAGGAGCTGATGGATCCGCAGGTCATCTCGATCCGGGAGCACGAGGACCAGGAAGACGCTCTCCGGCAGGCCTCGAACTACGGCCTCCACACCCTTCCCGTCACCGACCGAAGGGGCCGGCTCGTCGGGATCATCACCCCGGACGACCTCGACGAGGTCGCGGAGGAGGAAGCGAGCGAGGACATCTTCAGGATGGTCGGGACGAGTTCCCGCCATCCGACGAGGCAGCCGATCTGGAAGCGGATCCTGAATCGCCTCCCGATGCTCTGCGTGACGGTCGGAAACGGACTCGTCATCGCGCGGATCGTCGAACTCCTCGGAATCATGGATCTGCCGGGAACGGGAGGCCTGCGGGTCTCCGCTCTCCGCTTCCTTCCGATCGTCGTCGCCCTCGCGGGGAACGTGGCCAACATCGAGAACGCGATCGTAGTCCGCGGACTCGCGACCGAAGAGATCGAGCACGGAAAGCTCTGGAAGATCTTCCTCGGGGAGTTCCTCGCCAGCCTGGTCGTGGGGCTGATCTGCGCCGGCCTGACCTTCCTGGGAATCGGGCTCCTCGAGGGGGCATGGTTTCCCCTCGGGTTCTCGGTGGGCCTGGCCCTCTTCGGCGCCGTGGTCTTCTCCGCCGCCGCCGGATTCTGCGTCCCGATCATGGTCGACCGCTTGAAGCACGACCCCGCCCTCACCGGCCCCCTGGTCACGGCCTTGAACGACCTGGCCGGGACGGCCGTCTACGTCGCGATCTGCCTGGTCCTCCTGCACGGCCCCGATCCCCGTTGATCCGCCCGTGAGATCCCTGCACGGATTCCTCCGATTCCTGCGCCGCGAGGCAGTCATTCTCGGCGTGGCCATCCTCCTGCCGATCTTCTTCCAGGCCCAGGTCCTCGACGCCTACATCGTCTCGACCCCGAGCATGGAACCGACGATCGAGGGGGATCCCGACCGGGGCGACCGCGTCCTCGTCGACAAGCTCTGGGACGACTACGGCCGGCCGAAGAGGTTCGACCTCTGCGTGTTCCGGCATGACGGCAAGACCGTCGTCAAGAGGATCGCGGGCCTCCCCGACGAGTGGCTCCAGATCGATGACTACGATCTCTTCGCCGGCCCCCAGCGGCAATCGATGCGAAGAGTCTGCAAGAGCCTGGCCGGCGACCAGGACCTTCTCATCTGCTTCTGGGACAGCGGGAGGGATCCGGCGGGGTTCGCCTCGAGACGCTGGACGAAGAAACCCGGTCGGATCCAATCCAAGAAGGAGGACTGCGTGCTCCTTCCTTCCCCGAAGGGAAACGATCCGCGGAAGGAAGAGCCCTGGGCGCTTCGCTGGAACGGACGTATCACGACGGGTTACCTGGACGGCTTCGACCGACTCCAGGAGGGGCGGATCCTCGCGAGGGATTTCGGCCTGATCCTCAGCCTGGACGCGGAACCGGGAGCGGTCCTCGCGATCCGATGGCGCTACCTGGATTCCGTCTGGAGTCTCCGCTGGGAGGCCGCGGGGGCCGTGGGCCTCCGGCGGGTCCGGGACCGTCTCGGGCGGGGTCCCCGGGATGTCGCGAGATGGGACGACGGACCCTCCTTCGATGACGGCCGAACGCACGACCTGTCCTTCGCCTATCTGGACGGACGCTTCTGCATCGCGATCGACGGGAAGGACCTCGGAAATCTGGCCGTCGACCCTTCCGACCTCCAGGACATCCGCCGGCAGGGACGGAACACCAACGGACTCGACCTCGCGAACACCGGGGGGGGAAGGATCCGGATCTCGGCCCTGCGGGTCTTCCACGACATCCACTACCTGGATCTCGGGGATTTCGCGGGCCTCGAACCTCTTCACATTCCGGTCGGGAAGATCTTCGTGCTCGGCGACAACAGCGAGGACAGTCAGGATTCCCGGTTCTTCGGGCCGATCCCGACCGAGAGCCTGATCGGCCGGCCCCTCCTCGTCGCCGCCCCCCTGTCCCGCTTCCGCTGGTTGCGCCAACGATGAACGCGATCCTCCTCGCGACCCTCTTATGTTCGGCCTGGACCCTCGCGGTCCCGCCCGCTGGGCGTTCCCAGGAGGGCCCCTCCGCCGAGCACCGGAAACCCCAGAAAAGGATCCAAGCGCTCCCCCTGCCGGTCCATCCCGCGGTCCGTGTTCCCCGGGGCCGTATCCATGTCGACGGAAGTCTGTCCGAATGGCCCGGGGCCCTCCCCGGACTCATGCTCGACCATCCTCTCCAGGTCAGCGGAACCGCGCACTCCTCCTGGAGAGGTCCGAAAGACCTCGCGGGGAGGGGAAGCCTCCTCTGGGACGAGGAACGGCTCTACCTGGGCTTCGTCATCCTCGACGACTGGGCCCGCCCCTTCCGTCCCGAGGTCCTGCGAAGCTTGGGCCTCCCCCCGCCGGGCGACACGATCCGCTTTCTCTTCGATCCGTTCCGTGATTCCCGCCACGCGGGACCCGACCCGGGACGCAAGGAGGACTTCGAAATCCTCTTCGGGCGGGATCGCGAGGGGACGACGAGGGTCGTCCTCACGAAACGCCAGAGCGACCGGGTTTCGAAGGCCCCGAAGATCCGGGCCGTCCTCACCTACGACAAGGAATCGAAGCGTTACACCCTCGAGGCGGCGATCCCCTGGTCGGAGTTCCCGGGGATGAAGGAGCCCCCGCGGGAGGGAAGCGCTTTCGATCTCCAGGTCGTCATCAACGACTTCGACGCCGTGACGGATCCCCTCCCCCAGAGCAGGATCGGGTGGACCTTCGGCTGCGGGCCCGTGATCGCCCCCTTCGTCTTCGGAACCGTGGTCCTCGCCGGACGGTCCTGGAAGAAGGAAGAGCCTCCCAGGAAGCCTCCTCCTCCGAGCACGACCTACGAACCCGAGAGCCATCGCTGGTGGGTGGAACTCCGGGAAGCCTTGAACGCGACTCGGGCGACCGAGGGGGGCGGACTTCCCGCCGGAAAGCGACTCGAGATCTTGCGGGCTCTCGACCGCGAATGCTCCGCCTGGCCTCGCCAGGACTTCCTCGAAATGCTGATGCGCATGCAGCGCCGGCAAAACCGGGAACTCGCGGGCTGGACGCGGGAAGGTCCCCCCTGGTTCTTCCGGGAAGTCATGATCGAAATCCTCCGCGGTCTTTCCTCCCGTCCGGCGGGCGATCGCCCGGAGATCACCGCCCTCCCGGGCCGCGGCTGGCTGATCCGCTCGAAGGCCGCCTCGATTGCAATCGACCCCTGCATGCCCCTGACCGAGCGCCTCCACGACTCTCTCACGGCCCTCTGCTACACCGCCGCCCAGGACCCCCTGCAACGAAGCGATCCCCTGGCGTTCCGGATGGTCGCGACGAAGAAGCCTGTACTCGCTCACGTTGCCTTCCATCTGCCCGGCGCGGGTCCTCTCGCGATCCCTCCCGTCGACCCGGGAAGCAGCACGAAAATCGGAAAGGAGGTCGAGATCCGGGTCCTCGGAAAGAAGGACGCGGAGGGGAAGGTCACGCTCTACTGCGGGTTCCAGCTTCGATGGCCCTCGGGCTTCACCCTCGTCCAGCCCTCGCTCTCCGGAACGGAGAGCCAGGTCCGCCTCCCTCCCGAGGGGCGCATCGACGTCCTGATCCTGGATCCCGACCACCCGCGCGCCGAGGAACTCCTCGGCCGTCTGAAGCCCCGCACGGTCCTGCTCGAGGGTTATCTGGACGGGCCGCGCTTTCTCGAGCGCTCCCGCCCGCGGAACCACGCCCTGGTCGAAGCCCTCGACTGGATCCGGAAGTGGCGGAGGAAGGATCGCCGTGTGCTTCTCCTCGCCCCGGGAGAGACCTTCACCCCCCGGTGAGCGACGGCCTCCCCGCGCGGGCCGGTCACCATCGACTGAAAGGCCGGCATTCGTAACGCAGGAGGGACGAGCGGAACCCCGGCGCCTGATCAAGGAGACGGCGCGCCTCCAGCATGTCCCGGGCGCGAAGCACGAAGATCCCGACGAGATCGGCGCTCCGGAGGCCGTGCACGAGATCCGCCGGCCGGCCGGACCAGAGAACGCGTCCCGCGTCCCGGATCCTCCTCAGCCATTGGACCTGGGAGATCCATCCCTTCTGGGAGAGGGCCGGGAGCCCGTCCTCCCAGGAGGATCCTCGGTAGACCAGGACGAGCTGCAAGCGGTTCCTCTCCCTCGGGTCGGGACTCGTCGGCTCCGCTCCCGCCTCCGGCTTGTTCCCCACCGGCTGGGGCCCGGCCTCCGCTTCGGGATCGGGGAGCTTCCAGGACTCTCGATGGATCCGGAACTCCTCCTCCGGGAGAACGACGACTGCCGGACGGGATTCCGGATCGGCCCAGGCCAGGATCGCCCTGAGAACCGAGCGGGGCATGTGCACACCGGGGAGGGCCGAGGTCAAACTCAAGGCCTCCCGGCTGAATCCGCAGAGCCCCGGAGCGCTCGCCAGCCAACGTCGCAGGTCCCGGCTCTCCGGATCGATCCGGAGATCCTCGACCCGGAGGCCCAAGGGGATCCACAGGAATCCGGCGTCGACCGGCGCCGCCCCGCCGGGCGCCGCCGGCGCCGGTCGGCTCCGGAGGGCGCGATACGGGACCCGGAAGGCGAAGGCCCGGACCGCCGGAAGATCCCCGAAGGCCCGAGACAGGGGATAGATCCCCGCGGGAACGCGGCCGTCACCCGGCTGGCGGGCCGGAAGCCTTACTCCGACCCTCCCATGGAGCCCCCGGTCCCAGGCGATCCCGCGCCCACCGACCTCCACCGTGACTTCGCCCCCGACTGGCCGCCAGGGCGAGGTCTCCCCCGATCTCTCGAAGAGGCGCAGCCATCCGGGCCCCGCCTCCCAACCCGCGGTCCTGACGAGGACGAGCTGCCGCACTCCGTTCAGGAGAGGTTCCGGTCGCTCGAGCGACCGGCAGGACAGGAGGCTCAACGAAAAAAGAAGCGGGGGAATCCATCTTCCCTTGCACCTTCGAAGGCCTTCTCTCGTTCTTCGTCCTGCCCGCATGTCCGTCCGATTCCCGGAGACCCAGTCCTCCATCGGCAGCGGAAGGGCCCTTCTTCACTCCCCGCCCTTCCCCGCGCCGGGACCGAGGGGTGGATCCCGCAGCCCCGAGACCCGGACCTCCAGCCCTCGAGATGAACGACGCGCCCTCATTCACCGATCTGTCCCCCGAGGAGGCGGAAGCCCTGCTCGAGGATCCCCCCCCCAACTTCGTCCTCCTCGATGTCCGGACCCCGAGGGAATGGGCGGTCCGACGCCTCGAGGGCGCGGTATTGATCCCGATCCAGGAGATCGAGAAGAGGGCGCACGAACTCGACCCCGAGGCCGAGATCCTGGTCTACTGCGCCCACGGTCACCGTTCGGTCCTCGCCGCCTCCTGGCTCGCGAGCCGGGGCTTCGCGAAGGTCCGGAACCTGAGAGGGGGGCTCGCGCGCTGGACGGGGCCCATGGAGCGGGGTGGAACCTGAGCTTCGAAGCCTTCCTGCGGCCGTCACCCGCGGCCTCGGTCCCCCTTCCCTCGCGAGCGCTTCTTCCAGGGACGGGGATCCCCGCCGCGGATCCAGGAAGGGCGCCGACCGGTTCTGGGCTTCCACTCGGGGATCGGGCGTCGGTCCTCTGGGACTCGGTAGAACCTCCGCAGGGCCTCGAGACGGTGTTCGAGGGTGCGGCGAAGTCCCCGATAGGCCGGAAGGTCCGCGAGGTTCCAGTGTTCGCCGGGATCCTTCGCGAGATCGAAGAGTTCCCAGACCCCAAGGCCGTAGTAGTGGATCAACTTGTAGCGGGCGGTGCGGAGTCCCTCATGCCTCCGCACCGAGTGCCATCCCGGGAACTCGTAATACCTGTAATAGACCGCGTCCCGCCAGTCTTGGGGCTCGCGCCCCTCGAGCCAGGGCACGAGGGATCTCCCCTGCATCCTCGGGGGAACGGGCACCCCTGCGAGTTCGAGGAAGGTCGGAGCGAGATCGAGATTCTGGACGAGGGCTTCCGTGCTTCCTCCCTCGGGAATCCTCCCCGGCCAGGAGATCAACAAGGGCGTCCGCATCGATTCCTCGTACATCCACCGTTTGTCGTACCATCCGTGGTCGCCCAGGAAGAAGCCCTGGTCCGAGGAGTAGACCACCATCGTCGAGGAGCGGAGACCTAGGGCCTCGAGTTCATCCAGGATCCGCCCGACTCCCTCGTCGAGGGAGGCGACACAGCGCAGGTAGTCCTTGATGTAGCGCTGGTACTTCCAGCGAACGAGTTCCTTTCCTCGAAGCCCCGCCTTCCGGAACGCCTCGTTCCGCGGACCGTATGCCTCCCGATAAGGTCGCAGGACTTCGGGTGCGAGGCTCAGGGGAAGGCGCAGCTTGAGATCGACCTCGTCCAGATCCTTCGCGACGGTCATCTCCTGCATCCGCGCCGCGGGCCCTAGGCCCGCCCAGTCATCGAAGAGATCCTCGGGTTCGGGAACGGCCGTCCTCTCGAGATCCCGAAGATGCGAGGGTGCGGGCATCCAGTTCCGGTGCGGGGCCTTGTGCCAGATCAGGAGGCAGAAGGGTTCCCTTCCCCGGCGGCTTCGAAGCCAGCGCACGGCCCGATCCGTGATCCTCTCGGTCGTGTAGCCGCGGCCCTTCTCGATTCCCCCGGGAGTCCGGAAGCGGGGATCGAAGTACGAGCCCTGGCCAAGGAGGATCTCCCAGGAGTCGAACCCCGTGGGGTCGCTCTTCAGATGCCATTTCCCGATCAAGGCCGTCCGGTAGCCTGCGGCCTGCAACAAGCGGGGGAAGGTCGGCTGCGACCCATCGAAACGCTCCCGGTTCGTGAGCTGTCCGTTCACATGGCTGTGCGCCCCCGTCAAGAACACGGCCCGGCTCGGGGCGCAGATCGAGTTCGTCACGAAGCAACGATCGAAACGGATGCCGGCCTTCGCGATGCGATCGATCTCCGGGGTCGGCATCAAGCGGGACCCGTAGGCCGAGATCGCGTGGGCCGCATGGTCATCGGCGAGGAAGAAGACGAAGTTGGGCCGGGAACCCCGAAGGCCCCGTTCCTTTCCTTCACCGGTAAGGGAAGCGTTCCCCGCGCAGGCCGAGAAGAGACCCAGGGCGAGGAGGATCGCGCGGTTTCCACAGGAGCCGACCCGTCGGATCCCCCCATTCATCGGATCAACTCACCCAGGATGCTCGCACCGGACATGGCCAACGCGAATCCCGTCCAGGCGGCCGGGGAAAGAATCGTTCCGCCGTCATGCTCGATCACAAACCCGAAGTCCGATTTCACGACCCGAAGGGTCTCCACGTCCAGGAGCGAGAGGATTTCCTCCACGTTCAGGAGCTTCATCTTTGCCTGTTTTCTCCGGACCCTTCCACCTGCGGCGTTCATTCCCCCCACCGCCATCCCCCTTCCGACCCCTCCGAAGAACATCCCCGCGAAGAACGAGATGACCTGCGCCGAACCGGCCACGGCGGGCGAGCCCGCCATTTTCGGAAAGTCGAAGAAACCGTCGATCGGGGCCGCCCCCCTCCCCCTCCACCTTTCGCGGAACGCCGGATCCTTCGCAAGGGACTCGCCTTTCCCGAGCAGCTTCAAGGCCTTGCGGAGAGTTCTCGGGTTGTTGCCGAAGTAGTGTCTGCCTCCGGCGGCCGCGGCGGAGATCTTTCCTCCGTTCAGAATCTTCAGTTCGATCCCCCCGAAGAGCTGTCCCGAAAGATCGAAGAGGTCGGGCAAGTTGAAGTAGCGGATCGAGGGGGCCGATCGCCCATAGGTCTTGAGGATCGCGGCAACCTCCTGCTTCTTGCTGTAGCGGAACAGGTCGGCGAACAGGTCCGCGATCTCCTCCAGCCCTCCTTCGCCCCCCCCTCCCTTCGCGGAAACCATCAGGACAGGTTCGGGGAAGAGGCTGCCCGGCCCCGGGGGAAGAAAGAACCAGACGACCCGTGCCTTCCCTTTCCAGAGGGATCTCTTCCGGCCCAGTCCGCCGGCAAGGATCTTGCAGAGGTCCAGGAGCTGCTTCTTCTCCTTCTCCCATCGAGGCCCGGGAGGCTGGATCCCCTCGATCCACGATTTCAGAGCATCCACATCGAGGGAGAGACGCAGGGCCGCGATCGCGTTCCCGGGGATGGCGGAGGCCTCGTCCGCGAGGCTCTTCCCATCCTCATGAAGCAGATGGGCCAAGAATCGGGCGTCGGGCTTCTCGTGGACTTCGATCCGCTCGCGGATCTTCCCGCCCTCGGCCCACAAGAGGTCCTCGACCCCCACGAGATCGACGAATCCGCTCCGCCGCATCTCTTCGAGGTCCCCCTTTGAGGTGACTTCGGGGTTTTGGATCATCGCGCCGGTCCGAAGGACCAATCTCGCGAGAAACGAACCCGGAGGAACCGGAAAACGTTGAATGTTCGGCCCGAGCACGTCCCCCCCGGAACGGCGGCCGCGAAGGCCGAGCACGCCCCCCAGAATCGGGATTCCCGATTCCATGTCCTTCTTCATCGTTGAGGCGTTGGACATGGAAAAAAACAGGAAGGCCGATCTCCTGGCCCTCCGGGCCTGCATCACGCTCGCGGAACGGAAATAGAAGAAATCATCGTTCTCCGCGTTTGGGGGAACCCGGGTATGGACCCAGGTCGAGAGCACGGGGGTGTCGAGCAGTGGGGACTCCTCGAGAACGATGGAAGGGGACCTCTTCGATTCCAGGCCTGCCAGGTCCTCCCCGAGCAGGAACTTCTTCAACAGCTCCCCGTGACCCTTCGATGATTTGGGTGAGGCGGCCGCCCCGATCAGGACCCCGGCGAAGCTTCTGGAGGTCTTCTTTTCGGGGAGGATGACGGCCGCGGTCAGCCCCGCGTCGAAGGACTCGAGAATCTTTCCGAGAATCGCCCCCCGTTCCAGGAACAGGGAGAGGGACGCATCCCCGGTCGCCAGGAATCGCAAGAACCCCCCCATCGAAGGCACACCGAACGCACCGAGCTGGGCGATTTGCTTCGCGCGGGAACGCAGGACCGCGGGCGGAGGGACCTCGAGCAGAAGAAGGGTCCGATCCGGCGGCAGAAATCGAGAGGAGGGATGAGGATTCTGCGGTGAACAAAGCGAAAGAACGAGGAACGTCGCAATCATATGGGAACCTCTTTCGTTCCGGAAATCGGCTCACCTTGCCAGATCCCCGGATTCCCTGCTACCCGAGGATGGAAACGCGAGACGACATCACCTCCAACCACCGACCCAGCGGCACACGTCGAAGGACTCCTGGGTATCCGCCCGGGCGCGCAGTTCGAGAGGAACCCCGGCCCCGCTTCCGGAAAAATCCATCTCCTCCCAGACCCATCCTCCTCCCGGATCCTTGCGCCGAACGAAGGGCCGCAACCCGAGGAGCTTCCCCGGGGGAACAGGCAGTCGGGCGACGACCCCCCTCCCCCGCAAGAAATAGATTCCCTCGGCGGTCCGGTCTCCGTACCAGCGGGAACCGCCTGCGGGATAAGACTCCGCCTGGGTTGAGACCCAGGGGGAGAGGAGGTGCGGAAGCAACCTGAGTTCCGCATCTCCGGGAATCCCGAGGTCCAGGGGGGCGGAACCTCGCGCCGGGACTTCGAGAACGGCCGAGCCGACGAGTCCGTCCTTCTTCCAGAGAACGAGGGCTTCGAGGCTCCGGCCGGTGCGGTTCCACACTTTTCCCCTCCCCTCGAAGCGAAGAAACGCTCGTTCGATCCAGAGTTCGGCTACGATGACGGCGGGTCCTTTCGCTTTCTCGATCCTGAGTTCGAGGGACCCGTCCTCGAGGAGGTCTGCGGGGATCGGAAAGACATAGGTCTCCGGGGTGCTCGTCAGCTCGATCTCCTCGTGCAGGAGCCTCCCGTCGGCCCGCATGCGGGCGGCCGGGTATCGGAACCTCCCCTCCGACTCCGCCAGGTAGGGAAGA
This sequence comes from Planctomycetota bacterium, assembly GCA_027021385.1. Lineage (GTDB taxonomy): Bacteria > Planctomycetota > UBA1135 > UBA1135 > JALUUL01. The sequence goes on along the minus strand of JALUUL010000015.1, from coordinate 27,823 downwards.
CGTGGATCCGCGTTGAAATAGACGACCCGGACCTGAAGATCCCGCCGCCAGCCCTCAGGGATCGGGAATCGATAGACGACGGCCTCAGCATGGCCGTCGACCGTACGCCAGGGAATGCGACGCCCGAGTTGGGAACCGTCCGGAACGTCCATACCCTGGACCCTGTGAGGATGGAGCCCGGGACTCCCGCAATCCTCGTAATACAGGACTTCGCCGGAACCGTAGGCGTGACTCCGCTTGGGAGCATAGCGGTCGAGAAAGAGAGCATCGAAGCTGAGGAGACCGTAAGTGATCCAGAGAAAGGGCAGGACCAACCAGAGTTTCGAGTCCCTCCGCAAGCGCAGGGCGATCGTCCAGCCGAGTCCGCCGGCGACGGCGAGAGCCGGGAGCACCGGGAAGAGATACCTGCCTTGAGGGGAATGGACGGTCAGGTTTCCGAGCAGGGTCAGCCCGAACAGCACGAAAAACGCGCAAAGGGAGTGGGGAAGGGCCGCGAGGGAGGTGGGAGGCGCCTCCGACCGAGGCGCCCTGCGGAACAGGAGGAGCAGCCCGGATGCGGCCGTCCCGACCCATCCGGCCACCAGGAGGTAGAAAGGACGAGCCAGGAAGCTCTCGCGCTCCCAGAATCCGAAAAAGCTGCGGAAGGTATCCTCGAAGAACACCTCGAAGAACACGAGTGTCCAGGGACTGCGCCGGACCGAATGCGTATAGGTCTCGACCTGGGCCCTCATCTGGAACGGATCCCCGAAGAGGATCTGGTTCCTCAAGTACCACCAGGAGGAAAGCAAGAGGGGAACGACCAGGGCCCAGAGAAGGAAACGGAAGCCCTCGCCCCCCCCTTTCCTCCGCCCCCTCATCCAGGAAGCCAAGGCGAGAACCGGAAGGAGATGGACCGCTGCGGACTTGGCGAGGAGGGCGAGGGCGAGGAACGAGCCGGCCGCGAGCCCGGCCCTTCCGGCCTTGCCGAGACCCAGGGCGCCGCGAACCATGAAGTAGAAGGCTCCGGCGCAGAAGGCGGTGAGCGGGGTGTCGGGGGTCAGGGCTGCCCCGGACATCGCAGCCTGGGGGATCGTCGCCGTCGCCAGGGCCAGACCCCAGGCGAAGCGCGGTCGGCCCTCGAAGCAGAGGTCCAGAAGGGACAGGAGAGCCCACCCGAACAGGAGCCAGTGGAGGGCCATGAAGGCCCGGAGCAGGTAGAGGGCCCCGTCGGGGATTCCCGAATTCTCGCTGACTTTCCCGGGCCGGAGTTCGACTTCATGAGGCCCGGGCAACCGAATCGACGATTCGGTTCCGCGGAACCATCCTTCCCCAAGAGAGAGGAGCAGCGCACCCGTCACATAGGTATAGGGAGGGTGCTTGTCCTGCTGGATCTTCGGCCGTTCGCGATAGGGGTCCGGTAAGCGCTTCTCGCTCAGATAGAACCGGACCGCCTGGAGATGTGAGAGTTCGTCAGGATTCTTGTAGGGCGGGGTGTAGAGGAGATAGAACCCCTCGACCACGAGAAGGACAAGGAGCAGGATAAGACACCGGCTTCGGGGACGGGGGATCATGACCTCTAGGGAGAAGGTCCCCTATCTTGGCCCTCCGGCCCCCCCCTCCCAAGCCCGACATGCAGAGCTTCCCTTTGGCCGACTTCCAAGGGCGCCGGAACCTCCTCCAACTCCGGTCCCGCATCCTTTTTCCTGATCCTCCGCGGCAAGCCTGGAAGGGCCTGCCCCGGGGTGATGACTCCCCCCGAGACGACCAGGCCCATGGCTTGGTCCACGCTGATCGGAAGGTGCACGACGTCCTCGCGCGGCACGAAGACGAGATACCCGGTCATCGGGGTCGGTGAAGAAGGGACGAAGATCGAGACGTAGTCACCCTCCACCTCCCGATCGAGCTGGGGCAGGCCCTCGGAAGTCACGAAGCCGATCGTATACATCCCCTTGCTCGGGTAAGGAATCGCGACGACCGAATGGAAGGTCTTCTTCGTATCCTCTTTCTGGAAGAAGAACTCCACGATCTGTTTTGCATAGGGGTAGATGCTCCGGACGAGGGGGAAGGAGAAGAAGATCCGCTCCCCCTTCCGGAAGAGCCAGTTCCCGATCCATCCTCGTGCTAGGACTCCCAGAAGGAATATCAGGACCAGACCGGTCACGAACCCGAAAATCGGAGGAATATGCCGGTCGAGGGCTTTCTCGAGTTCCTCCCTGTCGAGAACGCTGAGATCTAGGAAGAACCCCTGGCCGTCCCGCAGATACGAAAGGGTCCTCTCGGGATCCACGCCTTTCGGGAGCTTCGAAGGATCGAAGATCGGTTCCTCGTACAGGCGGACGGGGGTCGCGGATTCAAGGACGCTTCGCCCCCACCGGTTCGTCGTCAACACCCAGTGGATCCCATCCGTGATCGGCCGGGCGACGTACTCTCCCAGAAATCCGACCATCGCGGTCAGGATCCAAAGCGTCAGGACCGTCGGCAACAAGGCCGACAGCCCCCGGACAAAGAACACCTTCATCCCATGTCCCCCTGCGGTTCGTCCTGCTCCAAGGCCCCCCCATCCGATCGGCTTCCCACACGAATCCCTGTCCGGCACCCCTCAAACCCCGGCGGCGTGGGGCCTCTCAAGCTCCGGCTTCTCCCCGGTCGATAGCGGAGAGAGGATTCGCCGCCGCAACGACGAGGGGAACGGCCAGGGGAGGTCGAAATTCGCCGCGAGAACGAACTGGACACCTACCTCCGCGAAATCAACGAGGTGCCCCTCCTCAAACCCGAGGAGGAGATCGAACTGGCCCGCAGGATCCAGAAGGGGGATCTTTCCGCCCGGGAACACATGATCCGGGCCAATCTCCGCTTGGTCGTCTCGATCGCCAAGAACTACACGAACCGCGGTCTCTCCTTCATGGACCTCATCGAGGAGGGCAACATCGGCCTGATGAAGGCGGTCGAGCGCTTCGATCCCGAGGCGGGTTGCCGGTTCTCGACCTATGCGACCTGGTGGATCAAGCAGGCGATCCGGAGGGCCCTGATCAGCACGGTCAAGACGGTCCGCGTCCCCTCTTACATGGTGGAGATCGTCTCCAAGTGGAAATCCATGGCGATGGACCTCGCGTTCAAGCTAGGAAGGCAGCCGACCGCGGGAGAGATCGCAGAGCTGCTCGACATTCCCCAGGAGAACAAGCACCTCGTCCAGAGAACCGTCCACAGCAGCTCGGGTCCAAATGCGATGGTCAGCCTGGACATGATCCCCGGCGCGGAGGAATCCCTCGAAGACCAGAGCGCCCTCAATCCCGAAGATGAGATCTTGGAGCAAAGCGAGATCGAGCGAATGTATGATCTCCTGGAGGACATGGATGAAGTCGAGGCCGAGATCCTTCGACTCCGCTACGGGCTCAAGGGGGATGGGGAGGGCATGACCCTGAAGGCCATCGGGGAAATGATGGGGATCAGCCGCGAGATGGTCCGGCAGATCGAGAAGAACTCGATCTCCCGCCTCAAGGGGATCTTCCTGCGGTCCTACGGGGAACAAGGGGGGAGCTGAAGCGCGGCCGCGGGGAGGGTGGACAGATCCCCACCCCGGCTTTCTCATAGCTGGTTCATGCGAGGAGGACCGGCGCCGGAAAGGTACGACCAAGGGATCGCCCCCTTTCCCCTCGAGGAGGGGTATGGGAACGCCCTCTATCTCCACGTTCCTTTCTGTGTCGTGAAGTGTGGGTATTGCGACTTCCATTCGGTCGCCGATTCTGACCCGCAAACGATGCGGGAGATCGTCGGCGCCATCCTTGAAGAGATCCGGAGCCTGGGATTCCGGCCACGTCCGCGGACGATCTTCATGGGAGGCGGAACCCCGACCCACCTCCCCGAGCGACTCCTGGAGGAACTCTGCCAGGGGATCCTGGATCTATGCGATCTAACACATTTGAAAGAATGGACTTGCGAGGCGAACCCCGAGAGCTGCACCCCTTCGAAGCTCCAAGTCCTCAAAGATGCCGGAGTCGATCGGATGAGCCTCGGGATCCAGAGCTTCCACCCGTCGATTCTGCGCTTCCTGGATCGGCCTCATGGACTGGAAGAATCCCGGAAAGCCCTGGAACTCTGCCGAGAAACCGGCTTCCCCCACCTCAACTTGGACCTGATCTTCGGAATCCCCGGAGAGGACCGCGAGACCTGGGCCGAGGACCTCCGGACGGCGCTCGGCTTTCACCCTGACCACCTGTCCTGCTACCAGCTCAGCTTCGAGAAGGGAACCCCGCTCCACAAAGCTCTCCATGAGGAGAGGATTCCGGCTCCGGAGGAAGAAGTCTGCGTATCGCAGCTCTTGTCAACAAGGGAATACCTACGAGATAACGACTATATTCCATACGAAATCAGCAACTTTGCAAAGAGAGGGGCCTGGTGCCTGCACAATGTCAACTACTGGAGAGCGGGGAACTACCTGGGGATCGGCCCGGGAGCTTCGAAGCATCGAGATGGTTGGCGAGCCACGAACCACAAAGCCCTCCCCCTCTACCTCTCTTCCATCCGGGAAAGTGGATGCCCGGAAGCTCAAGCCGAGTTTCTTTCAGAGAGAACCCGATGCGGAGAAGCTCTTTGGCTGGGACTCCGGATGGATCAAGGGGTCTCCCTGAAAGAACTGGAAGCTCGATTTGGGATCCCGATCCTTCTGACATACGGACAACTGATTCAGGAAGGCAGAGAAGCCGGCCACCTTCTCCTTGAGGAGGATACTCTCCGCCTGAGTGAGGAGGCCATTCCCGTTGCAGATTCCTGGCTTATGAGGTTCCTTTCCCCCTCTCAGGCTCGGGTTCCACGTGGAACCTGAACTATAATCCATGGGAAAGGCGTTCCGCGAGAATCTTGGGAAGACCCAGGGAAAGAATCTTTTCCTGAGTTTGGGAAAAATCATAAAGGACCCGCTCGAGACGGATTTCGTTTTCCCCGGTCTCCCAGCGGACCCAGGCGGCTCTCGTATCCTGGTCTCTTGGCTGCCCCACGCTCCCCACGTTCACAAGCCACCTTTCCTTGGGGGGACGGATACAAACCCTCCCCTCTTCGAAGGCAGGATTGAACTGGGCCTCCTCCCCGGTTCTCTGGCTGTAAAGGCAAGGGAGGTGTGTATGCCCGACAAAACAAACACCTGCGGTCTGGAAATCCAAACTCCGTTCGGCAGCGACCTGAGAATACACGTAATCGAAGGACTCGGGTTGACAAAGGGACCCATGGACCATCTGGGTATCGATTTCCGGAAAATGCATCTGGATCGGTAGTTGACCCAGATAATCGAGAGCCTCCTTGCTCAGGGAAGAACGGGTCCAGCGAATTGCTGCACGTGCATAGGGGTTGAAACTTTCCTCACGGATCAGACCAACTACTGCTGCATCGTGGTTCCCCAAGCAGACCATGGCCTCGAGGTCTCGCACCCTATCGATTACCCATTGAGGGTCTGGGCCATACCCCACAAGATCACCAACCTGGAGGATTCTCTCGGCCCCCCAGATCTCAACCTCCCGGAGTACCGCTTCAAGGGCCTCGCGGTTTCCATGAATATCACCCAGAATCGCGACTTTCATCGCCTACTCCCTTTCCAAAGGGATCCTTTTCCAAAAGATGAGCCCCAGCACCAAGACGACACCCAAGGAAACCGGAAACAGCCGCCAACCCGGATACACCTCGTATAGGACATCGGAAAGAATGGCGAACCCAACAATCCAGAACCATGTCTTTCGGCTCGAGGAGCGAACGGCAAGGAGGGAGGAGAAAGCGAGAAGGACCAAGACAGCAAAGAACCGCAGAAGTTCCACGTGGAACACCAGATCCTTCTGCACACCCACGAATACGAGCTGCTCGATCTTCAAGGGGAGATACAGGACTCCGAATCCTGACACCACAGACCCGATGGACGCCCAATCCTGCCACCTGGACCATCCCGGAGCATGCATCTCTCCCTCATAGGCACTCGGAAAGCGAAGGAGGAGCCAAAACAGACAACCCAGGAAGGACCATTGAAGATCGAAACCTCGAGGAAGGAATGGTCCTCCTGAGTAGGAGAAGAAACCCCACCAGAGGGAAAACAGGAGGAGGGCCAGGGAAAGCCCCCAGAGAATCGGATCCCTGAAGGCCTGCATGAAAGAAGTAGAAAGGAGGGCCCTCAGGGCCCGGATGGTGGGGGGGCTCACTCGAAACCCCTTGGATCTTCAAGGACGAAAGCTAGCATGCTTCCCGGGGATGTTGACCAAAGGGAAGAGTTCAATCCAGGTCAGGCCGAGAATCGCCTGCACCAACCAGAAGGGGGGAGTGGGAAAGACAACGACAGCCGTGCATCTCGCTGTCGGCTTCCAACTCTCCGGAAAAGCGCCAACACTCGTCGACCTAGACCCTCAACTCAACGCATCCCTTTGCCAAAAAAGGGGTTGCGAAGTTCACAGGGATTCCAATCTTCAATCGATATGGGATTCTTACGTCTCCGAGGAAGGGGTTCTGATCCTCCGGCCGAAAGGCCCTCCCAGTTCCGAGGCTCTCCGGGAACTCTGCCAGAGACCGCCCCGAGAGGGCCCGATGATCTTCGACTGTGCTCCGAGCCTGGGGTCGTGGACTCCCCAAGCCATTGCAGCAGCCACGGATGTTTGCGTCCCTCTCCAATGTGAGTTTCTCTCGATGCAGGGGCTCGCCCAGATGCTCCACCTCTTCGAGAAGTCCCGCACTTCGATCCAGGCCGGCTTGCACATCCTGCCCGTCATGTACGAAGAGGAGAAACCCCTTCACAAGGAAGTCGTCGAGGAAGTTCGGAATCTGTTTCCGGAATCCCTGTGCAAGACCAAGATTCCCAGGGATCCCTTGTTCTCGGAGGCCTCGAGTTACGGCCTCTCGCTGTTTCAACATCACCCGCGCTCGATGGGCTGCACGGCCTATGCGAATCTTATCAGGGAGGTCATCGATGGCTGGGCGCAAACTGGGTAGAGGTCTCCGCTTCCTCCTTTCCGAAGGAGCAGGAATGGAGCCCGGGGATCAAGAACACGAACCTCTCGATGGAGTCGAAGGCACCGACCACGAAGCCAGCGGGAGCCTATCGATCCCTCTCGACAGGATCCGTCCCAATCCATTTCAGCCCCGGTCCGATTGGAAGGAGGAAGATCTGGACCGACTGGCGGCTTCGATCCGGCAATCGGGTGTTCTCCAACCCGTCCTCGTCCGCAGGAATGGCGAAGAGTTCCAACTGATCGCCGGGGAAAGAAGGGTGCGGGCAGCTCGAAGAGCCGGGCTGGAAGAGATCCCGGCGGTCGTTCATGAAGCGGACGACTGGGAAATGCAGGTTCTCGCTCTCGTGGAAAACGTCCAGCGGACCGATCTCAACGCCATCGAGAAGGCCCGCTCCTTCGATTCCCTCATGAAGCATACGGGCTCATCTCAGGCGAAAATCGCAGAGGAAGTCGGCCTTCAACGCTCCTCCGTAACGAATTATCTCCGACTCCTGGATCTTCCGCCTGAGGTACAGAGCCAGGTCGAAAAGGGCCGCTTGACCATGGGGCATGCCCGCGCCCTGCTCAGCGCCGATCCGGCCGATCGACTGCCCTTGGCTCGTCAGATTCTGGCCGAAGGGCTTTCCGTCCGTAGTTCGGAAAAGCTCGTCTCTTCCCGAAAGCGCGAAAAAGGGGGGGGCGCCAAGGGGAGAAAAAAAGAGGAGCGAGCCCCCTGGATTCGAGACATGGAAGAAACCTTGCTTCGGATCCTGGGGTGCAGAGTGAGAGTTCAGGCCGGTGTTTCCGGAAAGAGGGGAGGAAGGATCACACTCGAACTCCCCAACAAGAAGGAGTTCCACCGTGTGTTCGAACTCTTGATGAGCCTGGAGGTGCACCCCTCCGAACAGGAACTTCTCGAGAAGAGGATCCAGGAGAAGGGGATGCGCAAAGAAACCGACGCATAGTCCCCGGCAGGGTTCAATCCACGACCTTCACGGAGAGAACCTTGACCGGGACCTTCGGCTTCCCCACCCCCTGGTTCTCTTCGGTGGTCGAGGAGAGTTCGCCCTCGACGATGGCCCGTAGGACCTTCTTGCCCTCGACGACCCGGCCGAACACGACATTGGAACCGTCACGGCTTGCCGACGCATCGGTCGTCGTAAAGTAAACGACCTCGGAATCACTCCCCAAGCGGTCCGGTTTTCTCTCCGCTGCGAGCATGAAGGGGAAATGACTCAAGCCGGAATCTTCGTGCTCGACGGTTTCGGCCGAGGCGTAGTCCTCGGCCCATTTCCCCTTGTCCTCCTCCTTCGAGGACGGGTTCCCGAGCCAGGTCATCCCCGCAAGGTCGAACTGAGGTAGCCCGAAAACCTTCGGGTGCTGAACCTTATGAAACCGCAACCCCTTGTAAAAACCGGACTTGCACTTTTCGATGAAGTTCTTGGAATGCTTGGGGGCCCGGTCCTCATAGAGCTTGACCTTGAAGGTTCCAGCGGTGGTTTCGAAGACGATTGTTTTCTTGCTATCAGGTTCCGGAGGGGCGAACAACTCCGGGTGGTCCCGCCGAAACTCCGCATTCTTTTTCGCATGGTGGAGAAGCTGGGAAGCCAGGCTGGTGGGCTTGGGTTCGCGGGGCGGTTCCTGGGTGGGCCTTGCTGAATCCTTCTTTGCTTCCTCGGAATCCGACTTGGGAACGAATACCGGCGGCCAGTCCATCTTGCGGAAATAGGGTGCCGCGAAAGGGCTCTGCTTCATCTTCGAGAGCAAGGCCTCGACCCTCGCGACCTTCCCTTCCTTCGCGGCCTTGCAGGCCAAGGTCCACCGGATCCAGACCCCGGCCGCCCCGTCCAGGGAATCCGCCTTACTCTCCGCCTCCGCTTCGTCGATTTTGTCGAGATGCGCAACCGGATCAGGGGGAAGGAAGGAGGCGAGATCCGAATCGACCTTGAAGGCCTCGTCGATCCGCGTCGCCTCGATGAAGGCGTTCCAGGTCTTGTTCCGCTCCAGGCGGTTCCAGTACTGGACAGCGTAGTAGGCGGCAATCGCCAGGAGCAGGATCCAACCCAGAGCCTGAATGGGTCTCTTGTATCGCTCCCAGAAGATCTCGATCGGATTGGGGGTCGTGATCTGCCCGGGGATCGGGGCTTGCTCGGGAGCCTGTTGCTGTGCGGACATCTCGGTCTCTCGTCCGGAACGGAAGGACTCCAGGACCGGGAGGAGTCTCCTCTCGGGCCGGGAAGGGCGGCTGAGCCCGGAGAAAGGCGCCGGACTATACCCGGGAAGGGGGCGGGAGACCAGGAAGGGCGCAAAGCCCGTGGCCCCCAGGGCCTAGGGTTTCGGCCCCCAACCCCTGTCTACTTCCGGAACACGGCCTCCGAGAACCCTTCCTCTGCCGAGGGGGCGGAAGCCGCCCCTCCGGCGCTCGGCTCGACGGTCGGCCGCCTGCTCGTCCTGAGATCGTATCGAAGAAGGCTCGACCTTCCCTCGTCCTTCACTTCGACCTGGAGTACGTAGAGAACTTCCTGATCCTTCTTGCTGATCCAGTTCTGGCGGAATCGCTCCCTCGTCGGCCGGCTCTCGTCCTGGAGATCCCAACCATGGACCGGAAGCCGATCCAGGAGGAACTTCCGAAGCCTCTCGATGGCCAGAGACCCCCGATAGACGAGATTCCCAGTCCGGAATTTTCCCCGCTGGAAGGACCAGCTCCGCTTCGTCGAGGAAAGAAGCTTGTAATCCCTGGGAACCGGGAGATCGGGGAACTGGCGGGGGGTGATCATCTCGGACCCGTCCGCCTCGGGACCTCGGAAGGAGCGCTCGATGCTGCAGGAAGCGCCCAGGGAAAGCCCCCAGAGGAGGCAGAAGATCAGTCGGAGACTCGGCATCGTCGGTGCTCCCACGGGCAGAAGTGCGAGGGTTTCGGGGGCTTTGAGGCTCACCCGTTCCCGAGGCTCCGTATCATAGCCCCTCGGTCCCCTCGATTCCCCAGCTCTTGGAGGCTCATCAATGTTCGTCGCCTTGGCTCTCACCGGGCTTCTGGTCGTCTCGAACGGCGCCCCCCGTCTCCCCGCCGAAACCCCGATTCCTTCCCTGCAAGGCAAGAAGGAACTCCGCCGTCAGCTCGCGGCAAGGGTCGCGGGCATCGACCCTAAGGATGGGGACGCCCTCTACGCCGCGGCCCTGTGGGCCAAACGGAAGGGTCTGGATCTCGACTTCAAGAGGATCCTCCACAAGGTCCTCAAGGCTGATCCCGATCACGAAGAGGCGCGGAAAGCTCTCGGGTATGTCAAGTGGAAGGACAAGTGGTTCAAGAAGGAGCGTTTCGAGGCGGAAAAGAAGAAGGCCGAGGAAGCCGAATACAGGAGGAAGGGCTACGTCAAGCACGATGGGGTCTGGGTCAAGAAGGAAGACCTCGAGTTCCTGAAGATGGGACTCCTCCGCTACGAAGGGAAGTGGGTCCGTAGACCGGATTACCTGAAGTACAAGGAGGGCCTGGTGCCTCACCCCGACACGGGGGTGTGGATCAAAAAGGAAGACCTGGAACGAGCGGAGTCCGGGAAGTTCCCCGTGCAAGGGTCCTGGGTCACAAAGGAGGAGGCGAACAAGGCGCATTCGACCTGGGAACGGCCCTGGGTCGTGCAGACGGAAAACATCCGCATCGTGACAACGGCCCCCCTGGACAAGGCCAAGGAATGGGCCAACGACGGGGAAACCCAGATCACGATCATCAAGAACCTCCTCTACCCCCCGGGCTTGCCTCTTCCGCGCCGAGTGACGATCTTCGGGTTCCTGGACCAAGCGGCCTACCAAGATTTCGGAGCCCAATACGACGACACGGGATTCTCGGCGTACGGGGCCTTCCGCGCCGCGGGCCAAGACGGGGCTCCGATCGCGGCCTATCTCGGAGAGAAGAACTGGGGACCCTACTACCTCAAGCACGCCGCCGGACTCGGAGTCGCTCATATGCTCCTCGTCGACGACAAGCTCTCTCGCACCAACTGGATCTACACGGCCTTCGGAGCCTACCTCGAACGATGGAGCAACCGAGCGAGCGCCCAGCACTTCGGCAGGCAATATCTCGCGAAGGGCGGGATCCGAAACCTCAAATCCTTCTTCAAGAACTTCGCGATCAGCCCCGATCAGAGCAGTCAGGAAACCGACTGGAACATCTACCAGGCCGGAATCATGCTCTCCTACCTGCAGAAGGAGGAAGACAAGAAGCTTCGGAAGGCCTGGGAGAAGGTCCGGACCGCGGTTCGAAAACGGAAGGGGATCCGCAAGGTCCTACAGGGAATGGAAAAGGTCCTCGTGAAGAGGGAACAGGAGCTGCGCGACCATCTCGGCAAGCTGGTCCGGGGAGGTCGCTGATTCCGTTTCCCTACCCCTTCCGACTCCCCGTGCGGCAGGGGAGCGAAGCCAAGGAGGTCAAAGGACCTCGATGGACTCGATCCGCAGGTGTTTCGAACCGGAAGGCAGGGTCACGGTCACTTCCTCCCCGACCTTGGCCCCGCATAGCGCGGCACCATAGGGAGCGAGATAGCTGACGACGTCTTCTCCATGGACCTCGTCCCAGGGTCCGAGAAGGCGCACGCTTCGCCGCTCCCCCGTGTCCAGGTCGAGGATACCTATCAGGGTCCCCGGCGCGGCCATTCCAGAAGGAACGAGTTCGGGGGAGAGGATTCGAGCTTTCTTGATCAGGGCTTCGAGTTGCGAGGCCTTGTCGGTCAAGTTCCGCTGCTCCTCCATCGCAGCCTCCCACTCGGCGTTTTCCGAGAGATCGCCGAGAGAAGCCGCCTGCCCGATGGCTTTCGAGTTCTCCGGAATCTTCTCTTCCTTGAGGATCCGGAACTCCTCTCGGATCGCGGAAAGGCCCTCCGCCGTCGTCCAGATCCTCGAATCGTCCTCCCAGAAGGCCATGGGAGAGGTCTCATCGAAGAGATCGGGGAACCGTTTCCTGCCTACTTTCTCCACGAGTTCCTGGACTTTCGGCGGGTATTGATCTCCGGCCCGGAGCCCGATCCTCCTCGCCGTCGCGATCGTTGAGCGGTCCACCGAATCCAGAAGTTCGGGAAGGATACCCTTCCTACCGAGGAGCAAGGTCTGCATGCGACCCATGAGCCGCGATCTCTCCGGCCCCGCCTTTTCCTCGCAGACTGCCCGGAGGCAATGGAGGGCGACCCGGCAGACGACCTCCTTGTCGGGAAGCCTCGGGGCCCCGGTCATTCCACCCTCGGCCCATACCCTCAGGAGTTCGTGGAGGAGGGCCGCGTGCTTTCTCGGAAAGGGAGCGGCTTCTTCGAAAGCCCGGACCAGGAGGTCCTTTCTTCCGGAACTCTCGAGCAGGGCGACCGCTGAATCGAGGGCTTCCCTTGGAAAATCCCGAAGACCCTCCGTGACCTTCTCCGCCCAGTCCTCCCCCAGGGCCTCCGGCAACCTTGCGACCGCGTTCCGGAGGAGCCTGGGGTCCTCGATCACACCGAGAACCTCAAAGGACTCGACGCTCTCCCCTCCGAACAGACCCGCGAGAATCCCGGGAATGGGGTCCTCCTCGAGGAGATCGAGTTCCTCGAGGAAAAGAAGGATCGCGAGCCGCTCCACCTGGGACCCGACCTTCTCCACACGAGGCGCCAGTAGTTCGAACACGAGGGAGCCGAGAGCCCTCCGATCCTCCTCGCGCGTGGCCCTCTCCAACCAGGTTCGAAATCCGCGGATCGCCGCAATTGCGTCCTTCTGGTGACGCAGGGCCTGTCGCGCCTCCTCCGCCAAGGTCAGCGCCTTTTTCCTCAGGGTCAGCATCGGGCGGGCCTTCGAACCCTCGACCGCGATCCGGGGGTCCTCGATGGCGGCCTTCTTGGCGTGTTTCCAGAAGGTGTTCCAGCTCTTCGCAGGCACGACCTTGTCGACCAGAAACTCCTTGAGAACCGTCGAGGTGGCCTTCCCACGAAGACTGGTCAAAGCCCTTCGCAGAATCGTCAGAGGCTCTTTCTTCACGAGTTCGGCGAGTCTCTCGGGGTCCGTCAGCCTCATGGCTCGGACATCCCAATCCGGCAGGGGCTTCATCGTCTCGAGGGCCGTTCTCCACGGGATCCTGCGGTCGATCCCGGAAGAGAAGGAGATGTCGAGTTCCTCGGTGTCGGGATCGTAGCTCGTGACCAGGCCTTCCCCCCAACCCGAACGGTGCATCAACACGTGGCCGGGCAGGAAGGACCTCCACGAGAGGAGCGTCTGGAAACCCTGCCAGTCCAGTTTCTCGCCGTCGAATCCGAGCTTCCGCGCCAATCCCTCGAACCAGGGTTCGGTCCCGAACTTCGCCTTCACGGCCCGGGCGCAGAAATCCGGAGAGGGGGATAGGGTCGGGCCGCATGCCTCGACGAGAACCCGGCAGACCTGAAAGAGTTCTCGGTCCCGGCCGGAGCCCGCGAGGGACTCCATCAACATCCCCCCGAAGGTATCGGCTTGCCCTGGATTACCGTTCGCGGCCAGCGTTTGGAGGAGTTCGAGAAGGGGCTCCAGGGGCCGCGCTTCCTCGATGCGTTCCAGCCAGGCAGCTTCCAGTTCTTCCGGTCGTTGGATCAGGGCGGTCAGGGAGAGGGCCGTGCTAGACTCGGTCATCGACATCTTCGGGGAGGGAGGGGATGGAGGAGAACGGGAAGGGACTCGCCGCACATCGTCATTCGACCAGGCGGTTGACAAGATCGTCGATTTCGGAAGGGGGGATCCCCGCATCGATGCTCCCCGAGTCGACCTCCTTCAAGACCTCCTCCGGGGCGATCAGCATCACGTAGAAATCCTGGTTGTAGATCGAATGGAAGGCCTTGATCTTTTCCGCGTGGGATCCTTCCGCCGAAGCCAAGACTTCGATGACCGAAGTCTTGCCCTCCCTTCCTCGCCCGCGGAGCACGATGCTCGGCGAGTAAGAGGCGACTCGGTCCCCTTGGAGTTTGATCTCGAATCGACGGGGGCGGTGAGAGTGGGGGACCCCGGACATCGAAAGCTTGTCGCAAATATGCCGCTCCATGCGGGTCTTCAGCTCACGACCGCCGCAGCGCCCGAAACCCCCTTCCCTCGCCGGAGACGCGAAGAACTCTTCCTCGAACTCCAACGGATTCCTCCTGCAATGTGGACTTCGACCTTTCAAAGCCCCGAATCGGAGCCGAGGACTCCGGTCCGGGCAAAGGAAGCGGAAGATTGTAGCGGGGGATTCCAGGACCGCCAGGGGGGGCGGCCGCCTTTCCGGATTTCGCCGTGAGGCCCCGGCGCTTCTGGTAGGCCCTGCAGGACTCGAACCTGCAACCAGCCGGGTATGAGCCGGCGGCTCTAACCAATTGAGCTAAGGGCCCCGGGAACCGGGGACGCTAAACCATCCCCGCGGCCCGGGCAACGGTGCCCGGGAGCCCCTGGAGTCTCTCACTCCGACTCCGGGAGAGCCCTGTGGACTTCCTCGTCCCCGAGGTCGAAGACACTCTCCCAGGAGCTGTCCTGCTCGATCTTCTGAGGGGCGACCCCGGCCGGCTCCTCCTTCGGGTGTTCCGGGTAGACTCGGAACAGGACCTTCCGGTTCTCGCTTCCGAGCCCCACGAACGGAAACACATCGAGGCCGGACTTCTCCGAGGCCTCAACCAGGACCTTGTAGGGGGTGAAGACCGGCATCATCACGTTCAGGACCTTCCCGATACTCGCGAATGGAAGGATGCTGTGCTTGAACACGAAATCCTCGGGGAGACTCTTGACGACCTGATCCTCGATCTCGAGGTTCGTCGCCACGAGGAAGGGAATCTGGAAGTGGTCCACGACCTGCTTCGCCAGATCCCATTCCGAGACGACGCCCGTGTCGACAAGGAAATCGATGAAAGGCAGACCCGTGCTGTCCTGCTGGTACAGGGCCTCGGTGATCTGGTCCGTCTGGACCAGCCCCGACTCGGAGATGACCTCCGCCAGTCTGACCGTGGTGATTCTCTCCAAACCCTTCATGCACCGTCTATCGGCACCCGGAAGGAAACCACTTGACGCGGGATCGAGACCGACCCCGCCTCTCCGCGATTCATCCTTCCTTGGGAAGGGGGATCCGACTCGATTCAGACATCGAGTTCCGAGACCTCCAGGGCGTGGTCCTGGATGAACTTCCGTCGCGGTTC
Source organism: Planctomycetota bacterium (assembly GCA_027021385.1). Taxonomy (GTDB): domain Bacteria; phylum Planctomycetota; class UBA1135; order UBA1135; genus JALUUL01. The sequence goes on along the minus strand of JALUUL010000015.1, from coordinate 12,756 downwards.
GACCAGGGATCCCATCAGGACCGTGAAGAGGTTGTCTGCCTCCATCGCATCGGAGAGTTCGACACGAAACAGAACTCTGCGCTCGGGATCCATCGTCGACTCCCAGAGCTGCGAGGCCTCCATCTCCCCGAGACCCTTGAAGCGCTGGACGTCGACATCGTCCTTCGCGAACCGCTTCACACCCTCAAGGATCTGGGACAGTCCGTTCGGTCGGATCTCCTTGTTCCCGTGCTTGATCCGTACCTGCGAATCGCCGCCGTTCCCGTCGAGAAGGGCGAGATCGATTCCCCTATCCTCGAACCAGGCGATCTCATCGAACAATTGCTCGCTGTAATGGAGGCTCCGGACGACGAGATCCGGGCGATCCGCTCCATCTCCCACGAAGGAGACGACGAGATCCGGGATCTCCCTTCTCGCCCTCGAAAGGAGCTCCTGAAGTTCGTTCTCTCCCCCCCATAGGAAGAAGCCCTCTTCTTCCCCCGAGTTCCGGGCGATCGAGGAGATCCTCATCCTCTCCGAGATCATGCTGATCCTGTGCGTCGGCCGTTCGGGTTTCGACCGAAGAGCCGTCACGAGCTTTGCCAACCCTCTGGGAACCTCCGCCATCCCTCCGGGGAGAAGATCCCGGATCCTCTGGAGTCTCTGGAGACCTTCCTTGAGTTCTACCCCCTCGAGCGCGGCTTCCCCGCAGCGAAGCACGATGTTCTTGATCCCCATCTCGATCAGGACGCTCTGTAGGCCTCTCTCGTCATGGACATATCTCTGGGTCTTTCCCTTCTTGACGAGATAGAGAGGGGGCTGCGCCACGTAGATGTAGCCGCGTTTGACCAGCTCCGGCATCTTCCGATAGAAGAAGGTCAGCAGGAGGGTACGGATGTGACTCCCGTCTACATCCGCGTCGGTCATGATGATGATCTTGTGATAGCGAAGCTTGGCTTCGTCGAACTCGTCGCCGATGAAACCCGTTCCGATCGCGGCGACGATGGCCTCGATCTCCTTGTGATCGACGACCTTGTGCACAGGGGCCTTCTCCACGTTGAGGATCTTCCCTCTGAGCGGGAGGATGGCCTGGAACCCCGCGCGCCCCGTGATCGCGGAACCCCCCGCTGAATCCCCCTCGACGAGGAATAGCTCGGCACGTTCCCGAGGAGTGCCCTTGTGACAGTCCGCCAACTTGAAGGGAAGGGAGGAAGACTCCATCGCGGACTTCCTCCGGACCTGTTCCCTCGCTCTCCGGGCCGCTTCCCTGGCTCTGGCCGCGTCCAGAGCCTTGTTGAAGATCGCGGCTCCCAGCTTCGGGTGTTCCTCCAGCCAGACACGGAGGCCCTCGCCTATGGAGGCGTTGACGATTCCCTCCACTTCCCGATTGCCCAACCTGATCTTCGTCTGGCTTTCGAACTTGGGTTCGGGAACCTTGACGGAGAGGACGGCGGTCAAACCTTCCCTCAAATCCTCGCCGGAGGGTGACTTCTCCTTGTCCCGGAGAAGATTCGCGTTCTTGGCGAATTGGTTCAGGGACCTGGTCAAGGCGGACTTGAAGCCGCTCAGGTGCGTCCCCCCTTCATGCGTATGGATGTTGTTCACGAAGGTGAAGATGTTCTCGTTGTATCCGTCGTGATACTGGAGCGCGCACTCCACTTCGTAGGTCGTTCCGCTGTCCGGATCCTCGTGTGTCTTGGCGATATAGATCGGGTCCTCGTGGATCGGATTCTTGCCCTTGTTGACGTCCTGCACGAAATCCACGAGTCCGCCTGGATGGTGAAGATCGTCGGACTGGCCCGTCCTCTCGTCCCGGACCTGGATCCTGAGGCCGCAGGTCCCCATGAGATACGCGAGTTCGCGGAGCCTCTTATGCACGACGGGCCACTGGAACTCCGTGGTCTCGAACACTTCCGGGTCCGGCTTGAAGCAGATCAGGGTCCCTGTCTTGTCGGACGGACCGAGGACCTCGATCTCACAGGTTTTCACTCCTCGGGCGAATGTCTGCCTAAACGCTTTCCCTTCCCGGTAGACCTCGACCTCCAGCCATTCAGAAAGAGCGTTCACGACGGAGACTCCGACTCCGTGCAGTCCTCCCGAGACCTTGTAGCTCCCCTTGTCGAATTTTCCTCCAGCGTGGAGCTTGGTGAGAATCACTTCCAAGGCCGGAACTCCGAGTTTCGGATGGAGTCCGGTGGGAATCCCCGCCCCGTCATCGAGAACGGAACAGGATCCATCCTTGTGGATCGTGACCTGGATCAGACTACACCGGCCTTGAAGGGCCTCGTCCACCGAGTTGTCGACGACTTCCCAGATCAGGTGGTGGAGCCCCGCGGAAGAGACGTCCCCGATGTACATCGACGGTCTCTTGCGCACGGCCTCCAGTCCCTCGAGGACCTGGATGGAGGATGCGTCGTATGTGTTTCCGCCGTTGGACATGTCACTCATCGAACCCCCTCAAGCGGTTCCGGTTTCCATACGGATGCGCCGCACCCACGCCCTCGTCCTCCCGGTGCGCGCCGGCCTTGATGTTTCCTTCTCCATGGCCTCCTCCAACCGGGCGTTGATGCGCCGGCGCAACTCCTCGAGGTGGAAGCTCGCGTCGCTGCAGGCCGCGTGACTCCGCAGGACCAGATGAAGGACGCCTCTTCCATATCTCCAATCCAAGAGACTCTTCGAAAGACAGGACCCGAAGACCTCTTCGATACATTCGTTGAAGATCTCCTCGGGAAGCCCGCGGTCCGGGCGCGCCTTTCGGAGGATCCTTACCAGGTTCGCGCGGAAACCCTCGAGATCCCCCGAATCCTTTGCTCCTGGTTCCCTCTCGGTCATCCGGGGCGACTCATGTCTTCCCGGTGATCGGCATCAGGACATACACGTACTGCTCTCCGAGCAGGAACTTCCCCGGCGAATTCCCGTCCTCGAACTCGAAATGAACCTGGTCCTGATGACAAGTCTTCACGGCGTCCAGGATGAAGCGCGGATTGAAGACGATTTTTCCTCCCCCGCCCGAGAGTTCCACATCGACGGACGCGTTTCCGGAACCGACCTCGCTGGACTCCGAGGAGAAGACGGCGCGTGTTCCGTCGAACTCGATCCTGACCGCGGGATCCATGTCCTCGCAGAAGACCGAGACCCTCCTGAGAGCGCTTTCCAGGAGGGACTTCTGGATCTCGACCTTGTTGCTCATGTCTTGAGGGATGACGGAATCGAAATCCGGAAATGTGCCGCGGATCATCTGGACCGAAACCTTCGTTCGGCCGCTCGAGAAACAAACATAAGACTCTCCAAAGAACAGGGTCGCGGACTCCCCTCCGAGAGAGGTAATGGACCTCAAGGCAGACCCGAGGCATGTGTGAGGAAGAAGGGCTTCCGCGCCGAGCGTCTCCGGAACCTCGGGAAGGGACTCCGAGGCCATCGCAAGACGCCTGCCGTCCGTGCCGACGAAGGTCAGCTTCCCCTCGCGGATCCGCAGGAGAACCCCGTTCATCGCATACCTCGAAGCTTCCTTTGCGCAGGCGTATTCCGTGGACTGGAACAGCCTATTCAGGATCTCGACCGGAATCTCGATTCCCTTGGCTTCGGATTCGAAGGTGATCTCCGGGAAATCCGCGTCGGAGACGACGATCCGGTATTCGCCCGAACCCGTCGGAACGAGGAGATTCCCATCCTCGAGGACGAGTTCGAGGGTCGGATCGTTGATCTCCGTCAGAAGGGAATAGAACGGCCTGGCGGGAACGAGGACTTCCCCCGGGCTCTCGACCTTCACCGAGTCGATTTGCGAGGTGATCGCCAGCTCGAGATTCGTCCCCTCGAGGATCAAGCGCTCCCCTTCCGCCTCCATGTGGAGATTCTTGCAGGCCGGTTTCGGCGGCTCCTTGGTCGGAATCGCCGGCAGGATCGGAGAGAGGGCCTCGCACAAGGCGGTCCGGTCGCAGAGAATCTTCATCGTTCTTTCCCCCTGGGGCTGTTCATCCGTTCCCGGACCCTGCGCCGGGAGGTGGATGAGAGGGGCATCTTAGCCTTCTCTCTTTCCCTTTTCGAATTCTTCGACCCACTCGGAATGCGGAGCCCTGACCCCTCCGGCTTTCTTAAATCACTGCTATGTAACCGCTTCCATATATTATTAACACTTTTATCCCGGGGAGTTTCCGAGGGTGGGGTCGGGAATGAGGGATGGGTGATCCACCTCCTCAAACCAATACATATACGTATTACAAGATAATAGTTTCTTTTCCACTCTCGGCTCCGGGGGAAATCCCCATGCCACGCGCAGGATTTCGATGCATTCCCTGACCAGATCTTGGGGGTTCTGTCGTAGTCCGCAACGAAATCCGGCCTCCCTGTCGTTTTTTCCGACATCCGTCTCACTCCTCGACCGGCGGTTGTCGATAGATCGGACGAGAAGATTCCCGGGGGGATGTATGAGAGAGTGGGGGACGAGAGGGCCTGCCGTCGTCACGGGGGTTCTCCTGATCATAGGGACGGGAGGCTTGATGGCCTTCCAGGGAGATCCGGTGTCCGTGGAATCCCCGCCTCCGGAGGTCCTGGCGGTGTTGAGCGAGCGGATTCCCCTCGGAGGAGGGGTCGAGCGGATCGTCGCCGGAGGGAATGGGATGGGATCCGAGCGGGTCCGCCCCGTTGCGGCCGTCCGGGATCCCGGGGAGAAGAAGAAAACGGTCAGGATCGGTCTGGATGCGGTCCACTCCTTCATCGGTCAGGGGGGAATACGGAATGGTCTGGAGTCCAGACATCCCGATATTCGAATCCTCACGGTCCCGAGTCCCCACGAGAGGATCCTGTCCCTCTTGAAGGCCGGGAAGCTGGATCTCGGAGTCACGAGCCTTCCTTTGACTCATAGGGATCGCCTCAGGGGGTTGAGGGCGAGGCACCTCGGTTACCTGGCGGTCATTGCGGTGATGAACCGTTCCTCGAAGGTCTTTCAGGTTTCTAGGGAAGCTCTGTTCGACTTGTGGGCCGGACGAGTGGAAGGAATCGGAAAGGGAGAAGGGCGGAACGAGATCCTGACCTTGGCCGCGGATCATCCCTCCACGGTTCTCATCGAGAGGAGGCTGTTCCCGGGAAGATCCGTTCCCGAAAACCTCAAGAACATTTCTCTTCTCTCGATGGTTTTCGAGTCCTTGCGGAAGAACCCGTTCTCGATCGCACTCCTTCCCTATCAGGTCATCGGGAGGGTGGAGGACATGGGATGCAGGGTTCTCGCCGTCGACGGGATCTTCCCGAGTAATGCGTCGATCGTGGATCGAAAATACCCTCTCTCCGTGGAGATGTTCGTCGTCATGGGTCCTGAAACGAGTAGAGAGGCGGAGGAGATAGCAGCCGACCTTTGCGGGGGGACGGGGAGGCTCCAGGTTGGGGAAAGATTGCGACAGGAATGAGCCCATAGACTCAGAAGTAGATCCCTCCTCCCAGGATGAATCCCCTCAGATCGAGGTTCGCCGCGAAGTCCTGTCCGCTGGCCTTTCCGTCGCCTTCCAGATGGATCCAACGGTATCCCCCGAAGACTTCGAGCTTTGGAATGGGGCTCCAGCGGAGGAGGGCCTCGACATCCCAGAACGTAACGTCCGCGGTGTCATTGGAATTCGTGAAGTCCTTGAGGTTCACCTTGATCCCTCCGACGTCGAGGGTCCCGGAAACGGGTCCGAGGTCCACCTCTCCCTGCACGAATGCGATCGGGATCGGAGCGATGACGTCGAGGGATTCCGTCGTGCCGAGTCCCGGCCCGGCGACGGCGGTGACATCCATGTTCAGGTCCATCAAGTCGACCCCTACACCCGGTGAGATCCGGACGATTCCGAGGTTCAGGAGATCGAAGTGGATCGCGCCCTTCAGGTTCGTGAGCTGGAGATCCGTCTGGACCTGGGCGTTGACCGGGATGTCGCCGAAGGAAGCGTTCAGCGTTCCGCGGCCGCTTTTGTCGTAGTTGAGGCCGGAGAAGGTGAAGGAGGCGACGCCCGCAGCGAGTTCGACTCGCCCGTAGGGGCTGCCGTAGCTGTCCCGTAGACCCAGGTTGTCTTCGAAATCGACCTTGATGGTTCCTAGGGGCACGCCCCCGGCGGTCGGAGCCAGCGCCATGTTCCCCGTCAGGTCGAGCTGGGCGTAGCCGGCGTCGGCCTTGATTCCGAGTCCGCTGCAGGCGAAAAGGCCGGAGAGCGAGAAAAGACAGAGAGTACGGGGGATGTGCATAGGTCCTCCAATTCCAAGGGGGCCGGAATCTTCCTTCCTATCGAAGAATCGACCGATCCACGACGCGGATTTAGCGGAATTCCGGGATCCGTTCCAGTGAGGGTCAACCGGTCCAGTCCGGGGCGATCCCGTGGAGGAAGAACAGGAGGAGAACGAAGGAGCAGAGGACGAGAAGACTCCGGACGAAGTTCCCGATCGTATCCAGGGAAAAGTATTTCCAGGCCTCACGCCAGCGCAGGACCGAGCGGATGAGGAGGATTCCGAAAATCGCGGACCAGCAGATCCCTCGACCTTCCCTGAGGAATGGAAGGAGAAGGATCGAAAGGAAGAGGATCCACGGCTCGGCCCGATGCCAGAGGGACGAGATCCAGGCCGGCGATTCCTTTTTCGTGCTCATGGATTCCTTCAATACCGGAGTCCGTTCTTCCGCAGGTGGATCCAGGGTTCTTTCCCCGGGTCGAGGATCTCTCCCTCGAGAACCTCTCCGATGATGACCTGGTGGTCGCCCGCGGGGGCTCGTCCCAGGACGCTGCATTCGAACCATGCGAGGGCCTCGGCGAGGTAGAGACCTCCTGAGCCGTTGGAACGGGTCTCTAGGTCTCCGAAGGGGTCCTCTCCCGAATCCCCGAAGAAGGGCTTCATCAGATGGGATGCGCCCGCGGGGAGAAGGGAGAGGGTGAAGGCCCCCTTGCCGGGTTCGCAGAGGGAGAGGGCCTCGCGGGTCTCCTGAACGGCCACTGTGAGGCATGGGGGATTCATCGCTGCCTGCTGAACCCAGGAAGCTATGAACGGGAGGACTTTTTCCTCCGCCCTGCAGACGCAGAGGAAGATCCCGCTCGGGACGCGGCCCAGGGCGGGACCGATGCGGTCCAGGGGAGCCTCGGTCATTTCAGTCCTCCGTTCCTTTCCGATCCCGGATCTCCGAGATCCGGAAGATCGGAACCACGTTCCTGCGCCTGCGGAAAGAGTCGCCGTCAGGGTCCTCCCGGTCGACGAGGGCGAGGACGACTGCGATCTCGACCCCCATGTCCTCGAGGATCCGGCAGACCTTCTCGCTGCTTCCCCCCGTCGTGATCGTATCCTCGACAACCGCGACCTTGTCTCCAGGCTCCAGTTCCCCTTCCACCAGGCTTCCGGTCCCATGCCCCTTCGGTTCCTTCCTGACGAGGAACGCGCGGATCGGTCTGGGGCCCTCGTGGGAGAGGGCGCAGACCGCGGCCGCGATCGGGTCGGCGCCGATCGACATTCCCCCGACCGCCGTGACCTCGGGATAGGACTCGAGTTCCGCGAGGAGGAGTTTCGCGAAGAGGTGGAGGCCCTCGGGGTCCAAGGTGATCTTCTTCCCGTCGACGTAGTAATCCGAGGTCTTGCCCGAGGACAGGGTGATTCGGAGGCCTCCGACGTAGGCTTTCTCGCGCACGAGTTCCAGGAGCCTCGCTCTCGCGCTCTTAAGGTGCGGGTGCATCTTCCCTTCCCGGGTTTCTTCGTTCATGCCTGGTTCCTCATCGAAGGATGTGCGGAACCGGGAGGTCCAGCATCGTCTTCAGTCCGGGAGCGCCGGAGACGACCCCGGGTATGCACGACACGAGCATGGCGGCCGTCGCCGTATCCCCGAAGGTTCCCCGGGGGATCACGATGTGCATCGGGGGGTCCGAATCCAGGATCGCCTCGTCCCGCGGTTCCGGGCATCCCACGTACATCTTCAGGTCCATCTCGACCAGCGTCTCTCCATCCTTCTTTCCCCAACCACGGTTGTCGATTCCGGCGACCTGTCCCTTCTGGACCGAGACGTGGGGGGTCTCGAGGTCCCGGTCGGCCAGGACGGGTTCGATGGACTGACCGATATCGTCCAGGTCGAAGCCGCAAGCCGCCCCGAGAAGGGCGACGGATTCACGGAGCCCGATATGTCCGAGCTTTCCTTCGCCGGCGAGTTCCCGGAAGACGGACTCCTCCAGACCCGCTCCGATCTTCTTCTGGAAGGGTCCTCGCCGGTTCGAGGCGTCCACATGACGCCTGCATAAAATCTTCTTCACGTCCCGGCAGACGGAAGTCGCGAACGCTGGCAGCAAGTCCATGACGAAACCCGGGTTCACACCAGTGCCGAGAATCGTGGCCCCTGAACCCATCGCCGCTTCGTGGATCCTTTGCGCGAGGTCAGGGCGGCGGAGGGTCGGCCACAGCATCTCCTCCGTCGAACTCACGACGTTCACCCCGTGCTCCAGGAGGAGCAGGTACTGGTCGAGGACCGCGGGAATGAAGGAGGATGTGCAGTGGATCACGACATCCGGCTTCGTTCCACGGATCACCTCCGCGGCGTCGGAAGAGACGCGGATTCCCGAGGTCCTCGTTTCCCCGGTGAGTTCCAACAGATCCTTCCCGACCAAGGACTCGTCGATATCCACGGCCCCGACAATCTCGAGGCGGTCTTTCGAGGCGGCGAGGGCGGCGGCCCGGAGCCCGATCGGGCCGAGCCCGAACGACACGACCTTGATTCGTTTCATTCTCTGTTTCCCTGGTTCAGGTTCGAGAGGAAGAGATCCAGGACCGGGTGATCCTCTTCGAGTTCCGGGTGGAAACAAGCCGCGAGGATCCCCCCTTGTTGTACAAGGGCGGGGTCTCCGTTTCTCTCCGCCAGAACCCGGACCTCGGGTCCGATCTCGAGAATCCTCGGAGCCCGGATGAAGACTCCTTCGCAATCCGGGAAACCCCCGAGTCCGCGGAGAGGGACGACGGCGGAACGGATCTGCCTTCCATAGCCGTTGCGGGTCACGACGAGGTCCAGGAATCCCAGGGAAGGCTGTCTGGGGTTCCTCACCTCCCGGGCGCAGAGCACGAGTCCCGCGCAGGTCGCGAGGACCGGAACCCCAGGGATGGCCTCCTGGAGGGCCCGTTTCAGTTCAGGGTCCCGATCCAGGAGTCGAAGGAGGGTCGTGCTCTCCCCTCCGGGAAGAATCAGGCCCTCGAGGTCCTCGAGGTCCTTTGGTTTCCGGATTTCCCGGAGGCGATACCCTCTCTTCGAGAACGCGGCTCCATGGTTCCGGAAATCCCCTTGCAGGGCGAGAACGCCGATCTTCGACATGGCACGGCCGGGCGGGCCCGGGTTCAGATCCCCCGATCCGCGAGCCTCTGGTCGTCCGGGATGTTTCCGATCTCGAGGCCTTTCATCGCACCCTTCAGTCCCATCGTCACCTCCGCGAGAGTCGCGGGGTCGCGGTAGTGAGTAACTGCTTGGACGATGGCCCGGGCCCGGGACTCCGGATCGTCGGACTTGAAGATCCCTGATCCCACGAAGACGGCCTCGGCGCCGAGCTGCATCATCAAGGCGGCGTCCGCGGGCGTGGCGACCCCGCCCGCCGAAAAATTGGGAACCGGGAGGCGTCCATTCCTCGCGACCCAACGGACGAGTTCGAGAGGGACCCGGAAATCCGCGGCTTTCGCCTCGAGTTCCTCCTCCCCGGCCTTCGTCAACTGGTCGATCCCGGAGACCACGGCCCGCATGTGACGGACGGCTTCCACGATGTTTCCCGTACCGGCCTCCCCTTTGGTCCGGATCATCGCAGCGCCCTCGTGGATCCTGCGGAGGGCCTCCCCAAGGTTCCGGCAACCGCAGACGAAGGGGATCGGGAAATCCCGCTTCCACACGTGGCGTTCCTCGTCGGCGGGGGTCAGGACCTCGCTCTCGTCGATGCAATCGACCTCCAGGGCCTGGAGGATCTGAGCCTCCACGAAGTGCCCGATCCGGCACTTGGCCATGACCGGAATGCTGACCGCCTCCTGGATCTCCCTGATGATCCCGAGATCGGCCATGCGGGCGACACCACCTTCCCTGCGAATGTCCGCAGGAACGCGTTCGAGGGCCATGACCGCAGCGGCTCCGGAATCCTCGGCGATCCGGGCCTGTTCCGGATTCGTCACATCCATGATGACCCCGCCCCGGAGCTGGGCGCAGAAGCCGATCTTGGTTTTGCACTCCTCTTCAGTGAAACCCGGAACCGGGCCCGGCTGCGTCGTTTCGGACATTTCGCCCTCCTGACCTCGCCTTTCCGGAACCCCCCGCGGGCCCCGGAAAGGGGCGGAACACGGTACCCCGCTCGGCCGGAGCTGTCGACACGGCCTCGCCGGTTCCGCGGGGGATCCGCCTCCGACCCCGGGGCCAAAGACGTTGCAGTCCTGGGACAGTTGCGGACCTTGTGCAACTTGACGCCTCTCGGGGACCATCTAGCTTGGGCGGGGTGCCGGAATCCGGCCACCCTCCTTCCGTTCCCCTCCCTCGCGAACGAGGTCTCCAATGAAGTCCCCGATCTTCCTGCTCGGAACTCTCCTTCTCTGCGGGTTTTCGACGGCTCAGGTCCGGTACGCCGTGGCCCCTTCAGTACAGGCCTCGACGGAAGGGAACGGCCTCGATCAACGTCCATTCGGCTACGACAGGGTCCGGTTCACGCAGATGATCGGAAAATCCCTGATCGGAAGCGGGTTGCCGCTGCGGAGCATGATCACGGCCCTTTCCTACCGGAGGGACGGACTCGTGTTCCGGTCCACGACCCTCAGGCGCAGGAACGCCCGGGGGACCGTGACTCCCACTTGGACGATCCGGATGGGGAACCTGGATACATCCAAGGCTCCGTTCCGGGTGCGGAACCGCCAGCTCTTCTCGATCTCGAGACCCTCCCCCGCCTACCTTAGACCCGGAACGACGGCCAACACGCTTCGAACGGTCTTCGCTGGAAAAAAGGTCTCCTTCCCCTCCCTGCCTCCCGCGACGAATCCCCCGGCTCCGTTCCTGATCCGCTTCCCGCTCGATACCCCCTTCCTATACCTGGGTCCTTCCGGCCTGGCGATCGATCACTATTGTTATGAATCCCGCGGCGCCCTCTATCCCTACTACGTGGACGCCGTCCGGAGCAGGATGGATTTCGGATCTGCGAAGAACTTCGGGGTCTCCTGCCCGATGGACCGGAATCGGGCTTCCGCGATCCCCACGAATCCCGGGAGCCCTCTCCCCTTCCGTCTTTTCCTCCATGGGGGGATGCCCTCTTCCGTCGCCGTCGCCGCGCTCGGAGTCAGCAAGACCGCCTTCGGTTCACTCAAGCTCCCTTACGACCTCTCTCCTCTCGGCTTGAAGGGGTGTTCAATCTACGTGAGCCAGGATTTCCTTCTGCCCTTGCCCACGAACGCCTCGGGGTCGGTCGAATGGGTCGTCAAGGTTCCCTACGACCGGAATCTCGCGGGGGGGCGCTTCTTCGCCCAATGGATCGGGATCGATTCCCGGGTCAACCCGGGCTTGCCCCTGGCGCTTTCCAACGGAATCGACATCGTTCTCGGGAAATCCCTGGGTTCGGGGCTCCTCGAGGGGTCTTTCGTCTACGGGGCGAATCGGATCCAGACCGTCAACGGCCGATACGGCCTCGTCGATCCGGGAGCGGCCCTGGTCACGAGGTTCTCGTTCAAATGAACCGGCGGGCCGTCGAACCGGCTGCGGTTCCTTGCATGTTCCGCGGATCCTGAATCGTGCTAGGATCCTGTGGACCCCGTTTCCTTCCCTCTTTTTTAAAGTCTCCCGTCATGAAGTCTTCGATTCCCTTTTCCCTTCTCGTTCTCGGTTCGTCCCTCGCCGCTCAGACGACCAAGACATCCGTCGTCCCCGCGGCCTACGCCACGCAGGAAGCCGGTTCCCTGGACCAGCGACCCTTCGGCTTCGACAGGATCCGCTTCTCCCAGTACATCGGCGCCGACCTGATGGCTTCCCAGGTCCCGTTCGGAAAGACGATCACCGAGATCGCCTTCCGGAGGGACGGAAAGGTCTATCCCAACCTGACCCTCCGCAGGAGCACGTCCCCGACGTGGACCGTCCGCATGGGGAATTACGTTCCGACGGTCGGAACTTTTCCGAACCGCTTCCTCGGACCCGGGACCGGGTCGTTGAACACCCTTGCGACCGTGATCAGCGGGCGGAAGTTCGTGTTCCCTTCCCTCCCTCCGTCGACGACGGGAACTCCGCCGTTCTCGATACGCCTGGCCTTCGACAGTCCGTATCTCAACACCTTGATCGGCGGCTACCTGGTCATCGACCATTACTGCTATGAGACCCGTTATCGGGTCCATTCCTACTTCGTGGACGCCGTGCGTTCGAAGATCGACCCCGGAAAGGCCCTTCTCTACGGAAGCTCCTGTCCGGCGGGAAAGAACCGCGCCTTCGCGGTTCCATCGAATCCCGGGGGACAGAACCCGATGTCCTTGATCCTCTATGGGGCGAAGCCGGGTTCCCCCGTCATCGCGACGCTCGGCTCGAGCAACCGTTCGGCGGGGGCCTTGAAGCTTCCCTTTTCCCTGGCCCCGCTCGGTCTGAAGGGTTGCTTCCTCCTCGCGAGCATGGATGTGCTGATTCCCGCTCTATCCAACGCCTCGGGCAGCGCCGAGATGTTCCTGAAGGTTCCCGCCGACCGCGGGCTCATGGGCTCCCGGTTCTACCTCCAGTGGTTCGGAGTCGACGATCGGGTGAATCCGAGTTTCCCCCTCGCCTTCTCGAACGGGGTCGAGGTGACTCTGGGAAAATCCTTCGGGAATCGCCCG